>CASDOS010000025.1 GCA_949282205.1 uncultured Alphaproteobacteria bacterium | reverse complement strand
TTGTTCTTCTTTACTAAATCTTATTTTGCTCATTCTTATCTCCTTTTGTGTGAGTTTAACAAAAAAATTCCCCTTTGAATATTTTTTTCAAAGGGGATTTCCTTTTTTCCTCCACTTTCTGGGGTACAGATCATTATGGAGAGAGGGTGTTTTTTTTGATTCGGAAAATTACTGTCTATTTGCCGATAGATTGCATGGCGGCTTTGCGGGCATGGATTAGAGTGGTATCAAAAATAGGAAGTGATACATCTTCTTGCTTAATAAGCAAACCTATTTCCGTGCAACCGAGAATTATGGCCTCAACACCTGATTTTTGGAGTTGGGTTATAATTCTTAAATACGTTTCTTTGGAACTTGGAGAGATTATTCCACGACATAGTTCTTCATAGATGATGTTATTAATGAAGAAAATGTCAACCGGACTTGGTATTGCAACTTCAATTCCTTGCTCAATAAGTACGTCTTTGTAAAAATCTTGAGTCATCGTGTATCGTGTTCCCAACAAACCGACTTTATGAATATTTTGCTTTTTTATAGCCTCTGCGGTTGCTTCCGCAATATGGAGCAATGGTATTCTGATTTGCTGTTTAATGAAAGGAACTACTTTGTGCATGGTATTGGTGCAGATGACTATAAAATCAGCTCCGGCTTTTTCTAATGTTAGGGCAATTTTTGCTAAAATCTCCGCACTCTTTTGCCAATCGCCTATTGTTTGGTAGTGTTCTATTTCATCAAAATCAACACTATACAGCAGTGTTTTGGCAGAATGTAAACCACCAAGTTCTTGTTTGATTGTTTCATTGATGATTTGATAGTAAGTTACGGTACTTTCCCAACTCATACCACCAATTAATCCGATTGTTTTTTGTTGTGTTTCCATAAAAATACTTTTTAAAGGTTTATAATGATATGACAATTATTTTTTATTGGCCGCATTTTACTTTATATCCAAATTTTTGCAAGTGGTTTTTGCTAAAATAAAAAAGGCACCTGTGCAACAGATGCCTTACTTTTGAACGCTGTTTTTTATTAAGCGTCTTCACCGGTTTCTTGATTTACTCGCTTTGCAGAGAGCTTAATCTTGCCCCGGTTATCTGTACCTAAGCATTTTACCCAAATCTTATCGCCTTCTTTGTAGAAGTCGCTGACAGAGGCAATGCGTTCATTCTTTACTTCGGAAATGTGTACCAAACCTTCAGTCGTACCTAAGAAACGTACAAATGCTCCAAAGTCCATAATTTTGGTAATGACACCATGGTAGTTCTTGCCTTCTTCCGGTATGGCAACAATTCCGTTGATGATGTCAATAGCCGCATCCGCATCTTGCTTATCTACGGCGGCGACATTTACCGTTCCGTCATCATCAATATCAATTTTGGTATTGGTTTTTTCGATGATGTCACGGATGACTTTACCGCCCGTTCCGATAACTTCACGAATCTTGTCTACTGGAATCTTAATAGAAATGATGCGTGGTGCTCGCGGAGAAATTTCTTCTCTCGGTGCCGGTAATGCTTTGGCCATTTCACCTAAGATGTGAATCCGTCCTTCATGAGCTTGCGCTAAGGCGTTTTTCATAATTTCTTTGGTGATGGATGTAATTTTAATATCCATTTGCAAAGCTGTTACGCCTTCTTTAGTACCTGCTACTTTGAAGTCCATATCGCCAAGATGGTCTTCATCTCCTAAGATATCGGTCAAGATTGCTACTCTGCCGTCATCTTCTTTGATTAAGCCCATAGCAATACCTGCTACCGGCTTTTTCAATGGAACCCCGGCGTCCATTAACGACAATACAGAGCCGCATACGGTTGCCATAGAAGATGAGCCATTTGATTCCATGATATCTGATACTACTCTCACCGTATATGGAAATTCACTCTTATCTTTGGGCATCATTGGGTGAATTGCACGCCATGCCAATTTCCCGTGTCCGATTTCGCGTCTTCCCGGTGAACCTAATCTACCACATTCACCAACTGAAAATGGAGGGAAATTGTAGTTTAACATGAAATCTTGACGTTCTTCATCCATTAAACCGTCTATGATTTGCGCATCTTCTGCTGTACCTAACGTGGTTACAACCAAGGCTTGAGTTTCTCCACGCGTGAATATTGCAGAACCATGAGTCGTCGGTAATACATTAACTTCGCAGGTAATCGGGCGAACGGTTTTGGTATCGCGACCATCAATTCTCTTGCCGGTAGTTAATACTTTTTCTCTCATCACAGAGTGCATCAACTTTTCAATGGCATCTAATGAATAACGAATTTCAAGTTCATTTTCCGGGTCAATTGTTGCATTTATTTCTGCGCTCAATTCACCTAAGCGAGTTGCACGCTTTTGTTTATCAACTTCATTGAAGGCTTCTTCATATTTGCTACGGAAGTCTTTTTCAATTCTTTCATATAATGCGTCAAACTCTGGTGGAAATACCGGAGCTTCCCATGCTTCTTTGCCGGCTTCTGTTTTTAATTCGTTGATTAATTTGATAACTGGTTGGAAGTTATCAAAGCCAAACATAACTGCATTTAACATTGTTTCTTCCGAAAGCTCGTTGGCTTCGGATTCAACCATCAAAACGCCTTCTTCTGTTCCGGCAACGGTTAATTCCAAATCGGATTTTTTCAATTCTTCAACTGTTGGGTTCAAAACATATTCGCCGTTGATGTAGCCAACTTTTGCCGCACCAATCGGACCTAAAAACGGAATGCCGGAAATTGCTAATGCTGCGGACGCGGCAACCATTGCTAATATGTCTGAATCTGTTTTTTTATCGTGTGCGATTGTGGTGCAGACGATTTGTACTTCATTCTTAAATGCATCAGGAAATAACGGACGAATTGGTCTATCAATTAAGCGTGATACCAAAACTTCGTGTTCCGAAGGTTTTCCTTCGCGTTTCATAAATCCGCCGGGGATTTTGCCGGTGGCATAATATTTTTCCTGATAGTTAACAGTTAAAGGGAAAAAATCTTGATCTGCTTTGACTTCTTTGGCAGCAACAACCGTTGCAACAACGACTGTATCTCCATAACTTGCCCATACGGCTCCGGTTGCTTGTTTTGCTACTTTGCCTGTTTCTAATATTAACTTGCGTCCGCCCCATTCCATTTCTTTGCGGCACACATTCCAATTGACCATATTTTTTACCTTTCCTTCTAAAATACCTCACCTAGCATTATACTAGGATTTTTGCAAATAGCGGAGCCCCATTGCTCCGCTATTTGTTTCAAACATTACTTACGCAAATCTAATTTCTTAATCAATGTTTGATATCTTTCTTCACTTGTCTTTTTCAAGTGATCAAGCAAGTGACGACGACGGCTTACCATCTTCATCAAGCCTAAACGTGAGTGTAGGTCTTTTTGATGAGTGTTAAAATGTTCAATCAATGCGTTGATTCTGTGGGTCCAGATTGCAATTTGAACTTCCGGTGAACCGGTGTCGCCTGGTTTTGTACCATATTGTGCTATAATTTCTTGTTTTTTCTCATTTGTAATCGACATCTTTTTTCCTTTTTCTATGTTTTTTTTATAAATTAAAGATTAAATACCCGAATCGGAACCAAGGTGTTATCCTTACTTTCAACAAGGGCTATCAGCTTATTGTTATACATGGCGGCGGCTTTTCCGTTAAACGGCGGAAACCGTTGCGCGGAAAGGCTTCTTCCATGCTTAAGCATCAGAGTTTCTTCTTCTGTTAAAGCGATATCCGTGATGTCGCACAGAAATGTTTCAACAGGAAGAATCGCTGAAACTCCTTGCCCCTTATACAATATATTTTTTAAATTTTCCAGTAAAATCGTATCAGAAATTTTGAAAATACCGTTTTGTGTGCGTCTTAGTGCTGTTAGATGTCCGCAAGTGTGCAACTTTTCGGCGATGTCATGCCCCAGTGTTCGCACATAAGTTCCTTTGCTGCAAGTAACGCAAAAGTCTGCTTCATTTTGTTGGGGACGATAATAGGTCATTTTTAATTCAAAAATGGTAACTTCTCTTTTGGGAATTTCAAAATCCGCTCCGCTTCGGGCTAATTCATAGGCGCGTTGACCGTTGATGTGTATGGCTGAATATTTGGGGGGAATTTGTGTTGTATTTCCCATAAATTGAGGAAGAATTTGCTTTATTTCTTCTTTAGTCGGGATATGGTCAGAAGTTTGAATTATTTCTCCTTCCGTGTCATCGGTGCTTGTACCTTGACCGAATTTTAGGGTAAACTCGTATGTCTTTGTTCCTTCTTCTAAAAAAGGAATTAACTTTGTTGCTTCGCCGAAAGCTAATGGTAAAACACCGGTGGCGAACGGATCTAGCGTTCCGATGTGTCCGGCTTTTTTGGCATGCAATTCATATTGAATTTTACGCAAAATCTGATTGGAACTCACTCCTTGCGGTTTATCTAATATAATCCAACCGTTGATGTCTTCAGTATATCGACTGCTCATATAAATAATTCCAATTGCTGGTTTTTAGTTAGATTTTTTAGCGCTTCCTTGATTATCGGTATCGATACCGCTCTGCCGTATGTCCACGATATGTCGTCAATTTCTTCTACTAATTTCGTTACAAATGAAAATGAACGTTCTGTGTATCTTAAAATATAATCTAATATTTCTTGTGTGATGATTATTTGACGGTCATTGAATAGTTTGGCTATCAATGCTGTCAGCATTTCATCATCAGGTTGTTCAATCTCTATGTTCGGAATGATGTTTAAACGCGAACGTAAGTCCGGTAACTTTAACGGTATTTTAGATAATGCTTGCTCAGATGTGAATAAAATATATCGTTCAGCGCCGTTGTAGAAATTGTATAGATGGAAAAACGCTTCTTCATTGATGCTTGCATCCATATCTTCTATTACCAGATAGGGGTGTTCGTTTGCTATCTTGTTGATATTTTTCATATTCAGACTGTGGGCGTTCATTATCGGAATTTGTACCGGTCGAGGTAGTGATTGCTGAACGAGGTCTGTCCACATATGCGCCAGATGCGATTTACCGCAGCTTTTCGGACCATATATACTTAAAGCGAAATGTTGCCAATAAGGCCATAACTTTATCGCTTTATAGGCGTTTTCATTGCATGAGGTTACCATAAAGTCTTCTTCGCTCAAATCATTGCGCGGGATAAACTTTAGTTTGTACTGGCCGGTTTTGTCGTTGTAGCGATTATTCATTATAACTTCATGACCTCGTATACTTTTTGGGTTAAATCACTCAAACTAAATGGCTTGGGGATAAATGATAAATTGTCAATGTCGTTAAATTCTCCTTTTAAAATATCTTCAGAGTATCCTGATGCTAAAATTATTTTGATGTCAGGTAATATTTCTAATACCTGTTTGGAGAGCTCTATACCGTTTTGACCGGGCATAACCATATCGGTTATCAGTAATTGGAAATTTTTATCTTGTTCTAATGTTTCTAATGCATTTTCAGCGGAATTGCATCCTACAACATCGTAGCCTTTTTTGCGCAATGCGCGTAGAGCAAAAGTTCTGACGGAATTTTCGTCATCAACAAAAAGAATTCTCGTGTTTTCAATGTCTTCCGGTTTTTGGCTCGGATCTTCAACCGCTGATAAATTTAACCCCAATATAACTTTCTCATTGTCCTTTTGCGGGGTGGAAATGGCTGTCGGAGTTAAAACGGCTCGTCCTCTTTTGTCACTTAAAATTTTGCGGGAAGATGCATCTTCTGCTTTTTTGGCAGCGGTTTCTTCAGGATGAGCCGGCAGATAAATCGAAAAGGTGGTGCCGACATTTATGGTGCTTTTTACTTTTATGAAACCTTCCATTTGGCGAACAATGCCGTAAACCGTTGCCAGACCTAAACCGGTTCCCGAACCGACAACGTTTTGTTTGGTTGAAAAAAATGGCTCAAATATGCGGGATAAATTTTCTATCGGAATACCACAGCCCGTGTCCGTGACATCCATTCTTATGAAACTGCCGCTTTCTATCGTTTCTGCGCCAAAATGGTAGGGCTCTAATAATGTTTCTTTTTGCGTGGATATGGTTAATGTGCCTTTTTTGTTCATCGCGTCTTTGGCGTTGACGCATAGATTTAATACAACTTGCAAAAATTGAACTTTGTCAACTTTGATGTAATCTAAATTTTCTCCATGGCGGAAATGTAGCTCAACCTGCTCTCCGACTGTTCGTTTTAACAACGGTGTATAATTGGTTAAAATGTCGGTTATGTTGCTTAATTCCGGTTGTAAAGGTTGTTTGCGGGAGAATTGCAACAATTGTTTCACTAATTCCGCTGCACAGTTGGCGTTTTGCTTGATTTGTATGATGTCGGCAAATGATGAGTCACCTATTTTATGTTTTTGTAATAGTAAATCACAAAAACCTATCATCGCTGTCAATAAATTGTTGAAATCATGCGCAATACCGCCGGCTAATTGCCCCATGGCTTGCATCTTTTGCGCTTGGGCAAATTGGGTTTCTAAATTCTTTTGCTCGGTCGTGTCAATGCAGAATAAAACAATGCCTTTTATGTTCTCTTTGGTTTGAAGCGGTGAGGCAAATAGAGGACAGATATAAAGACGGAGAATCTTATTCTTGTTTTTCCCTTTTAAGTTTAAATCAAAATAAGCCGGTTGAAGTTTGTCTGCTTCGGATAAAAATGTGGCGAGTTGCTTCTTTATCTTTCCGATGCTGTCTTCATCTAAATAATTAGATAGGTAATTATCCAAAAGTTGTGACGAAGATGTAATACCTAATATTTCTGTGAATTTTTGATTGATGCGTTTTATAACTAAATCCGTATCTAAAAGCATCATACCAAATGGCGAAAGATTAAATATACTGTTGGCTTCTGATGATAGCTCTTCATAAGACAGTTTCAGGCTGGTGTCGGTCGGAATGTCCCCAATAATTATTCCGCGGGTTTGCAATTCATCGCCTTGTTTGAAGCAATCTACTTTTACTAAATATTCGTGTAGATTGTTGTTTTTGTCTTTGATGTAGGTCATATATTGTGTGCAGGTGCTGCTTAGATTTTGTTTGCCTTCGCTACTGATGGGGAGAAACTCGGTTATCTCTTTACCGAGCAGATTTTCTTTTTCTATGTTTAATATGCGGCTTAGGGTGCGGTTGATATATTCTATTTTTCCTTTGGAGTTTAATATATATAATCCGAGAGGTATGAAATTTAAAAAGTTGTAAAATGCTTTGCGTTCTTCTTGGAATAAATTGTCAAGAGTCTTTTCAGAGGTGATGTTTTCTATGCTCCATAATAGATAAATATTGTATTTTAAATCAAACTTACTGGCTTCGTTTATTTCTTCGGATTGTTTTTGGTTTAAACTTATCGGACGTAAACTTACTCTGTACCATTCTTCTCCCGAAAAAATTGCTGTAGTGTCAAACTTTAATGCAATTTCTAAGGTGTCTTCTTTTAAATGCTGGGCAGAGGAACTTAACTGCTTTAGACGTTGAAGATTGCTTTCACTATTAACCAGATGCTTTTTTAAAAATTCTAATATGTCGCTGCCTTTTAGGAAATCTTTTGCAAGTTCGTTTTGTAAAATTGTTTTTCCTGAAGCGTTTACGATTGTGTAGCAAATTTTGCGGTTTTTTAATATCTCGTTTGCCAAACCGCCGTATAAAATTGCGGTTTCACCGGATTGGAGAATCGTTATGGTCATGTAGATACTTAAAATTATAAAGATAAAAACGAGCAAAATTATCGGACGCAAAAAACTTGGATATGCAAATAAAACACCAATGCTTATAACCATTGCCGTCAGCATGAATACAAGTAGTAATAAGCGTTCTTCCAATATTTTATCCGGACGAATGTTTTGCTCGTTTTTAAACATTTGTAAACCTCTATGAACGGCTTTCTTATGTTATTATATCCGGTTGTTCTTTTCCGGTGAGGTGTGTAACGTTGGAAATTGCTCTTGATACAGCACTTAGCTCTTTTAACATTTCGTTCGGATCTTCATCAAGGTCTTGGGTGACATACCTTTCTATATATGTTCTTAAAGTCGCACCGTTTGTTCCTGTGCCGGAGAGACGGTAAACAATGCGTGAGCCATCCGTGAAATGCACAATCAGACCGTTTTGCGTAGATGTTTTATCTACCGGATCATTGTATATAAAAGGATGTGCGTTTGAGATGGTGAAATTACCATATTGTTTTCCAGAGAGTTGCGGTAATCTCGCTTCCAGTTCTGACATTAATTTATCGGCAATGTTTTGCTCGATACCTTCAAAATCGTTGCGCAAAAAGTAACTCCGACCATATTTTTGCCAGTGCTCCAGTGCAATTTGCTTAACGGTTTTATGTGTGTTGGCTATAACACTCAGCCAGAACAAAACGGCCCAGATGCCATCCTTTTCTCTAATATGAGAGGCTCCGGTGCCGAAACTTTCTTCGCCGCAAAAACTGATCCTTTGCGAATCCATTAAGTTTACAAAGTATTTCCAACCGGTCGGAACTTCATAGAACCCGATTTTTAATGTGTCGGCAACTCTTTTGACAGCCATTGAGGTTGCTGCCGATTTAGCTACGCCGTAAATCCCGTTTTTATATGCCGGTATTATTTTGTAATTGTCTGTTAATATGGCTAAGCTATCACTCGGACAGACGAAAAAGTGAGAGCCGAGAATCATATTTCGGTCACCATCACCATCGTTGGCGGCGGCAAAATCCGGGGCGCTGTCCGAATACATTAAATCTACTAATGTTTTGGCATAGATTAAATTCGGATCCGGATGTAATCCGCCGAAATCTTCTTTGGGGATGGCATTGAGTACGGTTCCTTGCGGTGCGCCTAAAATTTCTTCAAAAATCTTTTTGGCGTATGGTCCGGTTACTCCATTCATGGCGTCAAAAACGAATCTGAAACCAGAGGTCAGTAAAGTGCGTAATTGCGCAAAATCGAAAATCCGTTGCATCATTTCGATATAATCACGGAAAGGATTGATGATTTCAATTTCGGTTTCTTCACAACGGAATATGCCGATTTGTGATAAATCTAAATCCGGAGAATTGGAAATTTTGTATTCGCTGATTTTTAAAGTCTGCTCTAAAATGGCTTGACTTTCTTGAGGTTGGCATTGTCCGCCCGTTGATGTTGAGTATTTTATGCCGAAGTCGCCGTTTTCTCCGCCGGGGTTGTGGGATGCAGTCAAAATTAAGCCGCCGTCCAGTTTGTTTTTTAAAATAATGCAGGAACCAGCCGGTGTCGATACCAGACCGTCTTGGGCGATGTAAAGTTTTTTGACTTTGTTGGCTGCGGCTATTTTTATGATTTTTTGTATGGCTGTTTTATTGTAATAGCGTCCGTCGCCACCTACTAAAAATGATTTGGTTTCGAGATTGGGTATTGTATTGAAAATGCTTTGTAAAAAATTCTCGAGATAATGCGGGAGCATCGCAATTTGTGTCTTTTTGCGGAGCCCGGCTGTTCCCATTTTTTGATCAGTATAGGGTTTAGTTGCTATTGTTTCTATCATTTTGCTTCCTTTGAGTTAAAGGGTTAAAAACTTTTGTTGCTACATTAGAATAAAATGCTTGGCTTGTAAAGATTATTTATTAACTAAAAATAAATTCTGCAAGTTTTGTTATTTCTCTTTTGGCGCAAATGTCTTCGTATGTCAGTGTTTTCTCTAAAGATGGGGTGGTCCTGTCTTGTGCGGAAATTCCTGAAGTGATGTTTTGATATGCAAAACGGAAATTTAGCGGCGGAGGGGTACGGTATCCGTATAATCGGGATTTTTGTTTTAATTCTTCGTACGTTTCTAAACGCGTGGTCGGGTATAAATTGTTTTGGCAAACAATCCAATCTAAACTGTGATTGTGAAGCGATGCTATTTTCTTTTTTAGTTCCCAGACGCTGTTTATGTATGAAAGGTTGTTTTGGAATTGCTTTGCAGTGTTTTTGTTATGTTTTAATACGGTTATATAGGTTGAGGCATCTTCGGCAAAGGTATCATTAGCGGTGCTTTCGGGGATTATAACGGCATTGAATTGTTCGGCGTGTTGCGCAAATTCTTCTCGTGAAATTATGCAGGGAGAGGGAAGCTCCGGATGCCTTTGGGTTCGTGTTTCTATAACTTTTTTTAATTTGGAATCCGGCTTTAATATTAATGCCGTTTTTTGGTTGTTGTAGAGTAAAATTAAAGATAGTTCAAAACATAGTGTTTTGCGTCCTGAACCTTCTTCTCCATCGATGATTATGATGTGAGCTCTGTTTTCCGACATAATCGTTTAGTGCTGATAGTTTGCTTTGGTATGGTTGTATGCTGTCTGCGTCTTGTTGCCTCGCAGAGAGCTGTTTATGGCACTTTTTAATTCTGCGGTATTTATTCTTTCAGGATTTTCGTGCATATAATTAAGTGAGATTTCCATCATTTTTGAAATGTCTTCATCTCTGTCTTTAACTTTTTTGTGTCCCAATGTTACCGCGATTACCCTATATTTTCCTTGTTGGGCGGAGGTTAATATATTGAAACCCGAAGCGGCTGTGTATCCGGTCTTCATTCCATCTGTTCCCAGAGAATCGTGTAAGAGGTAATTGTGGGTTTTATATGTTACGCCATTATATTGGAATTCGTTAAGTGAAAACAGGTGGTAATATTGCGGAAAATGATGATATATGGCGGCACCCAGAATGGCTAAATCTTTGGCGGTTGTTTTTTGAGCGGAATTAGGTAGACCCGATGCGTTTTTAAAAGTTGTTCGGTGCATGCCGAGTTGGCGAGCTGTTTGTGTCATTAATTTTGCAAATTCGGCTTCCGTTGGGCTTAACGCTTCCGCTAAAACGGTTGCACAATCATTGGCGGATTTTACGATTAGGGCTTGAATTAAAGTTTTTACGTCAATGTATGAACCCGCCGGCATCCCTAATTTTGATGGTGAGCGAGAGGCTGCTGTTGATGAAACTTTTAATTTGTCGGTCAGTTTTAATTTCCCTGTTTCTAAAGCATTAAACGTTATGTATAGTGTCATTAATTTGGTCAGTGATGCAGGGTAACGCAACTCTTCGGCTTTGTCTGCATATAAAATATTACCGCTTTTAGCATCAATAACTATCGAGGATGTTCCGTTGGCGGCGTGTGATGTTGTTGCTGTGCAACTTATGCAAAATAAAGCTAAACAGAAGATTTTTAATGCTTTCATTTTCAATTGAATCCTTTCCGTAATCTTGTAATGATGTATAATAAACTTTAAAAAGAAAATAAATTGTTAATTTTAGATTATTAACTCGTAAAAAAAATTATATTTTTTCGCTTGACTTTATAGATATTTGTCTGTAAAAAATTTTGAGCAATGCTATGGCGGACGTAGCTCAGTTGGTAGAGCCCCGGTTTGTGGTACCGGTTGTCGTGGGTTCGAGCCCCATCGTTCGCCCCAGATTAAAAAAGGTGTCTTAATTGAGGCACCTTTTTTTGTTATTCGTTGAAATAACGTGTTTTTATTCTGATACATAAGAACAAAGCAGAGTCTTTTTAAGCAGTAATCATTTCTTAGAAAAGCTACTTTTAACAATCAAAATCTTTTTTTTATCCCCGCTACGTCCCCGCAACCTTTGAGACATACCTATTCACAATGTTCTTTGCGGGACTTAGAGGGAAACCTCATTAGCCGCGTTAGCCTCATTAGCTTTTGGGCTTTTTGCCCCACACCGATATTTTCGCGCTCTTTTTGTTAAATGTCCACACTTATTAGGTTAAGTGGTTGAAGTTGGGGATAGTTTTGCTTGAGCAAATAGGAATGTAATTTTTTAAGAGATTCTTAAGAATTTATCAAAATAAACTATTTTGCATAACTTTAGGTAAGGGAAAGTGTCCAATGATAATAAAAGGATTTTTTGCCCATCCGTGATATTGCCTTGTTGTGCCTAAAAAGAAATATAAATCTTTCTTTTTAGCAAAATTATCAAAAAATTTTTCTTTTATTTTCTGCAATGCAATTTCTTCACTTTTATAGTAATTTTTCCAATTCCAAAAGGCGGCTCCAACTTCCCAATCTTCTATCATTAAAGTTGATTGTCTGCCCTTAATATCTTCAAAAACATAAGAAAATTTGTAAGGTAATTTATCTACAATTTTGAATACATCATCATCTTCTCCATTAGAGAATAAATCTAATTGCTTTCTTTCAGCCTCGATTGCAGCTAATCTTTCCTTAGAGTATTCTCTATCGTCTTTTTCCCAAATAAAATCTATGATTTTTGTTGGTTTGAATACAGCTAAAGACATATTCGTTAAGTTTGATTCCTCAATTAACTTTGATAAATCGTTATAGATTCCCTGTTTTAAGACAATATTACTTTTACGTCCCCAATCATCAGATTTCATTTGTTCTAATAATTTTATTTTTTCAAAATCAACTTTGTAGCTTTCCAATCGTGGGTCATCATTACTTTTGTACATTCTCGCTTCAATCCATCTATATTTTGGATATTGCTGCTCGTCATTTAGTTTTCTAAAAGGAATCGGATATAATCGATACCAATTTCCCTCTTCATCCATACCTGCTGTACAAACTAATTCTGTATATTTTTTTGAAATTGAAGGATAAGTTTTGACAAGGATTAAAATCTTTTTTGTTATAAAGTCCATTAAATATGCTCCAACTGCAAATCTGGTCTTTTCTTTATAAGCGCATTTGCTACTCTAGCTCTATGACACATATGATAATCTGCCTCAAAACAAGTTAATGCCACTCTTTTATATTTTGAAATTAAATTTAAAATTTCATCTAAATATTTGTCCGCATTTGCAAGAGTTATCTTCTCGTAGGTTGCAAATAACTTATTGTAATCGTCTATTGTATTAAGCTCGGTTCTTTGTTCTGATTCAATGCCAAGTTGTGGAATATGGATATATTGTATTCCCAATTTTTCAATAATTTTTTGCATGGCAGTTTTAGAAAAGCCGTATTTCCGACTAATTGGATTTTTTCTGACATCACAAACAAGTTTTATGTTATTTTTTATTAGTTTGTTTATATAATCATCAATACTTTCAGCCTCATACCCAATTGTAAATAATTGCGTTTTGCTGGATGTTTCTAAACTATATCTATCTTTATTTGGGCATATTCTGCTAAAAATTTCACTATTTAAAGTATAGTAGGGATATTTTTCGTAAACATATTTAATTAAGTCATCTCCTTTATATTTAGAGTATATTTCTTTGAATTTAATGATTTTATTTTTATCTGTATTATCCAATAAAGATATATAATCGGCATCTTTATTTTTTAATTCTATACATTCATTATAAATTATATATTGTGCCTGTTCAAGATTTCTAACATCTGCATAAGACTGAAAAGAGAAGCAACCATATTTATAAGGAACAAAATTATAGTCCTTTTTATCCGTTGGCTGACAAATTTTTGTATATAAAAATAAGTATTTCTGAAATTCTGTTTTTTCTAGACTACCACCAAACACTTGTAGTAAAGATAAAACTAGTTTTTGTCTGTAAAACATTTTGTGTCCTTAATTAAAATCTTTTAATTATTATTTAACATAAAGAGTTTAATAATTTCAATATTTTTATAAAAATGTACAAAATATTTTCACGTCTTTGATAATTAGTTAAATGTCCACACTTATTAGGCTAACCCTTTGAAGTTGGGGATAGTTTTGCTCAGACAAGTTCTAAAAGAGCTTCAATTTGTTTTTGAATAACTTTTAGAGTTTTATCGTCTTGTTTTTTAAGAATCTGTAAAATTGCTAAAATATTGCTTGGTAGCTCTTCAGGTGCTTGTGTCTGTTTGGTTTCTGAAAATAACTCTTCAATAGAAATATTAAGAGCCTCAGAAATTGACATCAGAGTTGTAACTTTGGGATCGCTTAATCCTCGTTCTATATTTGATATAGTATTTATCATTTTACCTGAAACATCGGCAAAATCTTCTTGGTTCATCCCCTTTTGTTTGCGTAAATATGCAATACGTTTGCCGAGGGCTTTTAATGCTTGGGTTGTTTCGTTCATTTTTACACCTCTGATTACAAATTATTTTCATAGTTGAGTGTGTAAAATACCATAGTGGTTGGCTGTGTTTTTCTTCCCGGATTTGATTGACATCTTATTTTATACACATTAAAATGTGTTTTGCGGTTTGTTTATTTAATGGTGGAGTATGGTATGGAACAGCCAAATATTTTTGATTATGCCACAAGTGAGTTATCGCAAGACGCTTTTATTTGTTATCTGTTAGCCTTTGGTATGGATAAGTATAAAAAAGCTTATCCGAGGGAATTTAAAATCGCACATTTATTTTTGGAAAAGTGCGGTATTCCTGCAAAAGAAGCAATTTTAGAGATACGAAAACAATATTTAGATATTGATGTGTTGGTGGTTACCTCTTCCCATTTGTTGATCGTTGAAGATAAAACAGGTACAAAAGAACATAGCAATCAAATTATTAAATATGTTAAAACTTTGAAAAATAGTGCTTTATCTTCGGGGCGGAAAATCAAAGTTTGTTATTTGAAAACTTTGGACTATGTCCGGTCTTATAAATCCTCTGATGAAAATATATTGCCGCAATGTGATTGTTGTTCTCTCAGGCGTAAAAATATGTTGGATTTGTTAAAGACGAATCCTGAAAACAACTTGATTTTTGAGAGTTTTTACAGCCGACTGGATAGTATAGAAAAGCGGATAAAAAATTGTGATGACGCGGAAATAAAAACTTGGTGCAAGGAAAAATGGTTTGATTATCTGAGTTCTGCCTTGAGCGGACATAATTTTAATATTGATTGGGTTAATAATGCCCGTGGTGGTTTTTATGCCTGTTATTTTGATTGGGTAAACTGCGGAAATGGCGAAAACTACAAACAAATAGAAATATCTTTTAATGATGGCGTAACTTCTGAGGTCAAACTCTGCTTTAAGTTTGCCAGCGACAATAAGGAAATAACCCTTAATAGTAAATCTTTGATAAAAGATTTACAGGATACAGTTGTAGCAAAAGGATATAAAGCCGCTTATCGTCTGGGCAGAACAACAACATACGCCTATAAAATAGCAAAAGATATAAAAGATGTTCAAGAGTTTATAAACAATGCGTCATAATTTGACGTAGTGGAAATGTAATTTTTTCAATGAAAGGATAAGAAAATGGAATACTACTATGTGGATGGTGAAATTCGTGAGGATTGGTCAGGTGGAAATCAAATAGGATTTTATGCAAATGGCGAAGTTCACAAAGATTGGCAAGGCGGTCAGAGATTAGGCTTTGTTGATAATGAGAAAATTTTGGAAGAATGGAGCGGCGGGAAACAGCTCGGTACCGTTGTAAATGGTGGTATTTATAGAGATTGGAGCGGTGGTTCTTATATCGGTAATGCCAGAGATTATACAATTCACGGGTTGGAACATAATGAGCCGGCAATGGTTGCTTGTTGGCATTTTTTAATTAGTAAAATTTTTAATTTGAAAGGACTATATTATGAAACTTCTATTTAATTTTATGTGCTTTTTAGCATTATGTGGTTGCAGTATTCAAGAGCTGAAAGAGACGCTGAATAATCCGCAAAAATTACTGCAAAATGCGGAAAAGGAACAAAAAGAGTTAACTCAGATTAATTCAAAGGAATACGGAGCGGAACTGTACCATAAATACAGAGTGAAACAAACGCTTCAAATTCCTACAAACTGCAACGATTTTATTGCTTTGTTTAAATCAGTTAATAACGAGGTTTATTTTTCTAAGAAGAAAGTAAAGAGTTATAATCTTGCAGATACTTTTGCACTCGTGGGAGGTCTGGCAACATGTCAGCATTATCCGGTAAATGATGAGTTTAACCAAGAAGTGGCTGTTGAATTTAAGATAAAATTATATCAGGCGGAAAGGAATAAAAACTCTTGGGTAATTAAAGCTAAAAAGAGCATCCCCAATGCTGATAACATTTTGGTTTTTGCTTCGGTAATGGTTCCAAACTATGAAACTCAAAGATTTGGTGGTTCATTAAGTGATTTGATATATGCATTAGCAAAGACCAATAATGACAATATGTCTTCTTTTGATATAAATAAAAACAGGCTCAACATTAATAATATTAACGGAACTTCAACCATTTATTTTAAGGAAACACTTAAAAATGTCTGGCAGGTAAAAGCTTTGAGGACTCCTGATGGCGATTATATTGAAGATGTGGCGTATATGGGGTTGTTCTTGCAGCCATTACTTCCAACTGAAGCTAAGTTGGATTTTCAGCGTAAAATGGGGAAAATGCAAACGAGAAAAACACCGACAGTAAATAATACTCCTAAAGTTATAGAGCTATAAAGAAAAGGAGTTATGATAACAAAAAGGGCGGAGTTTTAATTCCGCCCTTTGTCTTTACTAATAATTTTCCGACAGTTCATAAACTTCAGGGTTGACGTAGTATGTTTTGCGTGATCTTCCTTTTGTATTTCCCTCGCGAGAAGATTTACAGGTTAACCAATTTAAGGCAAGGAGTCTGTTTGCGGCTTTTTCTGCCTGTTCCTTGCGGCGCAGATTTGCCACATTGCCGTTATTGTAAACATCGCGCAAAATAAAGCTTTGCGGTTTGTTTTCAATAATCCACCGAGCCAAAGCACGAGCCTCAATATTTTGAGACGGGCTGTAATACATATTATAAACCCTTTCACACATTGGGGTTAAATATGTGTCATACAATTCAATCGCCATTTGGACAGCTTCAAGGCTTACCTCTGTTGGTTCGTCATACTTTGAACTTGCCCACCATAACAGTTCAAGCAGTAAAGCAAAACGTAAAACATAGCCTTGACCTTTTCCAAGAAAATATTTCAGCATGCTTTCTTCCTGCTGTGATTTGTTTAAATGGGCAAGATACCATGTATTGAAAAGCTGTTGAGCCTCAATGCTTAACGGTAGGCATTTCTTTTGTGTCTCGGCATTATCTGCATACGGATCTAACAGAGAATCCAGTTTTTTAAATGCCGCCAACACACTTTCCGGCAAAACGATATTTTGCGGGATAGCAGCCGGTTTAAGCTCCGGATAGACCCATAGAAAGCGCGCGAGGAAACCGTCCCCGCGGTCGGAAAGAACCGTGTCTATGAGCCTTTGAGGCTGTATAGTACCGAAAACGGAAACAAGCAGATTTTGAATTTCTAACCGTTCATCGTCAAATTTGACACGATTGCAAACAAATTTATTTCCGTTAAAAGCCTCCAACCAAAATCCGCGTTCTGAACCGTCGCTTTTGTAGCGGCTCATTCCGGAAACCCATGCCGACAATTCGTCGCGGAAGATAATAGCCCCTTTGATGTTTCTTTCCATATCAGAGGTTAACGCCTCTTGGGTGGTATCGCCATAAACAAAGCGATAAGTTTGTGGCTTTGCTGGAATAATAGCGGAGCTCGGGAAATTGCTTGCAGTATCGGGATTTTCTTTGACTTTTTCTTCCCATTCTTTTTTGCGTTGCTTTGCAACTTCTCTTTCTCTCTTCCATTCCGCCAGTTTAGCAGAATACTCTTTTTTTCGGGAATCCTCAATTTTATTAAGAATTTTCCGAATGGGCGTAGTAGCCGGAGTTTTACCTGAACTCGGCTCGCCAATCGCACCAACCCAAAGGCAACAAGATTCTTCCCAACCTGCCCAAGGGGAAATGCTACGGGATAATCCGACAACCCCTGCTGCACCGGCTAACAATGAAAAAGCTACATAATCAACAGGTGCATTAGTATTTTCAGCTGTTTGGATTACCCAATTTTCCAATCCCTTAAATATTTTTGTATTTAATTTTGGGGCTGGCAAAAGGATTTTTGTTTTGAGAATGTCCATATCCGGCTCAGAATCTGCCGGAATATTACAATTTTCTTCCACAAACTTCAAAGCATTATCAAAAGTTTTTAACGCTTCCTCTGTTGATAAGCCTGATTGCATAGCCGCATTGATTATATTTTCTTTTATGTCCGCTATATTTAAATTTTCACGCATAGCACGCGCTATAAGGCTGATAGAACGCTTATAGAGCGTATCGTTGCGTTGCCCTTGTGGTGCGCTTGAAATTTCTTCCAGCACGCCTGAAACGGGTAAAGATTGTTTTTCGGCATTGGTAATCACAGAGATTAACCAAGTGGGAGCTTCGGGAAAACCTTGATTAGGAACAAAGTTTTTCCAAGTATAGCGGTGTCCATTCTCGTGAATTGAGGGCGGTGCAACCACATAACCACCATTAGCTCGAATATCTATGTGGTCGGCAATTTTGCTTGTACTACATTTTAGCTCTACATTTTCAGGCATTTTGAAATATAAGTGTTTGCCCTTGCCGGTTATAACGGTCGGAGCGTCAAGTTTGCCATAGATAAGTTCTAGGCGGTTTAAGGATTCAATCCCTTGTTCGCCGTCAATATCAACAACAAAAATATTGTTGATTGATCCGGTCGGAATGCCGATATTGCAATCGGGGAATTTTTTATTCCATTCTTGTAATACGACTTTATCCAAAGTCGCATCCTTAAAACCCTTGGGGCAAAGAGGGAATTTACCTTGCTTTTTGACCGGAAAGGTTTTAATATTATGCTGTGCATAAAATAAGGCTTTATCAAAAAAGTTGTGAGCTTCTGCGATATTGCTTTTTTTGCTGGCGAGATTGGATGCTGCAACATCTTTTCTCGGAAGGAATGAGAAATTTTGCTTTTCTCGTTCCTTTTTTTCTATCAAAATATTATTCATGTTTAAAAACTTTCGTAAATTAGAATTAAAAAAATTATTTGAGTGTTTACTAAAGTTGCTAGATTTATTGGATATTGCAATAATCTATATCGTCCTCAGAAACTATTTCAAATTTTTGTTTGATATATGCCAAAATTCTTTTGGGGGTATATAGAGCATTTCTTCCTGAATAAGCAGAAACACCTATGTAATCTCCGTATCCTCGACTATCTTCACATTTTAAAGTATTGTATTTAAAAATTTTGAAGGTATTACAAAGTTCTTTTCGGGTGATATCATGTCTATTTTGTAGAAAATCTTTGATTTCCTCAAAAAGAGATGCGGATATATATTTTTTTTGTTTTTTCAATTTTATTTGTTTCATAGCTAATTCCTTTTTTCTTGTGTTAAATGGAGTATATACATTATTTGTTTTCCTTGTTAATTAATTATTTATAATTCTTGTTGTATCATAATAATTTTTTATCGAGTCCATATATACCAAAAGGGGTGTTAACAAAAAGTAACGGTGGTAATAATTTTTTGTATTTTTTACATAAACATTATTCATCCAATACTTGCACGGATTTACGCAAGCGCTCTTTGTCTAAATGCGAATACCGCATTGTCATTTTTATGTCTTTATGTCCTAGCAATTCTTTGACTTCATAAATGGAAACACCTTTGTCAACTAATCTGCTGGCATAAGTGTGCCGCAAAGAGTGAAAAACAATTTTCTGCTTTCGGTCTGTGATGCCCTTGTTAAGTCCGATTGTTTTTACTGCCCGTTCAAAAGTTCTTGAAATATGTTTTATTTGCTCGCCATCGCGACTCGGAAATAAAAGCTGATTGCCTTCGCCTGATTTGAGTTTTGATAATTCACATTGAACACGTTTAGACATATAAGCGTGCCGATTACTGCCGTTTTTGGTATCTCTTAAAAATAGCAAACGTTCTTTAATATCAATGTCTGCCCAAGTTAGTTTGAAAATCTCTCCTGCTCTTAAACCACAATCAGCGGAAATGAGCGCCATTAAATAAACGGAGTAACTATGCTTTTTGATTTCTTCCAAAAGATTATTTAGTTCTTCTTTTGAAAGGAATCTCATACGTCGGTTATCTTCTTTTTTCAGTTCATCAAATTTTGCTGCGGGATTAACTCCGATGTATAAATCACGTTTAATCGCAAAATTAAAAACTTGTCGTGTTAATGCAACTGCATAATTTTTGGAACGATTGGATAAACGTGCCTTTTCCATTTTATCAAGCATACTAATGAGGCTAATGCGGCTAATGAGGTTTAACTTAACATCACCCAAAAAAGGCTTTAACCATTTTTCATATAAAGCAACTTCTCTATCAAATGTTGATTTTTTGTCTTTGCGTTTAATATGCGGCTTGTAATAATTTTCAAACAAAAAAGAAAAAGTCATTTCTTTAAGTTGTTCTTGTTTTAAGGCTTCCTCATTAGCTAATTTTTCCTGTTGGCGTTGCTCTGTTTGCTCTTTATAAGAAAACGCTTTACCGGCTTCTATAGCTTTAATGAGGGCTGAACGGATATTATAAACTTCTTCGGCGGTATATCCTTCCGACTTCCAACCGATAGTTTCTTCTCGTCTTACACCATTGACTGTATAACGAATGGAGTATGATATATCTTTTTTATTTAAGATGTGCCCGTAGACAATTTTTTCTCTGACACCTGGAAATTTATTTTTTCTCATTTTCAAAAAATCCTTTTCTTGTTTAACAATTTATCCGCAGTATATCCCCTTTGAGTCGCGAAAAAAATGTCGCTACGTTACACGTAGATACGTTTTGAAGAAAAAAAAATTAAAAATAAGTGATTGTTTTTGTTTTGTTTATGTATCAGTGTGTGTAAAATTTTGGGTTTGTGGTACCGGTTGTCGTGAGTTCGAGCCTCATCGTCCGCCCCAGATTAAAAGGCACTTCATTTTGAAGTGCCTTTTGTTGTAATAAGAAAACTATCGATTAGGGTGATGGGCTTCTTTTTTGAGAGGAAATTTCTGCTTGGTGCTAAAATGCAGGGTAATCCGTAATTTCCGGTTGCAAATTGGGCTGCACGGCAGAACTTATGTCTTGCAAAGGAATTGACTGTATATCAATTAGTCTGTCGCCTGATTGATAAATTGTGTTTTCTATTTGATTTTTATAATCCAAAGGGTTCATGTCTTTAGGATTTACTTCTGATGCTTGATTGACTAGCGGTGTTGGAGCATTTTGAGGTGTCGTCGGAGTGGTTCCCGAAGGAGTGTTACTCGTTGGTTGTGGTGCTGCGATTTGTTGTTCGTTTGCGTTAGGATATGTTTGTTCGGCAGAGGTTGGTAATCCGAACGGATCTTGCATATCTTGAGGTTGCTCCACGAATATCTCGTTTCTTCCTCCGTCAGGTGTGGCGGCAGAGCCGATTATTTCGGTTGGGGCATCAGGGGCGGAAGTTATAATAAGTGATGATATTATCAATGCCAGCATTTTTTTCTCCTTTTTTATTCTCTTAAAATAGATAATTCTGTTGGGCTGTTTTTAAAGGTGTGAATCCTGAAAAATCTTTTAATTTTTGGTTTTTGTCTAAATTGGAATCGCACGAATCTTTGCAAGGTGTTTTAAAAGATAAAATAGGTGATTTTTTTTGATTTTTTGTGCATTTTTTTGTTGCAAATTTAAAATTTAAATGTTACAAAGGCAACGCAACAAATGTTAAGGAAGTGTTAACTTTCTTGCGAATCAAATATAACTCATAATGCAGATTGGTTGTTGCGAATGTCTGCAGTAATTTTTGTAAATGGCAAGTTTCCATTGCGGAAGTATTTGCCATTTAGTTATAGGAAAAGTGTTAAAATGATGGATACACAAAACATAAGAATTCGCCTCAAGGCTTTTGACCATCGCTTGCTTGACTTGTCAACTAAAGAGATTGTTCATACAGCTAAAAGAACAGGGGCAAATGTTAGAGGACCTATTCCTCTTCCAACTAAAATCGAGAAGTTTACGGTTAACCGTTCTCCTCACGTTGATAAAAAATCTCGTGAACAGTTCGAAATCCGTACTCACAAAAGACTTCTTGATATTGTAGATCCTACTCCTCAAACCGTTGATGCCTTGATGAAATTGGATTTGGCAGCCGGTGTGAATGTAGAAATTAAGTTATAATTTTAATGTTGGTTTTTGAAAGATAAAATCAACCTATTGAAAAAGGAAAAAATAATAATGCGTACTGGTCTAATCGCAAAAAAACTTGGAATGACTAGAATCTTTGAAGCCGACGGAACTCACGTTCCTGTAACAGTTTTGGCTGTCGAAGGCTTGAAGGTTATTAATGTCAGAACAAATGAAAAAGACGGTTACAGTGCTGTTCAACTCGGAACGGGCGCTGTTAAGGCTAAGAATTTATCTAAGCCGTTGAAAGGATATTTCGCTAAGGCTAATGTTGAGCCTAAAAAGAAAATGGCTGAATTCAGAGTTTCTGAAGATTGCCTTTTGTCTGTTGGCGATGAATTGTCTGCAGAACATTTTGTAGCCGGACAATATGTTGATGTTTGTGCTAACTCTATCGGTAAAGGTTTTGCCGGTGTTATGAAACGCCACAACTTCGCAGGTCTTGAAGCTACTCACGGTGTTTCATTAACTCACCGTTCTCATGGTTCTACAGGACAAAGACAAGATCCAGGTAAGGTATTCAAAGGTAAAAAGATGGCTGGACATATGGGTGATGAACGCGTTACAGTTCAAAACCTTAAAGTTGTTGCAGTTGATGCTAACCGCGGTTTGATTATGGTTAAAGGTGGTGTTCCCGGTGCTGAAAACGCATGGGTGCGCGTTACCGATGCTCTTAAGAAAACTGCAGATGTTAAATTGCCAATGCCTGCCGGTTTGAAAAAGGTTGATGAACCTGTTGCAGTTAAAGCTGAAGAAACAGCAGCTGATAATGCATAAAAGAGTTTAAGGAATTTTGAATATGAAACAGGACATCTTAAATTTAAATAATGAAAACGTTGGCAGTATTGAACTTAACGATGCTATCTTTGGCGTAGAAGTTCGTGCCGATGTTTTACACCGCGTTGTTAATTGGCAACTTGCAATGCGCCAATGCGGTAATCACCAGACTAAAGGCCGTTCTGACGTTGCTTTGACTCCTGCTAAACCTTTTAAACAAAAAGGTTCCGGTAATGCTCGTCAAGGTAGCCGTAAAGGAACTCAATTTAGAAAAGGTGGTATTGTATTTGGACCGGTTGTTAGAGATCATTCTCACGACTTGACCAAAAAGTTCAGAAAATTAGGTCTGAAAACAGCTCTTTCGGCTAAGGCCAAAGAGGGGAATCTTATCATTATTGACGAAGCAAAGCTTTCAAATCCTAAAACGAAAGATTTACTCGCTAAATTGAACGCTTGCGGTTTGAATAACTGCTTGTTTATTGATGGTAAAGAAGTTGATGTTAATTTCGCACTGGCTAGCCGTAATATTGTTGGTGTTGATGTTTTGCCGACAATCGGTGCCAATGTGTACGATATTTTGAGAAAAGAGAAGTTAGTATTGACTAAAGAGGCCGTTGCTTGCTTGGAGGAAAGATTACAATGAAAAAATCAAATAATGCAAACAATGTAACTGCAGCTATGTATGATACATTACTTCGTCCGGTAATTACTGAGAAGTCCATGATGTCTTCCGAAAATGGCAAAGTTGTCTTTATGGTTCCTTTGTCTGCTACGAAAGAAAGCGTTAAAGCGGCTGTCGAAGCTATCTTTAATGTTAAGGTTAATAAAGTAAATACCGTTAAACAAGCCGGTAAGGTAAAACGCTTTAGAGGTTATGAGGGCGTTCGCTCTGATTATAAAAAAGCTGTTATTACACTTGCCGAAGGTCAAAATATTGATGTTACAGCAGGAATTTAGTCATGGCTTTGAAAACATATAAACCTGCCACTCCGGGTCTTCGTCAGCTGATTATTGTTGATAGAAGTGAACTGTATAAAGGTAATCCGGAAAAAAGTCTGACCGTTGGTCTGACTAAAAGCGGCGGGCGTGATAATTTTGGACACGTTACAAGTCGTAGAATCGGTGGCGGTCATAAACGCAAATATCGTGTTATCGACTTCAAACGTAATAAATTTGATTGTGAAGCAACTGTGGAGAGAATCGAATATGATCCTAACCGCACATCTTTTATCGCTTTGATTAATTATGAAGATGGCGAAAAGGCTTATATCTTGGCTCCGCAAAGATTGAAAGCCGGCGATAAAGTTATCTCTTCCGAGAAAGCTGATATTAAGCCGGGTAACGCAATGCCGTTGAAGAGTATGCCGGTTGGTACTATTGTGCATAACGTTGAGTTGAAAGTCGGTAAAGGCGGACAATTAGTTCGTTCTGCCGGTTGCTATGCTCAAGTTGTCGGTAAAGATGCCGGTTATGCTCAATTGAAACTCTCTTCAGGTGAGTTGAGAATCGTTCGTGAAGAATGCTTGGCTACTGTCGGCGCTGTTTCTAACCCAGATAATCAAAACGTTTCTTTGGGTAAAGCAGGTCGCGCTAGATGGTTGGGCGCTCGTCCGGTTTCTCGTGGTGTTGCTATGAACCCTGTTGATCACCCACATGGTGGTGGTGAAGGTCGTACTTCCGGTGGCCGTCATCCGGTTACACCTTGGGGTAAACCAACTAAGGGTGCTAAAACTCGTTCTAACAAGAAGACAGATCGCTTTATTATGAGATCTCGTCATGAAAATAAAAAGAAATAAGGAGGTAAACAAATGACACGTTCCGTTTGGAAAGGACCTTTTGTAGATGGTTATCTTCTTAAAAAAGCTGATGCAGCAAGAGCATCTACTCGTAATGAAGTGATTAAAATTTGGTCTCGTCGTTCTACCATGTTGCCACAATTCGTTGGTTTAACATTCGGTGTTCACAATGGTCATAAATTTATTCCGGTACTCGTTACCGAAGAAATGGTTGGCCATAAATTTGGTGAATTTGCTCCGACCCGTACTTTCTATGGTCACGCTGCAGATAAAAAAGTTAAGAGAGGTTAATTATGGGAAAAACTAAAGATACAAGAAGACTTGCCGACAACCAGGCTATGGCTGTATGCAATTCTATCCGCTCAAGCTCTCGTAAGTTAAACCTTGTTGCTCAGACAATCAGAGGCTTAAGCGCTGAAAAGGCTGTTGCAGAACTTAGCTTTTCTAAGAAAAGAATCGCAAAAGTTGCTTTGGAAGTATTGAAATCTGCTATTGCTAATGCTGAAAACAATCACAAGCTCAATATTGATAAACTTGTTGTTGCTGAAGCATATACCGGTAATGGCATTGTTATGAAACGTATGCACGCGCGTGGTCGTGGTAGAGGCGCTAGAGTTTTGAAACCGTTCTCTAAATTGACTATCGTTGTTGCAGAGCGTGGGGAGTAAGTTAAATGGGACAGAAAGTAAATCCTATCAGTCTTCGTTTAGGTGTTAACCGCACTTGGGACTCTCGTTGGTATGCTGATGAGAAGTTCGCTGATTACCTCCACGAAGATTTGAAAATTAGAAAATTTTTGAAAGAAAAGTTGGCTCAGGCTGGTATTAGTAAGGTTGTTATTGAACGTCCGGCTAAAAAAGCCAGAGTTACTATTCATTCAGCAAGACCAGGTGTTGTAATTGGTAAGAAAGGTCAAGACATTGAGTTGTTGAGAAAAGATATTCAAAAGTTGACTGATTCTGAAGTCCAATTAAATATTCTGGAAGTCAGAAAGCCTGAACTGGATGCTCAGTTGGTTGCAGATTCCGTTGCTCAACAGTTGGAAAGACGTGTTGCTTTCCGTCGCGCAATGAAGAGAGTTATGCAGTCTGCTTTGCGTCTTGGTGCCGAAGGTATTAAAGTTTGCTGTTCCGGTCGTTTAGGCGGTGCGGAAATCGCAAGAACTGAATATTACCGTGAAGGCAGAGTGCCTTTGCACACTCTTCGTGCTGATATTGACTATGCTACTTCAACTGCTCACACCACTTATGGTGCTTGCGGCGTTAAGGTTTGGATTTACAAAGGTGAGATTATGACTCACGATCCAATGGCACAAGACAAGAAATTGGCTGAACAAAAGTAAGAATGAGGTTTTAAAATGTTAAGTCCAAAACGTGTAAAGTTCCGTAAGCAACATAAAGGCCGTATTCACGGTGTTGCTAAAGGCGGTGCTGAGTTAAGTTTCGGTTCATACGGATTGAAAGCTCTTTCACCGGAGCGCGTTACCGCTCGCCAAATCGAGGCAGCTCGTCGCGCTATCACTCGTGAAATGAAGAGAGCCGGAAGACTATGGATTAGAATTTTCCCAGATGTTCCTGTGTCAGATAAACCTGCCGAGGTTCGTATGGGTAAAGGTAAAGGTGCTCCTGAATTTTGGGTAGCAAGAGTTAAACCTGGTCGTATTATGTTCGAAATCGGTGAGGTTGATGAAGATACCGCACGCAGAGCATTTGCGTTGGGTGCAGCAAAATTGCCCGTTAAGAGCAAGTTTGTTAAACGCTTGAATTCTGATAATGGAGAAGCATAATGGTTAAAATTAAAGATTTGAGAGCTATGAGTGATGATGAGTTGGAAAATAGACTCGTAGAATGCAAAAAAGAGCAATTAAGTTTGCGCATTCAGCAGGCTACAGGTCAACTCCAAAAACCTTCTGATATCTCTAAAGTTCGTAAAGAAGTAGCTCAAATCAATACGCTTTTAACAGAGCGTAAGAAGAATAGTTAGGAGAAAAACAGATGCCTAAAAGAATTCTTCAAGGTGTTGTTGTAAGTGCTAAACAGGATAAAACTGTCGTTGTCAGCGTTGAGCGTCAAGTTATGCATCCTGTTTACAAAAAAATCGTGAAGAAAAGTAAGAAATTTGCTGCTCACGATGAAAATAATCAGTTCAAAGAAGGGGATCAGGTTTCTATTATCGAATCTAAACCTTATTCCAAAACAAAGTCTTGGACTGTGTTGACTAATAATGAAAATGCCTAATTAGGAAGGAATGAATTATGATACAGATGCAAACCAACCTAGATGTTGCGGATAATTCTGGAGCACGTCAGGTGCAGTGCATTAAAGTTCTTGGTGGTTCCAAGAGAATGCATGCTTCAGTCGGTGACATTATTATCGTTTCCGTTAAAGATGCTATGCCTAAAGGGCGTGTAAAGAAAGGTGACGTTCAACGTGCAGTCATCGTTAGAACGGCTAGCGACATCAGACGTAAAGACGGTAGTGTAATCCGTTTTGACAGTAATGCAGCTGTCTTGGTTAATAAAGACGGTGAACCAATCGGTACCCGTATCTTTGGGCCTGTAACCAGAGAGTTGCGTGCGAAAAAATTTATGAAGATAATTTCTTTAGCGCCGGAGGTTTTGTAATGAGCAAAATGAAAATCAAAAAAGGTGATAAAGTAATCGTTATCGCAGGTGATGATAAAGGTAAAACAGGTGAAGTTTTGAAAGCTATGCCGAAAGAAGGTAAAGTAGTTGTTCAAGGTGTTAACCTCGTTAAAAGACATACAAAACCAAGTCAGACAAATCCTGGCGGTATTGTTACTAAAGAAGCAGCTATTCAAGTTTCTAATGTGGCAGCGTTGACAGCTGATGGTAAACCTTCTAAAGTAGGTTATAAAGTTGTTGATGGTGTTAAAAAACGTGTTGCTCGGAAATCCGGTGAAGTAATCGATAATTAGGAGATAATTTGATGACAAATTTTGAAACTTTATATGATGATGTCATTAAGAAGGCTCTTGTGGAAAAGTTCGGTTACAAGAACCCGCATGAGATTCCGAAGTTGACTAAAATTGTTCTGAATATGGGCGTTGGTGACGCTATTACAGACAAGAAAAAACTTAATAATGCTGTTGAGGAAATGGCTATGATTGCTGGTCAGAAACCAGTGGTTACTTCGGCCAGAAAATCTATCGCTACTTTTAAATTGAGAGAAGGTATGCCGATCGGTTGTAAAGTAACATTACGTTCTGACAGAATGTATGAATTCCTTGAACGCTTGATTAATATGGCTCTTCCGCGCATCAGAGACTTCCATGGTATTTCTGGTAAGAACTTTGATGGAAGAGGTAACTTTGCTTTTGGCATTAAAGAGCAAATTATTTTCCCTGAAATTAACTATGAAAAAGTTGAACAGGTTAGAGGTATGGATATCGTTATCTGTACTTCTGCTAAAACTGATGAAGAAGCTAAATTCCTTCTTACATCTTTCAACTTACCATATAAGAAATAAGTGGAGATTTTACGATGTCAAAAACAAGTTCAGTTTACAGAAACTTGAAAAGAGTGAAAATGGTTGCTAAATACGCAAACGTTCGCTCCAAGTTGAAGGCCATTGCCAATGACAAAAATGCTCCTGAAGAAGATAGATTTCAGGCTACTTTGAAATTGGCTGAATTACCGCGTAACTCTTCAAAGGTTAGAGTTAGAAACCGTTGCAGAATTACCGGTCGTTCTCGTAGTGTTAGCAGGAAGTTCGGTGTTAGCCGTGTCGAATTAAGACAAATGGCTAGTTTTGGTGAAATTCCTGGTTTGGTAAAATCAAGCTGGTAAGGAGATGATATTATGTCTATGACTGATCCTTTGGGCGATATGCTCGCACGCATTAGAAACGCACAAAGAGCGAAGAAAAGTGATGTTGTATCACCTGCTTCTCGCTTGCGTGAAAATGTATTGGAAGTTTTGAAAAGAGAAGGATATATCGCTGGTTATGAAAAAACTAACGTGCGTCCGGGTGTTGATGAACTTCGTATTCAATTAAAGTATCATGAGGGTACAAGTGTTATTACTGAAATCTATCGCGTTTCCACTCCGGGACGTCGTGTGTATTCCAGTGTTAGAGACCTGCCTAGAGTTTATAAAGGCCTCGGTATCTCTATCGTTTCTACGCCGAAAGGGGTTATGAGCGATAATGAAGCCAGAAAAGCTAATGTCGGCGGCGAAATCTTGTGCCAAGTTTTCTAGGGAGATAGCGGATGTCAAGAGTTGGAAAATATCCTGTAATTGTCCCAGATGGTGTTAGCGCTTCCATTAATGGAAATGTTGTTAACGTTAAAGGAAAATTAGGTGAATTAAGCTTTGCTTATGATGATTCTCATGTTAATGTAGAACTCAATGATGGTAAAATCGTTGTTACTCCGCATTCTCAAAGCCGTACGGCTAGAACCCTTTGGGGGACAACCAGAGCACAGATTAACTCTTTAGTAAAAGGTGTTAGTGCTGGTTATAGCAAGAGCATTGAGTTGAACGGCGTTGGTTATAAAGCTCGTATGGAAGGTAAAAAATTAGTTCTTACATTGGGCTTTTCTCACGATGTCCCATTTGAAACACCAAATGGCATTACTATCGTTTGCGAAACTCCTACAACTTTGAAAGTTAGCGGTGTTGACAAACAATTGGTAGGTCAAGTTGCGGCCGAAATTCGTAAATACAGAAAACCTGAACCTTATAAAGGAAAAGGTATTCGTGTTGATGGCGAATATGTACGTCGTAAAGAAGGTAAGAAGAAATAGGATGTAAAGCAATGAATACACCAAAGAAATTATATGAAAAAAGAAAAGCTCGGGTTAGAACGGCTTTGAAAGCTGCTGCGAATGGAAAGATGAGATTGTCTGTATTTCGTAGCGGAAAACATATCTATGCGCAAGTTATTGATGACGCTAAAGGTGCTACTGTTGCTTCTGCTTCTACCTTGGATAAAGAAGTAAGAGCCAATATTACTAAATCTTCTAATATTGAAGCTGCTCAGTATGTTGGTAAAGTAGTTGCTGAACGCGCTGTTAAAAATGGCGTCAGCGAAGTTGTGTTTGATCGTGGCGGTTATGTTTACCATGGTCGCGTGAAGGCTCTGGCAGATTCTGCCCGTGAAGCCGGGTTGAAATTTTAGGAGGTTATCATGGCACAATCTTTAGATCGTCATAATAAGGCGGATAAAAAAGAAGAATTGGTTGAGAAACTCGTTTTCGTTAACCGTGTTGCTAAAACTGTAAAAGGTGGTCGTACTATGTCTTTTGCGGCTTTGGTTGTTGTCGGTGATCAAAAAGGTCGTATCGGCTTTGGTTCCGGTAAAGCAGCTGAAGTTCCTGAAGCTATCGTTAAAGCTACTAATGAAGCTAAAAAGAATATGGTTCGTATTCCTTTGCGCGAAGGCAGAACTTTACACCATGATGTTGCCGGTCGTTTTGGTGCTGGTAAAGTTGTTCTTAGAACAGCTCCTGCCGGTACCGGTGTGATTGCCGGCGGCCCGATGCGTGCTGTTTTTGAAGTTTTGGGCGTGCAAGATGTTGTTGCTAAATCTTTGGGCTCTAATAACCCTTATAATATGATTAAAGCGACTTTTGCAGCTCTGCAATCTATTAACAGTCCGCGTATGGTTGCTGCTAAACGTGGTAAAAAAGTTGGTGATATCGTAAGTCGCCGCGAAAGTACTTCTAACGCTAAGATGGAAAAAGAGGAGGCTTAATCATGGTTGCTAAAAAAACTGTTAAAGTTACTCAAGTTAAAAGTTCCATCGGACATGGAAAAGAGCAAATTGCTACTTTGAAAGGTTTGGGCTTAAATAAAGTTGGCAGAACTTCTGTTTTGGAAGATACTCCAGCTGTTAGAGGTATGATTAATAAGGTAGCTCACCTCATTAAAATTGAAGAATAATTGCAGTCGGGCGTTGAGCGGTTTTTGCCGCTCTGCCCCAAGCTGTTGAGGTTAGCCCGAAGCAAGTGCTTTTTGATTTTATTTTGAGTTTTTGTAAAAAAGGTGAATAAAATGAAATTAAATGAATTAAGAGATAATGAAGGCGCTACTAAAAACCGTATTCGCGTTGGGCGCGGTATCGGAAGCGGTAAAGGTAAAACTGCCGGTCGTGGTCAGAAGGGTCAAAAATCTCGTTCAGGTGTTGCTGTTCATGGTTTTGAAGGTGGACAAATGCCTATCTATCGTAGATTGCCGAAACGTGGTTTCAAAAATCCGTTTGCTAAGACTTTTGCTGTTATCAATTTGGATACAATCCAAAAAGCTATTGATGCTGGTAAATTGAATGCTGCTGAAATCAATAAAGAATCTTTGTTGGCTTCTAAGTTGGTTTCTAAAGAAATGGACGGTATTCGTTTGTTGGCTAGAGGTGCTTTGACTGCAGCTATCAACATTACTGTTGATTCAGCTTCTAAGGCAGCTGTTGAAGCTGTTGAAAAAGCTGGCGGTAAAGTTACTGTTAACGCTTAATTTTAGCGCATACTTTATTTAGAAAAGGCAGGGTTTATTTACTTTGCCTTTTTGTATTCTGAAAAGCTGTCTATTGGGAAATGAAGATGGATAATATGCATGTTTTATTCGCTTATGAATTTCCTAAATGTTTTATAAAGATTATCTAAGGCTTCATCTATATTTAAAGAGTTTATTTTTCCGCTTATATGGCGAGGAGAAATCTCTATAGTTAAGTGAAATATCTTATAATTAAATCAGAGAATACGAAAAATCATCTTGAGAAATTAATTTCAAATCAAATTTATCTGCCAAAGGAAGAATAAATAGCTCAAACTGTTCGTATCTTATCTCCATTCTCTCTCTTGTTAAATCGGCTCCGGCTCTTGCTCTTTGAACTCTTCTTTTATATTCCGTTTCTTTATCTACTTGCATAAAAATTTTATATGCGTTTTCAAAGCTATCGATAATAAGAGCAACACCGATACCTTCAACAATTATTATATCTGCATTTTTAGAATGAATTGCGTTGTCTAAATATTGGTAATTATAGGCTTCGGGAAAGGTCGAAGCAATGTAAGCCGTTTTAGGTTTTCCGCTTTTGTCATTATATGTAATGAAGTTATTTTTACGATATGCTTTATCTTTCATATAATCATCAGTACTTATAATGCTGACAGTTTTGCCGGCAAGCACCAATTTTTCCTGTAATATTTTTGCAAAGGTAGATTTTCCGGCACCACCATTACCGGAAATCAAAACAAACTTATATTTGCCTCTTAAAACAGTATTACAGATGCTATCTATAGTTTTTTTCATATCTTGTCTATATTACTAAAATTTGCTACACTTGTCAAAATAATGATTTAGGCGAATGCCGTTGAGGCTCATTAACGCAACAAATATTGTTAAAAATAGTAGAAAGTATTGCAGTATTTCAAAATTGCCATACAGCCCAAAAAACAAAAGCATCATATAACTGATGATGCGTCCTAAGCCTAAAAATAACTCTCTGATTACAAAATATTCATTTTTATATTCAATAACTTCTGGAAGGTTAGATACATTGAACATATTAATATCGACGATAACGCGCATAAATTGTGTAACAACAATAAAACAGAAATTATAAAGAATAAAACTGACTTTATTCGGAGCAAAAATAAATATAAGTACTGAAGATATGACTAAGATGGCGGCTAGCATTAGTATCCGTACAAAATGACTATATTTGCAATAGCGACCAAAGAAAAGATTGAGTAGCATTGTTATACCATAGAATGAAGAACTGATTATACCTAAGTTGAAATCTGTCTTAAATAGATAAATTGTTATTAAAGTGCTCAGGGTTCCATCAATCGTCATTCCTCGGCAGAACTCGATTTTATATAGTTGTCTGACATAGGTAAGATTTTTGGTCTTTTGCCAAAAGGTTTTTATATCCATGCAAGGCAGTTCTTTTCTTGCCGGAGCTTTAATGCAACTAAATGAAATGAACTCAACAACAGATAGAAAGGCTAAAAAAGTTACAGTTTTGAAATAAGAGTCAAAGGTAAGAAAAAATCCTAATATAAGTGGTGATGCTATGCGAATAAAGTTTTTTATGCTTTCTAAATAACCCTTAAATGCTATCATTTGTGATGCCGGAATATTATCTGTTACTATCAGATTGAAAGGAAAAGCTTTGAACGACATGATGATGCCATATACAATTCCGCAAAGTGGAATATAATTTACAAGGTTGTTTTGTAAATAAATAAAAAACATGAAACCGATGAATGTTGTAATTATTCCTAATTGGTACATCAATAGTCGATTGCCGCGTTTTATCCAATTTCCGGTAAAATAGGCTAGGAGAGCTACAAAAATATAGCATATTAGATGGTAAATACTAATATCGGTAATACTTTCTTTGGTATGTCGAAATAAAAACGATACGATAAACATACCAAGAAAAATGTCGTAAATCTTGTTTATGCAATTTGTGATAATAAGAAAATAAGGGTTCTTGTTTGTTTTTTCAGACATTTATTAGTTATTCCGGTTAAGTTCTTCTTGATAGCGTCGGATAATTTTATCCATTAGCGGTTTGCAAAAACGGCAAGAGTTCATTCTATTTTCCTGAAATTGTTTAGTCATAAACTTTATCTTAAAATATAAAGTTTAATTTTTGTATAATATAAGTGTGCTTAGGAAAATTGGTTGTAAAGAGAATTTAGTGACGATGGGATTAGAAATACAAGAATTGCTCAAAAAATATAATGAACGATTTATGCAGAATAATTCGCATGGGGACGAACTGTGTGAAGATATTTTTGAATTTACTGATCGCTCTTCTTTATTGATTTTGTCTGCACCTCACTCTACGCGCAGTTTTGTGGCTAAAAAAGAGAAAAAGGCGGATTTATATACCGGTGCTCTTGTTCAATATCTGGGAGAAAAGTATCATATATCAACGTTAATTCGCACAAAATTTACTCCTTTTAAAGCGTTGATTTCTGATTGCATCGTACAAAAAAATCTCGGAGAACATTATTTTTTGGATGTTCATGGATTTAATCAAGAGGTTGATTGTGATATTTGTTTAGGTACAGGAAATTTTTTGGAAGAAAATTATCCTTATTTGCAGGATATAGTGAATATTGCACATCAATTTGGGCTGAAAGCGGTTATTAATCATCCAAATTATATGGGAAAAGTCGGATTGACCGGACGATTTCAAAAAATTTATAATAAACCCAATGTGATTCAAATTGAATTGAAACAGCATTTGAGGGATTTTTATGGACATTTTGATGTGGTTAAAAATATTACTCTTCCTTTTTTTGAACAAATTATTCGTCAGTATCAAGCAAATGAGTAGTTTTGTTATTTTGTTGAGTTGCGATAAAATTATTGATAAATTGGAGAGATGATTTTATATTTGAAATATTCAAATTTAGGAGGCGCAAATGTCGTATGTTGATGGTACATTATCTCAAGGGGAAGAAATTAAAGGGAAAGTTCAGTTGCATTGGATTAACTATCTGTTTACTTGGTTCTTGTGTCTTTTGACATTTTTGTTGGTTCTCTTGTGGTTGGCTGATGCAACGTTGCGACAAAATTTAGAATGTCAGGTCTTTGTCGGTGTGGTTGTGTTGTGGGCTGTTTATGATTATTTGCGTTTGGCGACGATTGAGTTGGTTATTACTAATAAACGTGTAATTTGCAAAAAGGGAATTATCAGCGTGAAAACACAAGAACTCAAAACTAATAAAATTGAATCGGTCGAAATCAGACAATCTATTTTAGGACGGATTTTGGGATATGGAACGCTAATGTTTTCCGGTACGGGAACGGCAAAAGTGCGTTTTGCGAAGGTAGATGATCCTTGGAAAGTTAAAAGTCAGGTTGAAACAATTATTGAGAGTTGTTCTGACTGATTAGAAGTTAAAATTAAGAGCGTATTTCTGCTTGACTCTGCTTAGGTTTTTTGATATATCTCACATATGAGCTTGGCAAACGCTCGGATTGTCCGCCAAAGGGTTCGTTGCCGTTGTTGTTTTTTACATAGATTTCTTGAGATGACTTATTCTGCTCATCGGACAGGCAAAGTGGTAAGTTATCAGAAAGGAATTGGTATGCGTAAATATCTTGAATTCTTCCGTGTGGAAGCAAAATCTTTATTAAAAAATTTCCAGAAAAATGAACAAAGTGCGGTTGCCAGATGTGCAGAAGTTTTTGGCGATAAAAAAGATTTATCGTTGATGAATATGCAACATGTGGTGGCTAAGGAATATGGTTTTGATAATTGGAATGCTTTGTATAAAGCTGAAAATTGGCAACTCGCCGAGGCGTTGATAAAATCTAAAAATCAAGTCTTGTCTATGCCTCTGTATGGTGATGAACTAAAGGGAAATGTTTATTCTCGAGCGGAGCGCTATGAAATCGGCTTGATTAAAAGTCGTGAGGGGGTGGATTTAGAAAATTTTGTTCAAACATCACCGAGTGGTTATGCGTCTCCTTTTTTGCAATTAGAAAGGTTTGATTTGTCTGATTATGATTTAGCAAAAATGAATCCGTTGTTTGTGTCTTTTGATGAGTATACACGTTGGCCGGAAGATGTTGCTAAATTACCTCAAAATTTTAATCCGCAGAATTTTATGGAGCAAAGAAAAAATCCGGGGCTTGGTATTCGTCGTTTGCATCGGCAAAATCTTGCCGGTCATGGGCGTGCTGTCGCAGTTATTGATGGTTTTTTGTTGTGTGATCATTTAGAATATCATGAAAATTTGAAAGGTTATGAGAGAATTTGTTCTGATGATTTAGGGAGAGGTGCAAGCGGTGGAACGCTTGTGTCTGCTTTTGTCGGTAAAACTTGTGGCGTGGCTCCGTTTGCTGATGTTTATTATTTTTCGGCACAACAGATGGAAAATGGTCAGCGGACACAGCGATATTATGCACAAGCATTGCAGAAGGTTTGCGATATTCATGAGGAACTTCTGCAAAAAGGGAAAAATGGTATTGATACGGTTTGCATCTTATGGGGAATTACAAGCCCTGTTTTTCAGCAAGATGAAGGTGTATCTGAGATGAAAAAAGCTCTTGAACGGGCAAAGAACTTAAATATTTGGGTTAATAGCGGTGATTTGAAGTTTGAGGGTAAACTGTGGTCTGAAGGGCGTATTCATTGTTCTTATAGCGGAGATTTAGATAATCCGATGGATTATGAAGTAATGCCAAATGCTCCCAAAATTCCTTTAGAAGTTAGTGAATTTTGGAGAAACAGATTATGTTTTCCGGCTGGTGGTCGTACGGTGGCGGTAGATGATAGATTAGATGCCTATATGTTTTCGGCTCCGGGGTTTTATCTCAAGCCTTATGAATGCGGATTGTTTGTTTTGGCCAGGAGCATCAAAAATGATTTGACAGCAGAAGAGTTTTGGCAGCTTGGTCTTGAAACCGGAGATTATCGTGCCGGTGTGGGGGTGATTGTTAATCCGCAAAAATTGATTGATGCTTTAAGAAAATAGTGTTATGCAGAGAAGAGTGAGTGATTGCTCTCCTTTTTTACGTTGTAAAGGAATTTGAATGAGTAAGAATATTGATATTTTAATTGCCAATGCAGATGATGCGGAAGATATTGCTCGTCTTTCTTACCAAGTGGGTAAAATGCATGATGATGCGCTGCCGGATTATTTTAGACCGACACCCGAAGAAGAACATTTGCGGATTATTCAGAATATGCTGAAAGATGAAAATGCCGTTATTTTTAAGGCGGTAGACGGCGATAAAATCTGCGGGTTTATGTGCTTGCTTATTCAAGAAAAATCACGCAATGGTTTTGTGCATTCCAAAGTCGCCTATATTTATAACTTTGGGGTTGATGAAAAAATACGAAGCCTTGGTATTGGTGGAAAAATGTTGCATGAGGCAGAGAGTTTTTTGCGTGAAAATGGTGTTGAAGCCGTGGAGCTTAGTGTCTTTATGTTTAACCAACGTGCTTTGGCTTTTTATGCAAAAAATGGATACCGAACTTTAGAAATCAATTTACAGAAAATTTTGAAGTAAAAATATCTATCAGCAATAAAAAAGGGGGCGAAATATCGCTCCCTTGCTTTATGCTTTTATTATAAAGATATGAAACTTTTTTGTCAAGTCTTTTATTTGCAATTTTGTTAAAATAAGTTGTTGATTTTACTTTTTATTTTGTGTATTTTCAAATTCTCATCAAATTTTGGAGGACTTTTTTATGCAAGAACAGAGAGTTTTTCTTGAAAAGTATAATTTTGTGAAATTTGAATTGGAAAGAATTAGGTCTTTATGGGGATTGAGAAAGGAGAGTACAGAGCCCAAAAATAGTTATGATATTTCAATAGGGGAAATTATTAAGGAGATTTTTTCAGAACTTAAATTGTATGCGTCTAAGCCTTGTAAAAAATTGTTGTTAGCAATGGCTATATGCGGGCTGTTAAGTGGAATAATCCCTTATCTCAAAATGCTTTATATGGGGGCGCTTCCCGAACTTTTAAATGGAACGACCAAGGCTATTATTATTTTTTCTTTATTTATGGCGTTGAGCCAACTTAATGGTTATGTATTATCAATTTTTTCTACGCGTTCCAGATTTATCCAAGATGAAATGATGGATTTATATGATAATTCCGTGCAGGCGAAAAATTATGTTGAAATTTTGCATAAACCCAGAGCATTGTTTAAGGTTAACGGTGTGGGGGGAATGCTTACTTTTGCTGAGTCTATATTTAGGTATAAACGCCTTATTTTGGATAGACTGCTCAATTCTTATAGAGAGTTTATTTCTTTAGTTGTTTGTACGGTTAGTTTGTTTGCCATTGTTCCTCAGTTGGCGATGTTTATTTTGTTATTACAGTTTATTTCAATGGAGTTTGCTCTTTATAATAATAAGTTTTTTAGAAGAGTTGATGAGCGATTTCGTTTGTTTTCGGCAAAAGTTTATCGCGAAAACGGACAAATCAGCACTCTTGCTTCATTGGTGCAAAGTGCCAATAAGGTGGAAAAAGAAAGTAAGAATATTTATAATCGGCTTATGCGTAGTTCCGCTAAATTGCGATTAAAAATCTTTAACCGTTCTATGGGAGAAGAAAGTATTCGCCTGATGTTGGATGCGCTTTTAGCTATTGCAGTTTGCTATGTGGCTATTCGGGATATTATTCAAACTGGTGATATCGGACGATTGGCTTTAATTTCCGGTGCGGCGATGCAAATGCAAGGGCGTTGGCAGATGGTTCTTCGTTTTTATTTTAATGTGGACGAGTATAAAAATTTGGTTGCGGATACAAGAAAGCGTATGCAACTTCCTAAAGTTTTAGAGCGAGTTACAGGTAATCATCATTTAAGTGCGTCGGATAATTTTATTCGCTTGGAAAATGTTAGTTTTGCGTATCCGGAACTTAAACGTATGGAAGAAATAGGCTATCTAACGGAGATTAAATACGGTGCTACGGTTTTAGAGAATGTATCGCTTGATATTCGAGCGGGAGGCGTCACTGTTGTTGCCGGAACGTCCGGACAGGGTAAATCGACATTGATGCGGCTTATTCGACATGATTATGACGTGCAACAAGGTAAAGTCTTTATCGGGAGACAGAATGTTTGTGATTTGCCTGATGAGGAAATTAACAAGCATATTGCTTTTATTGGGCAAAGTGTGCAATTTTTTGACACTACTATTCGTCGTAATCTTACTTATTTGAGTGATGTAACGGATGAAAAACGCTTGTATGAGGTTTTGGATGCGGTCGGACTAACCGAAGATATTGCCAAGTTTGAGGGTGGACTTGACTATAAAATCGGAATTAACGGGAATAAACTTTCCGGAGGACAAAGGCAACGTCTGGCTTTGGCGCGAACTTTCTTAACCAATCGTCCGATTGTGATTATGGATGAACCGACTACCGGATTGGATCAGGTTTTGAGTTTTCAGGTGATGAAAACCCTCAAAGAGTTGGCAAAGCATAAAACGGTATTGCTGGTTACCCATAATCCGACGGAAATTGCTTTGGCAGATAGAGTACTGATTATCCAAGATAAACACATTGTTGCTGATGGGGAACCGCTGCATCTGGTGACACATTCGGAATTTTTGAAATCGGCAATGACAAAGCAAGATGTGTTGAGTAAACGAGAATTATATATTGCGCATTGTTTGAAGGCGGCGTAATATTCTCTAAATTGTTTTAATATCAGGAGAAATGAAATGTCCGGAATTGTTGAACAAGCGTTGATGTTTGCTAAAAAATGTCATGAGGGCGATAATTCCGGACATGATTTTGAGCATATCCAGAGAGTGATGGCCAATGCGGAAAAGATTCTGGCGGAAGAGCCTCTGGCCGATGCTGAAGCTGTGCGTGTAGCGGTGGCTCTGCATGATGTTGATGATTATAAATTAGGTTCTGACGGCGCGCGGGTTAAAAGTTTTTTATCTGAAATCGGCGTTCAGGAAGATTTTGCTAGAAAAGTATTGGATATTGTTAGTTCTATCGGTTTTTCTAAATCGGGCAGTCATCTGAATTTCAAGATGATTGAGCAGGCGATTGTATCTGATGCGGATAAATTGGATGCGGTTGGCGCAATCGGAGTTTGTCGTACGGTGATGTATTCGGCAGCGACAAAGCGTCCGCTCTTTAATGAGCAAATTTTTCCTGATGAAAATTTGACACCTGAACAATATCAAAACAAAAATCGGGCGACAAACCACGCTATTAACCATTTTTTTGATAAATTGCTGAAACTTAAAGGTGCGATGCAGACAAAAGTCGGTAAAATGGAGGCGGAAAAACGCCATTTGTTTATGATTGCGTTTTTAAGGGAATTTTTTGACGAAGTGCGAGCTGATGAGTGGCAAGAATATTTGGATAAATTCTTAAAACAAACTGCTTAGTTTTCTTTCTTTTTTCATGGAACTGTATTGACGATAGACAAAAAATATGGTATTATCTTCTTGTTTACCATATTATTGTTTCTATAGATTTGAACGTTCTTTAGAGTATTTGCTTTAGGGAGTGATTTGGGTTTTGGACTTTAATTGGTGAGCCGTTAAGGGGAAAATCTTCTTAATGTATTTTTGTTTATTTAAATTTTTTAAATCATGGAAAAAAATTTATTTGTGCAGTTATTTGCTGCAGTGTTGAGAGTATGTTTTCCGCTTATCGCGGTAAAGTATTTCACCAAGAAAACCAACAAACACGCTGAGTTGTTTTTGCCGAGCGTGACAAAACAGCTTCGGGCAATTGACAAACTAGAGTTGGACACTGACCAGATACGAGCGCGTGTATGGTCTCTTCAGGTCAAAGTTGCGCGATTGCAACGGCAACGCTATGACCTGATTCAGGAGATTAAGACTGAACAGGAGTTTGAAGCTCTTGTTAATGGTGGTCGGGTAAATATCATTGCGCAAGCAATGAAGTTCTACACCCCGACACAGCAAATGGCTTTGCAGCTTCTGTCCAAGTTCGGTCTGAATGCTGTTGAGCTGATAGAAAAATCTCCGGTGGCGTTTGATGGGCTTAAGGCTTGCGATATCTTGGGGGTTAAGTCAAACGAGGTTTGTCCTCCGGATAGTCCACGTTGGGCATTTGCAGAGGCATTAGTGTCTAAGCGTGCATCTTGGGCGCCTAAGTTTTTGGAGGAACTTCGTAAGATGTCTCCGCAACAACTTGGTGAACTTGGGCAGGAAAAATTCCGTTTTTTCTTTCAAATCGCGTATGATGCGAAGGAGAATGTGGCATTTTTGATGCCATATATGGCGGTTTTCTTCCCTGAGCTTTATGCTCAGGTGAGAGCGAATTTTTCCTCATATAAGGAATTCGCGCCGTATATAACAAAAATGCTGCCGGCGAAACTGAGGAGCCTGGAACAAGGGAAAGAGACCTTCAAAGATCTTCCTTCAGTGTCTGTGCATGGGGCTTTAGAAGAAGTGTTCGATGCCTATGCTTGGCTCTGTATTGCCTATTATAGGCTGAATGAGCCGGCGGTTTATGAACTCATCATATCAAAGATGAGCGATATTAAGCCGATGGTGTCTGAGCCAATTTATAATCAGCTGCTAGACAGATTGATTGCTCTGGCGAATTGTCCGGCAGATATTAGTCGTTTGTTGAGTTTGGCGGACGACACTCGGAAGCAAGTTCTCTACCATAAAATGGTTGAGAAAAAATATGCAACACTTTTGGCTGCTCAATATCCTTTCTCTTCGTGGGAGGATAAAGAGCTAATCAAAAGTGCCTTACGTATTGTAATTGCCGACAATCATTTTCCTTTGGCAAAAATGCACGAACTTCCTGAGGATTTGCAGGAATTTGCAACTTACCAAATGGAAGTATCTGCTCAGATTGCTGCTTTAGAAAGTGATATCTTCAAAAATGTAGGATATCATTTGCTTCCTGAGGTAGAAATCTATCTGATGCTGATGGATCCGCACTTCGCTTTGAAGTATCAAGAGCTTTATGTTGAGGAATTTCAATTGTCTGAAAGGGCATTTAATGTTCTCATACATAGAGAAACTGTTAAACTTCAGAATCATGGTGCGTTTCCTGATAATTTGGTGGGCAAATATGCTGCCAAATGGGGGCTGACGGAAGCTCAGTATCAAGCATTACTGCAGACACCGATGAAGAAATATACCCTTCAGTGGAAGGAGTATATAGAAAAACCTGAAGTTTCGCATGTTTATCATAACGAAACAGAAGGGTAAACATCAAGGCTAAAGAACGATTATATGGGATGACGTGAGTCATCCCATATTTTTTTGTTTTGATTAAAATAATTGTTGTGTTTTTCTATTTTTTGTATATATTGCTCTCTATGCGCAAATTTTTTTAGAATTTTAGGAGGGGAAATGCTAGATAGAGTTGACGCTTTGGATGTGAAACAATTTCGTGGGCGTGGTGTGTTTTATTATCAATCCATTCGACCTTCTATATATAAAGATACTACATTTAAACGCGGGGATGGTAATGAAATGTGTTTTGTTGAGGAAAGAACTCAACAAAATGGATATAAAAATGCTCGAGCCAGAGTTGTTGACGGTGGGGTGGGACGTTTGACAGCGTTGCCTCCGATTTATTGGTAAGGTATTTGTTATTGCCTTTTGATGGATAAGTATGGCTTTTTGTGGCTTGCGTATTGTTGCTTTGAAATTTTTGTTTTATTGACCTTTTGAGGTCTTTTTTTGTGCTTGTTTTATGTGGTTTTTTGTGGTAAAATCTCTCTAATAGATGCCTAAATGTTAGGGAGATTTGAAAATGGCTCAAGAGAAAACGAAAGAAAAAAAATCAAATAAAATTCCTAATTTTGCGGAATATGAACGGGAACGCCTTATAAATTTAGCAAAAGAGGCCCGAAAAGCTGCACAAGAATTGAAATCTGCCGGACAAAAAATAGGAAAAGAGGTTTTAGATGCTCCTGAAAAGAAGATTAAAGAACAAGGGACTCTTAAAACATCTTGGGAGGTTTTTAAGGAAGCCTGGGAAAAAACCGGTAAAGATTTTAGAAAATCAGTTGGCTATAAAATGGGAGAATCTGTTTTTCAGGGATTGTTACCATATTGTCAGAATTTGTTATTTGGTTCACTTTCGGGGATTGTTGCCGGTACAAGCGGGGCAACAGCTAAATTCTTTGGAGCGGCAGCTCTTAATGTTGCACGACAAAGATTGGGGGATTTCTGCCGATTTAAATCTAAAATGGCAACGATTGTTTTAAATGATACGCATGCTAATGCCGCTTCTAGTTCTATCTATAAGGATATTCTTCATAAACCGCGTCCGTATTTTAAAGATAATGCTCCAGCATCTTTGGGAGGTTTGACATCAGAGATTGTTTCGGCTAAAAATACTTTGCTAAATAAATCAGTAGAATGTATGTCTAAAGTGATTGTATTTGGTATTAGTTCTGCTAGTTTAGTGGCTGTTGATCCGATGCTTGCTGCAGGGGTTTTGGGCGTGACTGTGGTTACGGCAGAATTTGGCGGATATATGAATAAAGTTTATCGTAAACTCAATAGTAAAATGCGTTCTTTTTCTCATAAAATCTCTAAAGAAAATAGTGATTCTATTAAAAATACACCGCTTGTTCAGGATACTAATCGGGTTGAAGTGGAAACAAAGCAAATGGAAAATCGCTTAAATAAAGCATCTAAAGTGACGCAAAAAATTACATACGCCAAGAGCAAAGCATATCTCAAGATGAGAATGGCTATCAATATCGGAATGGAAGGGTTGATTATGGCGGCGGCTTTTGCGGATGTGGTTAAAACCGGAGATATCGGCCGGTTTGCTCTGATTAGCACGGCTTCGTGGCAGATGATGAGCTCTGGGAATATGCTTTCGGAATTTTGGAATGAAATGCAGGCGGGAACGCATAGACTTATTGATGCTTCTAAAAAATTGATTACACCAAAAGAACTTGAACGTGTTACAGGTAAAGAAAAATTAACCGAAAGGGATACTAAAATTAGTGTACGTCATGTTAATTTTGCTTATCCGCAAATTAAAGATGTAACTGATATGAGTTTGGTTGAGGCCATGGATCGAGAAGGCGAAATTAAAAGAGGCGAAAATGTGCTTAAAGATTTAAGTGTTGAGTTTGATAAAGGTGGTTTGACTGCGGTGGTTGGGACATCCGGTAATGGAAAATCTACGCTTATGAGCCTTATTCGTCATGATTATGATGCGCAATCGGGGCAAATATTTATTGGGGATAAGGAAATTCGTGAATTATCCGATGACGAACTTAATGCGCATATTGCGTTTGTCGATCAAAATGTGCACTTTTTTGATGAAAGTGTCGGGTATAATCTTAAATATTTTAAACCGGATGCCACAGATGAAGAGCTTATGCAGGCTTGCGAAAAAGCCGGATTTAATAACGATATTCAAAAGTTTGATGAGGGACTTTTACATAAAATCGGACAAGATGGTTCTAAACTTTCTGGTGGACAGCGGCAACGTTTGGCTTTGGCTCGCGTCTTTTTAACCGATAAACCGATTGTGATTATGGACGAGCCAACGACAGGTCTTGATCCAAATCTTAGTCTTAAAATTATGAAATCTCTTAAGGATATGGCTCAAGATAAAACCGTGATTATGGTGACACATAATCCGACGGAAGTTGCCCTTTCCGATAGAGTGGTTGTGATTGAAAAAGGTGAAATTGCTGCGGACGGAAAGCCGATGGATTTGATTAAAACCAGTGAATTTTTGCGTAATGTCTTAACTAAAGATGATATTAAAAACAAAAATAAGCTTTATCAAACCAGCGTTAATGGTATTAACCCTATGCAAGAGGTTGCAACAGTGCTTAATGAAGAAGCTAACGGTAAAGTTTTGAGCGATATTGAAAGGGCGGAGAAAAGAAAACTTTTGGAAGCGCATAAGCGAGCTTATGTTGGGGTTCGCAAGAAAACGCTTGAAAATCAACGTCGCAAGGAAGGCAAACCTTTACCAGAAAAGAAACAGAGACAACCTCTTAATCCGCCATCAGCTGTATTAAATCGTGGTGGAGCGGAGTTTTAATAATAGCTTATACTTTGGGGTGTGGGGCTTGGTTATGATTGGATAAAGCCGTCTGACTGCAAATTGAATAAATGGTAAAATTTACCGGATTTGTTTTTAAGCAAATTTTTAGGGCTGTCGTTTTCTACAATTTTTCCATGTTCCAGCACTACTATTCTATCCATGTTTCTTAAAGTCGATAGGCGGTGGGCAATCGCTATAACGGTTTTGTTCTTCATGATGTTTTGCAGCGCTTTCTGAATAGCTGTTTCGGATTCACTGTCTAAAGCCGAGGTTGCCTCGTCTAAAATTAAAATCGGTGTGTCTTTTAAAATTGCTGAGGCTATGGCTATTCTTTGTCTTTCGCCGCCGGATACCTTAACGCCTCTTTCTCCGACTACGCTTTGATACCCTTTAGGCATTTTTAAGATTGTATCGTGAATTTGAGCCAGTTTGGCTGCTTTGTAAACATCTTCATCGGAGGCTTTCGGGTTTGAAAAACGGATATTATTCATTATGGAGCGATTAAATAAGCTCGGTTCTTGTGGGATAAGGGCTATATGACGGTGTAGCGAACTTTGTGTTATCTTGGCAATGTTTTGTTCGGAAATCTTAATTTCTCCCCCTTTTATATCATAGGCTCTTAAAATTAAATTGATTAGAGTAGATTTTCCTGAACCGGATAATCCGACAATACCGACTTTTTCGTTTGCGTTTATTTCTAAATTAAAATCTTCAAATAATGCGGCTTTGTTTTCATAGGCAAAGTTCATATTTTTTATGGAAATATTTGGGGTGTTTATTGTTAATTGTTTGGCGTTGGGGGCGTCATTTACTTCTATCGGTTTGTAGATGACATTTATGGCATCTTCCAAAGCGCCAAGGTTTTGTTGATAGCGGATAATGAAATCTCCTATTCTTTCTATCGGCGATAAAAGTAAATGAATGTATGTCAAGGCAATTAATACTTGGCTGATGTTGAGATTTTTGACATGCCAGAAATAAACTAAAATCAACAGCGATATGACACGCAAGACCATTAAAGATAAGATATTGAAACTGTTGGATATGCCTGTTTCTTGTCCTTTTTTGAGGTAACTGCGGACGACTTTTTTCAACGTTTTGCCTAAGTATGCCTTTTCGTGTAATACGGCACCGCAATTTTTTACTAAGCGGGCATTGGCGATACTGTCTACGATAATTCCGGCAGCTTCTGACTCTAATTGAGCGTTTTCTCTGGAGATAGGTTTTAGGTTTTTGCAATGATAATAGTTGAAAAAACTTGTTATTACGCAAAAAAAGGTAATGGATGTAGCTAAGCCTTTGTCAACGCTGAATAATATCGGTAAGGCAACTGCATAGGGGATAATGACTGCTTCCAATACGCCTTTAAAACTCCAGCAGAGATTTATGGTTTGAAGGACGAGTTGAATAACTTTATTAGATATTTTTCCGGACATTTCTTCGGTAAAGTATGCAGAGGAGTGTTTGTGTGTATGTTTGAATGCGTCTTTGTAAATATTGCGTTTTAGAAAAATATCCATGCGAAATTCAAAAATGGTGCGTAACCCGTCGCAAATATTTGAGCCAAAATGCAAGGCAGCGTATATGGCAACGTAGGTTATAGAAGTGCTGGTTATAATTTGCGTTGGATTTTCAACAATGTAACCGAACAACGATGCAATGTAGTAATTGTCTAGGTAAATAAATACACGACTGAGCCCAAATAAACCAAAGGTGGCGATGGTGTACAATTTAATTTGTCTTAGGTATTGGAAAATAAATTTTATTGCAGTCATGCTTCTTCTCCATAAGAAAGGTAGCCATTGTTTTGGAGCTGATAAAGTTTATAGAAAGTGCCAGATTTGTTTTTAAGCAAATTTTTAGGGCTGTCGTTTTCTACAATTTTTCCATGTTCCAGCACTACTATTCTATCCATGTTTCTTAAGGTTGATAAGCGGTGGGCAATCGCTATAACGGTTTTATTCTTCATGATGTTTTGCAGCGCTTTCTGAATAGCTGTTTCGGATTCACTGTCTAAAGCCGAGGTTGCCTCGTCTAAAATTAAAATCGGTGTGTCTTTTAAAATTGCTGAGGCGATGGCTATTCTTTGTCTTTCGCCACCTGACACCTTAACGCCTCTTTCTCCGACAACACTTTGATACCCTTTAGGCATTTTTAAGATTGTGTCGTGAATTTGAGCCAGTTTGGCTGCTTTGTAAACATCTTCATCAGATGCTTTCGGGTTTGAAAATCGGATGTTGTTCATTATAGAACGATTAAACAAACTTGGTTCTTGTGGGATAAGGGCAATTTGGCGGCGTAGTGAACTTTGTGTCACTTCTGTAATATTTTGCTCGGAAATCTTAATTTCTCCCCCTTTTATGTCATAGGCACGAAGAATTAAATTGATTAGAGTGGATTTTCCGGCGCCTGATAAACCAACAATTCCGACTTTTTCGTTTGCTTTTATTTCTAAGTTGAAATTTTCAAACAATGGTTTTTTCCTCTCATACGCAAACCTCATATTTCGGATGGAAATATTGGGCTGATTTATTTTTAGTTGTTTGGCGTTGGGTGCATCTTTTACTTCTATTGGTTTGTAGATGACATTTAGAGCGTCTTCTAAAGCGCCTAGGTTTTGTTGATAATCTATAATGATATATCCAATTCGCTCTATTGGCGACAACGCTAAGTGAATATAAGTTAAGGCTATCAATACTTGGCTGATATTGAGATTTTTGACGTGCCAAAAATAAACTAAAATCAACAGCGATATGACACGCAAAACCATTAGCGATAAAATATTGAAACTATTAGATATTCCTCTTTCTTGCCCTTTTTGGAGGTAACTTCGGATGACTTTTTTCAGCGTTTTGCCTAAGTAGGCTTTTTCATGCAACACAGCGCCGCAGTTTTTTACTAGGCGGGCATTGGCGATACTGTCTACGATAATTCCGGCAGCTTCCGACTCTAATTGAGCGTTTTCTTTGGAGATTGGTTTTAGGTTTTTGCAATGATAATAGTTGAAGAAACTTGTTATTACGCAAAAAAAGGTAATGGATGTAGCTAAGCCTTTGTCAACGCTGAATAATATCGGTAAAGCGACAACATAGGGAATGATGAGTGTTTCGAGAACTCCTTTAAATCGCCAGAAAAGTTGTCTGATAATACTTTCTGTTTGAAGGAGTTTGTTGGAGATTTTTCCAGACATTTCTTCGCTAAAATATGAGGATGAATGTTTGTGTATATGCTTAAATAAGTCGTTGTAGATGTGTCTTTTTAAAAGAATATTGGTGCGAAAATCAAGAATGGCTAGGATGCTGTCTGTTACGCTTGAACCAAGGTGTAGTCCGGCGTATACGGCAATATAAGTTAATGATGTGTCGGTTATTATTTGTGTCGGATTTTCGACTATATAACCAAACAGCGATGCAATGTAGTAATTGTCTAAATAGATTAATATACGGCTCAAGCCAAATAAGCTAAAAATAGCTATGGCATAGAGCTTGAGTTGCCCTGAATATTTGCAGAAAATTTTTAAGGGCGTCATACTTTTTCTCCATAAGAAAGATAGCCATTATTTTGAAGTTGATAAAGTTTATGGAATGTACCGGATTTGTTTTTGAGTAGTTCATCAATGGAACCTTCTTCAATTATCTTGCCATTTTCTAAGACGATTATTCTATCCATGCTTCTTAAGGTTGATAAACGGTGAGCAATGGCGATAACGGTTTTATCTTTGATGATGTTTTGTAACGCCTTTTCTATCATTATTTCCGCTTCACTATCTAAGGCAGATGTTGCCTCGTCTAAAATTAAAATCGGAGCATTTTGTAAAATAGCGCGGGCAATAGCTATACGCTGTCTTTCGCCACCGGAAAGCATTGTTCCTCTTTCACCGACGACGCTGTTGTATCCGTGCGGTAAATTCATTATGGTCTTATCAATTTGCGCTAATTGAGCGGCTTGGCGGATTTGCTCTTCGCTCGCTTGTGAATTGGTTATACGCAAATTTTCCAAGATACTGCGGTTAAACAAGGCGGTATCTTGTGAGATAACGGCAATGTTTTTGTGGTGAGAGCGGAAAGTTAAGTCTTTGATATTTGTTTTGTTTAGCAATATTTCTCCGCTGTCTACATCATAAGCGCGAAGTAATAAGTTAATCAAAGTGGATTTTCCTGAGCCGGAATGTCCGACTACTCCAATCTTTTCTCCGGCTTTGATATGCAGATTTAGGTTTTCAAATATCGGTTTGCCTTCGATGTAAGAAAAATTTACATCTTTGAAGGTTATTTCCGCTTTGGTGGGGCGTATGTTTATGGCGTCTTCTTTTTCCTTGATATCAATGGGCTGATTTAGGGTTGAAAAATTGGCGCGAATTCCTCCCAGCTGATCAGATATAAATTGGCAGTAGTTGTTTATACCCATGGTGGCCAGAACGAGGTTGACTAAAGTGGTGTAAACGTAAAAAAGATTATCCAAAGCGATATTGTCTTTGTGAGCAAAATATAAGATTAAAAAGATTCCGGAGGTTAAGAATACGGTATCTATTGCATGAAAGGCAAAACGCGAAACAATTTGATAACGTCCTTGTTCGGCTATGCGTAAAAGGGCTTGTTTTAAGTTTTTGTAAAAATAAAGTTGTTCGCTGAAAAATGATCCGCTGTATTTGACTAAATTGGCATTGGCAATGCTGTCTACTAAAATGCCTCTGGCTATATTTTCATAATTTACACGATTTCGGCCTAAATCAAAAAAGTGGCGATTTACTTTATATACGGCGAAAAAGTAAGGAATGTTTATCGCAAATAACAGGGTGCTTAGTGATGGACTAAAGGTGGCAATGATGGAATATGATATAATTAAAATTCCTATTGGACGAATGAGTAAAAAGCAAGTATCGGTGAATAAATTGGTTAAACTCTGGCATAATCCTGTTAGCGCTGATGATACGCGACCGCTCATTTCATCATCAAAGTAACGTACAGAATGAGCATGAATTTTGGTGAAGATGTCTGTTACTAAGTGACTTAAAAATGTTTGGGAAAAGGCGTCTTTTATATATGTGGCGTAGTAGCCGTTTATGAGGGCGCGTATAAGGTAATATCCAACTAGTATCAATAAAATTGTGAAACATTGATTGAGCGCTTCGGTTGTGTTTTTTATTTCAAAGCAACCGACAAGGCGGCTGATAAGCCATGTTTCTAATGGTAAAATGATGCAGGTCAAAATGAAGGTAATGCAAAAAAGAATAAACAGTTTTTTACATTTTTTAAGATTTTTTAATATAAGCGTTCTAATATCCATAATAAATAGCCTTAAAAATTTAAGATGTGTGTATATTAGTTAAAAAAATATTTTTGTCAAGTAAAGAATAAAGGGAGCTGTTTGATGAAGAAAATTGCCGTTTTGGTTGTTTTAGTTTTAATGCTCGTGGGAGCTTTTTTGTTTTTAAATCGCTTAGATTATTCTAAAATTGCGATAGTTCTGCCATCTTCAGAACGGGCTTCATCTCCTTATTATTATCAAAAAGACGGAGATTTTTTCTTGGCGGAAGATTTAAAACAAGCGTTACAAAAATTGGGCTACCATGTTGAATATAGATTTCGGGAAAATTATGAAGACTTAAAGCTGGGTAATATCGGCAATGTGATTTATTTTAAGGGGTACTATAATTTTGAGCATTTGCCAGATGCTGAAGATAAAGACGACGGGCGTAAACGTGTTCTCTATCTCTATTATGTGGAAGGTTTGCATCCTGAAATATTAAACGAAGTTGATGTGGTGGCTTGTGCTTCTAAAAAATTTATTGAGGATGTGGTGGCTCCGACCGGTGCTATGTCCACTTATATTCCGCAATTTACGAATCCCGATAGATTTAAACCTACGGCTAAAGAAATGGATAAGGCGTATGCGGTGTTGTTTGTCGGTTCTGATCATACAGGGTTTGGTCGTAAAAGTGTTGATTATGCCGTTTTGGCGGGGGCAAATTTAAGCGTGTTCGGTAAGTTTTGGGAGAAAACTTTGCAACCGGATGTCTTGAAAGGCGGTTTTATTGAAAATGATGATTTGTATCGCTATTATGCAAGTGCCGATATCGTACTTAATGATCATCGTGAGGATATGAGCTATTATGGCTTTATTTCTAATCGGATTTTTGATGTGACAGCTTCGGGAGGATTTGTGCTTACCGATTATTTGTCCGAAATTGAAGATGCTTATGGCGATACTGTCGCAACTTATAAAGATTATTATGAATTTAAAGAAAAATTAGAGTATTATTTGGCGCATCCCGATGAACGTGCAATAATGGCTCAAAAGGCTCGGGAAATTACTTTGAAGAACTTTTCTAATACCAAAATCGCAGAAATGTTTGATGCGCTCTTTAAAAATATAAAAAAATGATAAAATCTTTGTTTGAGGCTTGATTTTGTGAAAACTAAACACTAACTAACCTATTAGTTTTAATATAACCTATTTTATGGGAGTAATTTAAATGCAAGTAAAGCCTTTACGCGAAAACGTTTTAATTAAACGCGTCGAAGAAGAAAATAAAACCGCAGGTGGTATTATCCTGCCTGATACAGCTAAAGAAAAACCAAGCGAGGGAGTTGTTATTGCCGCAGGTGAGGGACCGAGAACTCCTGACGGCAAAATCTTGCCTATGAGTGTTAAAGTCGGTGACCATATCTTGTTTAGCAAATGGTCCGGAACTGAAGTTAAAATTGATGGCGAACCTCATTTGATTATTAAAGAGGGCGATATTTTGGCTGTTGTGGAAAGATAATTAGAAAGGATTTTGTATTATGGCTGCTAAAGATATTAAATTTGGAACTGACGCCAGAGCTAAAATGCTTAAAGGTGTGGAAATTTTGGCGAAAACCGTAAAAGTTACTTTGGGACCTAAAGGGCGTAATGTTATGTTGGATAAGTCTTACGGTGCTCCGAAAATTACTAAAGACGGTGTTTCTGTTGCCAAAGAAATTGTTTTGAATGATAAATTTGAAAATATGGGCGCTCAGTTGGTTAAAGAAGTTGCTCAGAAAACTGCTGATAAAGCCGGTGACGGTACTACTACCGCTACAGTTTTGGCCGAAGCTATCATTAAAGAAGGTTGCAAAGCTGTTGCGGCTGGTATGAACCCTATGGACTTGAAACGTGGTATTGATATGGCGGTTGAAGCTGTTGTTGAAGATGTTAAATCTCGCTCCAAAGAAGTTAAAACATCTGAAGAAATTGCTCAAGTTGGTACTATCTCCGCGAACGGTGATACAAGCATTGGTGATTATCTCGCTCAAGCTATGGAAAAAGTCGGCAATGACGGTGTTATTACCGTTGAAGATGCTAAAGGGCTTGAAACAGAATTGAGCGTTGTTGAAGGTATGCAGTTTGACAGAGGGTATTTATCTCCTTATTTTGTAACAGATGCAGATAAAATGACTGTCGAATATGACGCTCCGTATGTTTTGCTTTATGACCAGAAAATTTCTAATTTGCAGGCAATCTTGCCTGTCTTGGAAGCTGTTTTGCAATCCGGTCGCGCTTTGCTTATCGTTGCTGAAGATATTGATGGTGAGGCGTTGGCTACCTTGGTTGTTAACCGTATCAGAAGCGGATTGAAAGTTTGCGCTGTTAAAGCTCCGGGATTTGGCGATAGAAGAAAAGCTATCTTGCAAGACTTGGCTGTGTTGACAGGTGGACAAGTTATTTCTGAAGAATTGGGTATGAAACTTGAAAATACAACAGTTGATATGCTTGGTACGGCAAAACGTATTGTTATTACTAAAGATGATACAACTATTATTGATGGTAGCGGCGATAAAGAAGCTATTGAGGCTCGTAAATCTCAAATTAAAAGAGAAATCGAAAAGACAACTTCTGATTATGATCGTGAAAAATTGCAGGAACGTTTGGGTAAACTCTCCGGCGGTGTTGCTGTTTTGAAAGTTGGTGGTTCTTCTGAAGTCGAAGTTAAAGAAAAGAAAGACCGTATTGATGATGCTTTGAACGCTACTCGTGCAGCAGTTAAAGAAGGTGTTGTTGCCGGTGGTGGTACGGCTTTGCTTTATGCTACAAAGGCTTTGGATAATGTTAAACCCGCTAATCAAGATCAATTTGTCGGTGTTGACATCATTCGTCGGGCTTTGCAGGCTCCTATTCGCCAAATTGCTGAAAATGCTGGTGTCGATGGCGCTGTTGTTGCCGGTAAATTACTTGAAAGTTCAGACTGTAATTATGGTTATAACGCGGCGACCGGTGAATATACAGATTTGATTAAAGCCGGTATTGTTGATCCGACTAAAGTGGTCAGAACTGCTTTACAAGATGCGGCTTCCGTTGCTAGTTTGTTGATTACAACAGAAGCTATGGTTACGGAACTTCCTGAACCAAAAGAATGTAGTTGCGGCGGTCATGGCGGTATGCCAGGCGGTGCCGGCGCTATGGGTTTCTAATTAGCCAGCTTACTTATTTAAACAGCCGGATTTTATTCCGGCTGTTTTGCTGTTTAAACTGATTTTTAATGTTTGTTTGTTATCCTAATGCACAACAGGTGTTTTTTTTAGGATATTGGAAATGGGACTGCTCAGACGTATTTTTGGCGTTAATGCTTTATTTTTATTTCTTTTTTGTGCGGTTAATGAGGCTAAAGCGCTCTCTTTTGCGGGGTTTGCATATCAAAATGCTAAGCAGGCAAATATAATTGCTATTAAAAATTATCTGAAAAAAGGTTATAAAATAGATTCCGTTTCTCCTAATGGTTATACGGCTTTGTGCTATGCTGCCGCTTATAATGATTATCCGGCTTATAGTCGTTTGCGTAATTTAGGTGCTGATGAAAGTCATGAGTGTATGCAGAAAGTTAATCCTGCATATGCGCGAGATTTGGCGCAGAGATATGATGCCGTGGCTTCTCATCCTAATTATGGGGCAAATTTATCAGATTCCGATACTTCTAAAAAATATCTAATCGCCGGAACGGCTTTGGCCGGAACAGCGGCGGCTGTCGCTTTGTTGGCAGATAGTGGTAGTGGTGGCGGTTCTTCATCCGGAAGTTCAAACCCCTGCCCAAACGGACAAGAACTTGTTGATGGCGTGTGTGTTGATATTTCTTGTCCTACCGGTCAGAGATGGGATGGTTCTAAGTGTGTTGATATTATTTGTCCTGAAAATACACATCTGGTTGGAAATAATTGTGTTGCCGATGACATTGATATTGATAATAACAATGATGATGATGTTTATGGTATTTATTCTGAAGAAGAAGATGTTTATAATCTCTATTCGGATTTAGAGCATCCTGATAATGAGGCTCTTGTTTCTATTGATAATAAAGGAAATGGTAATGTCTATGGAATTTATGGCTTTGGTAATATCAGAAATGCTGATGTTATTGAGGCTGGAAATGTCGGGACAGGCGATATTGTTATTAATAATGAGGGAAAGGGAAATGTGTTTGGTATTTATTCTCATGTCGAGGATATTTCTTTCTTGAAAGAGGCATATGTTGCTTTGGGTGAATTTGGCGGAACTGCTTATGGTAATCTCGAAATAAATAATAAAGGTGGCGGAAGTGTTATAGGTGTTTATGGGGATGTTCGCGCTTATAATGCCAGAACTAATTTCGCTGGCAGTAAAGCTGAGGGAAATATTACTATCCATAGCGATGGAGATATTTATGGCTTAAGTGGGTATACTAATGCTACCAATAGCATTTCTTATGATGGTGGCGGAGAGGTTAAAGGCAGTATCAATTTGTATAGTACTGGCGATGGAAATGTTTATGGGCTGGCTGTTAGTCCCGATGGAATTCCCGGAGTGGGACAGCCGGAAGATGGCGATGGAATGTTGCGCAATTGGTTTGCTTATAATTCTGTTGTTTATTGGGATGGTGTGGGACCAACACAAGGAGCTTCAACAGCATCTGGCATAATCAATATTCATAATGTTGGAAATGGAAATGTTTATGGTATGTATGGGGGAGTTGAACTGCAAAATGCTATTCATCAAGGTGCAGTAGATGGTGAAGGTAAACCCATAGGTGTTGCTGAGGGTTTGATAAATATTGTTAATTTAGGAAATGGTGATGTTTATGGTATGTATACTCAGGGGGGAAATGACGGGACATCTGCTAGTATAGGAAATATTTCAAATGATGGTGCACGTTCGGTTATTAATATCGTTAATACCGGTGACGGTGTTACAACAGGACTTCGTGGCGGTCAGGGGAGCTCTATCGAAAATTCTGGTGAAATTAATATTAATAACTTGGGGAATGGTACTGTTGTTGGTATATATGGCGGGGCTAATTCGAATATCATAAATAGCGGGACGATTAATATTTATCGTCAAGCCTATGAAGATGAAGAAACTGGACAGACTTATAATCCTAATGGTGAAATCGGTGGCACAGCGTATGGTATTTATGCAGAAAGCGGTTCGTATGTTACAAATACCGGAACTATTAAAATTACTGGTGCGGAAAATGGTACGGGGGTTTATCTGGAAAATGGTGCTCAACTTGAAAATTCCGGTACTATTATGTTTAACGGTTCTTCTGATAATATTTCTCAAACCGGTGAGGCTATTGATATTTATGGTGATGGAACAAAAAAAACTACGGTTGACTTAAATGATTTAGGTGGCGAAATTATTTTAGGGCAGGGAGGACGCTTTTTTGCAGATAGCCTAAAAGGCGATATGAGTGTTTCTGAAAAAAATGTCTTAGGTAGCTTTGATAATCAATATGTCTTGACGGGTGCTTTGCAAGCGGATGATGTTGATGAGTTGAATTTGAATTCTAAATCGGCAATGTTTGTGGCGAATTCTCAGCAAAATCAAAATGGCGGATATGATGTTGTTATGACACGGCAAAATTTTAATGATATTATTGATGATGGGAATATTTCCGGTTATCTCGAAAATAATTATATTGCCGGAAATGGCAGTAAGATTTTTGATAGCTTAAAAACAGCCGATAGTAAAAATGCGCTTAATCAAAAAGCGGCTAATCTTTTAGGAACGGATATGCTTCCGAATTTTCGTCGTGAAGATGCGTTGCTTTATCGTAATTTAAGTCGTCAGTTTAATGATAATTTGTTTAACCAGCCTAATCAAAATTATATTGGCGGATACAAATATGTTGATATTTCAACTGATGCCGACGGAACGCTTATGGGAACAGACGGACAGGCTCATGTTGCTTATGGAATGTTGAAAAATAAAGCTAATAATGGCGTAACTTATGGTTTGGGTGCAAGTATCGCTAAACTTGACAGTGATTATGATAACGGTTCTAAACGGAATGCCAATATTTTTGGCGTGTGGGCACCGCTCGGGTATGATTTTAAAAACGGTACACAATGGTTTTCTAAAGCGTATTTGGGATATGTGGATGGTTCATATGACCGTTTGACGGATTTACAAAAATATTCTGCGGATTTTAATGAATATCAATATGGTGTCAGTAATGAAATTCGTTATAACTTAAATTTGGGAGGCGGTTTTACTTTTAGTCCGTTGGCGGAGCTAAACTTGTTTGGTGTTTATAGTGATGGTTATGATGAGGGGGATAATGAAGGTGCTATTCATACCGATAGTCAAAATGATTTGTCTTTAGAAGGCGGTCTTGGCGCTTATTTGGCAAAAAAGGTTGATTTTGATAATGATAGTCATTTGACAATTCAAATCGGAGGGGTTTATTATGTGGAATTTCTTGACCCAGATGATGGTTTTGATGCTTCTATATCCGCTCTTGACGGTAAATATAAATTATCGCACAAGTCAGATGATGGTAGAGCTGTTTTATCTGCTCGCGTAAATTATAATTATAAAGATATTACTCTTTACGGAAATATTGAGAAAGAAACAGCTCATGATAAAAGTCTTTTGATTGATGCGGGTGTACAATATAAATTTTAAATGAGAGGATTTTATTTATGGAAAAGTTTGTTTTATATATTAAGCAAGGAAAAGGTATCGGAGCTCTCTTTTTATTAGCTACGGCGGTTTTGGTGACAATGATAATGGCGATTTCTCTTAGAAATTCGTATTCTGAAGTGAAACCCGAAATTATGTTGGTGGCTAATGAATTTTTGCCGTTGACTGTTGAAGATGGTAAAGTTGTTTATCCGGTTGATACTTATAAAAAAATTGATATTGATTTGGGACAACAGGGAAAATCCGAGGATTTGTTTTCAGTTGTCTTGGATACAAGAGTTGAGGCGAAAGCTCCTTCAATGAATGAATTTGGTATCTTTATAACTAAAGATGTTGTTTATTTGTCTTCGCCTAATCAAATTAAGCGTATTCAGTTGCATGACGGCGAATTTACTAAGGAGAATTTTCCTGAAATAGTTGATGGGGCTGTAGGTACGGTTTCTGCAATTGTTGTTTTGCTGCTGTTAGTGTTTTTCTTTATTACATATCTCGTTAAAGCCGGTTTTATTGTTCTCTTTATGTCGTTGATATTGAAATTCTTGAAAAGAAAAGAACTGGTTTCTACTGCATCTTTGATGAGAATGAGCGCAGTTACGGTTGCTGGTGTTGAACTGTTGGTTTTTGCGGTGGATTTAATGTTTAATTTGGCAACGGCGGGAATGGTGCGTTTTGCTATTGCTTTGGTGCTTGTTCTAATAGGGACGCTTAAAATTTTGTTACCTGATAATAAATAATTAAATTCATTTTCTGAAAATCCCCTTTTGTGGGGATTTTTTGTTGCGTATATGATGTGGTAAAACTATCTTTTTACTTGATTATATTGAGTGATGTAGTTTACTTTTATACTATGTTAACTGATGTATAACGTAGGAGCTCTTATGTCGTTTCGTTTTTATTGTTTGCTTTTGGGGTGCTTGGTGCTTAATTTCCATGACGCTTGGGCTACATATACTTATAAAGAAGATGATACACGCATGGTTAATGGTGTCTTGTATGATATTAACGGTGATCCGGTTACCGGTAATTATGAGCTCTTTTATGAAAATAATGTTAGAAAAAGTGTTATGCCTTATGCGGATGGTTTGTTAAATGGTGTAGGAGCCCTTTTTAATGAGCAGGGAATTAAAGAGGCTGATATGCCGTTTGTTAATGGAAAATTAGAGGGGATGGCTCTTGTTTATTATGATGATGGTAATCTTAAAGAAAAAATTCCTTATCGCGGGGGGAAAATTAATGGAGTGATGCGCTCTTTTTATAAAAATGGACAAGTTAAAGACAGAATATCTTATGATGCAGATGTTAAAAACGGAATTGCAAAGTCTTATTATGAAGACGGTAAATTAAAAGAACTCTATAATTATACCGATGGGCAAAAAGAGGGCGAGGCTACTGTCTATTTTTATGATGGCAGTATTGCGGAAAAACTTAATTATAGCGGAGATGCTATTGTCGGTGAACGGCTAATTTATTATAAAAGCGGACGTCTTAAATCCCAGATGAGTTACGAATTTGGCAAAAAGAACGGTAATATGCAGAATTATTTCGAAAGCGGCGGTTTGGCGGCGGTAATCCCTTATAAAGATGATGTTATTGATGGAGAGGGATTTTTCTATACGGAAGATGGCCAGCTTAATTTGACTGTTAATTATAAAAATAATGTTCGAGATGGTTTGGCGCGGGCTTATTTTTCAAATGGCTCGGTCAAATTAGCCGTTGAGTATAAAAGTGATATGAAAAATGGGGTTGAAACAGAGTATTTTGAAGACGGAAAAGTTAAAACGGAGATGCCCTATGTTAATGGTATTGTTAATGGTATCGGACGTGAATATTATGAAACTTCCGGCTTGAAAATGGAAATGACTTATGTTGATGCCGTTGCTAACGGAGTGGCTAAGTTTTATGATGAAAATGGTAAATTGTCTGTCGAGGCTTATTATAAAGATGGAAAAAAAGAGGGTATTCAGAAAAACTTTGATGAAAATGGTAAAGTTGTTTCCGAGAGTAATTTTGTTAATGATGTCTTGAATGGCGAATATAAAGAATTTTATGATTCGGGAAAAGTTAAATCAACCGCTAATTATACTAATGGTGTCTTAGACGGTTTGACACTTGTTTATGATGAGGAAGGTAATTTGTCTTATGAAATTCCTTATGTCAAAAATAGAAAGGAAGGGATAGTTAAACGTTATTATCCAACCGGCGAACTTATGGGCGAAGTTTCTTATGAAAAAGGTAAAAAGCATGGTATGCTGGATGCGTATAATCAAGATGGAACTTTAATGGCTAAGGTCTTGTTTAATAAAGATGAAGCTATTAAGGGGTATAGCCTCAATCATGGTAAAGACCCTGTGTTGATGTCTGACGATGAACTTAAATTAATTAATGAAGCGTATTAGTGTTTTGCTGATTCTTAAAATAAAGACCTCTTTTTTGATCTGTACCCCAGAAAGTGGAGGAAAAAAGGAAATCCCCTTTGAAAAAAATATTCAAAGGGGAATTTTTTTGTTAAACTCACACAAAAGGAGATAAGAATGAGCAAAATAAGATTTAGTAAAGAAGAACAAGCCA
>CASDOS010000024.1 GCA_949282205.1 uncultured Alphaproteobacteria bacterium | reverse complement strand
TATTATAATAATGAACGTTGTCAGTGGAACTTAAACAAAATGACACCGGCTCAACACCGATGCCATTTGCTTAATCCTCCCACTTGACTTACACCCCTCAGGGGATTTCTTTTTTATTTCCACTTTTCAGGGTACAGATCAGTCTTTAAAGCGAATATTAATCTTATCTTTCAAATCACAATTATAGATGTACACCGATTGGCACATGGAAATATCTAAATGAGCTGGAATATTTTGATTTCCATCCAAAAGCACTTTTGCCCCCTCTTTAAAACGCAGATTAGGCTGATCTTTCAAATCACAATCAGCTAATGTAACATCAGAACACATGGAAACATCAATATCCGGTGGTAAATTTTGCGCCGCTCCCAAATCCACTTTTGCCCCGTCTTTAAAACGAACACACTGCACTCCTGTAAAATCACATCCCACCCTTGATACCTCATTAAAGAAAGAAACATCAGAAGAATTAGGAAACTCCAAAATTTTCGAAAATTTAACCCCTTCCAGAAATTGAATTTTCGCATCACTTAAGCAAATGAATTTTTCATACGCGCTAAAATCGATATTTTGAAAAGCATTGTTAAAACAGACAAACCCCTTATCGCATTTAGAAGAAGACAGCAAAAAATCCCCGTCTTTAAGTTTCTGCGCCTCGGCAAGTTCCTCTTCATAACCGGAAGCCGCCGCCAATTTCTTACCCAACAGAACAATATTATAAGGTTGTTTATTCGGCTGTTCGCGCTGGTCAAAAGTAGCGAGTACAACATCTTTGAACTGCGCCTGCTCAGAAGGCGGAAGTTCTTTGATACATTCGAGCATATGTTGAATATTAAGAGGAGCATTGGTGGATTTAAGGATTTGCATACAAACATCGGGAGTAATATGTTCTTTTTGTTGTCGCCTCCCATTAAGCACGCGTCCTTTTGTATACGGCATCAAGAGGTTCTCAACCCCAATAACGGATTTGAAATTTTCAATATCGACAAACATTTGCACCCTTTCGTTAAATTAACATAAGAAAAGAATAGCACAAAAAAGGCCATTGAGCAACCGAAAAAAGTCCTCTCTATCAAAAAACTATCTCCTGCTTTTACCGAACAATCCCCGAAAAGCCAGCCGCACCGATTTGAACTGAATCACCCGAATATTTTTTGCCTCCACTTCACAATTACTCGGCACAATTACAGTTTTCGGATTATCCCATCCACTCATATCCATCTTTAACTTTTTGAGATGTGAGAGGTGAGATAGATTAAGCGTCTTACAATTCATTTCCTGCACCGAACTCAAATCCAGTTCTTCCAAATTCGGCGGTAAACGTAATTTATACCCCCCCAAATGCGCCCACTGCAGTTCCAATTTTTTAAGCGTATCAAATTCGTTGATTTGCTGTAACATATGCGGAGTAAGATGGCTAAAATTCGCTGTAAATTCCTCCAAATTCGGCGGCATCCGCATCTCAACGCCTTTCTTTTGCATCTCCACAAAATTAAAACTGTTCCACTCCAATTTTTTCAAATTCGGATACATATCAAGTTGAAACATCCGCTTATCAAGCACTTCCGACTTATTACAAATAAACGTCGACAACGACTTTGGCAATTCAAAAAAGAGCTCCTTTTCACCAGCTTTTTCTTTACTGCAATAAGACACATCCAAACTCTTCAGGTTCGGCATATTTTTAACTTTCGCCGTCAATTCGGGTGAGAGCTTACTAAACGTGAGCGATAAAGACTGCAAACTTTCGGGCAACGGCGGATTAAAATCACGAGAAATACCCGCATAAAGAGTGTTTAAATTTTCATATCGGCTTAAATCAGAAAAACAATCGGTATGCCCACGCATATCCACAATTTCAACGTTTTTAGGCAACGTTAAATTATACCCTTTTTGGAAGGAAGTCCACCCAAACATTACCGCGCGCAAATTCGGATATCGAGCAAAATCGGCAACTTTTGCGGGAATTCGGGTCGATTTCTGCAAATCAATCGCCTCCACATCCGGCACAAACAAAATATCATCATATTTATCAAACTCCATATTATTAAGCTCAGCCCTTTTTCCCAACTTGCGAGCGTCATAAACATTAAGTTTCGCCACTCGTCCGATAATTTGCGCCTGTCCGCAGGCTTCATCAAAAGCCTGTTTATCGCCGTTAGAAGAAGCAATCACCGCGATTTTATCTTTAATGGTATCACGACACTCTCGTCCTGCGACCATACCCAAGAGCGCCGCCCGATATAAGGGATAATCAGTTCCGTCATTAAGAGCCGTTTCGATTTTTTCAAACAACACGTCCATAACACGCGGATTATTGGTTTGCTTTAAGATATCCAAAGCAAATTCAGGAGTAAACGACGAGCAAGACTTAACCTGATTATAGAGTTTAAGAGGCGAACCGCCGTCATTTTGCGGTTCAATAATAAAATCAGTCACTTTATTGTTATCCTTATTATAGTTACGCCGATTAAAGTAGAGAACAGTTAACACGAGGTTAATATTTTGTCAATCTCAAAGATTAGCAAAGAGGCGCGTCAACAGAACCGTTTTAGCGAGAGTTATTTTTCCCCCACCGTTCCCGAAGAGAGGACATGAGTGTTTTTTTCACCTCAATTGTCCCCGCCACAACACAATCCTCTGAAATACGAATGGCATCCGGTTTGGTTTCGCCGAAATTCGCCAAATAGCTCACTTTTCTCAAATTCGGATAAGCGGATAAATCTAATATACGATGCGTTGCGCCGGTCATAAAATGAAGAGTAAGCTCTTCAATACTTTGCGGCAATTTCAAACGCGCCCCGTGCAAATTAACATGTTGCAAGCTCAACATTTTAAGTTTTGTATATTTACGAAAATCAAACACTTGCGGCTCGGCATTTTTAGCAAAATCAAGATTAAGTTCTTCGATATTTGTCGGCAAAGACAACTTTCTTCCCTCAAGCTCCATTGAAACCAGCTCAATTTTTTTCAAATTGGGATATTTATCAAGTTGAAACATTCTGTCATCCAAATCATCCACGCTGTGCAAAGCTAATTCTTCGAGCGTTTGGGGCAATTCAAAATACGCACCTTTTACGCCCGTCACACTCGTACCATACGAGATTTTCAACCACCGCAAAGTTTGGCAGTCTTTAAGTTTATCTAAGGTATTCGGTTCCATTTGCGCATCTGTCAAATGCAAATTTTGCAAGTTAGGCGGAAAAATCAACTTATCATTTTTTTTCAAACCAATAACAAGGGTATGTAGATTTTCAAACACGCTCCAGTCATAAATTTGATGTTTCATATTGCTGACATCAACATACTCTAAACCAGAGGGCAACTTCAAAGGAGCGACATCATCACGAAACCGTATCCCTTTCAAACAAAGTTTTCGTAATTGGGTATAACAAGAAAAATCCGCCACGGCAACGGGCATATCACGACATCCGCTCAAATCCGCTTCTTTAACATTCGGCGCCATCACCAGCCCACTATAATTTTTCATATAACAAGGAGGACAAGGCACTTTTTGCCCATAAGCAATAAGGTTTAAGATATGATTACCGCCTTCATTTCTGCCGATAAAGACCGGAAAAGCGGCAATTTCATCAAAAGTAGCTTTATCATTATTTGCATCGGCGATGGCTTGAATTTTATCTTTAATGTTATCGCGACACTCCCGTGCTGCAACCATTCCGAGCAAAGCAGAGCGATAAGAGAAATAATCAGCTCCGTCATTAAGAGCCGTTTTGATTTTTTCAAACAGCGCATCCATAACGCGTGGATTATTGGTTTGCTTTAAGACGTCCAAAGCAAATTCAGGCGTAAACTGCGCGCACGTTTTCACTTGATTATAGATTTTAAGAGGAGATAAGCCATTTTGCGGTTCAACGATAAAATCAGCCATGTTCAAGTACCTTTTTATTATTATTGCGCCGACTTTAACACAATCCCGACCGCACGTCAATCAAAAAGATGTACGTTAGCCTCCTCCCCCAACCAACATTTAAGCGCGATTACGACGCTCCTGATAATGGTGCATAATAAAATCTCTCAATTTCGGTTTAGATTTAGGTGTATGTTCCGGTTCAATCTCCACCCCATTAACGGAAGCGACGCAGCCGTCGGGAAGTTTAAGGTCTTCGGGTTTAAAATCGACACCGTTAAAGGTAACGCGCTTTAAGTTTTTATAAGCGGACAAATCCCGCACTTCTTTACTGATATTCTGCGCAAACGACAAATCCAATTCCTCAATACTTTTCGGCAATCGAGAGAGCTGACAAGCCGTCAAATCGCAACTGACCATAGACAATTTTTTAAGTTTGGAACAATCCGCCAGTTGACCGCCGATCATCGCCAAACCGGAGGCATAAGCACAATTCAGTTCCTCCAGATTTTCGGGCAATTTAATACGGTCGTGTTTAATATCTTCCTCACCGAGATAGAGAGTTTTCAAGTTTTTGAGAGCGGACATATCGGTCATCAAGTGATGATTTTTGCGTAAATCAAGTTCTTCGACGCTGTCAGGAATTTTAACCTCTTTAGCGCGTTTACAATCAGCCATACCGAGGCTGAGCGAGTGAAGATTTTTCCAACGACTGAAATCGAATGCTTTTTCGGGAATATTTTTCGCCAAAGACAAATCAATAATTTCGCATTCTGGAGCAAAACCGACATCGGAATATCCCGTAAAATCCAATTTAGACAAATCAGCGACTTCATGTAAATGCCAAGCATTATACATAATAGTACGTTGACTTTCTTTATCAATAAACTTAGGAATACGTTCCACATCATTAAAATCGTCAGCCGCGCCGTGATCGGCGGCAATTTTGCGCATCATATCGCGCACATCGTGTCGCACTTCGCGTCCCGCGACCATACCCAAGACGACGGGTTCGCAATCTTCATAATCGACGACGCCTTTATTCAAAGCGTCACGAGTACGAGTAGCCATCATTTCCATAATTTTCGGATTATTGGTATGTGTCATCATGTCCAACACAAACAAGGGGGAGAAGCGTTCTTTATCATTATCCGCCACTTTTTTAAAGCATTTGAGAACATCCCAATGTTCGACAATCCCCACAATAAAATCATCTCTATCAGTCATAATTATATCCTCCTCCATACATTGGCAATAGACAAGCGCCAATAATATTTATGAGAGCAGTATACCACTTTAAAAAAATACTGTCAAACAATTTATGACAAAAAGCAGAATGTTACGACAAAAAGAAGTTTCGACATAAGATTTTATTTCTCGCCCGAGAAATAGAATAATATCCTGTCATTATTGAAGTTTTGAGAATTAGCGACTGCCTTTACCAAAGATATTGCCGACAAAGCTGCTCCAGCCGTTTTCAACCTGAGATGATGCAAGGTTCTTTTCTCTGGCCAAATTCAAATCATTTTGCGATTCTTCTTCGGCAAAAACGAGTTTACCCGCCCACGTTTTAGGCAAAGAACAAGAGCTATTTTCCATCTGCTGGCGATTTTTAAACACAAGTTGTTTTACTCTATCAAACTCTGTCCCCTCCAAATTAACCTCCTGACATTTAGAAAAATCAACCACTTCAGGAAGATAGCTGGCATTTTTCAACGAAACTTTTGCTCCCTCGCCAAAGCGTAATTCAGAAAGATACAGAAACTCTGCCCCCTCAGCCGAAACTTCACGACACTGAGAAACATCCAATTTTTTAGGAAACTTCCTTACTCTATCCAAAACAACCCTGCCAACTTCAGGAAACTTCAATTCTTCAAAACTATCCAACGGCGTCCGTTCCAAATTCACCTCAGCGCATTGCGAAAAATCAATATCCCACGGCAAACCATCTTTTGTTTGCAGTGTCACTTTTGCCCCTTTTTTGAAGTGCCATCTACTTTGGTCATAAATTGTACAATCTTTAACAACCACTTCCGAGCATTTGTCAATTCCCACAATCCGCGGCAAATTAGAACTTTTTTTCAGAGTAAATTTATCGCAATTTTGCAACGTTACTTTGTTCACTCTATACAAATTACATGCCTCCAGGATTATTTCTTTGCACATAGAAAAATCCGTACTTTCTACAAATCCCTGCACAGAGGACAAAGAAATTTTTGCCCCATCTTTAAAAGAAGCACAAGCCACAGGACTAAAATCAAGTTCATTTCCGGAATAATAATCACCTTCCAACTTCAACACGTCATACACGCTACAATTAAGTCCCTCAGCCTGATTCAGATCACCAACCACCTCTGCGCTTTCTAAAAGATTGGTTTTTAGCGGCAATTTTGCCTCCCCCAAAATTTGAACATACGAGCCTTTTTTAAACTTCACCTCAGCACAATCGCGCAAATCCGCATCACGAAACACCACTTTATCACAGCAAGATAAATCAACATACTTCGGATATTTAACATTTTTATCAAATTCAACACCATCTTGAGATAAAAACGTCACTTTTTCATAAGCGCTAAAATCTTCATCAGCAACAGTATTTTTTAAGCTGGCAAAACCTTTATCAACTATTGACCGCAAGAATACCTTATCTTTCATCTCCGACAAAGTAGCAGACAATTCCGCTTCATAACCGTTTGCCACCGCCAACTTTTTTCCCCAAACAAGAACATCATTTGGCTGTTCGCGTCTATCAAAAGTGGCAAGCACGACCTCTTTGAATTGCGCTTGTTCAGATTGCGGAAGATCAGCAATACACTGGAGCATATCTTTAATGTTTCGCGCATAGTTAGTGGATTTAAGAATTTCCATACATATTTCAGGCGTAATCGGTTCTTTGGGCAAACGCGTTTTTTTATCCGGAGCCAAGCGTCCTTTTTTATAGGGCATTAAGATATTCTCAATTGCAATCGCCGATTTAAAATGTTCAATATCCACAAACATAACATTTTCTCCCTCTTAACGAACATACAAAAATGATATCACAGAAAATGGAATTGTGCAACCGAAAAAAGGCAAGCTTTTCTCCGCTCCATAAAAAGCCACTTCAACCATTCATCCACCAGATTATGCTGCGGCATAATCTGCCCCGAAGGGCAACAAATTTGCCTCAAAAACGGAACAAACGGAATTTAAACACTCAAACCGCCACAATATCCCCCTTGCCAAGTCAAACAAGAACAGCTCGGCAACAGGGTATGTTTGCGTTGCACTCCCAAACCCCGCTCCATAAAGGACTAAAGTAAACGGCAACAAGTTGCCAAAAAAGCTCGGCAACAAGAGAGAACTTTGCAGTTTAGCTCTAAAACCAGCCACAACCACCCTTTTGCCGAGTCAAATAAGAAAAGCACCACAACAGGGTATGTTTCTGCGCGTTGCACTCCCCAACCCCACCACATAAAGGACTAAAGTAAGCGGGTACAAGTACCCCAAAAAGCCCATCAAAAAATAATCCATCGTTGAAAATAGAATTTTCAACGCCCCGAAGGGTAATCACGCACGCCACAGAACAAAACTATCGGCATTTTTAGGACAAAGTCGACACAAACTCTCCCTTTGCCGAGTCAAATAAAAGAATTGGCAACAAAAAAAGAGTAAACGGCTACCCCACCCCTTCCCCCATAAAGAAAAAACACAAACATATCCCCCTTTTCAATTACATAAGAAAAAGGTGTTTTAGAAAACAATCTAAAACACCTTAATCAAAGTCAGAAGATATAAGATTTATTCTTCGGAAGCGTCCGCTTCGGCAACTCCGTCAAACTCGTTGACTTCCTCGGCTAAAACATCGTCTTCTTCATCATCATCCGCATCAAGCCAAGTGACGGAAACAACTTGCTCGTCATCAGCCGTACGGAACAAAATAACGCCTTGCGTCTTACGACCGGCAATACGAATATCCTCAACCGGCATACGAATAAGTTTACCGCCGTCCGTTACCATCATAATTTGGTTATCGTCCTTAATCGGGAACGAGCTGACCACGGTTTTGTTGCGTTCAGACATTTCCATATTGGCAACACCCTGTCCGCCACGAGCGGTAATACGATATTCATAAGCGGACGTACGTTTACCGTAACCTGTGGAAGTAACGGTTAAGATGAACTCTTCGTTTTCACGCATTTGCTTAAATTCGTCATAGCTCATCTGCGGCTCAAGAGCGTTAAAGGCAGCAACTTCATCAAACTCTTCAGCCCCAAATCCGTCAGTACGTTTAAGAGCGGAAGACAAGCGTAAATATTCGTCGCGTTGTTCGGTAGAAGCATCGCTATGCTTCAAGATAGACATCGAGATAACCTCATCGCCCTCGGCAAGTTTAATACCGCGCACGCCGGAAGAATTACGCCCGACAAACACACGACAATCCGCCACCGGGAAGCGATTACATTTACCCATTTTGGCCGCCAACATCACATCGCAGCCATCATCGCAAAGCGCAACATTAACGAGTTTATCGCCTTCATCAAGTTTCATAGCGATTTTACCGTTTGCCTGCACGTTCACAAAATCCATCAACGAGTTACGACGGATATTACCGAACGCCGTTGCAAACATAATGGACAAATCTTTGCACTCGTCCTCATTCTCGGGCAATTTCATAATAGCGGTAATATTTTCGCCCTCGGTCAAAGGCAACAGGTTGACGAACGGCTTACCTTTGGAAGTCGGAGAACCGAGCGGCAATTTATAAACTTTCATCTTATAAACGATACCTTTAGAAGAGAAGAAGAGCACCGGTGTATGGGTACTTGCAACAAACAAACGTGTCACAAAATCTTCCTCTTTGGTCGTCATACCGGATTTACCTTTACCACCGCGTTTCTGTGCTTTATAAGCATTAAGCGGCACACGTTTGATATAGCCGGCCTCGGTCACGGTAACCACCATTTCCTCACGTTGGATAAGTGATTCAATATCGGTATCAACTTCAATATCTTCAATCACCGTGCGACGAGGATTTGCGTATTCTGCTTTAATAGCGGCAAATTCGTCTTTCATAATCCCCATTAATTTCTCACGGCTGGCAAGAATAGAGAGATACTCTTCGATTTCATAGCCGATAGCGCGCAACTCATCATGGATTTTATCACGTTCGAGTCCAGTCAAGCGTTGCAATTTCAAATCAAGAATAGCTTTAGCCTGAGCTTCGCTTAAGCGATATGTTCCGTCCACAACTTCTCTCCCCGGTTCGGCAATCAATTTAACGAGCGGTTCAACATCACCGGCCGGCCATGCCTTAGCGAGCAATGCGTCTTTCGCATCGTTTGGACTAGCAGCGGTACGGATAAGTTCAATCACGGGGTCAAGATTTTCAACGGCAATCGCCAAGCCAACCAAGATATGCGCTCTGTCACGTGCTTTATTGAGTTTAAACACAGTACGACGGCGAATAACTTCTTCACGGAATTTCACAAACGCAGCGATAATGTCTTTCAAGTTCATCATCATCGGACGCCCGTTGTTAATGGCGAGCATATTCATACCGAAGCTGGTTTGCAGTTGTGTATATTTATAGAGTTGGTTTAAGACCACATCGGCTTGAAATTCTTTTTTAACTTCAATAACAACGCGCACGCCCTGACGGTCAGACTCATCACGAATATCAGAAATTCCCTCAATTTTCTTTTCTTTAACGAGTTCAGCGATTTTTTGTACGAGCATCGCCTTGTTGACCTGATACGGAATTTCGTGAACAACAATCGCCTCTTTATCTTTACGAATTTCCTCAATAGAGCATTTAGCCCGCATGATAATTGAACCACGTCCGGTATGATATGCGCTCTTCGCCCCGCCATAACCGAGAATAAGTCCGCCGGTCGGGAAGTCCGGTCCCGGAACAATGCGGATAAGTTCATCAATAGAAATGTCCGGATTATCAACATATGCGGTACAAGCGTCTAACACTTCGCCCAAGTTATGCGGAGCGATATTGGTCGCCATACCAACGGCAATACCGTTTGTACCATTAACGAGCAAGTTCGGGAAACGAGCCGGAAGCACGGTCGGTTCTTGCAACGATTCGTCGTAGTTCGGCATAAAGTCAACCGTATCGCATTCAATATCTTCAATAAGAGCGTGAGCAACTTTAGCCAAGCGAGCCTCGGTATAACGCATAGCGGCGGCGGAATCACCATCCATAGAACCGAAGTTACCTTGTCCGTCGATGAGAGGCAAGCGCATCGAAAACGGTTGCGCCATTCTGACCATAGCCTCATAAACGGAGCTATCGCCGTGTGGGTGATATTTACCCATAACTTCACCGACGATACGCGCGGATTTTTTAAAAGGTTTATTATAGTCATAACCATTTTCATAGGCGGCATAAATAATACGGCGGTGTACGGGTTTCAAACCATCGCGCACATCTGGCAGCGCACGAGAAACAATAACGCTCATCGCATAATCAAGATAAGAGCGTCTCATTTCATCAACAATCATCGTCGGAGCGATATTTTCCTTAGGCAAGTTCACCATAGCGGCAGAAACAACTTCTCCGTTTTCGCCCGCCCCGTTAGATGTGTTTTCATTCAAATCATCATTATCAGCCATAAAGCCCTATCCTTTCAATAAACAAAGTTGCCGTCAATATAGCATTATTTGCCGAAATAAAAACACCAATGACCGATTTATCCACACATTCAGCGCAAAAAAAATCATTTATCGTTTTTAAGGGGGATTTTTTTCGTTTTGAGCGGGTAATAAAAAAAATTGAAAGGGGGTGTCGGGAATCTCGCAATAAAAAAAGGGATAAAATGCCGCTCTATCCCCAAATCCTTTAGAAAAGCCAACTAAATCTATCGGCTCTCCGCGCCATTTTGCCGAAAACCGCTACGAATGTCAACATTATCTTCTTTACAAAGCACATTTTCTCTGGCGCGCCGTTTAAGATTGATTGTCTGAAGACTGTTCGGATTATCGTATTGATGCTTTTTTTTCCAAGCCGTAAATTGCGGATGTTCTACTGTTTTAATCACGCCTTTCTCTTCAGGTTTCATCACCCGCGTTAAGAAAGGATTAGCCTGACAAAACTCATCAAAGCTCTCTTTCGGTTGCACCCCTCGCCGTATTTCGGAAGCATATTTTTGTTTATAGACATCTTTTTTATACTGAGTTTGCATCATCTGCTCAAAGCGTTCATTTGTTTTTTGCGCAATAGCATACGCGTCATAAGGATTATCAAAAGAGCAAATACTCATCTTTTCGGCCGGAATTTTGCCATTTGGGACTTCATACCCATCAGCATAACCGCCGTGAGCAAAATTGTACAAACAATACACCGAAATAACATGAGACAAACCATCTTTAATCACCGGAATTGATAGAAAATTATTTTCCGATTGCATTTTAAGCGGTTTAGGCACATTGTCGTAACGCCGATTTAAGTCCACGCAGAAACGACAAATTTTTCCAATCAATTTATCATCGTCGGTTTGACTTTGCGCAATCTCCGTCAACTGCGTTTTTAAGCCCTCGTCATCATTGATTAACCTTTTAAGTTCTGTGGCATAACGAGAAACACCTTTTTGAAACGTCATCTTAAACGCCTGATGAGCATTTTGGTAAAAACGCGCCAAATTCTCTGCATCTGGTTGAGGAACATCATCTTTTATAAACGCAATAGAAGACTGCCTTCCCTGTTTTGAAGTATAAAAATCAATCATTTTCTGTCCGGCTTGCCGCAAAGAAACCTTCTCATTAGGAGATAACTCCGTTTTTTGTTGAAGTGTCCCCTCTAATGCTCGCGACAAAAACTCACGCCGAGTTTCATTATTTTGACGTTCCGCCCCGCAATGATTTAAGGTATTGCTCAAGCGTTCCGGCACGCCCAACGCATATTCCAATCCTTGCGGTGTCATATCCGCCACACACAACACGCCTTTTTTATAAACCTGCTGCAAACCATATTTTTGAAACAGCGCATATTCCTCAACAAATTTCTCTTTAGAAATATCCAGCCCGTCTCTTTTAATATCATCTCCCAACGCCCCGTTAAAAGCGTGCGTATAAAACTTAGTCGTCATCCCTTGCAAAAAAGTAGCCTCAAGAGCTTTAGTTAATTTTTGCTCTTCATCAAGCCCGTCAAGATTTTGTTTCTTGAGTTGAAAACGCAAAATTTCAGGTATTACATAAGTGCCAAAGCACTTTTCCCATGCTTCAGTTCCGGTTTTATTATCATAACCTTTACCCGCCTCATCTTTATAGAGAGCAAAATCATCCAAGATTTTCCCCCATCCTTGCGAAGAAGTATCTCCGGTCGCCTCCAAATATCCCAAGAGCATTCTGGCGGCTTCTTTATAATATCCTCCGGCTTTAGAAAGAGAAGACGCTTCGGTAATAATTTTCTGCATTTTATCGCTGTTAAACGCCGCACCAAAATAATCGGCCACATCGGCCGTGGTTAAATCATTATAAACAATATTTTCCAAACGACGTTCAACCATAAATCTCTCCTAATTTACATAAAATAAATTGTAACTCAAATTTCTTATAGCGTCAAGTCAATACCCATCTTCACTATACCTTTAGAGCGTTTTATTTTTAGTACCGACTTATTTTTTGACAAAAAAACACATTTTCTGAAAAAACTTTTTGACACCACCTCAAAATTATGCTATAACGAAACCTGCAAAATGAATAATTATGTCAAACTAAATACAATAGAATTATGGAAACAATTTATCTTGGAAAAAAGTCATGGAGCAACGCCTCCGCTTTCTTAACATTCAATCCAACCAGTCGTGAAATTTGTGTTTACGGAAAATTCTACGATGAACGAAAAAGTTTCCCCGGACCGGAAGTCGTTGTTTGCACCGCTCCGGAAATGCTGGTGGACGAATTGAATAAATTTGAAACAGGCAAAACTCCGTCCCCTCGCTTAAAGCAGTTTATTAAAAAAGCGTGGGAAATTGCGAAAGCAAAAGATAGCTGGTTTAATTACTAATCAGTTATCTTAAAAAAATAATCTCTCTCTTGGCCGCCCTCAAAGCCCCAAAAGAGAGATTTTTTTATGCAAAGTTCCTATTTAGGCACACCTAACACCACACAGCATGCCCCTTATCAAAAGTCAAGAACTACTCGGCAATCACTTCAATAATCATAGAGCCGTCCGGCTGCGGAATAACCCGATAAGTTTTTCCTTTTTCAAGCTCAACACCTTCCACAATATCAGAAGTCATTTCTCGTACGGCTTCGGCATCTTCCGCCGCATTATCGTTTTTAATCCAACCGGCAGATCTATAACGTTCACGCAATCCTTCGCTATACGCCATACCGCCCGTATGGTAATTAACAATGGCAAACAGCGAAATCCCCCACACCAAAAGAATAATATACATAGTCATCAACACGGTCGCCAACGTTTCCGCAACATCTAACTTTGCTCCGCCTTTTTTATATTGGCGGTTAAATAAAATAACATAAATAGCCGCCCCAATACCTAAGTTACGATAGGTTTCAAGCTGAAAAAAGACACTATACGCGTCGCCGTAGCCTTCATAATGCAGAGTAAATCCGGTTAAAACCAAACCAATCCACACCAACGGATTAAGCACAACCGAACGAAAAACTGAACCTCTCATTCCTTGCACGACAACACACTCCCCAAAATAAAACTAAACTGCGATAAATCTAACAAATGATAGGTAAAAAAACTCTTTACAAGGCGCAAAAAAACGCCTATGATAAGGCGAATTTAAAGGAGAAGAAACGATGTTTTATCCAGATAAAAACTTTATTGACACCTTAAGTCAAGGCGAACGTTTTATCTTTCTAAAAATAATCTGCGGCACGGTGGCAGCCAATCGTCAAGTAAGCCGTGCGGAATTGCTGTACCTAAAAGAAATGGCGCTAAAATATGAAGTTAGCGGAGAAAGTTTAGCAAATATGATAAAATCCGCCGACCGCAAAACGCTCATCATGCAAGCCCGCATGATAACCGATCGCTCCAAGGCACTAACCTTAATCAAAGATATGTGTATGGTCTCAAACATAGATAACACCCTAGACGACCACGAGATAGACTATATCTTGGACATAGCCGAAGCGATGAACATCGAACCTGACCGAGTAAAAGACATCAACAATGTGGTCAATGAATATCTGGCAGTATCCCAAAAAGCCTGCGTTCTGCTTGAACAAGAACATTGGACCTAATGATTATCAACCAACGCTAAAAAAACAGGAACGAAAATGAGTGAAAGAATAGCCAAATACCTTGCGCGCTGCGGTGTCAGTTCACGCCGTGAAGCCGAAGAGTTAATCCGTCAAAAACGCATCACCGTTAATGGAGAAACTGTGGAAACACCGGCGTTTTTGGTTGAAGGAACCGAAACCATTTTATTTGACGGCGAAAAGATAAACAAAAAAGACAAGACCAGACTGTGGCTGTATCACAAACCGGCAGGTTTGGTGACCACGCATAAAGACGAAAAAGGCAGAGATACGGTGTTTGCGCATTTACCGGCGGGTTTACCGCGTGTGATTTCGGTAGGAAGGCTGGATTTGAATTCGGAAGGCTTGTTGTTGCTGACCAACGACGGCGCGTTGTCGCGCGCGTTAGAGTTGCCGGTAAATGGCTGGAGCCGCCGCTATAAGGTAAAAGTGCACGGCTTTTTGGATGAGCGAAAGATTAAGCAACTGGAAAAAGGCTGTGTGGTGGACGGTGTGGCTTATGCGCCGTGTAAAATCAGCATAGACAGCCGTCAAGGAGCGGGAAAGAAAACGGATACGAATAAAACCGCCCCCAACACGGCAGACAAATCCGATAAAAGAGTAAAAGCAAGCACCGCCAAAACCGACACAAGCGTTGCTAAAGAAAAAGCAGAAGACACCTCACGCAAATACGGCACCAACGCCTGGTTGACGGTATCGTTGACAGAAGGCAAAAACCGAGAAATCCGTAAATTGATGGCGTCCATCGGTTTGGATGTAGCGCGTTTGATACGCTTGTCGTATGGACCGTTTCAGTTAGGTTCGTTAAAATGCGGCGAAGTGAAAGAAGTTCCGCAAAAAGTCTTAAAAGAGCAATTAGGCAAAGTGTTTGAAATCAAATAGATACAAAGCGAAAGGATAAAAAAGGATGCGCATTATCGCTGGAACCTGCCGAGGAAAGAAGCTGTTTACGCCGACGGATAATCGCGTGCGCCCGACAGCAGACAGAGCGAGAGAAGCGGTGTTTAGCATTTTGATTTCCAAGTTAGCCGCACCATTGAGTAATTATCGTTTTATGGATATTTTTTCCGGAACCGGCGCATTTGGTCTGGAGGCGTGCTCACGAGGCGCAAAGCATATAACCTTTGTCGACATCAATTTGAATCTGACCAAAAAGAACGTTGCCGCCTGCGGTTTTAAGAACGTGGATTATATCAACAAAGACGCAAGGTTGTTACCACCGGCGCGAGAAAAAGCGGATATAGTTTTTATGGATGCGCCATATAATCTTGGTTTGAGCACGCCGGTTTTAGAAGCGTTGATTAAGCAAAGTTGGCTCAAAGAAGACAGCCTGATAATCACCGAAACCGCCAACGATGAAGAGCTGATATTGCCCAAAGAGTTAGAGCTGATAGACGAGCGGATATACGGTGCGGCAAGATTTAGCTTTTTGGTGCTTAAAGCCTAACGCCATAAACGCTCCCTCAAAAGCCCAACACAAAACCCCGCAAAAGCCAGAGAATTAAGGCATAAAAACACGCTTGTGAAATATCAGATTTATCTTCCACCATTAGCTTTTGAGCCCATAGCCAAACCTAAAGAAGGAGTTTGTTGTTGTTCATCGGCAAACACAAGTTTTCCAGTCCAAGCTCTATGCAAACAAGCTCCACTTTTTTTCATTTGCTCACGATTTTTAAACACTAACTTTTGAACCGCCCACAAACTACATCTCTCTAAGTTTACTTCCTCACAAGGAGAAAAATCCAAATTTTCCGATAAATTATAAGTGTTGCTTAAATCCACCTTTGCACCGTTTTTAAAGCGAAGATGAGGTTGTCCGCTCAAATCACAGTAAAATAAATTAACTTCATCACAGCAAGAAAAATCTAGATTTTCGGGTAGATTTCCGGCTATCCTCAAATTCACCTTCGCCCCTTTTTTAAAACGAATACCTTGCACCCCATGCAAATCACACCCATCGGCTTTCTTTTCATCATAAAAAGAAACATCTGATGAGTTTGGAAATTCCATATTTTTCGGAAACTTCACACGATAATCAAATTGAATTTTCTCATCACTCAAAAAAATCACTTTATCATACGCACGAAAATCTTCATTTTTAAATTCACTTTTAAGACATACCAGACCTTTCCGAACAGTAGCATCAGAAAGCAAATACTCTCCCTCTTTAAGTTTTTGAGCTTTTGCAAATTCTATGCCATAGCCGGATTTTTCCGCTAATTCTCGGCCTAATTGAAGAATAGGCTCCGGCTGTTCACGATTATCAAAACAAGCAAGCACCACATCTTTAAACAGGGCTTGTTCCTTATCCGGCAATTTGGCAATGCAGGAGAGCATATTTTGAATACAACGCGGATGGTTTGTAGATTTAAGAATATCAAAACAAACTTCAGGTGTCAGTTTCTCTTTCGGTTGACGCACCCCTTTAATGACCACACCTTTATCATACGCCATCAAGATATTGGCAACTTTCAATGGAGATTTAGGATTTTCAATATCAACAAACATTTAAGCGTTCCCCTTAACCAAACATAAGAAGAGAATATCACAAAAAAGTAAATAGCGCAACCGGAAAAAGGTAAGCCAAACATCAAAAAACAGTCCCTCAAGTTGAACGAATGTTCAACTTGCCCCGATAAGGCAACAAATTCGCGACAAGAACGGAACAAACGGAATTTACACACTCAAACCGCCACATCTTCCCCCTTGCCAAGTCAAATAAGAACAGCTCGGCAAAGAGGGATGTTATCCGCGCGTTGCACCTCAAACCCCGCCCCATAAAGAACTAAAGTCAACGGCAACAAGTGCACACCCCGAGCGTATAAAAACATACTCGCCCCATAAAGAACTAAGTCCACGTGCACAAGTGCACCAAGTTGCCAAAGGTTCGGCAAAGGAATACGACTTTGCGATTTTTAATCATACACCGCCACCATTTTCCCCTTTTGCCAAGGAAGATAAAAAAGCTCGGCAAAGAGGTATAATCCCGCGGTTTTACTTCATCTCAGCCCCATAAAGAACTAAGTTAAACGGGTGCAAGCACCCCACAAGTGCACCAAGTTGCCCAAGCACCCCTTATATAGCTTGATAAAGTGCCCACATCTCCTCATCTTTAGATAGTTCATGAAGACGACCTTGAGCCAATTTTTCTTCCGCAAGTGAAATAACTTCATCTTCAAATTGTGGTGCAGGTCCGTTAATCGGAAGCATTTTAGAGTGCAAAGCCGACAAGATTTTATCGTTTTGCAACATCACCAAACCACCCTCGCCTTGTTCAAACGGCGTTAAAATTTCAGCCCAATTTTTGGCACGCGCCAGCACTTTTGGCTCATTAATTTCTTCCGGAATAACAAACAACCCGCAATTTTTAAACTTACGTCCGACGGAAACGCGTGAACTCAAAACTGAAAGCGGAATTGATAACATCAGCCCCAGCGTAATCGGGCTCATCCACCAAAAGAGAACGTGAGCATAACGCCAAACAAGCACAGCCGTAACGACGCCCAAAATTGTATGCCACTTATGAATTTGCCAAGCTGTCAGCCAAGACGTTCCCTCATCGCCACGATTTTGCGCATTCCAACTGACCGACTTACCGCGTAAGATATCAAACACGAATTTACTCTGAAACAACATCATCACCGGCGCGATTAAGGTAGAAACAACAATTTCCACGAGTAACCCGAGCAATGAACCGATACGAGAGAGCCCAAATGAAAGTTTATCCCCACCTTTTGCGGCATTATCTTTTAAGTTGCGCCAATAGACGGCCAATCCCAAAAACTTCGGCACCAACAGCATCGCCATCGAAAGCAAAAACAGCCCGATTGTCCCGTTTTTATCAAATATGGGCCATTGCGGAAACAGCGAATAATCGGTACCGAAATACTGCGCCGGCACAAACTCGCGAAATAGCACCATGGAAAGCCCCGCCAATAAGAACAACAACCACAACGGCGAAGAGAGATACGACATAATACCGGTCATAAAGTGAATACGACTGACCGGATGCAATCCTTTAGAAATGAGCACTTTGATATGTTGCAAATTTCCCTGACACCAACGTCTGTCACGCGCAGCAAAATCAATCATGGAAGGCGGACACTCCTCATAACTGCCTTTAAGCTCCGGCAATAACCACGCCGACCAACCGCCGCGAGCGATTAAAGCCGCCTCCACAAAATCGTGGCTCAAAATAAAACCGCCGAACGGTCCTTTACCTTTGAGTTTCGGCAATCCGCAACAATCGATAAACGCGCGCGTGCGAATAATCGCATTATGCCCCCAATAGTTGCTGTTACCCATCTGCCAATAGGCCAAACCGGCACCGACGACCGGCCCTGCGACTTTACCGGAAAACTGTTGCATCCGCGCAAACAAGGATGTGGAGTTAATCATTTGCGGCGAGGCTTGAATAATACCGGCGTGATAATTTTCCTCCATCAAGCGCGCCATTTTAATAATGGTTTCCGCCGTCATCAAGCTATCGGCATCAAGCACGAGCATAAAGTCGTATTCTGCGCCCCAGCGATTACAAAAATCTTCAATATTACCGGATTTACGCGCGGTATTTTGCGCGCGTCGACGATAATAAAGATGCACCACGTCATCAGCGTCGAAAGAAGCAGCCGCAACATTCCCCCCACTTTGACCACCGGAAATCGCAGCCTCATCAAGCACGCCGAAATTTGGGTTTTCCATAATTTTCTTGGTTTCGAACCAAATTTTTTCTTCTTTCACCCAAACTTTCGGATTAGTCGTATCGCTCAACACAAAGATATCGAATTTCCGTGCCGCTCCGGCCTGTTTAATATCTTCGGCAATCGCCAAAAGGCGAGCCATCACCTGAGCGGGTTCTTCATTATAAATCGGCATCAAGATAGCTGTTTTTCGTTGCAAATGCGCGGACATATTGCGCACTGCATCAAGGGAAACGTTATCGCCTTCGGCAATCGCCTCATCGACATCTTTGGGATAAAAAATCCCCGGCACGCGCGCCTTGTCCATCAGTTGTTTAAAGCCCAAAATACTCGACCAAAAATAAAGCGCAATCCACCCGAATGTTAAGATAAAGAGGATAATCACCGCCGCCTTCGTCCAAACGGTAATATCCGACGGCATCACAGCCAACCACTTAAGCAACGCCACCGCAATCGAAATGACCACCAAAGCGGAAAGCAACCGCCGCCGATACGCCGCCAATTTGGCATATGCTTCGCCATACCACGGTTTTGTTTTTAATTCGGCAACATTACCTTGGCGTTGATAAAAAATCCCGCATCCGTCTTCTTCGGTTTTAAGCAATGTATCGCCGGCTTTAAGGTTAAGGCCGCGCTCATTAACGCCTTGCAATTTTTGCGTATCCGTCCCTTTTTCATGAGATTTCCGCCAAAAGCTGCGCCACAATCGTTTCACTTTTGGGGGCACAATCGGCTGCGCTTTCATTTTAAGCGGTTTCTCGGGCGGAACAATCACAAGAGAAGCAAGATTAACCGCCTCAGCTCCATTATTAAGATTAGTTCCGTCCGCCACAAGCGAGCCCTTCAATATTTTTTCAATATCCGTCATCATCCCCCCAATAGCATCCCCACACGGACATATCAATAATTACTGCGGCAAATACTGATATGTCCACACTTCGGAAATAATTTTACCCTCACGTTTTAAGGCGATTCTCAACTCAGAAGTTTTGCCGTTGGGTTCAAAATCAATATATGCGACCACACCTTTCGTCACGGTACTGTATTCCAAATGAGCACGTTCGATTTTCCCCTCGGAAGCGGAAGCCTCGATATCCAATTCCCCATTACCGAAATAGCGCCGAAGTTTATTTCCTGTAAATTCGACGGCAAATTTACGTCCGTTATTTCCGAGGGTGCCCATCACACCGCCGACGCCGGTATAAGTTGCATAAACCCGCGCATCAACATCTTCCGCGTCATCATAATCATCCATCCAATTAAGCGTATAGCTAAAGCGATATTCTTTATCTGTTTCAATTTTTTTCTTCGGCACCCAATAAGCGACAACATTATCGTGAATTTCTTGTTCAGAAGGAATTTCCACCAACTCAACCGAACCTTTTCCCCAATCACCTTTCGGTTCGACCCAAACACTCGGACGTTCATGATAATTAGCCTCAAAATCAAGATAATGTTCAAGTGAACGGTCACGTTGCATCAATCCGAAACCTTGGACATTATCATCTTCGAACGAGCTGACGCGTAAGAATTTAGCATTATCAAGCGGCCGCCACAGCCACTCGCCGGCACCGTTATGCACGAGCAAACCATCGCTGTCATGCACCTCGGGCCGATAGTCATCAAAACGATTTTTAGTATTTTCGCCAAAGAGATACATAGAAGTCAGCGGAGCGATTCCCAATTTTTCGACTGATTTCCGAAAATAGAGAGCGGCGTCGACATCCATGGACGTGACTTTACCCGGTTTTAACAAAAAGCGATAAGCGCCTGTGACGCTTTCACTATCAAGCAGCGCATATATTTTGATTTCGCGAGCATTACGTCTCGGTTTTTCGATATAGAACTCGGTAAACGAAGGAAACTCTTCTCCTTTCATCAAAGCGGTATCGACAGCCAGCCCCCGTGCGGAAAGTCCGTATTTATGCCCCTGCCCGAGCGCTCTGAAATAGCTTGCCCCCAAGAAAGAAATAACTTCATCGTAATAAGAAAGGCTGTTTAAGGGATAGTGCAAACGAAAACCGGCATATCCACCGTTTTTAAGAGCATTAAAATCATCCTCATCGAATTTATTATTACCATAATCAAAAAATTCCTTATGATAAGTAAGCGGAGAAGTTTTATGTTCAACAATTTCATAAACGGCGACGGGAGCTGTAAACATACCGCCGACATGAAAGAGTTGCAAATCATATTTGAGTTTACTGTTCGCCCACGGGCCGAAATTGGCGTTAAAACGAATATCGCGATATTCGTCATAATCAAGAGATTTAAACTTTTCCCCCGGTAATTCTTGAGGTTTCTTATACGGCATTGCGGCAAGAGCCTGAGCTTTTTGTTTCAACTTAGCAAAAGAGAACTCCCCCGGTGCAACCACTTCTTCCTCAGCTTCCAAAAAAGCTTTTTTATCTTGCATTCTGTCAAAAACATAATAAGCAGCAGCAAGCAAACAGAGAGCGGCAAAAGCACCGACCAAAGTATTTTGTTTCATAACAACTCCTAACGTTAACAAGCAAATAAGAAATAAATAATGCTATACAAACTAAAGGGAGGATATACGTGCAAACCAAGAAGTCAAGTCTTTTAGCCCACCTTTCAACCGCATATTTACACCCACAAGAACGTAAAAGGCCGAAGCTATTATCCCCTCAGCTCCGGCCATATAAGTTTTTAAGCCTCGCATTTAGGCTTGTTTTTTCTTTTCCTCTTCTTTAAGTTTCAGAATATCCAGATTACGTTCGGTAGCCAATTTATCCAAAATCGTTTTAACGACGGTATCAATCGCCGTCCCCTCGGAATAATCGGCAGGCAACGCAAAATTAACTCTGTCGTCTTTTAATAATTTAATGGCTTTTTCTTTATGCGCGCTTTTAGGTTTATAAACGGCAATAGCGTTTCCGCCGCGTGTTTTGACCAATTTCATGGAAGGAATATCGGTCATTCCGTCGCCGAAATAAATAATGCGTGGAAACGGGATACGTCGTTTGCTGTCTTCCATATATTCATTAACCAGTTTATCGTCAAGTTTCCCCAAACCTTTATTGATTTTGGAAATATACTGAACTTTGGTGGAATAGTTGACGACGCGCGACGGCCAAACGGGAGTACCGTCATTACCGAACGCATAGCAACACCCGTAAACATCTTTAAAATATTTACGAATGGAAGTCCCCTCTAAAATTTCCTCATAACCGGAAGAAATGATATAGTGTTCGATTTTAAGTCCGAGTTGCGCGCCATAAGCGTTAATTCTGTCAAACCACTGTTCAACACCTTTATAATATTTGACGAGCGTCCCGCAATAAGCAAAATTTTCGCGCGTTAAGCGGACATTTTTATCGCGAGCTTTTTTCATAAAATAATACATACTGCCGGTAATTTGATCTGCACCGTTATCAACTGACCACTGATTAGCCTTTTTCCAAAACGTTTTCGGTGTCATACCGAGTTCTGGAATAAGGACATAATCCTGCATATAGGTAGTAGAGAGCGTTTCATCAAAATCATAGACCATAGCGACAACAGTATTTTTCATAATCACCTCAGCACATTAAATTCGGCAAGTATCATAACGGCAAATAAGTTATTTTTTACTTAAGAAAACCGTTTTAAGTCAAATTAATCGGTCAGCAAGAAATCACTGATACATTTTATCATTAATTTTCCAATAAATATCGGTATTAAAGAGTATTGGATTCTCTTTGGCATAATCCAAAAAAGTTTTCCCTTTATCATCATAAATCCGAGCGTCGGCACCGTTTTTAAGTAACAACTTCACCACCTCATCGGAGCTAGCCGATTTTGCGGCAAACATAAGCGGCGTCATTCCCTCTTCGGGATTAATAATTTTACCAGCCAAATCGTCTAACGTCCCCTCCAACGCCGCCAATACGGTTTCGTGAGGAGCATCAAGCTGATCGCCGATAATTTCATCACCGAGTTTATTATACATTTTACCAATAAAATCATTGGCGGCGGAGAGTGACAATTTTGTAATTTCCAAAAACTGATTCGGCAGCGTCGCTTTTTGCAAAGCAGAAGGCTGCGCTCTGACCTGTGCATTAATCCTCGCCCCGCAATCGATTAAAGTCTGCGCCACAGGAAGATGAGGATTATATCCGACGGCATACATCAAAGCGGTACGTCCCTGTTTATCGCGTTGTTCGGTATCTGCGCCATAGTCGACCAAAGTTTCGAGAATATCGGGAGTATCGGAAAAAGCCGCCGCCCACATCAGCGCCGTTCTGCCATTTTCATCACGCGCCGCGACATCGGCACCATGTTCAATCAACATCGCCACGACTTCGGGTTGAGACGTTATCATTGCGGCATACATTAAAATTGACATACCGTTTTTATTACGCGCATTAATTTGTTTACCTTCATCAATTTTTTTTAAGACATCATCGACGGAAGCCTTTCGCCAAAACGCCGCGGTAAAAAATTCATCTTCTGCGGCGTCAAAAGATTCCCAAAGCACTTTTTTTTGTCCTTCACCACCATTTTCATGGACATTATTTTCCGTAGTTTTCGCCGCTGTATCAACGGATTTTTGCAATTCTTTTTGCACCTGCGCATTAAATTTTTGAGCATTGTCGACACTTTTCCCGCCCCACCAATCGCACACTTTATTTTTAGCAAAAGTATAAAAGCGACCGCCGTAAGCATAATCGACAGCCGCCGCAATCAAGAACACCAATACCGCGATATAAAGAATTTTTTTTATAATTTTTTTAAGCATACCGTACTCCCATTACGAATAAAATAGACGTTTAATCTTAAAATAGGGTAAAAAAAGGCACGGATATATGCGCAGTATGACAAGACGAAGTTACATCTTGCAATTTAAAAACAGTTGCGCTAAAATCGCCGAAGTTTATAACAGATTTAAGCTGAAGTGAGGTAAAAAAATGTCAGCAACCCAAATGGAACAGTTGGTTTCCTTATGCAAAAGAAGAGGTTTCATTTTTCAAAATTCGGACATATACGGTGGCTTGCAAGGTTTATATGATTATGGTCCGCTGGGAGTGGAATTAAAAAATAACATCAAAGCGGCGTGGTGGCGTTCAATGGTATATGAGCGCGATGACATAGAGGGTTTAGATTCGGCCATTTTGACCAATCGCAAAGTATTGCATTATTCTGGCCACGAAGATACTTTTTCGGATCCGATGGTTGACTGCAAAAAGTGTAAAGGGCGTTTCAGAGCCGACCAAATCGGCGGTGTTTGCCCGAACTGTGGTTCGACAGAATTAACAGATCCCCGTCCGTTTAACTTGATGTTTAAGACGACGGTCGGCCCAGTTGTCAACGATGACAACATTGCGTATTTACGTCCTGAAACTGCCCAAGCGATATTCACGCAGTTTAAGAACGTCATCGATTCGACATCGCGTAAACTGCCGTTTGGTATTGCGCAAATCGGTAAATCTTTCCGTAACGAGATTACGCCGAAAAACTTTATCTTCCGAGTAAGAGAGTTTGAACAAGCGGAAATGGAATTTTTCGTAAAGCCTGGCGAAGATGAGAAATGGCACGAATATTGGAAACAACAACGGATTACCTGGTGGTTGGAACAAGGTTTGAGCCAAGAGAACTTCCGAGTTTACGACCAAAAGCCGGATGAATTGGCGCATTATGCAAAAGCCTGCACCGATATAGAATATAAATTTGTCTGGGGATTTGACGAGTTGGAAGGTATTGCCAACCGACGTGATTATGACTTAGGCAACCATACCAAGAACCAAGAAGAATTCAATTTGGAAGCGCATTGTCACGAAAATAAAGAATCAACAACCAAACTGTGCGTTCGTGATGAAGAAAACAACAAATTGTACGTTCCGTTTGTAATAGAACCTTCAATGGGGATTGACCGAGCAACATTGGCTATTTTGACCGAAGCATATACGGAAGAAGATTTAGGCGAAGGCAACACTCGTATTGTTTTGAAGTTAAAAAAGCACCTAGCGCCGATAAAGATAGCGATTGTCCCGTTAAAAAAGAACAGTGCGGAAATCATGAACAAATGTCATGAATTGAAAAAGCAGTTAATGAAATTGGGTATCGGCCGTGTTGCGTTGGAAAACACCGGCAACATCGGTAAAGCATATCGTCGACATGATGAAGTCGGCACACCGCTTTGCTTAACGGTAGATTTTGAAACCATAGAGCAACAGCCGGAAACCGTAACTTTGCGTGACCGTGACACGATGCAACAAATCCGTATCGCCACCGCAGATTTACCGGCATACTTGCGTGAATATTTCGCTTAAAAACGCAAACACAAAAAAAAAGCGTCGCTTATGCGGCGCTTTTTTTTTATCATCAAATTGCCGAATTTAAACAACTACTTATGCATTACAGATGACGCAACTACCTTGATTTTGCATTAAGCACGGCAATATTATTAATAATTCCATCAATCAACGGTTTATTTTCCTGAGCCACACGCTTAAGAGCATTATTATACTCCTCCTGCTGATAATCCGTTAATTTTTTATCGGTCAAATAGACATAGGCCGCCATTTCTGTATTCCATTGTCCGACAGTACGATTAGCATCAAACGGCAACAACTCTTTAGATTTCAAGCCAGCATTTTTATCCCGAGCGACCAAAGCGTGTTGTAGCAAATTTTGATATTGGAGCAAACTCATTTTCCCGTCATATTTAGGCAAATCAAACTTTTCAGCCAAATTTTCCCCGCTATAGATTTGCTTTATTCCTTTTTCAGGAACTTCCACATCTTTATCCATATACTTTGTAAAATCGATACCACCGATATTGTACATAATTTTCTGAGCTTTTTGATAGTTTTGGTCATAAAAAGCAGCGTGTTTTCCATCTTTTTCGCCATAAGAGCGAGCTCTTCCCACCCCGGTATCAATATAGCCATCGGTCTGAGCAAAAAGTCCCTGCCACATATCGCGCGTACCATTAGCAATCAGAGCCATCTCCTTGTCAAAATCTTCTTGTTTAGAGCTAAAGGGATTTATCTCACCATTTTTAAGAGCGTTAATATAAAAAGCGAAACGAGTATCTTCATTTTTAAACACGGAAATATCACCGGTTTTCAGATATTGATCACGCAAATAAATTAAAGACGCCATATTAGCCGAAATTTCGTCATGCATATTCACTTTATAAGCCTGTTCGGGAGAGAGTGCGTATTCATAAATTCCCTGACTATAGTTATCACGATGCTTTTGTTCATGAATTAAGACAGAAGGACTTTGGCTCCAATCATTAAAAGAAGCATTACCTTCCTGATAATTAAGGGTAAGAGTTTTTTTGCTGGGAGTAAAATAACCGCCGGTTGATGTTTGAGTATCAAGTGTATCGACCTGAAAATCGATAGTACGCATTTTATTATCGGCATCAAGACGCGCCTTAGCCAAATCTTCTTTAATATTTCTAGCCATAATAACTCTTCCACGGCAAAAAATAATACATATTAAAGGAATTATATATCAAAAAGTAAGCTCTGTCAAGGCAAACAAAAAAGCGGCGAAGTCAGCACCTCCGCTTATATCACCGTAAAAAAGGCTTAAATAAAATATTCCAGATATAAGAAAACACCTGCAAGCAAGACGCTCAAAATCATCACCGGGACCGACCAGATAAGGAAGCGCAAGAAACTGAGCGGATGCCCCTCTCGTGAAGCGATACCGGCAACGATAACATTTGCGGAAGCGCCGATAAGCGTACCGTTACCGCCCAAGCAAGCGCCGAGGGAGAGAGCCCACCACACGGGCATCATTGCTTCTCTACCGCCCAAAGCCTCTTCCATTGCCTGCAAGGTCGGTATCATGGTAGCGACAAACGGGATATTATCAACCACCGCGGAGAAGAACGCGGAAACGCCTAAAATCACATACACGCTTTTAAAGATGCTCCCGCCGGTAACACTAACGAAATAGTCGCCCATTTTCTGCAAGAAACCACTTTCTTCCAGAGCTCCGACAATCACGAACAAGCCGACAAAGAAGAAGACCGTCGTCCAATCGACATGATTTAAGATATCTTCAACTTTTTCATCACTTTGCTGATGAGAAAGCTCAAAGGTATACAAAAGGAGGATTACCGCTGCGCCGGCAAGTGCGATAAAGCCGTTTTCAAGCCCGATATCATGCGCCACCATAAACGCGGCAATAACCATACCGAGCACCCACAGTGCCCTTTTAAGCAATTTAATATCGGTGAGAGCGTCATATTCATTGATATTCATAACAAGCGCGCGATTTTTGAGTGAGGCTTTCAGGCTATCTTTCCAAAAATACACAAACATCGCAATCACGGTCGCCATAATCACGAGCACAATCGGCGTCAAGTGGAATAAGAAATCGGTAAACGAGAGTTCGAGAACCGAGCCGATGAGAATATTAGGCGGATCCCCGATAAGGGTAGCGGTACCGCCGATATTGGAAGCAAAAATATTCATCAACAGATAAGGATACGGATTAACCTCAAGTTTCCGTGTAATCTGCATGGTCACCGGCACGATAAGAAGCACGGTAGTCACATTATCGAGAAAAGCGGAAAAGAAAGCGGTAACCAGCCCCAAAACAATAAGAATACCGAGCGGATGAGCGCGCACTTTTTTCGCCCCCCAAATAGCGACAAACTGAAACATCCCTGTTCTTTCGGCCACATTAATAATAATCATCATACCGACAAGAAGAGAAATGGTATTAAAATCGATAGCGTGAATAGCGTTTGTTTGAGAGATAGCGCCGATAAGCACCAACATCGAGCCGATTAAGACCGTAACAACGGCACGATTAATTTTTTCAGAAAACAGCAGCAGATAGCAACCCCCCATCGCGATAAGGGCGATAGTCTGATGAGAAAAACCAAAAATCAAGTCCGATGTCTGCATAAAAAGAAACCTCTAGATAAAGTGAACCACATAGAAATAGACCGACGCGATAGTAATGGATAAAATCATCACCGGCAGCGACCACAACAAGAACTTCAAGAAGTTAAGCGGATGTCCTTCCCTCGCGGCAATACCGGCGACAATAACATTAGCGGAAGCGGCAATCAGCGAGCCGTTCCCGCCAAAGCACGAACCGACGGAAAGCGCCCACCACACGGGCATCATCGCCTCTCTTCCGCCCAAAGCCTCTTCCATAGATTTCAAGAGCGGTATCATGGTGGCGACAAACGGGATATTGTCAATTGCCGCCGAAAGGAGCGCCGACGCCCAGAGAATAAGGAAAGTTGCCTTTTGAATACTGCCGTCAACCAAGAGTAGAGCCTGATGACCGAGCGTTTCCAACACACCGGTAACTTCCAACCCATAGACGAGAGCAAACAATCCGGTAAAGAAAAAGATAGTCGTCCAATCCACGAGAGAAAACGCGTCTTCGACTTTTTTATCACGATCCTGCTGAGGAAGTCCCAGAGTATAGAGCAACATCAAGAGTGCCGCGCCGAACAGAGCGATAGTGCCGTTAGCGATATGGAGATGTTCGCCCAAAACAAAGCCCAAAATCACCAACCCCAAAACGATGGAAGATTTAATGAGTAACGGCAAATCGGTAATGGTGTCTTTTTCATTAATTTCCATCACTTCTTTGCGAGCGGCGGGCGTAGCGGACATTTTCCGCCCGCACAAGAAGTCAAAAATAGCAATAATGAGAGCCAGATTGATAAGCACCAAGAGCGAGAGTTCCTTCAAGAAATCGGTAAAAGACAAGCCGATAGCCCCACCGATAAGGATATTGGGCGGATCACCGATAAGCGTAGCGGTACCGCCGATATTGGAAGCAAAAATTTCGATTAAAAGAAAGGGATAAGGTTCTAATTTAAGTTTTCTGGTAATTTCGATGGTAACCGGCACGATTAAGAGGACGGTTGTGACATTATCTAAAAAAGCGGACAGCACGGCGGTCACGAGAGCGAGCACGGCAAGAATACCGCGCGGATTAGCTTTAACGAGTTTTGCGGACATAACGGCGGCATACTGAAACGCGCCGGATTTTTCCATAATACCGACCATAATCATCATCCCGATAAGCAGTGCGATAGTATTAAAATCGATACCTTGCAACGCTTGGTCATAACTTAAAACGCCCAACAGCACCATCGCCGCCGCACCGAGCATAACCGCCACGGCGCGATTAAGTTTTTCCGAAAACAACACGGCATAGCTTAAAATCAAAATCAAGCTGGCGATAACGGCTTTAGACAGCCCGAAAAACATAAATTCCCTCCCGAAATAAAAAAACTACGGGAATGAATATAAACATAAGTTATTAAAAAATAAATACCAAACCGAAAAATCTTTAACAAAAAAGTATGTATCCGGCGCGATTTACGTTATACACAAAGTTGAACAAACATTTGCCGTTAGGATTAACCGAATATTAACCACTCTACGCTACGTTAGATTTTATCGGATAGCGATATCCGTAGTACCTGAAAAAGAGGTGCGGAGCTTTGAACGGCTCTTTTATAGCATTCGGTGTTGATATAACATCGTCAACAAATATATCCCCGACCGTGATCTGTACCCTGAAAAGTGGAAATAAAAAAGAAATCCCCTGAGGGGTGTAAGTCAAGCGGGAGGATTAAGCAAATGGCATCGGTGTTGAGCCGGTGTCATTTTGTTTAAGTTCCACTGACAACGTTCATTATTATAAT
>CASDOS010000023.1 GCA_949282205.1 uncultured Alphaproteobacteria bacterium | reverse complement strand
CTTATCCGTCAAGGTTAAAGTTAATTCCTTATGGTAAACTTTCAATAAGCCGGCGACGAGATTCCAATTTAATTTATGCTTACCCAGTTCCAACATTTCTATTTTTACGGTGGGAAATTTTACATAACGGCTCACTTCTTCCAACGGCATTTTTCTTTTTAATCGCTCTTGCAACAGCAATTCGCCGATTTGCGGTTTTAATGAACGCCGCAATTTCTCACCGCGTCGACAATTGGTGATAAATTCTTCGGCGCTCATTTCTGCGAGGGGATTTGGCTGTTTGGGTTCTGTATTTTCCATGATTTTTTCACTCCTTTTTGCTGTTAAAACAAATGGCACAGCTTTTTTGAAGCAGTGCCAGGGAGTTCGAAAATCACACAAACATGACTCTTCCTGCCTTTATATATACGCAGAAAGCTCCCTGACAATCGTCAAGGATTTTTTTATTACAGGGAGTTTTCGACAACTCCGCTCTCATCTCTGAGGGCTCTTTCATCATAAAAGCCCTTTCCTAAATTGCAAGACTTTTTTTGTGTGCTTGAGCAAAGTAGATAGGGGAGAGAGTGCTCTGCGTAAATGCCGTTTGTACTATTGGGAAGTTGTAACAGTTGTCCTTTCGGGGCAAGTTTGCTTTTGCAAATTTGGCGGATTGTTTTTTGACGCGCTTTTGTGGGGGGAAATTAAAAATGTGGGGAAAAGCATATAACCTGTATATCGTTCGTTTGGTGAGCGAGAAAGGGAGAGTGGTGACGAAAAAAAAGCGAGAGTATATAAAATTGTATTGGTGATTAAAAATTGCAATTCTTCCTTTGTTGCCGAGCTTTTGGTAATTTATTGCCATGGACTTAGCGAGGGGGGTAGTGGCGAGATGTGATTAAAAATCGCAACATACTCCTTTGTTGCCGAGCGTTTCTTATTTTCTCACCAAAAGGAGCGGGGGCGATTTGATGTGTCAATGCCGTTTGTACTATTGGGAAGTTGTAACAGTTGTCCTTTCGGGGCAAGTTTGCTCCTGCAAACTTGTTTGCTTGTTTTTTGACGTCGGCTTTTGATATGGATATAAGGTATTCCTTTGCCGAGCTTTTGGTAATTTATTGCCATGGACTTAGCGAGGGGGGTAGTGGCGAGGTGTGATTAAAAATCGCAACATACTCCTTTGTTGCCGAGCGTTTCTTATTTTCTCACCAAAAAGAGCGGGGGCGATTTGATGTGTCAATGCCGATTGTATCGAATTTGTGGCGAATGTATGATTGCCATTTCGGGCAGATTATGATACGCATAATCTGGGGATAAGTTTTTTGTGAAGTCCTTTAAACCGTAAATTTCTTTTGAAAAATAATAGGATTTTCTTGTTGCTTTTTGCTTGAATTGATGCTATTCTTTTATTATGTTAGTTTAGTGAGAGAGTTTAAATGTTTGTGGATATTAAAAATTATAAATCACCTCTGGCTATCGAAAACCTTTTAACTCCCTATAAAAAAGGGCTTGTCGTTAATGGTGTGCGACAACCTAAAGAGCCGATTACTCCTCAAGTCTGCTTTGAAGTGCTCCGCTCAACAAATGCTCCGCGAAATATTAAAGATATGCTTCAATGTATTGCCGATTTGTCACCTTCCGAGCAAGCTCAGTTTAAAGATGTCGTCCTTGCAACTTTTTCTAATCGCGAACAGACTGGCGAAATTCTAGAACTCGGACAAGCGTTGGCAGAAACTTCCGGTTATAAGAAAGAACTCGCTCGGGTGCAAAAATTTCATGACGGTGATGTCTTGTTGTCTGCGGCAAAAATTGTGAAAAATTTTATTAGTTCCGAAACAACTTTAAAGACGGTGCAATTGTTAATTTGAATAGCGGCAAAAACTTATTATCGCAAATCGATGTTTCTTTGTGTGATGAAGTCTATCTTTACGGTGTGGATTTATTGTATCAATCTCATCTTCGCTTTAAACAAGGCGCTAAGGTGGATTTGAGGTGCGCTTATAATTTTCCTGCTTCTCTTGATGTGTCCTTATGTGATGAGATCTATCTTTACGGTGGAGATTTTTCTAATTTGGAACGCTTGATATTTAAAAATCGTGAGCAAATGGATAATAGTTATATCATGTTGCCTCAAGATTGGAACGGGAAAGTTTTATTTGCTGATGTTGAAAATGCTAGAGGGGGGAGATATGATGTTAATGAGAAATTTAAAAGTTTTGCCCGAAAATTGTGGACTAAAAAAGAACGATAGACGTGTTTTCTGGTTGCGTAATTCCTTTCTTTGTGATATCTTTTTTTTATGCTAATTTAGGTGAGGAACGAGTATGTTTGTCGATATTGAAAATTTTAAATCCGTCTTGGCTATCGAAAATTTGCTTATGCCCTATAAAAAAGGTCGCCTCGCTCCTGATAAAAAATCTCGCCTCCCTAAAGAACACATTACACCTCAAGTCTGTATGCAAATTCTTAAATCCACTAACGCTCCGCTTAGTATTAAGAGTATGCTTGAACGTATCGACGAACTCCCACGCTCTGAACAACTGAAGTTTAAAGATATTGTGCTGGCGGTCGTTTCTCAACGCGAGCAGCCTATAGAAATTTTGGAACTTGCCGGAAAATTGGCGGCTAATTTGAATTGCGAAAAGGAATTCGAGGAGGCTAAGAATTTTGTTGAAGGCGAATTTTTACTTTCCTCGCCAAAACTTTCCAGAGGCCTTGTTACTGCCCAACGAAAGGTTGACGAGGTTATTCATGAATATGATAAATTTGTTTTTTGCGGTTATGACGTGTGGCTGTATGACTTGGGAATATTGCCGAAAGTTGATGTGAAAGATTGTACAAGCGTGACTATGCAGAAATGTGATTTAGCTAATCAGCAGAATTTGTGTTTTAAAGATGGTGCTTGCGTAAATCTGGATGATTCGTCTAGTTTATCTGAGAATTTGGATTTTTCTCCTTGCAGAATGGTTTCTCTTGAAAAATGCGATTTGACATATTTTTCGCAATGGAAATTTTCTGATGGCGTGGAATTAGTTTTGAGGCGTGCTAGTCATTTTCCGCAAGAGCTTGATGTATCTTTCAGCTCTAAAACGTATCTTGATCAATGTGATTTGAGTGCCGTTAAGGATATTCGTTTTAAAGATGGTTCTATGATTTCTTTAAGCGAAATAGAAAAATTTCCTGAAAATATGGATATTTCCATGTGCGCGGAAGTTAATTATCGAGGGAGCGATATGCGGAATTTTCCTGCTTCAAAACTTAAAGACGGCGTTAAACTTTATTTGAATTACTCTCACCATTTGCCAGAGAATATGGATGTGTCTATGTGTTCCGTATTGGAATTGGACGGGTGTGATTTGAGTGGACAAGAACATCCGAATTTTAGAAAAGGTGCCAACGTTTCTTTTAATCAAGCTCGAAATTTACCCAAAAATATGGATGTTTCCATGTGTGATATTATTAGTTTCGGCGGATGTGATTTGAGCGGTCAGGATAGTTTGAAACTTTGTGACGAAGCTTATGTGGTTTTGGATAATGCCACTAATCTGCCGAAAAATATTGATTTCTCTAAATCTAGAGGAGGCTCTTTTGAAAATTGTGATTTAAGCGGGCAAGATTGTTTATGCTTCGGAGAGGATGCGCGCGTTTATTTTGATGGTGATACTATTCTTCCCGATAAATTAGACGTGTCTATGTGTTCCGAAGTATGGCTTTGGGGATGTGATTTGGCGCGTTATCCCGATTTGAGCTTTCGAGACGGGGCGGACGTGTTTTTGACTAAGGCAACAAATTTGCCCGAAAATCTTGATGTTTCTATGTGCGCTAACATCAATTTGAGTGAATGTGATTTATCTAATCAAAATAATCTGCACTTTAGGGATAATGCTATTGTAAATTTGGATAATGCCAAAAATATACCGACAAATCTTGATTTTTCTATGTGTTCCATCGTGGGGGGGAACAATGCTGATTTGTCCGGTAATGGGAAACTTTGTTTTAAAGATAAGTCAACCGTGGCTTTGCAAAATACTACTTTGCCTCCGATTGTTGATGTTTCTCGATGCGCTGAAGTGCATATGGATGGTTGTCTTTTGTATGATGTTAAACGCTTGGTGTTTAAAAATGAAAAACAAATGAAAGAAAGTCATATCAGTTTTCCATCCTACTGGTGCGGCGAGGTTGTTTTTACCGATAATCTTAATGAACAACAGAAAATGCAGCTCGAAAATAACGTTATTCTTAAAGCTGATTTAGATGATGAACCAAATCGGAAAAAACTTTCGAAATCTGAGCGGAATGGGGGAAATCCTACGCTCGCCTCAACGCTAAATGATATGCAACGCGGCGGACAGCTGAAAAATGATGCGGAAAACTCTCAAGAAAAGCAACGCTGGAGCGGATTGGTCAAGAAATTTTGGGATAAACTTTGTCGTTAGGGGATTGCTTTGCGAAATTTGCTGTTGTGTAATTCCTTTCTTTGTGATATCTTTTTTTTATGCTAATTTAGGTGAGGAACGAGTATGTTTGTCGATATTGAAAATTTTAAATCCGTCTTGGCTATCGAAAATCTCCTTACTCCCTATAAAAAAGGGCGGATGCTTAATGGTCAACGACAACCTAAAGAACCGATTACTCCCGATGTCTGTATGCAAATTCTTAAATCCACCAATTATGCTCGTAATATCAAAGATATGCTCTTATGTATCGCTGAACTTCCTCAATCCGAGCAGGCGCAATTTAAAGATGTCGTCCTTGCTACTTTTTCTAATCGCGAACAGCCCAACGATATTCTTGTTTTAGCTAAAAAATTGGCGGTTGCTTCAGACTATGAAAAGGAATTTAATCAGGTTTGTCGGTTTGAAAAAGGTGAGGTCTTGCTTTCGGCTTCGACATTATGCAAAGGATTTGTTTCTAAGGCAACAAAACCGCTTGATGATTTTAGCAAATGCGGTAAACTTTGGTGTGTTCATCATGAAAAAGTGGATGTGCAAATTAGAGCGAAATTGCCCGAAATTGTCGAAATCCCCTACGCAAGGGTTATCGATTTTCAGCATATTGATTGTACCAAGGTTAAAGAAATTCATTTTGGAAAAGTAGAGTTCGCTTTTTTTAATTTTGTTAAAAATCTACCGCCAAATCTCGATTTTTCGCAATGTGATGAAATCTATCTTGAAGGGTGTGATTTGCGAGGTCATCCTAATTTGCGCTTTAAAGACGGGGCTAAGGTGTTCTTAAAAGCGGCGATTTTGCCTAAAGATTTGGATGTGTCTTCTTGCGCGGAAGTGCATTTGGATAATTGTGATTTAAGTGAGCAATCTAAGTTGCACTTTAGAGAAAATGCCGGTGTTAGTTTTGAGGGGGTGAAAAATTTACCTAAAGATTTAGATGTTTCAAATTGCGCGTGGGTTAATTTTGCGTATTGTTCTTTGGCTAATCAACCGCATATTCGCTTTAAAGACGGCGCAAAAGTCAATTTGCAAAATTCGGAGTTTTGGCCAGAAAATTTTGATGTGTCTAACTGCGCAGAGGTCAATTTGTCCGACTGTGATTTGGATGGAAAAAGAAGTTTGCGCTTTAGGGATGGGGCGCACGTTAATTTTACGGGTGCGCTCAATTTGCCTAGAGATTTAGATGTTGCTCCTTGCGCTTGGGTTAATTTGAGCAAGTGTAATTTGAAAGGAATTTCATCACTTACTTTTAGAAATGATGCAGAAGTGTTTTTTGAGAAATGTGGGTGGTTTCCGAAAAATTTGGACTTCTCAATGTGTTCCGTGGTGAGTTTAAGAGATTGTAATTTGCGGGCTTTTTCTGATTTAAAGTTTCGAGAGTCGGCCAAGGTTGATTTGAGCGGGGCAACTCATCTGCCGCGGATACTTGATTTTTCGCAATGTTGGGATGTCAGACTGTATTCTACTTCTTTGGAGAATGTTCAACAGCTTATTTTTAAAAATAAAAAACAAATGGAACGGTTCAATTTTAATAAAAAGGAGTGGAAGGGGAAAATTGTTTATACGGATACGCCGGTTTTTTTGCAAAAATTGATGAACCTCAAGTGGCGATAGCTCTTTGGGGAGGGATTTTTCTTATTGCTCAATTTACTTTTTTGTGATATCCTTTTCTTATGTTAGTTATTTAGGTGGAACGCAAATGTTTGTTGATATTACAGATTTTAAATCAGTTCTGGCGGTCGAAAATATCCTTACTCCCTATAAAAAAGGACGGGTGGCTCCGGATAAAAAATCAAGGCTCCCAAAAGAACACATTACTCCTCAGGTCTGTATGGAAATCCTTAAATCTACCAACTATGCCCGAAATATTAAAGATATGCTCGAATGTATCGCCGAGCTTCCTCAATCCGAACAGGCGCAATTCAAAGATGTCGTCCTTGCTACTTTTTCTAATCGCGAACAGCCCAGCGATGTTCTCTTTTTAGGTAAAAAATTGGCATACGTTTCCGGTTATACAAAAGAATTTTATGCAGTCAAAGAGCTTAAAGCGGGGGATTTTATTGCTTCCGCGGTGAAACCGGCCAAAAGTTATTTGCATCTTAAAGGGCTTGGGCATTTGCCTGAGGATTTATCCGAATATGAAGAATTGGTTTGTCGCGGTGGTTCGCCTGAGTTTGCATACGTCAAAAAAATGCCCAAAACTTTGAAATTTGAAAATTGTATGACGGCTAGACTTGATGCAAACGCTTTGGAAGGGGTGGAAAATATTGTTTGCCATAAAGTGGATACTCTCTCGCTTAAAGGTCGGCAATGGTATGAAAAAGGCGGCGGTGAGGCGCTGAAACGACTTGAATGTGCAGATTGCGATTTTATAACATTGGAAAATATTACTTTTGTGCAATCTCCGGCGGTGGAAATTTCCGGTTGCAACAATTTGGCGTTGAGATGGTTGAAAAACTTTTCGCAACCGGAAGTGTTTGACGGTATGGCTTATGCCATGCTCAACGAAATTGAGTTTGCAGATCTTAAAAAGCCCTTGAAATTTCATAATATTGACGGATTGCAAATCCATAAATCCTATTTGCCCGAAACGGTTGAGTTTGAAAATGTTCGGAGTTTGGTTTCCAATGCGGATTTTGAGGCAACTAAGACGGTGAATTTTAATAATATGCAGAAATTGGATTTATCCTCGGCTAAAAATTTACCCGATGTTGTGGTTGAGGGGGGAAAATATGTTGAGCTTAATCAAGCCGAGTTTCGCTCGGATAGTAAAGTCGTGCTTAATGATGTGACTGACGCTAAGATATCTTATGTGGATAAAATGCCTAAGGCGCTCACTGTTGCCAAATGTCGCAGATTTGAGGCTTATCTAACCGATTTTAACGGATGTCGCTTTTTGCCGCAAGATGTGAATGAATTGCATTTAATCGATGCGGTTAATTTGCCTTCGCTTACGATTTTGTCTGATACGGAGAAATTAAATATCGACAACGCAGCGTTTGCCGATGGGCAAAAATTGGTTTTGGACGGTGTCAAAATTGTTAAAGCCACTGAGTTAAAAAATGCGCCGGATTTGATTGAAATTGCTCATGCCGACGAAGTCCATTTGCTCTTGTCTGATTTGCAAAATACAAAAAAAACGGTCTTTTCTGATGTCAAAAACGTTTGGGCGGGGGCTTTGTCTATCTCGGGGGAGTTTTCGGCAAAAAATTGTCAGTTGGTGTCTTTTGCTCATGGAGGGTTTGAACCTCAGGCTAATCTGAAATTTGAACAAATTGATATGGCTGATTTTACGACTTGTGATAAAATGCCCGAAAATTTAGACGTTTCTAAAGTTGAAAATTTGAACTTTACTTCTCTTAAAGGCGTGAAAGAACTCATCTTGCGCGATGAAAAACAAAAGGGACAAATTCGAAACTATGTCTTTGATGATTTTAACGGTAATTTGGTTTATACTTCGCCTGATGCCAATAAAGCTAATCTGGATTATCGCCAGGAACTTCAAGATAGGTTTGCGGCGCAACGCGATGAGATCAGAAAACAAATCGAGGAAAGGGAAAAGAAAAATGCCCGCATTTGGGCTAGATGGTTTGCTAAAGGCGGATACACGAGGTAACACTGATGTTTGTTGATATTGTAAATCCTAAATCTCCGCTCGCCGTTGAAAATATCCTTGCTCCCTATAAAAAAGGCCGTGTTATCAAAGGTGTGCGGCAACCTAAAGAAAAGATTACTCCCGAGGTTTGTTTCGAAATTCTTAAATCGACTAACTATGCACGCAACATTAAAGATATGCTCCAATGTATCGCAGATTTGCCGATTGAGGAACAAGCGGCGTTTGAAAAAGTCGTACTCGCAACGTTTGATAGACGTGAACAACCCGAGGCGGTGGTTAAATTAGGCGAAAAGTTGGCGCAAACTTCCCGTTATGTTAATTTTTTGGCTGAAATGCGAAGGTTTTCTGATGGCGATTTGATTGCTTCGGCGGCGCAACCGAAAAGCCTTTATGTGACTTCTGAGGACGCGTTGATTAATTTTTTGCTCTTTTATCAAGGTTCTTTGCCACAGTTGGCCGATTATGACCGCTTTTTGTGTTTGAGTGAGCTGGGGATTGATATGCCGTCTGAAATCCAATTTCCGAAAGTTATTGATTGCCCGAATGCATCTGCTGTTTATTTTGCGTGGAGCGATATGACCGGTGTGCAGAAAATCTTAGCTCACGATAATGCCGTCATTGATTTGGAAAATGCCCAGAATTTACCCGATAATCTTGAAATTCCTCATGCGGCGGAAATTCGTATTGATGATAAAAGCAAATATGTTTTTAAAAATTGGAAATGTCCCGATGGAGCTTTGCACTATAAATCCTTAAGGGCTAATTTTAAATCACTTCATGATTTTTCGATGTTCGGCGGTGTGTCCTTTTTACATTGTACCTTTGACGGAGGGGCGGAAATTGTTGTTCGTGACGGGGCGAAAGTCGATGTAATCGGCCATGCGCCGATGACACTTGATTATAGCCAATGTGCCGAAGTTTCTTTTACAAATTGCGGAATTGATTTGCTCAACCTTGATAAATTACAGTTTCGCGACGGGGCTGTGGTTTCCTTTAACGGACGGGTTACCGTTCCCGAAAACGCCGACTTCTCGCATTGCGCAAAGGTGATACGCACGATTACGCTTCCCGAACAAATGGATACGCTTGATTGCTCGCTGTATGATGAGATTCATTTTCAGGGCGATCAGGCGGAAATCTTTTTTAGTGATGCGAAAAATCCGCGTCTTAAAAACAATGTTAAACTTTATTGCGAAAATGTTTGGAGTGTGCCTCATGATGTCGATTTTTCGGCTTGTCGGGAATTCTATTTTAAAAATGGTAATCTTGGCGATGTTGATGCTTTGCACTTTCGTAACGGCGCAAAAGTTACGTTCGAAAATGTGGAATTCTTGCCAGATGTTATTGATGTGGCTGACTGTGATGAAGTGTGTTTTAATAACTTATGTAGCTTGAAAGTTAAAGAATTGCACTTCAAAAACGGTGCGAAAGTGCATTTTGAAAGAGTGTATGATTTGCCGCACGATATGGATTTTTCGATGTGCGATGAGGTTACTTTGATTGCTTGTGATTTATCTCATCAGCATAATCTCCGCTTTAAAAACGGTGCGAAAGTCTGCTTGAACAGTACCGAAATTTTGCCGGCGGGATTGGATGTTTCCGGTTGTGACAAGGTTAATTTGATGGTTAAGGATTTATCTAATCAGCATAATCTCCGCTTTAAAGACGGCGCTGGTGTCGAAATGCTGTGGTGCGAAAAATTTCCGCCAAATCTTGATTTTTCTCGTTGCGCTATGGTCGATTTATGGGGTTCCAAAAATTTACCGCAGGAATTGGATTTCTCCAATGCTTCCTATGTTTGCCTAAACGGTTGTGATTTAAGTCAGGTTAAAAAATTAATCTTTGGCAAAGATACGCAAGTGCTTTTAGTAAGCGGCCGTAAATTGCCTCCAAAGTTAGACTTCTCCTCCTGCGGACCGCTGAATTTGGAAGATACCGATTTTAGGAATGTTACTCAGGTTATCTTCAAAAATCGGGAGCAGATGGAAAAAAGTAAAGTCAGAATATTTGATGAATGGAATGTTCAAGTTGTTTTTGCTGATGAACAGCCACACTCTGATGTTACAAACGCGGTTGCAATCGCTGCCTTGAATACCAAAAACGGACGAGCAAGGTAGGTTCGATGTTTGTTGATATTGTAAATCCTAAATCTCCGCTCGCCGTTGAAAATATCCTTGCTCCCTATAAAAAAGGACGCGTTATCAAAGGTGTGCGGCAACCTAAAGAAAAGATTACCCCTGAGGTTTGTTTCGAAATTCTTAAATCTACCAACTATGCACGCAACATTAAAGATATGCTCCAATGTATTGCCGAACTTCCTAAAACCGAGCAGGCGCAATTCATAGATGTGGTGCTCTCGACATTTTATAAGCGGGAACAACCTCACAGTGTGTTGACTTTGGGGTGTCATTTTGCCGATGCTCATGGCCTTATTCTTCCGCAACGTAAAGATGACGAACATCCTACTTATTTATCTTCCGCTCCGGAACGCATTTTGACGATTGAAAAAAATACGGGGCACTTGGAAACGGAATATTTTGACGGATACGATCGTCTGATTTGTTGGAGCGATAATACGATACATTTGGGGCGTGTTTTGCATGCTGAGAAAATTTTGCCGCCGATTATTGAAGCGCCGAACAGCGAATTTATTAACTTTTTTGGTAAAGAAGCGTGTGACGGCTCAAGACTTCGCAAAATCATCGTTAAAGAAGGTGGTTCGGTTGCGATGACAGATGTTAATCCTTTGCCGAGGCGTGTTGACTTAACTGCTTGTAAACGTGTGATTATCGGGTTTTATGATTTGAAATACACGAAAGAGTGGAAATATCGACCCAATGTGCTCACTTGTTCGGAGCACGATTTGGATTTGTCGGAGGAAAATTTGGATTTTTCAGCTTTCGGGCGCGTGGTCTTAAAGAGATGTTTTCTTGGACAAGATGCGAAAATTGTCTTTCGAAAAGATGCAGAGGTGCATTTTTGCGGAATTGAACCGAAACTTCCCGATGAGGTTGATTTTTCGGAATGCTCTCAAGTGGAGCTTGATATGGAAGATTTGTCTTACCTTAAAAACGTACGCTTCAAAAAAGGAGCAAAAGTTACCCTCAAAAGAGTGAAGAAATTGCCGCCCGATATCGACTTTTCCGAATGTGATGAAGTTAATCTTATCGAGTGTGATTTATGCAATCAGCCGAACCTCCGTTTCAAAAATGGGGCGAAAATTAAATTGGAAAAATCTTACAACCTGCCGCCTAATCTCGATTTTTCCGAGTGCGATGATGTTAATTTATCGAGTTGTGATTTAGCTTCTCTCTCCAATCTTCGTTTCAAAAAAGGCGCAAAAGTGGTTTTGGCAAGGGCAGAGAATTTACCGCCGAATCTCGATTTTTCCGAGTGTGCGGAAGTGAATTTGAGTTACTGTGACTTGAGCGAACAATCGCACCTTCGGTTTATGAAAGGGGCGGAGGCGGTGTTGAGCAATGTTACTTTATTGCCGAAAAATCTTGATGTTTCTCCCTGTGCCGAAGTTAATTTTAACGGAAGCGATTTGGCGGGGGTAACTTCTCTCTCTTTGGGGGAGGGCGCAGTCGTCCATATGTTGAGTACGCGTAATCTCCCAAAAAATGTCGATTTCTCCAACTGCGCAAAGGTGGAAATGCAAAGTTGTGACTTGACGAAGCAAACTCAACTTCGCTTTAGGGACGGGGCTAAGGTGCATTTGATTGATGTCAAAAACTTAAAAAATGGAGCGGATTTTTCTAACTGCGCAGAACTCGAAATTGTTAATTGCAATATGCAAGAACTCCGCTGGTTGGGATTTCGTCAGGGCGCAAACGTGCGATTGAAGTCTATCTCTAATCTGCCGGAGTGTGTGGATTTTTCTCCTTGCGACGATGTTTCGATTGAATTGTGTGATTTTGAAAAGTTGTCTGCCGTTTATTTTGGTAAAGGGGCTAAAGTTTATTTAGAACGGGTGGATAATATGCCGGCGTTTGTCGATATGTCTGAATGCGAAAAAATTGATATTTACGATATCTTGAAAGAAGGTTTTAAAGATACAAAAACATTGCTGTTGCGTAATAAAGCGCAGATTAATCAGTATTTTGATGTTGACGGGAAAGACAATAAACTCCTCTTTACCGAACAGATGAACGAGGAGCAGTTAAAAGAATTTAAAGCGAAAAGAAATTTTGCTCTGCAACAACTTAAACTTCGCTCTGATGAATTGAAAGGGGAGCTAGCTAAAGTTTCTGAAGAGATAACTTCCACTTCAGAGAAAACTTCTGCTTCAATTTGGAAACGATGGTGGGGCAAATTCGAACGTTAATTCAAAAAATGCAATGACTTTTTCATATGGTTGGAGGCGTTTATTTGTTTTGCCTCGGTCAAGATGTATCGACGGCCTTCTTTACTTTATTCTTCTTGACGTATTCTTTTTTTGAAGTATGCTTAAAGGCGGTTATAAATAATTAGCGTTACTATTATGAAAAAGAAATTTTTATCTTGTTGCCGAAAACTTGACGCGGTAACGTGGTTGCTGATGTTTACATGCTTTTGCGTGCTTTTAGAGTATATCGGCGTTTGGGCCTGTTGGCAGACCTTGGTTTTTATCGGTGGTTACGGGGTTATTGGCGGGGCGTTTTTACTCTTGGTTAGCCTAATATATCGTTGGGGGTGCGGTATTACTCCGATGATACGCAAAAAGTTTGGCAGATCGTGACGTGAGTTTGACTTGAGCCGTTACGACGCTTTATCGGCTTTAAAAAAGGGAGTTCAGTCGTCAACTGAAAATCTCCCTTTTTTATTTTCGGCTTTGTGTATCTTTACATTTTCGCCGGTGCTTTGAAGCCCAAGATGTTAATGCAAATGTCCAAAACTCTTAAAGTTAGGGTTATCAATGCAATCAGCGAACTTAAAATTTGCTCGTTGGTTTCTGCCAATATCTTCTTATCATGATAGAATACGTTGAATTTATTGGATATTTCATATATGTAAGAGCAAATTATTGACGGGGCGTCTTTCTTGTAGGCCTCGTTTATCGTGTGGCTGTAACGCGTTAAGGTTAGTGCCAAATCTCTTTGACTTGCCGTTTCAAATTTGCCGTCAATTCGCATCGGACTCTTTTCCAACTTGTTCATTATATCCGTATGGTGCTCGCTTAACTTTGCCAATATCGACTTAATCCGAACCATCGTATATAATATATATGGACCCGTGTTGCCTTCAAATGACGCGAACTTGTCGATATCAAATATATAATTGCTTTCGCACGGATTCATCAAATCGCCGTACTTTATTGCCGCTAAGCTGATAATTTGGCGCAATTCGGTCAACTCTTGCTCGCTTAATTTGTCGCCGTCTTTAATATTTACTTGATTTTCCACCGTATCCAATAGTTCGGACAACTTCATTGTGCCGCCGGCTCTGGTCTTGAACGGTTTGCCGTCTTTGCCGTTTACGGTGCCGAAACCAATGAACGATAATTCTGTTTCCGGTTTAACCACGCCGGTCTTTTTGGCGCAACGGAACACTCTCTCAAAGTGTAAATTTTGACGCTTATCCACGACGTATATCACTCTATCCGGCGCAAAGTCTTTTTCTCTTTGAACCAATGTCGCCAAATCGGTTGTTTCATATATTGCACTGCCGTCAGACTTTAATATAATGCACGGCGGTATCGGCGCGGTGTCGCTTTCTTCTTTTACATCAACTACCAACGCACCTTCGCTCTCATAGGCAAAGCCTTTGTCTTTCATCATCTTTACCATATCAGGAACATACGGATCCGCATCGCTTTCGCCAAGCCATAAGTCAAAATCCACATCCAATCTGCCGTAGTTCTTTTTCAAATCCGCCAAAGATACGCTCAAGATATGTTTCCACAAAGCACGGTAGCCGGCTCTTCCTTTTTGTAACTCTTTGGTTGCCAAACGGGCGGCTTCTAAATATGCTTCATCTTCTTTGGATTTGGCAGAGGCAAACGGATATATCTCCTCCAAATCTTTTAAGCTAAATGGCGGAGTTGCGGGATATTCGCCAGTGTAATTTTCATCAAAATAAACTAAATCCGGCTTTCTGACGCTTAATTCATGAATAATCAAGCCCATCTGCAAGCCCCAATCGCCCAAATGCGCATCGCCGATGACCTTATTGCCGACAAAGCGGTTTAAGCGCTTTAAGCATTCTCCAATTACGGCTGAACGTAAGTGACCAACGTGCAGAGGTTTGGCTACATTCGGTCCGCCGTAGTCTATTACGACTGTTTTCGGGTTTTCTGTCTTGGCAAAGCCACAGTCTGCCTCTGTATCCATTTCGCTTAGGTATTTGCCGATAAACGCGTCTTTGACCATGATGTTGATAAATCCCGGAGCAACGACGTTTACACTCTCTATCACATCATTTTCGGCGATGTTGTTTATGACGTCATTGGCTATCATTAACGGTGCTTTGCGGTATTGTTTCGCCCCGGACATCGCGCCGTTGCATTGAAACTGGCATAAATCCGGTCGGGCGGATACGACGACGCGACCTAACTGCTCATCGTAGCCTGCTTTTGTGAATGCTTGCGCAAAGATTTGATTTAATTCTTCTATCACCGTTTGCACTGTGTCTTCTCCTTAATTTATCTTGTTTAATCTCGGCAGAAAGTATAGTGAAAACTGTTGAATTGTCAAGTCTTAAAGGGGAAAATTTCGGCATCTAGAGCGGTCTTTGCGGGTCGGATGAAATTCATGTACTTCTGTGTACACTAAAATTTGGCAACTTGGTGGGCAACTTGTGCTCGTAGACTTCGTTCCTTATGGGGCGGAGTTTTGCAAGTTACGCTTGGGCAACTTGTCGATGTGCTTGTATACGCTGATTTAGTCCTTTATGGGGCAGGGGCGGATATGCACGCGCTACTTTAATTGTTGCCGGCTTAAATCTTACTTGACAGGTGGACAAAAATAAGCTACATCTTATGCACTTATGTATTATTCTTAAACTTTTTTGTATATGAAATTATTTCGTTCTTGGAAGGATAAATTTCAGAATTCTTCCTTCTATCATTGGCTCAAAGTCGATGATGTGTATTTAAAATCGTATCAAAATTTTCCCGATTTGCTTCAGGAAGAAAAACGAAAAGGCGCAGGTCGCTGGCTCGGTTTTTGGTGTTATGTCGCGTGCGTCGTATGCTTCTTTGCTTCTTCTTTTTTGCAATTCTTTCGTATGAGTTTCTTGGAGCAGGATAATCCCGTCTATTTTGTGCTTAACGCCTCTATTTTGGCGGCGGCTGTTTGCTTTGCGGCTGGTTCAAGTATTGCTTTCAGACGCTCGCTGATGTTGGGATATAGCATTTGTTTGCTGCTTTGGGCGTTTTTGCTGATTATGCCGTTTGATTTGCAAATTTATTTGCAGATGCTGCTGGGGAATGATATGTGCAATTTTGTCTTTGGTGGAGCTATTTTGGGTATGCTTTTGGCTGCTGGGGTCATTTGGTGGGTGTATAAAAACTCGCCTCTTGCTATTAAGCTCCCTAATGCACAGGATTAAATTTCGGCGGAAATGTGTTTTTATACACTTTCCGCCTTTTTCTTGGTGGAAATTTTCGTATCAGATGTGAGGGGGCTTTTGCGGTTGCAAAGGTTTTTTCTTGCTTTTTTACGCTTGCGGTGTTATCCTCTCTCCTCTTTTGTATTATTCTTAAACTTTTTTGTATATGAAAAAATGCTTTGCTTGCTGGGGAAAATTGAAAAATTCCCGCTGGTATCATTGGCTTAAAGCTGATGAGGCGTATTTGGCGCAGTTTCAAAATCATCCGCAACTCTTCCGACTGATGGCTTGGAACGGTGCGGAGAGATGGACGGCATTGCGCTGTTTGATGTTCGCTTTGCTCGCTCTGACTGGAGCTTGGCTGTTACAACTCTATTGGTTGTGCTGTGGCGAACTTTTCTTTTTTTTGCAGCCTTTTTTGCTGGCTGGCGTGTTTGTTTGGGCTCTTGGAATTGTTTATCTTTCCTGGGGACGAAATCTTTTTTTGTTTGCCGGTGGTGTTTTTGGCTTGCTGACTGAGGTACTGTTGACGATATTCTTGTTTGAGCAACTCTATATCTTGGCGTTGTTTGAGTGTGTCTTGCTCGGGCATCTCTTGCTCGGGGGGGCCTTGGGTTTTGCTTTCGGCTATATCTCGGTTTGGGCGCTCCTTTATAATATGAGGCGTTCCTTATATCTGCGAGGCATACTCCCTTAAATCTTCTTTTTATCTAAATAGCGGAGGGTCTTCTTGCTCTTCTCCGCTTTTTTAGGCTTAGGTTTAATCGGAACTCTATTCGCTTTGATTGATGATTTGTTGCGCTTTCGCTAACTCGCTCTCTTCCAGCACAAGCACGATGTAATCGCCGCTTATATATATACTTTCTTTGGCCGGCCACGCGCGCGCTTTGTTCAGCAAATATTCCTTAATGGTCGGGTTGTCCTTTATCGCGTTCTTCAAATCACTGTCCGATTCCAAAAAGTCCGCTTGATAATAAAAATTATAGGCGTCTTTGCTTCTGCCCGCTTCGTAGTAACTCCACCCGAGCAACTCGCCGCTCGCGCTTTCGTTCGGGCGCTTTAGGTAATATTTTTCCCGTAGGCTTTGATTGCCGATTTGTAATAATTTGTAGTGACCGTTGATGTTGAAATTTTCCAACTTCTCTAAACGCGTGATAATCCTTTCCGCTAATTTTGTTTCCGCTTCCCAGCCAAACTTCCATACTTTTTGCGCATAGCTCACACGAACAAAACCCATAAATATTATCAATAGCGCCAGTCCGTAGCCGATGCGCTTCAGATAATTCCCTCCGAGCTTTAGAATAATCGCCAGCGATAGGGCGTATATCATCGGTAATCCGTAAAAATCTATCCTGGCAAGATGTAGCGGATTTTCTGTTGACGGAACCGACAGCATATATGTTAATTTCGAGGCGATTAATATCAGCGGTATTAAAATTAAGCCGCGTGTTGATGCTTTGGCATTCGGACTCAAAATTATCAGCGAAAATAAACCGATTAAGCACATCAAAAGATAGCCGCCTTTATATATTCCGTCCATAAACGGCATTGTTGTCCCAAATTGCGTGAACATTATCAGCAGTAGTGTCGGAAGTTTCGCAGGATAGCTCCATAACGGCGCCAGTACCGTGTTGTATGAGGGGTGGATGACGTTCGTGTCTTTTAAAACGATGATGATAAACGCGTATATCATTAAGCCTGCTGTCAAATTGACGAAACTTTGTAAATTTCTCTTGAAACCGCATTTTAATTCTATATCCGAGAATACGGTTTGTAAAAAAACTTTGCCTAATATCGCCACCAAAATGAAATTTAATACCGGTAGATACGTTCCCAGCGCTATTACAAACAGCAAAACCGATATGATGTTGCATAAATATGTCGCATTTAAACTCTTGCTCCGCTTTTCTGATAACAATAAGGCGCTTAATACCAGTGCCGGTAACCATAAATTTCCTAAGGTGTTTTGTGCGAAATATAACCAACTCAGCGTATACGGCGTGATGAGGAAAAATAATCCCGTAACAACATACGCCGACGTCTTTTGCGGTAGTTTCCAATACACACCCAATAATACTCCCGCTATACTTAACCCCGCAAACGACCATAGATTGTTTATTACAGGTAATATCTTGCCGTCAAATAACAGCTCTTGCAACCAAAATGCCGAAAAGCGTCCTTCGCTTATCGCAACTTCCGGATTGACCGCATATCTTATCGCTTCCCAGTCGCGGTTCCCCCACATGAAGTTTATCGTATGGAACAAAAATGCCAGATTGATGAAACCGAATAATTGCCAGAAACTCTTGCGGTATAATTTGGGGATGGCGTTATAGCCTTTGACACATTCGTCTGCCCAATCTAAATCGCAGCATATATGCCGGATGCTTGCTCTTATCTCCGGCGTGAGGACGCAGAATACAACCGTCGCTCCGATTATACCTAACGTTACGGATGTTGTCATGCATATATTCATCCCATATCGGGACGAAATAATACAGCTTAAACTGATGATGATACCACTCATCACCGCGGTTAACAGATATAGTATCGATTTTTTCATCGTATCTTCCTTTGCTTATTCTCTTCTTCATCTTAAAAGAAAGTATTGGCGGCTGTCAAAGGATTGGCTTATTTTATCCCCTGTTATTGGAGGCTAAAACAACGTCATGGGCTACTTGTTGGTATGCTTGCACACATGGACTTAGTCCTTTGGGGACGGGGGGCGAGTGCGGACAATGTACTTTATTGCGTTTACTTTAGGCTGCGGCGGTGCACTTGGGGGTGTCGACTTTGGGTTGTGGCAGGGACGGGGCGGTGTGTGATTAAAAATCGCAACTTCTCTTTTGTTGCCGAGTGTTTCCTATTTCCTCACCAAGGGGGAGTGGGGGCGGTGTGTGATTAAAAATCGCAACTCCTCTTTTGTTGCCGAGCGTTTCTTATTTTCTCACCAAGGGGGTGTAGTGGCGGTGCGTGATTGAAAATCGCAACTCCCCCTTTGTTGCCGAGCGTTTCCTATTTCCTCACCAAAGGGGGAGTGGGGGCGGTGTGTGATTGAAAATCGCAACTCCTCTTTTGTTGCCGAGCGTTTCCTATTTCCTCACCAAGGGGGATCGGATGGAGATTGGGCGCTTAAATGCCGATTGTATTGTGCTTGTGGTAAATGCGTAATTGCCTTATTGGGTAAGTTTCCGATGTAAACTTGCTGGCTTGATGTTTTTTATGATGCCGCAATATCTCTTTTATGCTGAAATTTCTTGTTGTTAAATTTTTTAATTTATGATATCCTTTTTATATGCTGAATATCAGGGAGAAACGTTTATGTTTGTCGATATTGAAAATTTTAAGAGTGCAATCGGAGTTGAAAATATTCTTATGCCCTATAGAAAAGGGCGGGTGGCGCCCGATAAAAAATCTCGCCTCCCAAAAGAGCACATTACTCCAGATGTTTGTATGCAAGTTCTTAAATCTACTAATAATCCCCTTAATATTAAACATATGCTCGAATGTATCACAGAACTGCCTCCCTCCGAGCAAGCTCAATTTAAAGATATTGTGTCGGCGTGTTTTTCTAATCGTCAACAACCTAAAGAGCTATTGGATTTGGCGCAGAAAATTGCTATCAAAGATGTGAATTTGCCGGATTATAATGTGGATGCCGAGATTCAAGAAGGATGGTTTTATCCATCTTCACCGACTTGTAGACGTTATATGGTGACTAGGAAAAGTGATTTTAAAAGACAAAAGTTCTTTGACGATGAAGGTGATAAACAAATCTTTTGCGACGGCATTATTTTCTTAAATGAATATGATGCGATTTTATTGCAAGGTGTTTCTAAATTCCCTCCATTTTTGGATGCTTCCCGATGTGAACGCATTTGGGCTGCTGATGCGAATTTTTTTGGTGTGGAACAATTTGTTTTGGGGAAAAATAAAGAATTAGCTCTTCAGAGAGCAAGAAATTTACCTGAAAATTTAGATTGTTCTCAATGCGAGTCGGTGATTTTTGATGAGTGCGATTTAAGCGGACAGAAAAATCTGCGCTTTGCTCCAAATGCTGCGCTTTCTTTTGATGAAACACGTGGGTTGCCGCGTGTGCTTGATGTCGCTAATTGCTCTTCGGTCAGTTTTGGCAGAACTGATTTGACTTCGGTTGAACAGATTATCTTAACCGATGTGAAGTCGGTTAATTTTGCGTATATTCCTCAGTTGCCCAAAACGGATTTTTCTTCTTGTCATAAGGTCAGTATCTTAGAGTGCGGTTGTCATAATTTTGATAGACTTGTCTTTTGTAAAGATGCAGATGTGTCGTTATCCGATGTGAAAGATGTGCCGGATGTCCTTGATGTTTCTTCTTGTGCTAAAGTGGAGTTTAGCTATATGAATTTGAGGAAGTTTGAGCAGATGAAGTTTGCTCAAGGCGCCAATGTGACGTTTCGGGTTACCGAACTCCCTCAAAATATTGATGTTTCCGAATGTGATAAGGTGACGTTTGAGTATACGGACGCTTCTCATCTGAAACATTTGAAATTTAAAGAAAATGCCTCTGTTTCTTTTAATGTTTTCGGAAGTCTTCTTAAGGATAGAGAAAAATACAGATTGCCCTATAATCTTGATGTTTCTCCTTGCGCTAAGGTCGAGTTTAATTGTTATGATTTATCTGCTTGCAATAACTTAAAGTTTAAAGACGGTGCAGAGGTTTCGTTCTTGAACTCTACCGCTCTGCCGGATGAACTTGATGTGGCTAATTGCTCAAAGGTCAATTTTAGAGGTTGTGATTTGAAACATCTTAATAAGGTGCATTTTGATAATGCGGTGTTTGTTGATTTTTCTTATGTCGAAAGCTATCCGCAGGTACTTGACGTTTCTAACTGTAAAAATGTTTATTTTGCGGAAAATGTTTCCGACGATATGTTTCAAAATTCCAAGAAATTTATCTTTAAAAATCGACAACAGATGAACTCTTTTAATTTTAAAACACCTGAAAATTGGTCCGGACAAATTGTTTTTGCCGATGAACAACATGACTTAAACTTGGCGATGGCGACGGCAAAAATTAAAGACCGAAGATAGTGGGGACGGGATATAAATGTTTGTTGATATTGAAAATTTTAAATCCTCTTTGGCTTTGGAAAATATCCTTATGCCCTATAAAAAAGGGAGACTCTCTCCTGATAAAAAAACACGCCTCCCTAAAGATCCTATTACTCCGGATGTTTGTCTGGAAGTCCTTAAATCTACAAATAATCCGCGTTATATCAAAGATATGCTCCAATGTATCAAAGAACTGCCAGTTTCCGAACAGGTTAAGTTCGAAGATTTGGTGCTGGCGACTTTTAATGAACGTGAACAACCTGACGATATTTTGCAAATCGGACGTGAGTTGGCGTTTGACGGGCTTTATATGCCCGCTTTTGCTAAAGTTATTGATACAAAAAAATCTTATTGGATTTTTTCTCATCGCGATAAAGCCGATAAACTTAAATTATTAACAATGGACGAAGTGCGCAAAAATCCTTTTTTATCCGCTTATACCGGTGTGCGGATTATCGATAAAAAAGCGGAATTGGAAGCTGCAATAGATTTTCCGCGGTTTCTTGATTTGACTGAAGTCGATGACGCTACTTTGATTTATCCAGATTTGTCCGCAGTGGAGCAGATTTTCCTTAAAAAAGGCGGAAAAGTGGAATTTCATACAGTCGAAAATTTGCCTCACTCGTTTAATCTGGCTAATCCCGCAGATGTTAAAATTGTAAATACAGATATCCAAAATTGTAAGCCTCTGATGTTTGCTCTTGGCGCTAAAGTCGTAATGGATGGCGTACGACATATCCACCCAAAGTCTTCTTTTTATAATTGCGCGGATGTTACGATTAAAGATTGCAGATTGTCCGGTTTGGATAGGCTGCGTTTTCAGCATAACGCAAAGGTTACTTTGGATACTATATCCGATTTGCCTCGTTCCTTTGATGTTTCCAGATGTAAATATTTGTCTTTTACTAAGGTGAATTTTGATGGAATTGAGGAACTTAAGTTCAGAAAAGGGGCTGAGGTGCGTTTTTTTAGGGCTTTCAATATTCCGCCGCGTACGCATTACGAGAATTTGACCGCATTGCGCTTTTCGGCGGTTGATTGTTCAAAATGTACGGATTTTAATTTTCAAAATATCGAGGAACTTAGTTTTAGCTCTATGTTTGCTTTACCCAAGCGGATGCGCGTGGTTAAACCCAAAAAACTCTCGGTTCTCAATACCAAACTTCCTAAAAATGCCGAGTTTGATTTGGAGGGGACTACTATTAACTTCTTTCGCGTATTTTTATTTCCCGAGCAGTTTGATGTTTCCAAATCGCCCAATGTGATTTTGGAAGATTGTAATTTGATGCAATTTGATAATCTTACTTTTATGGAGGGCGCTTCGGTTACCTTGAAAGGGGCGAAAAATCTTCCTGAACAAGTTAATTTTCATGATTGCCGCTTCTTATCGCTCGAAAATTGCGATTTGTCGCCGTATGAGGATATATCTTTTCGCAGAGGGGCGGAAGTGTCTTTAGAGTATGCGCACGATCTGCCTCAAACAATGAATTTTGCTTATTGTGGTTCGGTGAGTTTTTCTCAATGCGATATGGATGGGGTTAAAAAAGTCTTTTTCTGGGATGAAACGCAGATGCGACGTTTTGGTTTCGGCAAGGCGCTTAATTGGAGCGGCGAGGTTGTCTTTATCGGTGGACGATATAGAGCTATGCCTCGTTCTCGTTAATCTCGGATGTTTTTTTTACTCTGCTATCTCTTGCTTTATCTTCTTGTTGCCTAAAACAGACCGCTTATTACGCCGTTATCATCTACATCTATATCCAGTACCGCGGGATGTTTCGGTAATCCCGGCATCGTGCTTATTTCACCCGATAACGCTACCACAAAACCGGCTCCGGCGGATAATCTTATCTCCGTTATCGGAAATGTGTATCCGCTCGGCGCTCCTAACCAATTTTTATCGTGCGATATCGAATTTTGCGTTTTGGCCATGCATATCGGCAAATCGCCATATCCCCATTCGGTCAATTTGTTCAACTCGGCTTCCGCCGCCGCCGTGTAACTGACATCTTTCGCACCGTATATCGTGGTGGCGATTTTTTCTATCTTGGCTTTTAATGACAACTTGTCTTCGTACAAAACGTGCGGCTTGTTGTTCAACTTTTGATTCAACTTGATGCGCTTAATTACTGATTTGGCTAAATCTATACAGCCTTCGCCGCCTTTCTCCCAACCTTCCGAAATAACCCCTTCCACATCTTCTTGCATGCATAATCCTTGCACAACGCGCAGTTCTCTTATACTGTCACTCGTAAAACGATTGATGGCTATTATCGGTTCTACCCCAAATTGACGCAAATTCTCGATATGTTTGCGTAAATTGGCAAAACCTGCTCTTATCGCATTGATATTTTCTTCCGATAAATCTTCCTTTTTCACGCCTCCGTGCATCTTTAACGCGCGTACCGTTGCCACCAATACAACCGCATTCGGAAATACCCCGCTCTTTCTGCCGAATATATCAAAAAACTTTTCAGCTCCCAAGTCCGCTCCGAATCCGGCTTCCGTTACTACATAATCCGACAATTTCAGCGCCGTTCTCGCCGCAATGACCGAACTGGTGCCGTGCGCTATATTCGCAAACGGACCACCATGCACAAACGCAGGTGTTCTTTCCAAAGTTTGTACCAAATTCGGCAGTATCGCATCCTTTAATATCGCTGCCATTGCGCCGGTGGCTCTTAATTCTTTCGCATATATCGGTGCGCCTTTGCTGTTCTCGCCGATTACGATTTTATCTATGCGCGCTTTTAAATCGCTCAAATCTTCCGCTAAACACAATATCGCCATGATTTCCGAGGCGACCGATATATTAAAATGTTCCTCTCGCGGGATACCGTTTAGCGTGCCGCCTTGTGCTATCGTTACTTCTCTTAACGCGCGGTCGTTCAAATCCTCACAACGACGGAAACGTATCTTCTTAATATCAAAATCCAACTCATTGCCGAATTTGATATGATTGTCTATCATCGCGCACAGCAAGTTATTCGCCGCGGTTATCGCATGAATATCTCCGGTGAAGTTTAAATTTATCTCATCCATCGGCACAATTTGCGACATTCCGCCGCCGGTCGCACCGCCTTTTATCCCGAAACACGGCCCCAGAGAGGGTTCTCGCAATGATAAACATACTTTTTGTTGTAATTTATGAAGCGCATCCGCCAAGCCGATGGATACCGTCGATTTGCCTTCGCCCGCCGACGTCGGTGTTAGCGCCGTTACCAATATCAATTTGCCGTTGCTATATTTCGGATTGCTCTTTATTTCACGCAATTTGGCGCGTGTTACTTTGGCTTTATATTTGCCGTAGCACTCCAAATCTTTATATGTTAAATTAATCCTTTTGGCTATCGTATTGATTGTATACGGTTTTGCTTGGTTCGATATCTCTATGTCGCTTAACATGGCGTCCTTTCTCTTATTGTTTTTTTCGGGCTTATTTTGAGGGCTCTTTTGACCGCTATATGCATTTTATTTATTTTCTTCGCGTACGATTGCCGTCGGTTCTATCGGTTCGGAACCTTTCAGCTTTTCCAGACTCTCCGCAACGCTTTCGCTCTTTTCGCTGTTTTGTTCTATTGCCGGTACTTCTATCGGCATTTTTCCGGCAGGTAGCATTTCTTTCGGTTGCGGGCTGTCTTTGCCGACTCGCTCGTCTACCGCATCCGATATCGCAACGTGTTCGGCGTCTTGTTGTTTCTTTTGAAAATCTTGCAGATATGCATCAAAGCGCTGACCGTCGCGCATATCGTCCCAACCCATTATATAATGATTCCCCATGCAGATTAACGGTAGGTGTAGGTTGTCATTGCTGATGTTAAACTTCTTTACGCATTGTTTGTATAACTCCAGATTTTCATGATATTTTACATCCGTTATCGGTATATTTAAATTGCGATGATATGTTTCAAAATATATAAACGCGTCTTTACAGGCCGGACACATCGAATGCGCAAAAAAGTATATCTTATTGTCTATTAACTCTTTTTCAGGCAGAGGCGCTGTTGCATATCGCTTGTTTTCCGAGGCTCTTGCCGCTATCCCTTGTTCGGGGGCGGGCGTGGTTATGGTCGGAAGATGTTTTTCCGGTGTCGGCGCGCTGGTTTGCGCCATTGTCGGGGTTGCCAGCAAACTTAAACTTAGCAATAATAAATACTTGTTCATCTATCGGCTCCTTTCGCTCTAATCAGCTTTATTATAGATTCTTTCTTTTACTTTGCAATTAAGAAAATTTTTTCTTGTGGTTAATTTCGTATTTTTTGTTTTATGATGCGTTTTTTTGTTGATTCTGTCTAAATTGTGTGCTATTATCCGTTTCGTATTCATAAAAATCTGTTTATTATTGTGGACTTAGGGCGTGTACCTAATGACTACGGTAATAATTTTTTTTAACCTTAATGTTTAATCAAAAAGAGTGTACCGGAATGCTGTGGGATAGCCTCTCTATAAAATACCGGTGAGAAATTATGGAAAATTCTGAAAATTTCGAAGGTTTGAACGGTTTGGAAAATTTTAAGGGATTTGACAATCCTGCTTATGAATTTGAAGAATCTATTAACCGACCCTTTAAGGTGAAATCCGGAAAAAAGAGAAATAATAAGAATTTTGTCGGAAACGAACGTGGGCAGAGTGGCGCTTCTAAGGAGACTCCCGAAAATGCTCATCCTGTTGATGATGTATGGTATCAGACCGCATCGGATGAGGAGGAAACTCTAGAAACTGCTTGTCCAGTTGATGATGCATGGTATCAGACCGCATCGGATGAGGAGGAAACTCTAGAAACTGCTTGTCCAGTTGATGATACATGGTATGAGACCGCATCGGATGAGGAGGATGCTCCCGAAAATGCTCGTCCTGTTGGTGATGAATGGTATGAGACTGTTTCTGCTTCAGATTAAATTTCTGAATGCGCTCCTTTTGAAAGCGGGAAAGGGTTAAACCTTTTCCGTTTTTTTGTGGTTAATTTCGTATTTTTTGTTTTATGATGCGTTTTTTTGTTGATTCTGTCTAAATTGTGTGCTATTATCCGTTTCGTATTCATAAAAATCTGTTTATTATTGTGGACTTAGGGCGTGTACCTTATGACTACGGTAATAACTTCTTATATCTTAAATGTTTAACCAAAAAAGAGTGTACCGGAATGCTGTGGGATAGCGTCTCTATAAAAATGCCGGTTTAAAATTATGGGAGATTTCAGAACTTTTGAAAGAAACCTTGAACAAAATTGTGAAAGAAACCTTGAAAAAAATTTTGAAAAAATTTTTGAAAGGAACATTGAACGTGATGGGATTAGACGATGCTTTGATCCTAAGGCTTGCATTCAGGATGCAATACGCAAGGATGCAGATTTGCAAGATAAACAAGCTGTAGAAAAGATGTATAAAACTATTGCGATGCCTTGTATCGGCGGTGCAGCTTATGAGCAATCTTTGGCTTATAAAAAGCAGATTGCTGACAAGATGCAGTCCAAGTATTACGAAAAGCGCAATTCCTCTTTGTCTTTTATAATTAGCGGTCTTTATGATGTTGTTCGGGTTTTGCTTTCTTCAAGGGTGTTCTTACGTCATTTTTCTTGTGAAGATAACGTGGTTACCTTTGAATTGGGGTATTATGTCGGCCGTGATTGTAGCAAGAAAACGAAAGAAAATTTCTTTCAAGCCGTGAGTGAACTTCAGAATTTTTTGTTGTTTGACGTGGTTGGCGGTGCTATTCAGCAAGATGATTGTGTCTGGCAGAAGTTCCAAGGCGTTTTGGATATGAAACCCGATACGCTTCTCATCTTGAAGGGAATAGCGGACAGCATGGTTGATACCGGAGCGGATATCCGACTTGTCGGGGTTGAAAAGGAATGGCTTAAATGTCGACTTTTCTTTGCCGATAAAAAATATGCGAATGCTGATGCCGTCAAAAAGGTTTTTACCGCAGTGACGGGATTACAACTCAAATGGGACGGTGGTAAGGAGCTCTTTATTGAGAGAAAAAAACGCCCGCATGCGCAAATCAACAGTAGTTTGAAGTTTTTGGCTCATGGGGCGAAACAGCGTACTCCTGACGCAGAGATTGTAAATAGTGTCATTTGTATGAGTGTTTTGCAAGGGTATGCGGATTGCGCTAACTTTACAATGTAAATCGGCTTTATAACAAAAAAACGGGAAAGGGTCAAACCTCTTCCGTTTTTTTTTTATGAGGAAAAAAGGCTTTGAAATTTTTTTTGATTCATTTTCAGAGGGCTATTAAATCTCGAAAAAAAAGTTTTTGCTTGTTAAGATTATGCTAACTAATCCGAACTATACTGCAAGCATTGAGATATTAGTAGGATTGCCTGATGAGTAATTATAAGTTGGAAAATATTTTAAACTCTATTATTAACGCAGATTGTGTCGAAACAATGAGGAAAATTCCCGACAACTCTATTGACGTGATTTTTGCCGATCCGCCATACAATCTGCAACTCGGTGATGCTCTTAAACGTCCTGATAATACCGATGTTAAAGGTGTTTATGAAGAGTGGGACAGCTTCGAAAGTATTGCCGAATATGACCGCTACACTAAGGCTTGGATGATTGAGACCAGACGAATCTTGAAAGAGAACGGTACGATTTGGGTTATCGGTTCGTATCATAATATCTTTCGGGTTGGTTACATTATGCAAGACTTGGGATTCTGGATATTAAACGATATTATCTGGAATAAAACCAATCCGATGCCGAACTTCAAAGGGACGCGTTTTACCAATGCGCACGAAACCCTCATCTGGGCGACAAAAAATCCTAAGGCTAAATATACCTTTAATTATGAAGCGATGAAAGCTATGAACGATGATGTGCAGATGCGCTCAACGTGGGAAATCCCTCTTTGTACCGGTAAAGAAAGACTTAAAAATAATGAAACCGGTGAAAAACTTCATCCGACACAAAAACCCGAAGCGCTCCTTTATCGCGTGATTATGGCGTCTTCAAACGTCGGTGATACTATCCTTGATCCGTTCTTCGGAACAGGTACAACCGGCGCGGTTGCTAAACGCCTCGGGCGCAATTTTATCGGTATCGAAAAAGATGTTACCTATATTCAAGGTGCTCGTGAGCGCTTGGCTCAGGTCCATCTCAGCCCGGACAGCGCAGCGCTTGAATATACTTGTAAACGTAAACTCCCACGCGTCCCCTTTGGCGCTGTTATCGAAAGGGGCTTGATTTCTCCGGGAGATGTGTTATACGATGAAAAGAAAAAACATAAAGCCGTGGTGCGTTCCGACGGTACCGTCAAGTTTAAAAATGAAACCGGCTCTATCCATCAAATGGGAGCGATGGCTCAAGATTCTACAACTTGCAACGGGTGGGCGTATTGGTATTATGTCGATGAGAAAAAACATAAACTGATTTGTATTGATGAATTAAGACAAATCGTACGCGCGGAGATGTTCGGCGAATAATGCTTTGAACTCGCAACGGCGAAATGTCATGGCAGGTGCTTGGAGTGTAAATGATTAAATTTAACGGACAACCGGAGAACGATAATAAAAATAATGCCGGTAAACCGAAAAAACGTCGGTTTAACGATAAAAATACTAAAATTACCGACGGGCGCGGCGGGGCTGATGAACGCGCTGTCTTTCAATTTGCGGAAAAGGTGTTTTTGAATAATGCTAACGTGGCGTTGCAGAGTGTGACGAAAAGCAAATTAAACGATAAATCTCGTGGCGAAATTTGTAAAGGTGATAGAAATCCTACTTTAACGCAAAATAATTATGCCGCTATCGATTTGGGAACCAATTCTTGCCGTTTGGTGGTTGCTACACCGACGACGACTTCTTTTCGTGTGGTCGAAACTTTCTCTAAAGTCGTTCGCTTGGGGGAGGGAATTATTCAAGATAATGAACTGTCTTCAAAGGCGATGCGGCGTACTATTCAAGCGCTTAAAATCTGTCGCGGCGTGATTGATGAATATATGCCGATTGCCGCCAGCCGCTTTGTTGCTACCGCTGCTTGCCGCAGAGCTAAAAATGTCGCTCAATTCGTCGAAATGGCTAAACGTGAGGCCGGTATCGATTTGGAAGTTATCTCTTCTAAAGAAGAGGCTAGACTTTCCGTTGTCGGCTGTCTGCCGCTCTTAAACCGAAATATTAAACGAGTGTTGGTGTTTGATATCGGTGGCGGTTCAACGCAAATCTCATTGGCGCGCGTTACCGATAATGGTAAAACCTTTATTGAAGGTTTTGTTTCGCTTCCTTATGGCGTGGTTACTATTTCAGAGGCGTTTGCCGGACACGAAATGAGTACGCTCGAATATTCTACCGTGGTCGAACGTACGCAGGCGATTTTGCAGGAATTTGAGGAAAAACACCAAATCTATCAGGCTATTGCTAATCAGGAAATTCAAGTTATCGGAACTTCCGGAACCGTCACCGTTATCGGCGCCGTGCACTTGAAACTGCCTCGCTATAACCGTTCTGCCGTGGATGGTATCGCTATTTCTGCTCCTGATATCGATTTTACAATTAACAAAATTAAAACCATGGGCGTCGAAGGGCGTTGCAAACATCCTTGTATCGGGCAATCCAAATCCGATTTGACCGTCGCTGGGTGTGCTATTATTGAAGCACTTATGTCGTTTTGGCCGATTTCCGAAATTACCGTCGCCGATCGTGGTATTCGCGAAGGTATTTTGCTCGACTTGATGCATGCCCCAAAATCTAACGCTTCGCATCATCATAAAAAGAATCGCAGGGGTGGTCGGTTTCCTTTTGATCGACGGGCGCATAAAAACAATGCGTTTCGTTCACAAAAAACGGTGATGCAATAGCTTATCAAATATACGTTGGCTTGTTTAGGGCGCTTCCTCGAGCTCGGCAAAAGGGGGGGGCACTTGAGCACTCTGAATTTGAGCACTCTGAATTTGTGTAGTTTGTATTTTGGGGTGTTAAAGCCTTGGGCTTGGTCTTGGTTGCGGGTATTTCCTCGAGCTCGGCAAAAGGGGGGCACTTGTGTCGAGATGGTGTATAAAAGAAAAGTTGAGGTTGTTTTGTAAAATTTAATGGTATAAGATTGTAAAAATTTGTTTTTTTGGCGTTGTGCGGAGGATTTATGGCTGATCTTAAAGATGAAAAAATAGATGGAAAAACTTATTTCGCGGCTATGGATTTGGGGACGAATTCTAATCGCTTGCTGATTGTTGATGATAAGGGCGAACCTGTCTATCGTGATGTCAGACATGTGGCTTTGGGCGAAAAATTGGCCGAAAATCATTGCTTCTGCCCGCAGGCGATGGAACGCGCTATCTGCTCATTTATGGATTTTTCCGAAATGATGAAACTCTATAATGTGAAAAAATACCGCGCTATCGCTACCGCCGCTTGCCGTATGAGCTCTAATACCAAAGATTTTGTTCACGATGTTAAACAGGCTTCCGGTATCGATATTGATGTTATCAGCGAATTTGAAGAGGCGCGCTTAACCCTCTTGGGCGCAAAATTAAATGCTCCTCATGATAAAAAATATTTGCTCGTTTATGATTTAGGAGGCGGTTCTACCGAGGTTACTCTTGCTACGAATTCCGATAATCCCGAAATCTTGGCGACCGTTTCCGTCCCTTTGGGCGCTCGTAACTCCTCTGAAATGTTTAACCTGTTCGAATATAACGATAATGGCGCATATGCATTGGAACAGAAAGTTTTGGAATACTTGACCCCGTTTTTGCAGAAAATTCAAGCGTTTGATTATCTTGATAATGCGGCGCTTATCGCTACTTCTTCCATGCCCTTGCGCTTGGTGTCTTGGATTAATAAACACCCTAAATATGATAAGTTTGCTTCCGATGGGGTTACCGTACCTCTCGATGTTGTTGATGATACTATTGACCAAATCTTGAAACTTGATTTGAAAGAACGCTCCGAATCGCCCTATATCGGTCCGAACCGCGCACCTATCTTTGTCGCCGCTTGCGTCATCTTCAGAACAATTTATCGCGCGCTTAAACAAAAGAAAATGACCGCTTCGCTTAAAAGCGCTCAGGAGGCGATTGTGGCCGAATTGGCTGCGTAAAATTAATGCGTGACTTTTTAAAAACGTTAGGTTATTTTATCCTGTATGGCTGAGATGTGTTTGTCACTATACATGAACAACCAAGGCAATGCTTTCAGCCATCCTATCCGGCATGGCTGAGATGTGTTTGTCGCTATACAGAAAGGTAATTTTTTATTGAAACGGCTTGGAGCAAATAAATGGCTAAATTAACGAAATCGGCTAAGGAAGTTCGGGGGCGCAAAATGCTTACCGTTAAACTTAAAGAGGCAAAGTATCATACCTCTTCTTCCAATCGCTGGTTGGAACGGCAACTGAATGACCCTTATGTGGCGGAGGCTAAACGGCAGGGATATCGTTCTCGCGCGGCGTTCAAACTTATTCAGCTGGATGAAAAATATAAATTCTTGGGCAAAAATAAAGTTATTGTCGACCTCGGTTGCGCTCCCGGCGGTTGGTCGCAAATCGCCGCTCTTAAACTTAAAGGTACTGGTAAACTTGTCGGTTTGGATATCTTGCCGACCGAACCGCTTGATGGCGCTACCTTTGTTTGTCAGGATTTTACAGAACCCGATGCCGATGCGAAATTGTTGGAACTCTTGAACGGCGCTCGCGCTGATGTCGTGATGAGCGATATGGCCGCTAATACGACCGGTCATCAACAAACCGACCACTTACGCACTATCGCTCTGGTTGAGGGTGCCTACGAATTTGCCAAAACCGTCTTGAACGAAGGCGGTATCTTTATCGCTAAGGTCTTTCAAGGGGGCGCTGAGGGCGAACTTCTGGCTGATATGAAGAAATGTTTTGCCAAGGTTTCTCATTATAAACCCGATGCCAGTCGTGAAAAATCTCCGGAAACTTATGTGGTTGCTCAGGGCTTTCGTCGTGAACTTGTTTAATGCATGGCGGAGTTGGTAAATGTTTGATTTTCTTTTTGTTCCACTTGATTGCTATCGCGAAGGTTGTATTTATTTTTTATTGCATATTTTATTTTTTTACCGTAAGATGTTTTCGAATCTAACAGGGAATTTTGCTGATGACGAAGATTACCAGAAGGAAAAAGTTTTTTAGAGTTGTGAAACGGAAATTGCTTAAACCGATTCTGTATGCGGTGGCTTTGAGCTTTTTTCTTTATTTGGTTGTCGGTAATGTGGTGATGCAACGAAAGGTTATACAAGAACAATCTCCCAGATTCCTTATTACCAGAATTTCAAAAACATTTGATGAAACCGAATTTATGCACCTCCTTTTGACGGCTCAGGAACTTTTGAAAATGCCTAAGGCTTCTTCCCAGTTGATTGATTTTGTGAACGGACCGTTTCCCGGGAAATGCCCTCCTTATCTTAAACAACAACTTAATCGTATGAATTGGGACCCGTCGGCGTTTTTGGTCAGAACACAGAAACTCTTTGAAATGTATGATGTTTATGACAGAATTGTTCGCTTGGACGAAACTATTGCTTTCTTAAGCGCTGAGGTTGATGAGGGGCGATTGCCGTATTCTATCCACGGACAGGTCGATATTCTTAAAAGTGAACGTGATGCGATTATCGGAAAAGATATTTCTCAGGAGGAATTTGATTTCGTGGCGGAGTATAATGGTTTGATTTTACGATTGAAACAATTGTAAAAGCAAAGATAATTATGTTTGCGGATGTGGCGGAGAATTGTTGCTGGGTGTGTTGAGAATTGGTGCTGGGTGTGGCGGAGAATTGTTGCGAGTGTGTCGAGAATAGTTGTTGGGTGTGTTGAGAATTGGTGCTGGGTGTGGCGGAGAATTGTTGCGAGTGTGTCGAGAATAGTTGTTGGGTGTGTTGAGAATTGGTGCTGGGTGTGGCGGAGAATTGGTGCTGGGTGTGGCGGAGAATTGTTGCTGGGTGTGGCGGAGAATTGGTGCTGGGTGTGTTGAGAATTGGTGCTGGGTGTGTTGAGAATTGGTGCTGGGTGTGTTGAGAATTGGTGCTGGGTGTGTTGAGAATTGTTGCTGGGTGTGGCGGAGAATTGTTGCGAGTGTGGCGGAGAATTGTTGCTGGGTGTGGCGGAGAATTGTTGCGAGTGTGTCGAGAATAGTTGCTGGGTGTGTTGAGAATTGTTGCTGGGTGTGGACGGTTTCTTGGTTTGGTGTTGTGGCGCTGCAGCGGGCTTTTTATTTGTCTGAGCTGTGGGGTGAAATGAGAATTTTCTGCTGATGTTGGTCGGCGGAATTTAGGCGGGCGGAGTCAGAAGAAAAAGCAATCTTTTCTCTGTTTGGTGTGTGCCGGCGGAGAGATGAAGTTCGCTGAAAGATACTCGGGATGCTTCGGGTATCTTTTTTTGTTTAAGATATCCTTTTCGCCTCGGGTAGCTTTTTTTGCCTCTTATCTTCTGTTTATGTGTGTATTGTGAAGTGTTTTGCTTTCGCTCTCTCTATCTCTATCTTCTCTTTGCGGAATTGTTATGGGATAAATTTGGGCGAAAAAAATATTTTTTTTACTGTTGCCAAATCTATTGACATCCTGTCGGGGGTGTGTTATCTCTTCTCTATAATGGCGGTTTTGTTTGTGCAAATCCGTTTTTGTTTTGCCTGTGACTTCGTGGCCTACAGGCTCTTTTTGTATCGCGGAGAAACTTTTGGTGGTTTCTTTGTTTGGAAATTAATCGGACACCTTAGATCGGGTGTCTTTTTTTGTTGGGAGATTTGTGATGAAGGGCTTGACGAATGCTACTAATACCTCAAATGACGCAAAAGGTGATGTTGTTTATGCCGTTAATAATACCGGCGGCGATATTCTGGCGCAGCAAAAGGTATGGCTTAATAAACATAATAATACTGATTTGGAATCCAGTTGGATAAGTGGCGGATATTCTTCTTATATTAGTGGATTTGCGCTTTTTTTTAATGCGAATAATAATTTTTTGGCACTTAGTCGTGCTGCAACCGCTTTTTACGCTTTATACGATAATGATGATAAAACTTGGACCTTAAATACAGTTTCTGTTACGCCTAGTGTCTTAAATAATCTTGTGGCCTATAATAATTTTATTGAGGCGGAAAATTGTTATTATGGCTTTTATATTAATAATACGGCCGTCAAATCTATGGCTTCGGCTACCGTCGATGGTAATTTTACGGTTAAAACTTATGAGGATGAAATTGTATTGTCCGAACAGTGGGCGTTTAAAAAAACTGATACCGATTATGTTTTTGAAGTGGTGGATAGAATAAATACTTCAAGACCTCATATCTCGTTTAATTTTTCTGAATATCAGGAAAATATTTATACGGTTTTGCTCGATAATGATAATGAGTTTTTATTTATTACTAAAAGTGAAATTGATAATGAGGTGCGATTTAGAAAAACAGAAATCTGTTGGAATAAAACTGATTGGCTCCTTTTGACACCTTTGGGGAAATATCCTCGCGTGGAACCTTATATCACTCAGCCGACTATTAAATATTTTACAGGTATCGATAATGGCGATTATTTGATTACAACTTCCAGTGTTATTGATGATTCTTGGAATAAAAGGTATAACTTGATTATTTATAAAATTACCAATGACGGTGTGGTGATTGCTCAGGATTTGCCGACCGATTTGCATAATCTTATCGATAAACCGTGTCTGGTTCGTTATGATAAAAGAACTAAAAGATTGTATATCTCTAATGATGCGGATTTTTATATGTTTGTATTTGATGGGACAACTTTTGTTTTGCAAACCTTGGATTTTGATAAAACTAATTTAATTGTTCCTTATGAGGGAAGCTATAATTTTAGCGTTTCAGATGATAGAACAACTATTGCTATTCAAGCTCAAACCTCTGTTTCTTCCGGAAAATTTAATGTGTTGAAATTGACGACACCTGATGATGATGAATGGTATGCAGAAAATTATGCGCAGGTTAATGCTTATTCGCTTACCGGTTATTGTACAGGGAAAACCGATGGATTGGGACGCGCAGAAATTCGTACCGCCTTACCTGAAGTGCTTACTTTTTCTATTTCTTTTACTCCTGATGTTGAAACTTTTGAATTGAGTGGAGGTGTGCAATGAATACATTTACTAAAAAAGTTTATAAAGGACAGCCTTTTTTTGTTAAGGCTACAACTGCGAAATTTTATGATTATTATCTCTCAACCGTCATTTATGAAGATACGGTTTCAAATGTGACTCTCGTGCCTTATAACGGTATTACGGTTAGTTTTTCTTATCCGCTTGTGCTGATTAATGCAGGTATATTGCCTAATGGCAGTGAATATAATGGAAGTGTCGGCTATTTCGGTAATTACGGTGATTTATATTTGTATGACGGAACTATTTATAAAGGTGTTATTTCCAGCTATGATGTTGTTAATGTTTCTACGGATAATATTCATGGTACAATGAAGGCTTCGTTGATGTATAATTATACTTCAGGTGATGTTAATTTTATTGATGGTGATGTTTTGAGCGACTATGTCTTCTTATGGCAGGGTGAATTGGGAAATATGGGATTTTTTAATAATGCTAATCGGTGTAACTTTACTATTAGCGGGAATCCTTCGTTTGACGGTCATTTGGTTGCTTTTTCTAAGACGGGAACGTATTTGACCGCAGATAAAAAGTTTTTTGCCGTGTCTTATGGCAGTTCAGATGTCGGAACTTCCATATCCGGTTATGAGTGCATTGTTAAGGTTACTACGCCCGATTCGTTGTCTTCGTATAAGCAGATTGTCAGAAGTGTCGGTAGTAACAGATACTTTGGAACATACGGCACGTCCTGGTGTTTGTATGACGGGGCATCAAGATATGTCGGCGGAACTGTCGAAACTTCTAAAACGTATTGGGTTAAAGTGGTGCAATCGTATGATACTGGGTATATATCGACACTCTATACTTTAGATGATGACGGATATAGCTTGTCTTCGTTGCCTGCTGACGGTTGGACTGAACAAATTTCTATGAATCAAGATGTTTTTGTCGGCGGTGAAACTTTTACCATCGGTACGTCGTCTTCGTATTATTGGAGAGGAACGATTGATTTGGATAATTTTATTCTTAAATATCTGGTTAACGGCGAGTATCAAACGTATTGGAAACCGCTTGGGGATTATAGTTAAAATTTTTCAGACTGAAACTAACGGCATACGATTAAAAAAAAGAACCGACGCGGCGAAGGGATTTCTCTTATTGTTTCTCCTAGACCTTCGTTTTGTCGGTTCTTTCTTATTCTGGTGCCGTTTAAGGGATTTGAACCCCCGACCCACGCATTACGAATGCGTTGCTCTACCAACTGAGCTAAAACGGCAATGTATTTCTCTTTAACAGTTTAATCTTTAAAACGCAAGCCTTTTTTCTTTTCGTGCATAAAAAAATCCTCCGCTCTTTTTTATGACCTTAACGGCTATACGGAGTAGGGGATTGTTTTGATTTGATGTAGATTTTCTTATTCAAACAGCTTACGCCAATTTTCGACCAAGTCGTTTTTTAATTCCGTGAGCTTGCCAAATCTTCCATGCTCAGAAAATCCCGATGCTCTTCCTCATGACGTGAGGATAGTTGCGTTATTGCTTCTTTTCGAACTTCCGGCGCAAGGGGCAATTTAGTAACATCGGCAAACTTTGCTCCCAATCCAATGAATACGGCGAATCGCCATAGAATGTCTTAAAACAATATCGTCGTTTTGCTTATACGCGTGCGGAGAGCGCAAAGCGGCTATCTTTATTGCCTAATGCTTGAACTTGCTCTGTTCTGCTATATATCATTGCTCGAAAAGCGCGCTTATATCCTTAAATAACCCACTTTTCTCCTTCTTGCCGTGCCTGCTGGCAATGTATTGCCATTGACTTGGCAAAGTTGGTGTAGGCGGTGGTGATGTTCTTTTAGGCTAAGCCGATATGCGGAATATAACTGCCGAGGTTTAATCCACTGGCTAATTTGGCTTGCTCCCACCTGTCTTCAAATTTGGTATCGAAAATCAATTTGCTGTTGCCTTCCACAATTAACCAACGATTGTTGAATATTTCCCATTCCAATTCGCCGCGGTTCCATACACAGTGACCCATCGCTATTATCTTCTTTTCCGGTCCTTCTCCGTCTAAAATGTCTTGCAATACGCCAAACGAACTCGATATCGCTATATCGCCGTGTATCTCCGCGTGCGGATCACTGTAAAAACTCCCTTTGCTCGGAAATAATACAAAACCGTTCGCAGGATTGACAGGCCCCCCTTGGTATAAATCTTCATACACGCCTCGTGTTTCTTTTTCCACTCCGTCCTCTTTGCTGTGACACTCAACCACTGCACTCCCGAACAATAACTTGTTTATCATAATCCCTTTTACTCGTTCCGGCGAACACTCGGTTATGTATATCACTGCTTGATTGTAGGTGTCGTTTCCGTCTTGACCGATATATACAAGGCATTTTCCGACTAATGTGTTCGTATCTTCTTCCTCTTGCATATATGAACGTCTTTTCTTTCGAGCGCTCTTTTTACGGCGCGGTTGCGGCAACTTCTCGCTGAATAGCTCATCGTAGTCGAACATATCGGTTTTTTTTCTCATTTTTATATGTGTCTTTCCTTAAAAAGTTTGTTGCTTTTTGTCTGACCTGATATTATTATCTTAGGCATATCTTAATTTTATCTTTAAATCAACCTAAAATTTTATGAAGAGTTTTATTTGTTATATAGGATGCGCTTTGTTGCTTTTCAACCTCTTTGTTTCTGCATCGCGGGCGCAAATCGTAACGGGGGCTGATAAGGTTGTTGGCGAAATCTCTGACAGCGAGGTATTTGAACGCAAAGCAAACAATCTTACTCGCAATGCTCATGACGAGGTTGTTGATAAAATCGTTGATACGCCTCTGACGCAAACAGATACGCCTCTGACGCAAACAGATACGCCTCTGCCGCAAACAGATACAGCCCTGACGCAAGCTGATACAGCACAGGCGCAAATAAAACCCGAAACAACGGCGCAACATATTCATAATGAAATCGCTAAATTGTTCTTCTTGCCCTTTGTGGCTGATAAAGTTTATCAGGGAGATAAAATTAACGGGGATTTGTCCGGACTTATTCTGCTTTTTTATCCGAATGCCCAAGAAAGTACCGTGCGGAAATTTGCCGATACCATTCGCTTCTTTGTGCGGTGGAAACGGAAATATGATTATGTCGTCAAACGCTTGGAACACGAAATTAAAGCCGCTAAAATGCTTCCGAAAGACGCGCCGATTGTCGCTCAAGACGGTGAATACGCTCCTTCGGAAGTCGATCTTACCAAACAATCCGCAGAGGGGGAATATTTGATTCGTTATAAACCCTATAAATTTCTTGAATATGATGCGGGACAATATGGCGAACCCGTGCGGCGTATGGATAAAAATTATGTTACCACCGATGAGGTTACTTATGCCGAAATCTTATTGGCTCTCTTGAAATTTGATGTGGGTGCTTTTGCTAAGGCGTGGCAGAAAATTCCCGCTTCTACCGACGGCGCCGGCGAAGTTTTTCAGACTTTTGACGATAAAGGTGAAATCAGATTGCTCGCCGATAGCTCGCTTTTGGGTGATCAAAAGAAAATTCACGCCGTCTTTGATATATTGCTTCCTAAGGGATTTTATATTAACGGTGATGTGCTTAACCCAAAAAATAAACTTGGATTCTTACTCTCCGAAACTAAATTCGAAACCGATAAAGGCGAAGTTTATCGTCCCAGTCAGAACGTCGGCGCATATCAAATTTATCAGCCTTTGGCCGACGGTATCCAAGATAAAAATCAACAAGTACACCGCGTGTTGAGCGGGCGCGTGCGCATACCGATTGAATTTGAACGTGCGGATACCTCTAAATCCATGCGTGTTTCCGGAGCGTTGCGTTTTGTGCTTTGCGCCGCTAACGGCGATTGTAAACCCATTGTTTCTTATCACGAATTAACCTTGCGACAGGGAACACCCGCCGAATCGTCTATCTTTGTTAATTATATCACTCAGGGATTTATGAAACTTCCCTCGGCGAAAAGTAAACATGTTAAAGTTACTGACGCGCTTTATAGTGCTGATAAAAAACAGCTTACCGTCCTTTTTGAGGGGACTATTGATGTCAGTAATATGGCGGTGATGGTTGAGGATGCTTATGGCTCTAACTTTATTAATCCGCGTTATGAAATGTTTCATAGCGGCGGTAAATGGCGCGGAAAGGCTGTGTTTGATTTGAAATCATCCAATAACTCGTTTGCTCGGCGGGATATATCTTCTTCACCAACCTCTATACCTTCGACGGTCAAAGGCGGGGTGGTTGCGTCTTCATCTACATCTACACCTTCATCTTCATCTTCATCTACACCTTCGGTGGCAGTTGACGGACGTGCTCCTTTACCCGAAGTTGCTGTCAGCGCATCATTTGATAATCAAGAATTTTTGCGGGCGGTAATGCAACCTCGCTCGGTGGATGCTTTCAGTACCGTCGAGAGCCAAAAACGTTTCGATGTTTGGATGTTCTTCGTGTTTGGAGTGCTCATCAGTTTGATGCCGGCGATTTTTGCCGTCTATTTTAATTTGATGGCGTTGTTGTGGACGAAAAATGAACGCTGGTGGATTTTGGCGCGTTTTGCGTTTATGACGGCTCTCGGAACGGGGGGATTGATTTGGGGCGCAGAATATCTCCTCTTGCCACAGGTCTATTTGTCCGCCCCTATCTTAACGGCGGTTGGAGCGCTTTGCGTTGCTTTGATTATGGAAAATCTCGGTTATGTCGATTTTGCTCTGTTTCGACCGTTGCGGCGATTCTTGAAATACGGCGTTTGTTCCGCTCTGTTCGTGGCGGTGCTGTTTGTGTTCGTGCCGATGCCCTATAAATCCGAAGTCCTTGATCTCTTGGGCAGAAACGCCGATATGCTCTCTTTTTCCTATCGCTTGGGAGCGGGGGGATTGATTTGGGTTGGTATGATGCTCTTGCCGCTTATGGCTCTGTTGTGGGTGCCGCGTACACCTTATTTCCTTTTATTGTGTCAGAGGGTGAATCTGTTTTATACCGCGTTGCTGCTCGGTTGGTTGTTGTGGATTTGCGGGGCGGTTTATTCGTTTGCCGCTCTGGTGGTTATGGCGACCTTCTTGGTTTTGATAGCCGCTTTGTGGTATTGGTTCCCTCGTGCCGTCGGCGAGGCTATTAAACATTCTCGCTCTGCTTTGGTGCAAGCGCAAATCTTCTTTAAAGTGCAACAACATTGGCTCTTCTTGTTGACTTGCTTTATTTTGCTTGCGGGGGGAATTTTATTCGCTTTGTCGCCGATATATCCAAAGCCTTTAAACTATACCGAGGCGGATTCAATTCAGTATGTGAATAATCGTCCTTTGTCGCAGCCGGTTTTGGTTACTCTCGGCGCTCCTTACTCTCCGCGCTCTTTGTTTAATCTCGAGGTGGTGGATAAATTGAAAAGAGATGGGGTGAAGGTTTTTGCTGTCGATGTGTCGAAATATCCACATGAGGCATTATATTGGTTGAAACGTTATCAACATTTTTATCCGCCGCTCTCCGTGCTGTTTACTCAAAGGCATCCTTATGGGCTGGTCTTGCCGCAGAACTTGAAAAATGTCGATTTCGATAAAGCGCTTGGCGGTTGGTAATGGGATTTGTTTGTAGGAGGTTTGTATGGCAACGCAATTAAATTCTTCGGCTCCGGCGGGTATGCGCTTGACGGTGGCAATTATCGGTAATGCCAATGTCGGTAAATCCGCTCTCTTAAATCAAATTGTCGGGCAGGATACCGCTATCGTTTCCGCTGTTGCCGGTACGACGACCGATGCTGTCTTGAAACCTTATGAGCTTGTTCCCGTCGGACCGCTCTGCTTTTATGATACCGCAGGTCTTGATGATAATACAGAACTGGCAGAAAAGAGAATTTGTGCTACGCAGAAGGTTATTCGTAAAGCCGATTTGGCGCTCTTGGTTATCGGTAAAAACGGTGTTGATGATTTGACACGTCAGCACTTGGCTTTATTGAAAGAAAAAAATATTCCCTTTATTCCGGTTTTTAATTTCAGAGATGCGCGGCAACTTAATGAGGGCGACCGCAAAATATTTGAACGCTTTAAAGGCGTGTTTGTTTCCGCTAAAACCGCGCAAGGTATTGAAGAACTTAAACAACGGATGATTGATGTTTTAACGCCGCTTGCTCAAGAACCGCCTCTCTTGGCGGATTTGATACAACCGAAAAATGTGGTCCTTCTCGTCGTTCCGATTGATTTGGCCGCCCCGAAAGGACGACTCATTCTTCCGCAAGTGCAGGCGTTGCGAGAAATTTTAGATGCTAATGCTGTGCCGATTGTCGCTAAAGTTTGTGAAGTCGAAGATGTGTTGCGTAAACTTTCTTTTGCTCCCGATTTGGTGATTACTGACAGTCAGGCCGTTAAAGATGTGGCTAAAATTGTTCCTGACACTATTCCGCTGACCACGTTTTCAACCCTCTTTGCTCGCTATAAAGGGGATTTTTATGCGCAGCTTAACGGTGCCAATAGTATCGATACGTTGCAAAACGGTGATAAAGTTTTAATCGCCGAGGGCTGTTCGCACCACGTTACTTGCGATGATATCGGACGGGTGAAAATTCCAAAGTGGATTTTGAGTTATACCGGTAAAACTATCCAGTTTGATTACGCGCAAGGAACCGATTTTCCCGATAATCTTGGTGATTACGCTCTTGTTATTCATTGTGGCGGATGCATGCTTAATCGGGCGGAAATGCGGCGACGTATTAACGAATGTGCGCGGCAGAATATTCAGGTTACGAATTATGGTATCTTGATTTCTAAAATGATGGGCGTTTTAGATAGAGTGGTGGCGCCGTTGCTTTAATAACCTCGCTCTAATCGCTATTGAGGGCAAAAATTAAGGGGCTGGTTTTAGCCCCTTGTTCTATTCAATTTCTCTTTTCTTATCTCCGGTTGTCTTCGTATTTGCAACGGCGCTTGATGATGTTTTTTATTTCTTGCGCAGCTTCGGGACTCATTGCATATAACGGTATCGAAAATTCCGTAAATACGTTGTGTTTGCACAAATGCTGCATAAACGTCAGTTTGTACTTGTCTTTCGCTTCCGCGCTTAAATGCAACGCTATTATCGGACGACGACTGATGAAACTGGTGTACTTTTCTTCCGCTAACGCTATGTCGTTCCAACTCAACATCGCATTATGGTCTATCTTTATTCCTTCTTGATTGGTTACCGCAAGCGGCTGCGGAAAGATTAAAACGAAAACAACCGATGCTAAGGCCAATAAACTTAATGTCATTACCGCTATCATCAAAGCAACCATAGTCATGGAAGTTATCAGATGACAGCACATCAGGCACTTGGTCAGCAACCATACAAAGTATGAAACGGCCGCATAGACGAGGGTTAAGGCTACGATTTGACGGCGCTCGTAATAAAAGACTTTTTCTTCACTCGGGTGAATGAGTTCTTTGAACTTGTCCTTGATTTCTTTAGCGGCGCGTTTGGCGGCTGTGGTGGTTGCATTTTTTATCCCTGATGCGGCTATCGCTGCGCCGACAGGTAATTTTTTGACACGCTTTATTGGGCTTTCGCTTACGGCTGCTTCTGTGGTTGTGACCTCGTTTAGCTCTTGATTAAGCTCGGCGGTTGAGGCTTCGGCTTTTTCAGCGGCGGATTTCGCGGCCTTTTTCGCGTTTACCATTTTACGCAATGCCTTTTTGGCCTTTATCGTGGCTTTGAGGGCCTTTTTGCTGGCCTTTTGCGCTTCTTTTTCGGCGGCTTTTTCTACTGTCTTTAAGGTTGTTTCTATCGTGCGCTCAACGATTTTTTTCGGAGCGGCTTTGGCAGCGGCCGGAAGTTTCTTTATCTTTTCGGCGACAGGGGCTATCACCTTTTTCTTTTCAACGGCAGCAGGTGCTTCGGACTCTGGTGCAAGAGGGGCTTTTTTGACGGCTTTTGCCGGCGTTTTTTTGGCTCTAACGGGAGCGGCGGCCGCAGGTTTACGCTTTGGGGTTTTCGGCATTTTTTTATCCTTTCGTGTTGACATACATACTCGCTGTTATTGTTACTCGTATTCGGTTAATGCATGGTTAATATATAGCGCTTTTTTGCGGGGGTTTTAGATGTTTATGGCCTTTTTGCTTGACTTTCGGCGGCGGGATGATAAATTTGTGGCGTTATTGAATTATTTTGAGGTTTAACTTTTTTAAGTATATGTCTTATGCAGAAAGATGAAAAATCAGCTCAAGTTCTTGCTTCTCAATATTTGATGAAAGAACCTTGGTGTACGCTTCGCGAAGATAAAATTCAGCTTGCTAACGGCGTGATTGTTCCAAACTATTATGTCTTGGAATATCCGAATTGGGTGAACGTTTTGGCGATTACAAAAGATAAAAAGTTTTTGATGATACGCCAATATCGGCATGGTACACAAACCGTCAACTATGAACTTTGCGGCGGGTGTGTCGATCCAACGGACGCTTCTCCTCTTCATGCGGCGCAACGCGAACTGTTGGAAGAAACAGGTTATGGTAACGGCAAGTGGACGTTTAATCTTAAACTTTCCGCTAACCCCAGTACAACCAACAATTGGACCTACAACTTTATTGCCGAAGATGTTGAACCTATCGGAACACAACATCTCGACGGAGGGGAAGATATTTCCGTCCATCTGCTCTCGGTTGAACAAGTGTTGGAGCTGCTTAAGCAAAATGATATTATCCAATCGGTGCACGCGTGCGCGTTTTGGAAGTATTTTGCCACACATTCGTCTTTGGCTGATTTTTCCGGCTTTAAGGAAAAGTAAGTCTGCACGATTGGCGGTATATTTGCTTTGAGCGCAGACTTTGTGTTTGTGGTATTTTTTTGTTTTACAATTTAATTCTTATTTTTTATGGACAAGAAACAACGTGAACAGGCAATCAATTTGTTTGTTGTGAAGTATCGCCAAACGCCTAAAGAATATGGCGTGCCGGCGGTGGATGTTTTTAAACCGCAGAGAGCTTATATCTATGCGCCGACCGAAAAAATTGCCAAAGCCTATAAGTGCTCGCAAGGGCTTATTCGCTGGATGTTTAAATGGGCTTTATGGCCGCTTGCTATTCCGTTACTCATTTTGTTGGGGTATTCGTTTCCTAATTTTGTGCAGAATGGGGCGAAATTTGATGCGATTACTATTGCGGCGGTGGTGTTCTTTTTTGCGTGGTGCGCTTTGGTGTTAGGGCTTTGTTTTTATGGTCTGAGGCAAGATAAAAAGTGCAAAAATAAGGTGCTTTACATTAATTATGCGTATTAAATGTGTGATTTTACAGCGCTTTTTTCTGCTGTCGCTGTTTGATTGAAAGGGAGCTTTTCGCTCCCTTTTTTTATCTGTGCGGTTATTGGCGCGTGGATGAAATTATGGTCTAAAAAAATTTTTCTTGACAAAAATATAGTTTCCTGATACTTTCTTCTTACTGGTTTATTTTTTTGTTTTACAATTAATTCTTATTTTTTATGGACGAAAAACTTAAAAAACAAGCGATTGATTTATTCGTCGTTCATTACGGTGTTACGCCTTATGATAAAGGCTTTCCGGTTATTGATGTCGGGGCGGAGCAGAACACTTTCTTGTTTGGTGTTGATGAAAATGTGCTTTGTGCTTATAAAAAAGCCGATGCGCTTAACGCTTTTGCCAGAAAAACTTTGTGGTTGTCGCCTCTGTTTGTATTACTTATGTATGCGGCAGGTGGGGGAATATGTGTCTTTCCTCAATATAAATGGCAGTTATTTGCTGTGTTGTGCGTATTTTTTTGCACGTTGTTGGGGTGGGGCGGTGTCTTGTTTTACTTACGGCGGAAATTTCTTGTCGCAAGGAGAATAGCTCAGGATAAAGTTATTGAAATCGGTTACTAAATCTTTTAATACTCGTACTTATGATTGATGGAAATAAAAATTATTTTAATCATCTGGGGAGATATCCCGAAGATGATGGTTTGTTTTTTATCGGTGTGGATAAAAAAAATAAAGTGTGTTTGTATGCTGCCATCGGATCCGATGTGAGTGATTATATCAGCTATGATGTTCGGGTTGTTCTTGCACAGTTTATCTTGTGGGGCGTTATTATCGCGTTTGCGTTGGCAATGTTTTATTGCTTTACTTTGGAGCCGCAATGGTGGATTTTGGCCGTGGTGTATGTCGTGTGCGTCCTTTTGTGTATCGAAGGCTATTGGGCCGTGGTGCGATATTTCAAAAAACTTAAGAAAAAATGCCGCGAAAAAATGTTTAAAATGCATTATGAAATTTGATGCTGCCTCATTGGCTTGCATTATTTTCTTTTTTCGGGAGCTTTTCGGCTCCCTTTTTTGTTGTGATGTGTGTGGAGGGGGATGTTTCGGCGTTGACAGATTAATTCTTTGGTGCTATCCTGCAGAAACTTGGTTATTTTTTTGTGGTTCAATTTAATTATTTTGCTTATGGATTGGCTGATTAAAGCTCAAGCTATTGAGATGTTTATCGCTCAGTATGGCGTGTCGCCCGAAAAATTCGGTTATCCCGCTATCGGCGTTTGTTCTCAACGTTCTCTTTTCTTGTTTGGTAAAAACGATGAAGTCGTTGAGGCTTATCAAACCGCTGTTAAACTTAACGCGTTTTTTGAGAGAGCCTATCAGATGCCGGTGTTGATTGTCATATTGATTGTTACGCAATCGGTCGGTATGTTTCTGTTTCCGAATTTTGCGCCTTATTTTAATGATTGTATCTTGTTTTTACTCTTCTTGTCGCTCTGTTGGGGCGGGTGGATGTATTTTATGTGGCGGAAATTTGTAAAAGCTCGGGTAATATCCAGAAGTACCGTTATTGAAATCGCTTATTGAGAGGGGACAATTCTTTTATTTCTTTTTTTTAGGGAGCTTTTTGCTCCCTTTTTTTGATGACTTTATATGCGGCGCTTGGTTATTTATGGGAAAATGACAGAGCCTATCCGGCGTTTGGGGATTCTTTGTTATCGGTGTTTATTTTTTAAATCCAAGTGTTGGCTTTTTAATACATTTTGGGTGTATAGCATCGCATCTAATTTGCTGCCGGTGAGTGTCTTATCGTTCCATTTGACTGTTTTTAATTGGTTGAGCGGTAATGTGCGTAGGTCAAATGACGGCGGAAATTTGGTGTGATTCATATACAAAATCCCTAATGTCTTCGGTAATTCCATAAATCTTTCATTTTTTATACGCATCCCCGAAATGTTTAGCCCATATAAATTCGGGTATAATGTTGCTATGGATTTATCGGTGTTGACGTTTTGACATTCCGGTATCTCTAACGTGCGCAGTCGCGCAAGGCGTGGAAGTTTGCAATAGCTTAAATCATTGCCTTTGCCGATGCGTAAGTTTTGTAGTTTCGGACGAATACTCAATTGGTGAAGGTTCGTGAGACGGGTGGAACTGTTTAACTCTAAGGTTTCTATTGTCAGAGGTAGCGTGTTAAACTCAAAATTGTGCAAGTCTATGTTGTTTAAGCGGAGTTTTTTTAAGTTGGGAAGGTTGGAAATGTCCCAGTGCTTCGGGAAATTCTTGATGTCTTGCAGCTCCAATGTTTCAAGCTCTTTTGGAAAGACGACATCATGTTTGGTCCAGTCAAGCCCTTTTAATTGGAGCGTGGTTAATCTTTTGCCGCTGGTTAAATCCAGATTTTGCGGTAAGCCATCGCTTTCTGCATCCGGGGTTTTATAAAGCGCGCCGATGATGGTGGCGGTTTTGCCGTGCGGATTGAGCATCAGGCTGTCTACCGTTGCCCACTCCGGATACCAAAAGGTTACTTCATCGGGGACTAAATACGCCGTCTGTCTGGTGTTGGATGAACGCAAAATGTATTCTTTGGCGTGGCGCTCGCTATAATCAAACTCTATCGGGTAGCCCAAGCGCTTGAGCCGATTGCAGATTTCTTGCGGCTGCTCGCGTCTGGTGCTCATGGCCGATAAGGTTTTCGTAAAGTCTTCAGGGCGATTGGTATCTTCTATTAATCGGAGCAGGCGTTTGATAATCACCGGCGCATTGGTGTGGCTTAATATCTCTATCCCGGCTTCATCGGTGATGACTAAAGGCGCGCTCACTCGTGTATACGGCAACATCAACGTGCCGCAGCCTAGTGGAGATTTCGGATCGGTTATATCAACAAATGCCATGTCTTTTCTTTGCGCCTTTCCTCTGTGCCTTTTAGCTTTTTAGCTCCTTTTATTCTCTTAGAATAACCGATGGGGCGCAATTAGTCAATAAAATTGTCGGATAAGCGCGCGAAATGCTTGACACGCCGCGCGCAGAGGCTTATTTTATGCCCATTAGTGATAATTTTTGTAGGAGATTTATGATGGCTGTGTCTAATGCCGTAGCTGCTCTTTTAGAGGAGTATAAACGCTTTAATTCCGTACAGATGAAAGATTTGTTTAATGAAGATAGCAAACGCGCTCAAAAATATACGCTCAACTTTGGCGATTTGACGTTTGATTATTCTAAAAACCGCTTTGATGATAAAGTCTTAAAGGCTTTGTTTGAATTGGCCGAAGAACATCATTTGAAAGAACGTATTGAAGATATGTTCTCGGGTAAGAAAATTAATGTCACCGAAAATCGCGCCGTTTTGCACACCGCGCTACGCAATTTCTCCGGCAAACCGGTTTTTGTGGATGGTAAAGACGTTATGTCCGAAATTCTTAGAGTTCAGGCGAAGATGAAGGAATTTTCGGACGCTGTTCGTAACGGAACTTTCAGAGGCGCCACCGGTAAAAAATTAAAAAATATCGTTAATATCGGTATCGGCGGTTCTGACTTGGGGCCGTATATGGTTACATGTGCTCTTAAAAAATATTGGGCGAAAGATATTCAATGCTTCTTTATTTCTAATATTGACGGAACGGCTTGCGCTGAAGTCTTGAATAACGTTAATCCGGAAGAAACTCTCTTTATTGTTGCTTCCAAAACCTTTACCACGATTGAAACTTTGACAAACGCTCGTACTTGCCGCGATTGGTTGGTTAAGGCGCTTGGCGAAGAGGCGGTTAAACATCACTTTGTGGCTCTTTCTACCAATGCGAAAGCCGTGGCAGAGTTTGGTATTGATGTCAATAATATGTTTGAGTTTTGGGATTTTGTCGGTGGGCGTTATTCCCTTTGGTCTGCGATTGGCTTGTCTATCGCGTTGGCGGTTGGGTTTGATAACTTTATGGAACTCCTAAAAGGGGCGGAAGCTATGGATAATCACTTCCGCACCGCGCCTTTGGATAAAAATATTCCGGTCATTATGGCATTGCTCGGCATTTGGTATAACGATTATTACAATATTCACCGTTACGCCGTTATCCCTTATGACCAATATCTCAAATTCTTGCCGTCTTATTTGCAACAGCTTGATATGGAAAGTAACGGCAAATCCGTGCGTTTGGATAATAAGAAAATTACCGACTATGCCACAGGTCCGGCGCTCTTTGGCGGGGCTGGGACAGATGTTCAACACTCGTTCTTCCAACTGTTGCACCAAGGAACGGAGCCGGTGCCGGTAGACTTTATTATTCCGGCTATCTCGCATAACGAAAACGGCAAACATCACGAAATCCTTATAGCCAATGTTTTGGCGCAGGCCGAGGCTTTGATGAAAGGTAAAACCGTTGAGGAAGCTGCCGAAGAATTGCGTGCGGTTGGTAAAGACGAGGCTACAATTGAAAAATTGAAACTTAATAAGAGCTTTGACGGCAATCGTCCGTCCAATATGTTCTTGTTGAAGAAAATCACGCCTTATGCGCTCGGTATGTTGATTGCTATGTATGAGCATAAAGTTTTCACGCAAGGGGTTATTTGGGAAATTGATTCCTTTGATCAATGGGGCGTTGAACTCGGTAAGCAGTTGGCTCTCAAAATTCTACCCGAATTGGAAGGGGCGGCTTCGGCTCAACATGATAGCTCCACCAGTGCTTTGATTGCCAAAGTGGTGGCTTGGCGCGAAAGTTCTAAAAAAGAGCAGACCGAGAAAGTCGCTTAATTAGAGTTGCTTTAAAGGTTAGCAAAAACAGGAGCGGAGGTATGAAGCTCCTGTTTTTTGTTTGGCAACTTGGTGCACTTGTGGGGTGCTTGCACCCGTTTAACTTAGTTCTTTATGGGGTGGGGTTTTGTGCGCAACGCGCGGACAATGTACTTTGTTGCCGTTGACTTTAGTTCTTTATGGGGTGGGGTTTTGTGTGCAACGCGCAGATAACAAACCTCTTTGCCGAGTTGTTCTTATTTGACTCGGCAAGGAGAGAGTTGGGGCGGTGTGTGATTAAAAGTTGCAAACTTCTTTTTCGTTGCCGAACTTTTGGCAACTTGTTGGTGCACTTGTGCACGCTTACTTTATTCTTTGTGGGGCGGGGTTTGGGGCGCTTAAATGCCGATTGTATCAAACTTGCGGCAAATGGATGATTGCCCTTCGGGGCAAAGTGGCTTTAGCCACTTTGGCGGATGATTTGTTGATGTAGCTTATGCGATACAAAGAAAATTGTCAAAAAAGTATATACAACTTTATGGGGTAATGTGGTAAGAGGTTGTCCTTCGGGGCAAACTGGCTTTAGCCACTTTGGCGGATGATTTGTCGAAATTCGTTTTTAGGGGAATTTTAAGCCGATTAGGGTTTTGAGGTCTTTATCATTATGAGCAAGTTTGCACACGCAAATTTGTTTGCTTGCTTTTTTTGAGGAGGCGAGCTTTTAGGGAAAATGCTTCTTTTTTCGGTTGTACAATTTCTTTTTTTATGCTATTCTCTTCTTATGTTAGGTTAAGTTAAGGGGAGAGAGTAAATGTTTGTAGATATTGAAAATCCTAAATCTCCATTGAAAATTGCCAATATTTTGATGGCGTATGATAAAGGCGTGGTTGTTAAAGGTGTGCGCCAACCAAAAGAAAAATTAACACCGGAAGTTTGTTTTGACATCCTTAAATCCACGAACTATCCGCGTTGTATTAGAGATATTCTTCAACTTATTGCCAAATTGCCGGATGAGGAACAAGCCCAATTCAAAGAAGTTGTACTCTCTTGTTTTGATAACCGTGAACAGCCGGAGCCTGTTCTTCAATTAGGGCAGGAAATAGCTGAAAAATCCGGCTATGGCATAGAATTTGCGAAACTTAAAAAAATGAAAGAGGGACCGTATTTGTTTTCTGAAACAGATGCACAGAAATGTTATATGTGTTTTAAAAGTGAGTTTACAGATGAAGATTTTAGCGCGTATGATAAAGTGATGTTTTTGAGTGGTGAGAAAATACACTTGGGTTTCCTTATGAAGTTTCCGAAAAATATGGAATTTTTTAACTCGTCAGATGTTTCTTTTTATCAAGGATATGAGGCTTTAGCTTCAGTATGTGATCTTCAGGGCGTGCAAAGTATTCGTTTTAAAGATGGCGCTAAGGTGAACTTAAATGGCGTTTGTAATTTACCGAAAAATCTTGATTTTTCTTGCTGTTCTGAAGTGAATATAGGGGACTGTGATTTAAGCGAACAACCTTATCTTCGTTTTAAAGATGGTGCTAAAGTTAATTTATGCGAGGCTTATAAATTGCCGAAAAAACTTGATTTTTCTTGCTGTTCTGAAGTGAATTTAAAAGAATGTGCATTTTGGAATGTGCAAAGTATTTGTTTTAAAGAGGGCGCAATGATTGATTTGAGTCATGTAGAGTATCTACCGGCAAATTTGGATGTGTCTTGCTGTGATGAGGTGAATTTAAGTTATTGTGATTTGAGTGAACAACCTAATCTTCGTTTTAAAGACGGTGCAAAGATTGATTTGAGTGGGGCAAGATTTTTACCCGAAAATCTTGATTTTTCTTGCTGTGATAGGATTGATTTGTACGGTTGTGATTTGAAGCGACAGCCTCATCTTCGCTTTAAGGACGGCGCAAAGGTGGATTTGGTAAAAACACAAAATTTACCGCCAAATATAGATTTTTCTATGTGCGATGAGGTGAATTTAAGTATATGTAATTTAAACAACCAGCCTCATCTTCGCTTTAAGGATGGCGCTAAGGTTTATTTGGAGAAAGCCAAAAAATTACCGGAAAATATAGATTTTTCCATGTGTTCTGAAGTGAAACTAGCTTTTTGTGATTTGAGCAAACAATCTCTTCTTCGCTTTAAGGATGGCGCTAAGGTGGATTTAGAGAAAGCTCAAAATTTACCCGCAAATATAGACCTTTCTTGCTGTGATGATGTTAATTTAAGAGAATGTGATTTAAGTGGGGTGTCTAATCTTCGCTTTAAAGACGGCTCTTTAGTGGATTTGAGTGGTGCGAAAAAATTACCGGCTGATATTGATTTTTCTTGTTGTGATGAGGTCTATTTAGGTTATTGTGATTTGAGCGAACAGACAAATCTTCGCTTTAAGGACGGCGCTAAGGTCGTTTTGATAAAGGCGGAAAATTTACCGGCAAATATAGATTTTTCTCAATGTGCAGAGGTGAATTTAAGTTATTGTGATTTGAGTGAACAACCTAATCTTCGTTTTAGAGACGGGGCTAAGGTTATTTTGGATGGCGCAAAAAATTTGCCGGAAAATTTGGATGTGTCTTGCTGTGATGAGGTGGATTTAAGTGTCTGTGATTTAGCTGAACTATCAAATCTTCGTTTTAAAGATGGCGCAAAAGTTGGTTTGAGGAATGCCCAAAATTTATCGGCAAATTTGGATGTTTCTTGCTGTGATGAAGTTGATTTAACTGGCTGTGATTTTGGTGGACTATCAAATCTTTGTTTTAAAGATGGTGCAAAAGTTGGTTTGAGGAATGCCCAGAATTTACCGGCAAATTTGGATTTTTTTCAATGTGATGAGGTGAATTTAAGTTACTGTGATTTGAGTGAACAACCAAATCTTCGTTTTAAAGATGGGGCTAAGGTTGTTTTCAATGGTGCAAAAAATTTACCGGCAAATATAGATGTGTCTTGCTGCGATGAGGTTGATTTAAGAGGATGCGATTTGAGCTCTCAACCTAATCTTCGTTTTAAAGATGGGGCTAAAGTTAATTTGTACAAAGCCAAAAATTTACCGGAAAATTTGGATGTATCTTGCTGTGATGAAGTGGATTTGAGCTACTGTGATTTGAGTGAACAAGCCAATCTTTGCTTTAAAGACGGGGCTAAGGTTGTTTTTAGTGATGCAAAAAATTTACCCCCTAATCTTGATTTTTCTTGTTGTGATAGGATTGATTTGTACAGTTGCGATTTGAGCGAACAATCTCATCTTCGCTTTAGAAGCAACGCAAAGGTGGATTTAAGAGATACTTATAATTTACCGGAAAATCTTGATGTTTCTATGTGCGCTGAAGTGGATTTAACGGATTGTGATTTGAGCGCGGTTAAAAAGTTAGTGTTCAAAAATCGTCAACAGATGGAGGACAGTTGCGCTGAATTGCCGGATGATTGGACAGGGAAACTCGTCTTTGCCGATGAGGAACGACAAAAAACTTCTTCTTCTTTAGGTTTGGCAATGTCCGTAAAAACTAACGACGGGCGCTAAAACGTTGTTTTTTCGGTTGTACAATTTCTTTTTTTATGCTATTCTCTTCTTATGTTAGGTTAAGTTAAGGGGAAGAGTAAATGTTTGTTGATGTTGAAAGTCCTAAATCACCTTTGAAAATTGCCAATATCTTGACGGCGTATGACAAAGGCGTTGTTGTTAAAGGTGTGCGACAACCCAAAGAAAAACTGACACCCGAAGTGTGTTTTGATATTCTTAAATCTACAAACCATCCGCGTTGTATTCAAAATATGCTCCAACTTATTGCTAAATTGCCGGATGAAGAGCAAGCGCAATTCAAAGATGTGGTGCTTGCTTGTTTTGATAACCGTGAACAGCCAAAGCCTGTTTTAGATGTGGGGCAAGAATTAGCGGAAAAATCCGGTTATGGGATAGAATTTGCAAAACTTAAAAAAATTAATGATGGACCGTATTTGTTTTCTGAAGCTGATGCTCGGCAACATGTGGTCAGTGCGAAATCTCATTTTACAGATGAAGATTTTAGCGCGTATGATAAAATGCTTTTTTTAAGCCGTGAGAAAATTCAGTTTGATGATAAGGTCAAATTTCCAAAAAATATGGAATTTCTTAACTCGTCAGATGTTTCTTTTTATGATGAAAAGAAAATCGAAGGGTGTGATTTGCATGGTGTGCAAGGTATTCGTTTTAAAGATGGGGCGAAGGTTGAGCTGTTTGATGTGAAAAATTTACCAGAAAACATGGATTTTTCTATGTGTGATGTGGTGGATTTAGGATGGTGTGATTTGAGCGGACAACCTCATCTTCGCTTTAAAAACGGTGCTAAGGTGCGTTTGGGTAACGCTGATAATTTACCGGCAAACTTGGATTTTTCTCAATGTTCCGAGGTGGATTTAAGTGAATGTGATTTGAGCGAACAGCCTAATCTTCGTTTTAAAGACGGCGCTAAGGTGGTTTTGAGCAGGGTTGAAGATTTACCGAAAAATCTAGATTTTTCTCAATGTGATGAAGTTGATTTGGGTGGCTGTGATTTGAGTGAATATCCTAATCTACGCTTTAAAGACGGCGCTAAGGTGCATTTGGGTGGGGCGAAAAATTTACCTCCTAATCTTGATTTTTCTCAATGTGATGAGCTGGATTTAAGTGGTTGTGATTTAAGCTCTCAACCTAATCTTCGTTTTAAAGACGGCGCTAAGGTTGTTTTGAGAGGGGCGAAAAATTTGCCTCCTAATCTTGATTTTTCCCAATGCGATGAAGTTGATTTGGGTGGCTGTGATTTGAGTGAATATCCTAATCTACGCTTTAAAGACGGTGCTAAGGTGCATTTTGGGGGGGCAAAAAATTTACCTCCTAATCTTGATTTTTCCCAATGTGATGAAGTTGATTTGGGTGGCTGTGATTTGAGTGAATATCCTAATCTACGCTTTAAAGACGGCGCTAAGGTGGTTTTGAGAGGGGTAAAAAATTTGCCTCCTAATCTTGATTTTTCCCAATGTGATGAGGTTGATTTAGATTTTTGTGATTTGTGCTCTCAGCCTAATCTTTGTTTTAAAAATGGGGCTAAGGTGAAATTGCAGTTGGCAAAAAATTTACCTCATAATCTTGATTTTTCGCAATGTGATGATCTGGATTTAAGTTGGTGTCTGCTCGTCAAACAACTTAATCTTTGCTTTAAAAAAGGGGCTAAAGTTAATTTGTCCGGGGCTGTAATTTTACCTCAACAACTGGATGTTTCTATGTGCTCTGACGTGAAATTAAAGAATTGTAGCTTGAGCGAGGTTAAAAAGTTGGTTTTCAAAAATCGCAAGCAAATGGAGGATAGTTGTGCTGAATTGCCTCAAAATTGGAAAGGGGAACTCGTGTTTACCGATGATGAGCAACAACAAACTCCTGCTTTAGGTTTGGCAATGGCTGCAAAAAATAGCGACGGACGCTAAAGCGGTATTTTCCGGTTGCGCTGCTTTTTTATTTGCCCTTTCGGAGCAAGGTTGCACTGGCAAACTTGATTGATGGTGGGGGCTGTCATTTATATAGAAAAATTAGTGTGTCGTTGTGTGATTGCTCTTTCGGGGCAAGGTCGCACTGGCAAACTTGATGGATTCTTGAAGATGTTTCTCTGCAAAAATAACTAAATCATCCATTTTGTAGAAGAAACCCTGTATGCAAACACATACAGGGCTTTTTTAGTGTCATAAGACTTTATAGCTTTTTTTTTATAAATTTTACTGCCTTTTACAGCAACGGTGACCATGCCGGATCGCTGCCATCGCCGGGGGTGATGACTAAGCGTTCGTTCGTGCCGGTAATGTCTACCGAATATAATTGTTTCGCTCCGTCAGTCGTTGCCGTTCCTCGGTTTTGTCGGTAGAACATTATTACACGACCGTTTGGCGACCAGGTCGGTCCTTCCAGATAAAAGCCCGTCGCTAAGGTTCTTTCACCCGTGCCGTCAGGATACATCACGCCCAGATTAAACGTGTTGCCTTCCATGCGCGTAAACGCTATGTAATCTCCGCGCGGCGACCATACCGGTGTCGCATAGCGACTCCCTTGGCGGAAACTGATACGGTGTACATCCGACCCGTCTCTGTTCATCACATATAACTGTTGATTGCCCCCTCTATCCGAGTTAAATACAATCTTTGAGCCATCCGGCGAATAGTTCGGACTGGTATCTATTGCCGGACCAGAGGTTAATTTCTTCGTTTCTCTCGTGCTCAAATCCATCTCGTATATATCCGTTACGCCGTTTCTCGCATAGCTCATTAACAGATATTTGCTGTCCGGTGAAAACGCCGGTGCAAATGTCATACCCGGGAAGTTGCCCAATAATTCCGTCCGTTGCGTTCTTAAATTATATAAATATACCCGCGGCTTGTTGTTGACATACGATAAATACGCAATGTATTGCATATCCGGTGAAAAACGCGGTGTTAACACCAAATTGGCACCGCTGGTTAAAAATTGATGGCCGTCGCCGTCTTGATCCATTAACGCTAACCGTTTTACCGGACGACTTGACGGACCACTTTCCGAAATATACGCTATTACCGTATTGAAATAGCCTTTATCGCCGGTTAAGCGCTCATATATCGCATCCGCCATCGAGTGCGCCATTCTTCTCCAGTTCGATTTTGCCGATGTATATACTTCATACAGCAACTCTTTTTGGCTTACTATGTCCCATAACTTAAAGCGTAATTTTAATTCTTCTCCGCTTTCTTCCAAAATAAACGATTGTACCAATACTTGCGCATTCAATACCCGCCAATCCCCGAATATCGGTTGTTGATCAAAGCTCGTAAACTTTTGTATATAACTCCTTTGATTGATGATGCGAAATAATCCGCTTCTTTCCAAATCCGCCAGTACTACATCGCGCACTTTGTCCGCATACGAAAAGCCTAAAAAGGCTCCAATGCCTTTGTTGTCTGTTAATATCTCCGGAAATGCTACCGGAATCGGTTCTTGCTGCGCGCCGCTTATCGTTACATTCAGTTGGGCCTGCGCAGGCGTGGCGCAAATCGCCCACAGCGCCACTATCAGGGAGAACAATCTTTTCATTTCTTTCCTCTCATAAATCCTATAACTCGAGTTAGCAAAATAATAACCGCGAACGCTTATTTGTAAAGTACAAAATCAAGAATATAAACTAAAATCTATCTTCGTGTTTTTCAGAAAATAAGGGTTGCATTAATAAAAAATTTACTTATAATTCTTGGACAGAAAAAAATTATTGTTTCACTTATTAAACTTATTTGTATGGACGAAAGGGGTAATACTTCGGTTTTGTCTGAAGAAAACGAAAAAAACAATTTGAACGAGAATATTGTTGTTTTTAAACCTTCTCTCAGTATGCTTAGCGAATGCACTTTGCCGCCGCCGCAATGCGGTGTTTTGGCCGTGTTGGTCTTGGTGTGCTCGATGAGCTTGCTCAGATCTGTTTGGGCGCCTTTGGTGGAAATGAATCAAATCTTTTTTAATCCCCATTTGGCTATTGTCCCAGATAGTTGGTTGGAGTTTGGACTGGCGGGGATTTATTCCGCAGAAGTCGTCTTTGTGATGACTTGGGCGTTCTTGTATGCCTTGGATGGACTCAATGATGAAACGTATCTGGTGATGCGGTGCTTGAACCTGGTGGCGATTATTTTTATTACCGCTTATTGGGTGATTGTTTGCACGATTGTCGCTACTGCCGATAGGTGGGGGATGAGGCTTGCGGGGGATTGCTACTCAATTGCTCGTGATCAGTTCTTTTTGGCTTTTGTCTTTGTGTTTCTTAAATCCGAATTTCAGAGAGAGCGTTCGAAAGCTATAATGTTGTAAAATTTCTTAAAAAATAACAACTATGGAAAATAACAGATTGTTTGTTTATTGGGCGCTTATTATTGGCGGTATTTGCGCTTTCTGCGCTTTTATCCTGTTTTTCCTAAAAAGCGATGATTGGATTATTAATGCTACCGCTTGGGGAACTGCCTGTGGCTCATTTGCCGCTTTTGGGTATTGCGAATGTCGTAACCAAAAAGAAAAAATTTTTTCTCCGGCCGTTATGTGGCTCATGCGATGCGATCTTTTGTTTGTGTTGGCGTTTGCGGCGGAGAATGTCGGGCGGAATTTTTTGGCCTTCATCTTGTTTTGTCTGTGTTTTATTGTGTTATGGTTTCTGATTATTCATGTGGTGGCACGTTGGAGACAGCGTCCTTAATGAAGGGCGGGAAAAATTAAAGGCTTCTTTCTTTATGAGAGAGGCCTTTTTTTATTTTTACGCTTTATTTTCTTTTTTTATGCTTCATTTTTTTTCTTTCTCCTCAGTTGGAGAGCTGTCTTTTTGTGCGTCGCTGGCCGCTTTTTCTTTGGCTACGTCGGCGCGCGTTTTCATTTCTTTATATACCTCTTTTAGCTTTTTGATCGCTTCTTTGCCGCGTTCGGTTAATTCATCGGCGTTTTCTTCCACGCTCGTTATATACGCATCATGATTTTCTTCTAATTTCTTGCCTAGCTTGTTCATCGCTTTTGATAGCTTGCGCGCGTTCTCATTGTTGTTTTCTTCTGCCGATTTTGCGCCGTAATCTTCTAACTTCTTAACCGCTTTTTCGGTTATGTGCAACATCTTGTCCGCGATAATTCCTACTTTCTTTCCTACCGACATTTATTTTAACTCCCTGTCTTTTGCTTTTGCTCTTTCTCTTTCTCTGTTCTTATATAGTTGTATAATATGAAATATTAAATAAAGTCTTAATATGTTTTCGCCTTTTTCAGAGAATATTTTTTACTTGTTGGTATGTAAATCTTCTTCTTAAACCAATCTTAAGAAGTTGTGAGTTATTTTTTTTTATGGTTGTAACTGTTTTTTGATAACGATACTTTGGGACTTATGATAACGCGCAATCTGAATATTAAAAAAATCTTTGATAAAATTGTACGGGGCGGGCTTTGTTCGGCTCTCTGTTGGGGGGTGCTTGTTGCAATGACTGTTGCCGATGCTTGGGCGCAGAATACAATTAAAGATGTGCGAACAGGTCAACAGGTCGATGGTATCCGAATTGTTTTGGACGGAACGGAGGATTTTGATTATGACGCCTTTTTGCTTGATTCTCCCAATCGCTTGGTGATTGATTTGAAAAATACACAAATCTCGGGTACACCGAAAATTGCCAAAAATAAACTTATCAGCGATTTTAGAATCGGTAATCAGGCGAAAATTGACGGTAAACGGTTGGTCTTTGAACTTAATAATAATGTCAATATCAAAAAGAAATTTACTATCGAACCTCAGGCGGGACAGAAAAATTGGCGCTTGGTTATTGATTTGAGTTCGCAGGGACTTTCCGATCCATCCTCAAAGTCTAATCTTAATTCTAAATATAACGGTGCGGTTAAACGTAAGAAAATTGTCGTGCTTGACCCCGGACACGGCGGTAAAGATCCCGGGGCTATCGGGCGTTCTTACAGAACGTACGAGAAAAATATTACCCTCTCTATGGGGAAAGAATTGCAAAAACAACTGGAGGCGCAAGGCTTTAAAGTGTATATGACACGCTCTACCGATATCTTTATTCCGCTGCGTAAACGTGTCGCTATCGCGCGTAATTATCATGCCGATTTGTTTATCAGTATTCATGCCGATAGCGCTTTGAACCGTAATGCGCGCGGACTTTCAGTCTATACTCTTTCCGAAACCGCTTCCGATAAAGAAGCCGAAGCTCTGGCTGAACGTGAAAATAAAGCCGATATTATTGATGGTATGGACTTCTCTGATAATTCGCCCGAAATCAATGATGTCCTTATCTCTCTATCCCAAAATGACAGTCGGAACAAATCTTCTAAATTTGCAGGTTATGTCGTGACCGAGATGAAACAACGGGTTAAACTTGTCAGCAATGCGCATAAATTTGCAGGGTTTGCCGTCCTTAAAGCTCCCGATATTCCTTCCGTCTTGATTGAATTGGGATATCTTTCTAATTATTCCGAAGAGAAATTTTTGCGACAACCCGCATATCGTAAAAAATTAGGTGAGGCGATTACTAAATCCGTGGTCAGGTACTTTAAAGATCCGGAAATCGCTTCCGCTTTATAAATCTTTAGCTTGGCGGAATGCTCCCCAGAGGGTGAAAAGGGGCGTGAAAAGGGGGCTTTTTTTCTTTCTTTATGGCTGAGGGCGGCTTTAATTTGCCGGTGGAGGAAAAATAGTTTTTTTCTTGTTGCGTAATTTTCTTTTTTATGCTATTCTTTTAGTATATTATTTATGGAAGAAGGCTTATGTTTGTGGATATTTCTGCTCTTAAATCGCCAATTGTCGTGGAAAATATACTTACACCTTATAAAAAAGGTGTTGTGGTGAGAGGCGTGCGACAGCCAAAACAAAAAATTACACCAGAGGTTTGTCGGGAGGTGCTCTTATCTACAAATTGCGCGCGAAATATCAAAGATATGTTAGATTGTATTGCCATGCTCCCTATTGATGAACAGTTGCCGTTTAAAGATGTTGTTTTGGCTGTTTTTTCTAATCGTGAACAGCCGCATCCTATTCCTCAAATTGGGGAAACTTTGGCTAAAAATTCCGGTTATCTGGCCGATTTTGATGAGGCGCGGAAACTTAAAGAGGGAATTATTATTGATTCTGCTCAGTATTACAGTACCGGTTTGGGTGTGGGGCGGAACCTATGAGCCGAATATATCTTCCGTCATATTCCAAATTGGTTGCCGTGGAAGATAAAATTGATTTTAATGATGTGGGGAATTTGCCGGCGGTTATTGATGTTTCTCGGTGTCGCGAAGTGACGTTTCGTAATTGTAAATTTGCGGACTATCAGGAATTACGGTTGGGGGACGGTATTAAAGCAAATTTTGATTTGTCTTACAATTTACCGCATGATTTGGATTTTACTAAATTTTCTGAATTTCAGATGTTGCTCTTTAAATTTGATAATTTTGATAAAGTGCAATTCAGAAAAGGGGCTAAAATATATTTGGAGCATGTTTCCGATTTTCCTCAAGACTTTGATGTGTCACAATGCGCAGAAGTTGTTTTGCGTAGATGTAAAATGAAAAATGTGCAAAAGCTCACGTTTGCAGAGGGGGCAAAGGTTGATCTATCTTGCGGAAAAGACGGATGGAGCGGACGTCCGGAAACGGAACTTCCTCAGGTTATTGATGTTTCTAATTGCGCGGAAGTCAATTTGAGTGGTACCGATTTGAAAAATGTGGCTCCGTTGCACTTTAAAAAAGGGGCGAAGGTTATTTTTGATAATGTGCAAAATCCGCCGCATGATTTAGATTTTTCGCAATGCGCAGAGGTCGGGCTTTCCGGTTTGGATTTGGACGGATGGGATAATCTTCGTTTTGCTGAGGGGGCTAAGGTTGATTTGAGTAAATGCAGCAATATTCCTCAAAATTTAGATTTAAGCCATTGTGATGAGGTCAATTTATCCGGTTGTGATTTGTCGCAATTCTCTCATCTGCGCTTTAAAAAGGGCGCTAAGGTTAATTTAAGCGGGTGTTATCATATTCCTGAAAATTTGGACTTGTCTATGTGTTCGGCGGTTGATTTAAGTAACGTGGGAGGGGAAATTAAGAAGTTGAATGTTGCGAATTGCGATGAAGTCAATTTATCTAAATCCTATTTATCCAATCTTGATGCTCTTTCTTTTAAAAAAGGGGCTAAGGTGAATTTATCGGGATGTTTTAACTTGCCTGAGGGAATTGATTTTTCTCCTTGCTCGGAAGTGGATTTATCTTTTTGCGAATTGTCGGATGGGTGTTGCTTGAAGTTTGCCGAAAATTCTAAGGTTATCTTAAATGAAACCCAAAATATTCCTCATGATACCGATTTTTCCGGTTGTTGTTATGTGCAACTGGCTCATTGTGATTTGGAACAACTGGATAAATTGAAATTTCATGACGGGGCTGTGGTGGAGCTTGAAAATGTTTTTTCAATGCCTCATGATGTAGATGTTGCTGGTTGCGCTAACGTGAAATTTAAAGATATTGATTTTGACGGGGTAGAAGCTTTGAAATTTGCTCAAGGGGCGAAAGTTTCTTTTTATGAAGCAAGCAATCTTCCTCAAGATTTTGATGTTTCTCGCTGTTGCGAAGTTTTGTTTGATCATACGAGTTTGCCGCAACAGAGTGACATTAAATTTGCTAAAGGTTCTCGTGCCGTGTTCTTGATGGATTCTGATGTTGCCGATAAAATTGATGTTTCCGAATGCGCTGATGTGGTCTTTTGCCGCTGTAATTTGCGTAAACTAAGTAAGCTTAAATTTGCAGAAGGAGCGACAGTTGATTTCTATCAATCTTCTAATTTACCTAAAGATTTAGATGTTTCTCAATGTGCTAAGGTCGCTTTATCCTACTGTGATTTGCAAAATTATGACGGTATGAAGTTTGCTCCGCAGGCGGAGGTAAATTTAGAAGCTGCTTCTCATTTACATGGTAATTATGACTTTTCTTACTGTAAACAGGTTAATTTATCTTTTTGTGCTTTGGGCGAACTTGATGAACTGAAATTTGCTTATGGCGTTGAGGTTATGGTTCGCCATGTGAAAACATTGCCGGCTAGAGTTGATGTTTCACACTGTTCAAATATTAACTTTGATAGTTCTTGTTTGGCGCAGGTTAAGCCGCTTACGTTTGCCGAAAATGCTCATGTATCAATGGATGGGGTTACTCATTTACATCCCGAAACGGATTTTTCTAAATGTCGCTCGGTTACTTTGAACAGAGCCGAATTTGATGATTATGATAATCCTTTTCCTAAGGCTCTGCGTTTTAAAAGCGGAATAGATGTCAGTTTGAGAAATGCTTCTAATTTGCCTGAACATCTTAATGTTTCCGCTTGTCGTAGCATTAATTTGGCGTTGTGCGATTTGCATAATTTGTGTGAGTTGAGGTTTGGACAGGGCGCTGATGTTTCGTTGTGCAGAGCTGAAAATCTGCCGCCTATCGTTGATGTTTCCGGTTGTGCTGAAGTCGATTTAGAAAAAGCTGATTGGCATAGAACCGAACGTCTTATTTTTAGAGACAGAAAACAAATGGAGGAGTGTTCTTCCTTGACGTTGCCTGAAAATTGGAACGGACAGGTCTTCTTTAAAGATGAAATGCAAGAGGATCTTGAAAAATATCAGAGCGGGCAGAATAGAAACTTGGAGCTTTCGATGTTAAAAGATAAAGGACGATAAATCGGGGCGTTTTTGCTGTGATTACTTAGGTTTCTTTTGTTGGGGATAATGCGCTTTTTTAATGATTTTTTATTTGTTTTTTCCTAAAATCTTATTGTTGTTGATTTAAATGGGATTGTTGTGATGTTGCAAAAAATCATTATCGTTTTGACGGTGCTGATTGCGTTGTGGCTCAATATGGCGCAAATTAATGCGCAGGAATTAAGCTCTAATCCTTGGCTCGAGGCTAATGACGAGGAGGCTATTGAGGCCGTTTATCAAAAAGAACAAAAACGCGCTCGTCGACATTCTACTCTTCACTATCAAACTGAGGGGGCTACTACTATCGACCGTACACACGCCTATATTCAGCCTGAGGAAAGTGACGATGATGGGGGATTTCTTGATTCTGTCAAAAATTTGATGAGTGGTAATAATGATGAGCAGGAACAGACATTGGTGCCGAATACTCAGGCTAATCGGCAGGCTATCGCAAGACAAAAACAACAACAGCAGCAACAGGCTGATTCCGGTTCTATGTTTAATTTCGGGAATTTGCAGAATAGTTTGAAATTACCGCAGCTGCCGAGTGCGACCGGTCTTATTCAGAAATTTGAACGTGCAACCGGTGTGGATTTCAAAAGTATGGGCAAATATTTGCGATAACTTGCCTCGTGAGCGTGGTCAATTGGCGGAAAATTTGTGGATGCTCTGTGACTTTAAGACGATAACTTGGCTCGGAGGGGCGTGGTCAATTGGAGGGAAGTTTGAGGATGCTCTGTGACTTTAAGACGATATTGAACTTGTGGTTTGGGTTTTTAACGCTGATATAGTGTTAGTGGTTGGAATTTTAATTCCAATGAGATGCTTGTTGTTTGCTCGTGATGGCTTGACAAAGTTTGTTCTTTGATTTATGAGGAAAAAAGTTTTTGTGGCTCGGGTGAGCTTTTTTGTTTTTTGTAGGAGGCTTGATTAGTGAGTGAACAGTTTGCACCGGTCGTTATTTTGGTTAAACCTCAGCTTGCGGAAAATATCGGTATGGCCGCGAGAGCAATGAAAAATTGCGCGCTTAAAGAACTCCGTATCGTGCAACCCGAACAGTCGCCAACTTCCGAGATGGCTCTGCGCGCTTCTTCCAATTCCGAAGAAATCCTCCTTAATGCGAAAATCTATGCTTCCACGCAAGAGGCTTTGGCTGACCTTACAATGGTTTATGCCGCTACAGCTCGTCCGCGTCATCAGGTTAAAGAGGTATTTACCGCGGAATATGCCGCGCAACATTTGCCTCAAAACGCAAAAGTCGGGTTTATGTTTGGTTGCGAACGCACGGGGCTGGAAAATGAAGATATTTCTTTAGCCGATGCGATTATTGAAGTGCCGCTTAATCCCGAACATTGTTCGCTCAATCTTGCGCAAGCGGTGCTTGTTATCGGATATGAGTATTATAAAACAACTATTTCTCCCGAGGGACGGCGTTTTATTACCAACGGAGGTCTTGTCGCCGATAAAGAAAAGTTGTTTAAATTTATCGAAAACCTGAACGGACGAATTAAACAAAGTCCACGCCTTAAAGATGAGGAACATACCAAGAGTTTACTTCGCAACATCAGCAATATTTTTACACGCGCGCAAATCACTGAGCAAGAACTAAACTCGCTTTACGGTATTGTCAATATCTTAAGTGATGGAAAATAATCCTTCTTTATCTTGTTGATAAAAGGCTTTTTTAGGCGCCGAGTTGACGGTGCCTTTTGGGTATGTTCTTTGTTTTTTTCATCGTATATTAGAAGCGGCGTTCTATTGTTTCACCGATGTTGCCGCATCCAAAATGAGATTCGGCAATGATGAAAAGCAACATAATCAGCAATAATCCGGCTAAGATGATTATAATGAATTTGTGCAGTATTTGCATTGAACGAGAACTTTTTACTTCTGATTTTGAAGTGTTTTGTGGAATGTCCTGGCTGACTTGCTTTTTATTTACCGAAGCGGGGAGGGAGGAATTGTTTGCATTATCTTTTGGCTCGGTTAGTGGAAGTTTTTCCATCGGTTGAAATGTCATGCCCTTTTGCTTTATGCAGCCTAGAGCAAATAGTGAGCATAGATTTAGAAGGCAATAGGTATAGTACACGATGACTGATAACTGCAAGATGTTGCTCATGACAATTAGAGGTGTTGTATTATATTTTGATGTTATATTTAAGGTGTAGTTTTGTATGTGTTCAAATAAGGGGTAATATATACAAGATAAAATTAATGACGATAAAATCAAAGGCAGGTACATATGGTATTCTTCTTGGCTGGGGTATGCTTTTTGAACGCGGTTTTGATTATATTTATTAAGCTGGCTTGGCTCTTATAGGCACTATTTATAATTGTCGGCAATATTATCATGGTTAAGATGAGGACGAAAATGCTCAGATAGACAATGGCATCATGAGCTGAGGCTTTGCTGTAGGGAAAGGTTGAGCTGAAAACAGATACATACGGTAAAAATGTAAAATACTCTATGAAGCCTAAATATATGATGCTTAATGAATTTCTTAAACTTTTGTATAAAAAGTAGGCGAGGAGTAGGAGGATAGTGGCTATGGCGCAAGTGTTGATATTTACTATTTCCCACTAAAATGCCCAGCCGATGTACCACAACTTTGTCAAAACAAATGTGGTTATCAAGTTAAGTATAAAATCATTGTCTTGTTTGTTCGTTTCTGATAATTTTTTATTCATGGCGTTTTCTCAATTTAAAAGTTGTATGTGTTTATGGTTCGTGGTTCTACATTAAGCCATCGACGGTATGATAAAAGTCTGAGAGTATCATAAAATTAGTCGGTAAGAGCATAAACGTTATCAAGATGTAAACAATAATCCAAAACCAAGTAAGCGGGCTCTTTAGGGTTTTTGTTTCCTCAGGTGTTGATGTGGAAGTTTCCTCCTGTTTCATCTGCTTATTCGTTTTTTTTATGCGAAAGAGAGCAAGATGAGCGCACAGGGTGATTATGCAGAAAATCAAATAGATTGGCCAGTATGAGATTAGAAACATATACAAAGGATTGATAATTGTGCGGCCAACCGGCAAAATTTCAAAAAAATGGGATAAGGAAAGAGGTGTTAACGGTATTGATATTAAGATGAGGGTGGTATAATAGACAACCAGCGAGTGAAACTTTTTGTATTTATCGGCACTGGTGGGTTGGTGTTTTAAGGCCGTTTTGAAAAGGCAGGTCAGGGTGGTGTTATTTAGGTATGCTTTCCCGTTGATTATCGGAAACATTAAGAGCACTATGTATTGTATCGGCAAACGAGCCATATTTGCAAAAAAGACACATAGATAATATATCCATGGGTATTTTTTTAGCTAAAAAGCTATTGATACTACGGAGATGATTAAAGAAATGATAAAAAGCAAATCTAGGGTGAAGCTATAGTCTTTATATGGGAACCGTGAGTTTAGGCTGTAACATATTACGGCGATAATGGGGAAAATTATTCTGTGGTATTTTTTGATTGTATCAAATATTTTTTTTAACATAGCCGTATCCTTTTCTTTGACCATTATGGGGAGCGTAGGGTGAAGCTCACTTAGTGTCAATCTTGCAGATGTTCTTCTCCACACTCCAAAAATTAGTATGTTTCGTTGTTTATTCTTTGTTTTTTTTGCTTAAATGGGCTAGTTGTTTCTCCAAAGCTCTGATGCGTTCTTCGTACTCGGCTATCTTCTTCTCATACGGATCCTCGCTCTTCGCATCTATACCATACGGCATAAACGCTTTGCTCTTTGACTTCTCGACAGGTATTGCCGCCGTGCCGATCACCGTCGTGTTTTCCGCTACATCCTTAACCACTGTCGCATTTGCGCCGATTTTGGCGTTCTTGCCTATTGTTATCGGGCCTAATACCATTGCTCCCGCACCAATGACCACATTATCCTCCACTGTCGGGTGGCGTTTGCCTTTCTTTCCGCCATAAGATTTGGTTCCCCCCAATGTTACGCCGTGATACATCGTGACATTATCCCCGATGACGGACGTTTCGCCGATGACGACTCCCATTCCGTGGTCGATAAAAAAGTTTTTGCCTATCCGCGCGCCGGGGTGAATCTCAACTCCCGTTACCCATCGACCAAATTGCGAAATTATTCTTGCCGATAAGCGCCATCCTTTTTCCCACATATAGTGCGATACTCTGTAAAATAATATCCCGTGATACCCTGAGGAGCATAGAAATGCTTCTAATCTTCCGCTTGTCGCGGGGTCTTTGCTCGTTATTGTGTCTAGGTCTTGCAGAATCTGCTTGAAATTTGATTTCATTTCTGATATAACTCCTCTCCGTGTTAATACCTAATTAAGAATCTTTAGGTTAATATAACGACTATATGAGTTAAATCAAGAGAAAATAAAGAGTATATCACATGGTTGAAGTTATCATTAACGGGCATGCCGGCAGATTAGAGGGACGTTATCATCAAGCGAAACGTCCGGACGCTCCGGTCGCTCTTATTCTACACCCGCATCCGCAATACGGCGGAACAATGAACAATAAAGTTGCTTATGCGCTCTTTACTTGTTTTAAAGATTTAGGTTTTTCGGTGTTGAGATTTAATTTTAGAGGCGTCGGACGCTCGCAGGGCGCTTTTGAAGACGGTCCGGGGGAACTTTCAGACGCCACAATCGCTCTCGATTGGTTGCAGGCGCAAAATCCTGATGCAAGACAGTGTTGGATTGCCGGTTATTCTTTCGGCGCTTGGATCGGTTTGCAACTCTTAATGCGAAGACCTGATATCAATAACTTTATTGCGGTTTCTCCGCCTGCTAATGAAAAAGATTTCGGTTTCTTGGCGCCGTGCCCAACTTCCGGACTTATTGTGCAGGGCGGTATGGATGATATCGGTGATCCGAGAATTGTTGAAGATTTGGCTTTGAGATTAAATAATCAACGTCATGTCGATGTCGATTTTGCCATGATTGAGGAAGGAGACCATATGTATAACGGTCATTTGGTTGATTTATACAAAGTGGTCGGGCAGTATGTTATTGCCGCGCTCTCTAAAAGAGCTCCCGCTAAGAAAAGACGGGGGCGTCGCAAAAAATCCGAAATCGCCGAACAGATGTTGTTGGAGGGTAAATCTCCTGACGATACCGAGGACGATTATGTCGATGATGACGAGGAGTTTGACGACGAAGAAGAATACAACGATGACGATATGAACGATGATTTTGACGATGAGGATGATGAAAAATAATTCCTTGTGGTGAGGTAGAACGCTTCTCTGAATGGCTTGCGGTTTATCCAAGAGCAAGGGCTGAGGTGTTTAGAGCCTTATGGGGGGCTTAGGGCTGAGTTGCTTAAGGACTGAGGTGTTGTGCGCTTATGGGAGTAGGGCAGCGGAGTTTCTTTGGTTGTCGGTGGCTGTTTAGCTTCAGAGCGTTGAAATTTTTGTTTTATATGATTAAAAAAACAGGTGTCACCGTGCGGTGATACCTGTTTGAGTTTTTTAGGAGATGTTACTTTTTAGAGAAAAGTAATTTTCCCCAAAGATAACCAGCCCATATCGACAAAGGGATGGTGGTGGACCACATGATGGTGCGCCAATCACATCCATAAATAGCTCCTGTTCTCATGGTTTTCATGGTGCAAACCATCAAGAAAAATAAAATAGCAATAATGATGAATATTGCTATAATTTTTTCAATAATTCGTTCGGTTTTCATTTTTTTTTGTTTTTTTTAACGAGGTTGGGTCCTTAATCCACTCCTCGTGAAACAACGTCACATGGGCTCTTGTTTCAGGTTAATAATAGAATATATATATTTTTTTGTAAGGTGAGAATACCACATTTTTAAGCATATAGCAAGAGGAAATTTGGGAGCAATACATTTTTTATTTTGACTTGGCAAAGAGGAATTCTGTTGCGGTGTAATGATTGAAAACCGCAGGCTTGATACCTTGCGGAACATATTTTTATTTTGACTCGGCAAAGAGGAATTCTGTTGCGGTGTAATGATTGAAAACCGCAGGCTTGATACCTTGCGGAACATATTTTTAT
>CASDOS010000022.1 GCA_949282205.1 uncultured Alphaproteobacteria bacterium | reverse complement strand
TTATAATAATGAACGTTGTCAGTGGAACTTAAACAAAATGACACCGGCTCAACACCGATGCCATTTGCTTAATCACTCCTCTTGACTTACACCCCTCAGGGGATTTCTTTTTCGTTTCCACTTTTCAGGGTACAGATCATTATGGCTTCAGGGGATAATTTTTTACCCAAAAACTATTTTTTATTTGTAGCTATTGATTTTATTTTGCAAGTCATCAAGACTACGCCCATAAAAAGGTTCGCCGTTGATGATAAGCATAGGAACGCCGTTAATACCCAAAACTTGCGAAAGAGCATCAATATCCTGAATACCGCGACGAATTTCTTTTTGCTCCATCAGTTGCTTAATTTCATCGACATTAAGACCTTCATCAATAAGAATTTGGTTAATAGTATCCTCATTCATTTCAGGTAGCGTCATAACCCCCTCAAAAACTTCTACAAATTTACCCTTTTGAAAAGCCGCCAAAGAAGCCTTAGCCGCATAAGGAGAATGTTCGCTCATAAAGAAAAGCGGATTAAACACAAATTTCACATCTGGATTATTTTTAATCAATTGAGCCATAACCGGAGCCAATGCTTTACAGTGCCCACACGCGAAATCAAAAAATTCGACAACGGTAACTTTAGCCTTTTTAGGTCCTACATAAGGAGCCACCTCACTATTTTTCATTTCATCCCAATGATCCAAATAGATTTGATTTGGATTATTTTCTGCCGCATTTTCAGTTTCAGCTTTTTGTTCAAGTTCATTATTTGTTTTTATCTGGAAAGAAGAGTTTTTAAAAGTATCGCTTTCCAAAACAAGATTAGCCAAGGTTTCCTTATTATTTTGAACATAAGATTCGATGGCTTGATTAATAAGTTGCGACTGCTCAGCCTGTTTTTTGGGACAATGCGCATCAAGATAAATAACCCCACCGGCACCAAGAGCGGCAACAACTAAAACAGCAAAATATTTAAAAAAGATTTTCATAACGCCCTCACTAACATTAAAACAAGGACTAGCATAATATGTGATAAAAGTATATGCAAGAATTTTTAAGCATAATCATCAAATTTTAAAAACAAAAAAGCCCACCTCAAAAGAGGTGGACTGAAAGTCGTTAAAAGAAAACTATTTAACGTTATCAATAGCATTCTGAATCGTTGCTTCGTCAATAGCTTGCAACGCTTCACCATTCATAATCAAGGTTGGAACGCCACGAATTTGAACTTTCTGAGAAAGATCGGCAATAGCAGAAATTTCTTTAGCAATCTCGTCGCTATCCATTAACTTTTTAGTTTTCTCAACATCAAGTCCTGCTTTTTTGATAATTTCATCAATAACGGCAGAAGTAACTTGTCCGTTATGAGTTAACAAAGCCTCATAAACTTCCAAGAATTTACCTTGCTTATTAGCAGCCATAACAGCCTTAGCAGCCGGCATAGAACCTAAGAAAGTAACGGGTTTGAAAACAACTTTAACATCTTTATTCGCTTTAATAATTTTCATCATTTCAGGAGCTAAACGTTTGCAATATCCGCAGTTGAAATCAAAGAATTCAACAATAGTAACTTTAGCATCTTTAGGTCCGACAAAAGGAGAGCCTTCATAAGAGCTCAAATCTTTCCAATTAGCTTTATAAAGTTCCGCAACACGTTTTTGCGCTTCAATTTGTTCTTGCTGAGCAGCTAATTCAAGAGCTTCACGCACTTTACTAGGATTATTCATCAAATAATCCTCAATAGCCTGATTAACATCTTGAGAAGCAGTAGAAGCGGAATTTGAAGTCTTAGAACCAGATACGGAAGCGCAGAGAGCAACAGACACAACAACGCTGGCAATAACAGATACTAAGACAGTAATAATATTATCTTTTTGCATATTTCCCATCCTTAAAAACGTTATATAACCCCTAAAAAGTAAGAGAATAAAAAAATAAATGCAAGCCAAAAATAAAAATATGTTGACAAAGTGTACAAGTTTAAAATCAAATAGCACAAAAGGGAAAAGAAAAACGATTCTGAAAAACAGAGAAGGGAAAAAGAGTAATGTTTAACGTAAAAATATCATTATTTGCCCGCACCAGAGATTTGGAGCACAACATAGACAGTCTGCATGATAAAATCATAGAAATGACTATGGTTTTTAAGGAAGCCGTTGATATATATTTGCAAGAGAAACGTAGCGAGAAATATCGCCAAACCAGTAAAAAGATAAAAATAATAGAGCACGATTCGGATACATTGCGTCGGGAAATAGAGAGTAAATTATACGAACAAAATCTGATACCGGATTTACGCGGAAACATTTTGGAATTAGTAGAAAATCTGGATAGAGTTATCAACTTATTTGATGAGGTTGCGCATAAATTTTACATAGAGCGCCCTGAAATACCGGAAGAATACCATAACAAGTTAAAAGAGCTGGTCAATCAAGTAACCGATTGTGCGGAGAATATGGCCATAGCATCGCGAGCATTTTTCAGAGATTTAGTAACCTTGCGCGATTATTCCAAGAAAGTATATTTGTTGGAACATCAGAGTGACAAGACGGCAGCAAAATTGCGTAATGAAGTATTTGATTCCGATTTAGATTTAGCGCATAAGATGCAAATAAACAATTTCATTGAAGAAGTTGCGGATATAGCGGATTTAGCCGAAGATTGTATAGATTCTTTGCTGATTTTTGCAATAAAGAGGGAAATTTAATCAATGTTAGAATACCTGTTTTTTCTCTCAAGTGGTTTATTTTTGGGCTGGTCGTTAGGTGCTAACGATGCATCAAACATATTTGGGACGGCGGTCGGAACAAAGATGCTTCGTTTTACGACGGCGGCAATAATTGCAAGCATATTTTTGGTTTTAGGAGCGGTATTGAGCGGTCAAAACACGGCGGAAACCTTGAATGCTTTAGGAGAAGTAAATACTCTGCCGGCAGCATTTACGGTATCATTATCATCGGCATTGGCTGTTCTGATGATGTTAAAATCGGGGATAAGCGTATCAATTTCACAAGCAATTGTCGGCGGGATTATCGGTTGGAACGTGTACAATCATAAACCGACGGATACCGAAACATTAATGAATATCTGCGCGACATGGATATTTTGTCCGATTATTTCCGGTGTAATAGCTGTTGGGATATATATGTGTGTTAAAAAATTATTGCATTACAGTAAAATTCATATTTTATGGCAAGACATGGCGGTAAGAGTTGGAATGATACTGACAACGGCGCTGGGAGGCTTTGCGTTAGGTGCCAACAATATGGCAAATGTCGTCGGAGTATTCATTGATTCAAATGTTCTGTCACCGCTGAAATTAGGTAATTTTTACACCTTAAACAGTACGCAAGTTCTCTTTTTTTTAGGAGCTGTTGCGGCGTGCATCGGGGTATTCACATATTCGCAAAAAGCCATTAAGACGGTTGGCAAGAATGTATTGTCATTTTCTCCGACCGTGGCATGGATTGTGATTTTATCGCAATCATTAGTTTTGATATTATTTTCCTCGGAAAATCTGGAAAACTTCCTGATATCAATGAATTTACCTCCATTACCGGCGGTTCCTGTATCCAGTACCCAAGCCGTAATAGGCGCAATTGTCGGAATAGGTTTGGTAAAAGGAGGGAAAGGTATAAAATGGAGTCTGATTTTGCGCGTCGTATCGGGTTGGGTTGCCACCCCTGTTATTGCCTTTATTTTAAGTTTTATATCATTATTTTTCATGGAAAATGTATTTAAGCAAACGATATTCATACCCTAAGGAGAAAAGAGATGCCGTTAATATTGCAAAAAATATATCACAAATTTCCGGCATTTTTTCTGATTGGGCATTTATGTGCCGGACTTTTATTCTGCCTTTATATAGCATGGAAAACGAACACATTGGGCGGGGATACTTTAGAGCATATTCATTCATCATGGTTGGTGTATGCAAATTTTATTCCGTACAAAGACTTTTTTCAGCACCATAATCCGCTGTTATGGTATTTATTTGCCCCTTTTGTTGGATTGCACGCACATGGTTTGGATGACAATATCATCACGGCGACAGTAGTAAGTTGCTCAATATTAAGTTCATTTTTGAACTATTACATTTTATACCTGATAACCTCTGGATTTCTAACAGATAAGACCGGAGGAATAATTGCCTCCGCCATAGCTTTAACCCCGTATGTGATTGTATCGGTAGTAAATTTTCGCCCTGATAATTTTATGATGACCGCCTTTTTTGCCGGATTGTATTTTTACTTTTGTCATATTAAGGAACAGAAAATAAGTCAATTAAGTCTGGCAATGTTGCTGTTTTGGGTATCTTTTATGTTTTTGCAAAAAATTATATTTGCCCTTGCGATATTAGCGCTGATAAGCTGTTATTTGCTGTATAAAAAAATCATTAAAGTAGAGGCAATGATATATGCATTGCAATTACCGATTGTTTTAAGTATCGGTTATGCGGTCTATTTATGGGAACATGGAATTTTAGAAACATGGTATCGTTCCAATTTCATTTTCAATTTACACATACCGGAGCTATTTGCGGAAGAACGCCGCCAAGGAATAATATGGCCCGAATTAAAATTATTACTTCTGGGAAGTTTCTGCGCAATTATTTGCTTTATTCGTAAGAAGAATATTTACTTCAACATATTGACGATATTATTTTTAACAGAGTTAGCGCAACGTTTATTATACTTTTCGGCTTTTGCATATTATTTTTATCTGTTGATATATTTGGCAGCCATTTTGAGTGCAATGTTTTTGGAAGAAAAAATTTTTAAGAAACATTTTGCATTGATATATATACTAGTTGCTGCACTTGGATTTTGTATGTATAAACCGGCAGTATATGAAGGGAATTTAGGAGATAGAATAGGGCGTTTTTATGAGCCGCTGAATAAAAAAATAGTTCGAGTAACCACGCCTTGCGACTATGTTATCAATGGGGATGGAAATTTGTACAATTTATATAATCGCGATCCTCATTACTATTGGAATTTATTAGGACAACTGGATGTGATAGGGGCAAGGGTGGGAATACATCCTTTAATGGATATAAATAAGGTAATAATCACATACAGACCCAAAATTATATATATCGCGCCCTACAAAGACAAATATTCGTCCGAGCGAGGTATAGAAAAATTTGTGCATATACCGGATATGAATTTGATAAACCAATACTATAAACCGTTTGATAATTCGGACGTGATATATATATTAAAACCGGAATTCAGCCATCTGAAATGTGAGTTTGACTACAAAAAACGCTATTATAAAGCCTATGACTAAACAATAAAATAACACGAATAACTTGACGAATAAAAAATAATTGATTAGGGTGACGCCGTAAAATCAATTATGAGGTCTTAAACAATTATTCGGTATGTTAGCAACAGTGCTTATTTTTTTAGTATGCAAATTTAGTCTGAAGATTACTCGGCTATGCGAAAAAGACGGCGGAATAATGAATATGTCTGCCATTAAAATGTTTAATCGTACGAAAACATGACAGGGAAATACCCGACATACCCCTATAACATATAGGTTGTATGTAAAAAAAGAAAGGCAGTTAAAATCACAAACTGCCTTTTTTCTTAGAGCAAAACCGCTTAATAAAAAAAGAGAAGACAAAGCAACTAAATGTCCAAATCCTCAGCAAATTTAGCACGTTCGATAATAAATTTAAAACGTTGCTCAGGATCTTTACCCATCAAACGTTCAACCTGTCTCCTGGTTTCAAAAGCCTCATCGCGAGCTTCTTCCGTATTGGCGGTAGGGATGACGACACGCAACAAAACACGATTATTTTTATCCATAGTTGTTTCTTTAAGTTGCAAAGCGCTCATTTCACCCAAACCTTTAAAGCGGCTGATATCAGGTTTTTGGTTAGCCTTTGCTTTGCTTAAGATTTTATCTTTTTCCTCGTCATCAAGAGCATAATAGTTCTTTCCGCCAAAGACAATTTTATACAGAGGAGGAGTCGCAATAAACAGGTGACCGTTTTCAATAAGTTTCGGCATATATTGATAAAAGAAGGTCATCAAAAGAGAAGTGATATGTGCGCCATCGACATCGGCATCGGTCATGATGATGATTTTCTCATAGCGTAAATTTTCTTCTTTATAATTATCTTTTGTGCCGCATCCTAAGGCTTCAATCATATCTTTAATTTCTTGGTTTTGAGTAATTTTATCAAGACTGGCGCTGGCGACATTAAGAATTTTACCACGCAGAGGCAAAATAGCCTGCGTCAAACGATCTCGACCTTGTTTAGCGGAACCTCCGGCGGAATCTCCTTCGACAATAAAAATTTCGGTATCTTCGGCAGCAGATTTAGAACAATCGGCCAGTTTCCCGGGAAGACGCAATTTTTTCGTTGGAGATTTACGATTCTGTACTTTTTCTTCTTTTCTTTTTTTACGAAGTTCAGCTCTATCGATAACGTATTCAATCAAGGCGCTTGCGTTTTCTTTATCGGAAGAAAGCCAGTGGTCGAAAGAATCTTTAACAGCCTTTTCAACCAAATAAGCCGCTTTTGTAGAGGTTAATTTATCTTTGGTCTGACCTTGGAATTGCGGATCACGGATAAATACGGAGAGCATAATCGCGGCATCACTTAAAAAGTCTTCAGCGGTAATGCCGGTCGCTTTTTTGATGTTGGCCATATCTGCATATTCTTTAAGTCCCTTAAGCAAGGCTGTACGGAAGCCCTGTTCATGAGTTCCGCCCTGAGGAGTAATTACGGTATTGCAATAGGAGTTACAAAAACCTTTTTCATCATCAGGCCAGGTAATTGCCCATTCAACTTTTCCTTCATCGCCGGCAAGTTCAGCTTCTCCAGAAAAAGGAGTACGATTAATAGTAGTACGAGTACCGATTTGATAATTTAAGAAATCCAATAAGCCGTTTGGAAAATTGAACTCTGTTTCCTGAGGAATACCGTCATTATCGGTTAAGAGTTCGGGAGCGCATTTCCAAAAAATTTTGATGCCTTTAAATAGGAACGCTTTAGAACGAGCCATACGATAAACTTTTGCCGGAACAAATTTATTATCGCTTCCAAAAATTTCGGCGTCAGGTAAGAATGTAATGCTTGTCCCGCGACGGTTCGGAGCATTTCCCACCAACATTAACGGAGTAACAGGCTTCCCGCAAGAATATTCCTGGCGGTAGAGTTTTTTGTCACGAGCGACCTCAACAACGAGTTTAACAGATAAAGCATTAACCACGGACGAACCAACACCATGTAGACCTCCGGATACTTTATAAGCGTTACCGCCGAATTTACCGCCGGAGTGCAAAGTGGTCAAGATAACTTCCAAAGCTGATTTTCCCGGATATTTAGGATGGTCATCAACTGGAATACCGCGTCCGTTATCTGTAATAGTAACGGAGTAGTCGGCATTAAGAGAAATATCAATTCTGGAAGCATAACCGGCGACAGCCTCATCCATAGAGTTGTCTAAAATTTCCGCCACCAAATGGTGCAGAGCTTGCTCATCAGTACCGCCGATATACATTCCCGGGCGATGTCTGACCGGATCCAGTCCTTCCAGAACTTCAATATCGCGAGCGGAATACTCTTCCTTAACAGCCGCTGCGGAATTTTCAAACAAATCACTCATATTTTCCTCAGATACAAGACAAAAAATATATAAACTGGGAAAAACATATAAAAAGAAAAGCATAGACACAAGCAAAAACTAAAAATCTTAAACAGAAAAATACCAAAAAAGGGGAAGGAAAAAATAATTATACGGAAATCAAACAAAAAACTTGCGTTTTGTCAAAAAGTGGGGTATAAGCAAAAAGAATTTTGTATTATTTTTTAACTTTAAAATCTATTATCATGTCAAAAGGTCCGATTACAGCCTGTGTCGTAAACATTGACACCGCTGGCAGTTTCCATTCAATTAAAGTGAAGAATATCATATCAGGGAAAGAAGACTTAGTAGTTCTTCCTATTTCGGCGGATATTCAAAAGCTGAAGAAAGCTGACGTCATTACCTATTATCGAGCGGACGAGCAAGAAATATGCTCAATGGAACAAACAGATGAAGAAAGAGTGGTTCTATTGTTTTCGCGCAAAAGTGAGGAGGGAGCATCTCAATCGCCAAAGGTATTTTGGATAGCTAAAGGGGAAAAACTTCCTGCTCTGGAGAAAGTTTTGGAGCAAAACGAGCTTCCGCGCATCATTATAATTTTGCTGAGTTTATCGGCATATTATGGAAAGCGGGAAGATTTTGCGAAAGAGGCTTTGAATATTCTGCGTATGTCGCAAGATCCTGAAGCCATAGATGCATTATTCTCGGTTAGTTCGGAAACGTTACGCGATTTACTGGGAGAAAAAATCTCCGCCGTTTCGGTTCAAATAGCCGATTCGTTGGTAAATTTGGCTTTAGCCGATGGCGATTTGGAACATCCGCGTAAACGAGAGCTTCGTCAAATTTTGATGTTAGCAACATTGCATGGAGAAAATCACCAAAAGATTTACGATTTTATCTCTAAATACGAGAGAGAGTAACCTCGTAAACCACGCACAAAGAAACCGCATTGTCCCATCCAGACAAATGCGGTTTTTTTGTATTTAAGGTTAAGAAAAAATTGAAGAAAAGGTTAAAAAAGAGTTGCAAAATAAATAAATTTAGGTTATAAGACAGACGAAAGCAGCGAGTGAGCTGTTTTTAAAATATAATTCACACGCAGATAAAGCGTCGGCAATGTTTTAGAAAGAACGATGCTTCACGCTCCGGTGTCCGAAATATTTCGGGCCGAAATTCTGCGGAGGTTTAACCGGAAAATAAGGAAAAATAAAATATGACACTTCCTACTTTTACATTACGTCAGCTTGTTGAAGCAGGCGTACACTTCGGACACCACGCACGTCGTTGGAATCCGCAAATGGCACCATACATATATGGTAAAAAAGATAATGTGCACATTATCAATCTTCAGAAAACATATCCGATGCTTTACACCGCTTTGGCAGTAGCTCGTGATGTCGCAGCAAAAGGCGGCAAAGTTTTGTTTGTAGCCACCAAGCGTCAAGCCCAAGACATTGTCAAAGAAAGTGCAGAAAGATGTGGACAGTACTATGTTAACTATCGTTGGTTAGGTGGAATGTTGACTAACTGGAAGACTGTTAACAAGTCAATCAGCCGTCTCGTTAAGTTAAACGAAATGGAAGAAAAGAACGCATACGAAGGATACACCAAAAAAGAAATGCAGAACATTAAGAAAGAACAAGAGAAACTGGCTCTTTCATTGAACGGCATTAAGAACATGGGCGGTCAACCGGATTTATTGTTCGTAATTGACACTCCGAAAGAATCATTAGCTATTAAAGAAGCTAAGAAATTGGGTATTCCTGTAATTGGTATTACCGATACAAATGCAAATCCGAATGAAGTCGATTATCCTGTACCGGGCAATGACGATGCAATTCGCGCAATTCAATTGTATTGTGAATTAATATCATCAGCCATTTTGGATGGTATGCAGGCAGAAGTTGCAGCACAAGGCGTAAAAGTCGAAGATGTAGTTGCATCATCTGAAGAAACATTTGAAAATGTAGAAAACGCTTAATGAGCAATTAAGTAAAGAAGTCGGCGGTGGCAACAGCTGCCGCCGAGTTGATGTATACAAAGATTAAAGACAAGGGGAAAAAGAATGGCAGAAATTACCGCAGCAATGGTAAAAAGTTTAAGAGAAACCTCTGGTGCAGGCATGTTAGATTGCAAAAAAGCGCTGGTTGAAACAAACGGAAATATGGAAGATGCAATAGACTGGCTTCGTAAAAAAGGATTAGCATCAGCCGCTAAAAAAGCAAGTCGTATTGCAGCGGAAGGACTGGTATCCGTATATGTAGAAGGTAATGCTGGCGCAGTTGTTGAAGTAAACTCTGAAACAGATTTTGTTGCAAAGAATGATATTTTCCAAGATTATGTAGAAAATTCGGCAAAAGCAGCATTAGCCGTCAAAGGTGATATAGAAGCATTAAAAACATATACATGTCCGGTATGCGGCAAAGAGATGGGAACAATACTGACAGATATGATTGCAAAAATCGGTGAAAATATGAATTTGCGTCGTTCTGCATATATTAGTGCAAATAATGGTGTTGTATGCTCATACATTCACAATTCCGTACGTCCGAACGTTGGTAAAATCGGTGTATTGGTAAGCATTGAAGGTAATGCCGACAAAGCCAAGATGCAGGAATTGGGCAAGCATATTGCAATGCACATAGCCGCCACCGGTCCGATTTCGATGATAATCGCCGAAGTACCGGCAGAAGCTGTAGAACGTGAAAAGAACATTTTCAGCGAACAGGCTTTAGCATCTGGCAAACCGGCCAATATCGTTGAAAAAATGGTAGAAGGTCGTATCCGTAAGTACTATGAAGAAGTCGTTCTTGAAGAACAAGCATATATTATGGATCCGGATAAGAAAGTAAAAGATGTGATTGCGGAATTTGCAAAAGAAAACAATGCAGAAGTAAAACTCGGAGGTTTCGTATGCTTCAAATTGGGAGAAGGCTTACAAAAGAAAGAGGAAGACTTCGCCGCAGAAGTTGCAGCCCAATTAGGCAAGACCGCATAATTTTACATTGTGAAAAAAGAAACAAAAAAAACAGGTTCTCAAAAGAGAGCCTGTTTTTTTATTGATAACTGAGCAACTTTTGAATAAAGCTCGGCAATATTTTAGAAACTTTTCCATTAATGACGATATCAAAGTCACGATAATTGGCAGGTTTTTCCAAATTTAGAGCAACTGTAAAACCGGAATGCTTGCGAACATCTTGAACAAAAGACGAGGCCGGAGGAATAGTTCCCGAAGTACCAACGGCAACAAATAAATCAGCAAGAGCAAGAAGTCGTTCAATTTGAGAAAAAAAAAATATTTCCTCACCGAAAAAGACGATATTGGGTCTGAGTTTGCCATGGCAAGAGTAACAAAGACAATGTTCGGTCCAAGGTAACCAAGTTTCTGTAATTTTCCCACACTTAACACACCTTAATTGATTGATTTGCCCATGAATATGCCAAACATTTTGCGAATGAGCTTTTTCATGTAAAGTATCAATATTTTGGGTAATAACATGGATATCGGCAGAAGAATTCTGTTGCAAATAAGTTAGAGCACAGTGAGCCTGATTAGGTTGAGCCAAAGCCATCTGTTTTCGCAATTCATTATAAAACTGGTGAACTAAAGTAGGGTTAGACTGAAGCCCCCGTAAAGAGGCAACAATTTCAGCATCATAATTATTCCATAAACCGGAAGGATCACGAAAGGTAGCCAAACCGGATTCCGCGGAAATACCGGCACCGGTCAAAAAAACAATTTTATGAAATTTTCTAAGCATAAAACAATTTTTTTTAATGAGGTTCGGTCCTTTTCCTAATCCTCAAAATAATAAGACATAAATTTAATAAAGTAAGAGCATAATAGCGTACAAGTCAAAGCTGTCAAGAAAGAAAAGAGGATAGAGCAAGGTAAGATATTGACACAAAATAAGGACATTGATAAATTAACGTGCAAATTTATCAAAGGGGAAATTACAATGCTGTTTGACAAAGCTCTGATTTTAGGTATCGGTTTAATCGGTTCATCACTGGCGCGCAATTTAAAAGAAAAAAAATTGGTCAAAACATTGGCCGTGTATGATAAAAATCAAGAAAATTTACAAAAAGCAAAAGATTTAGACATAGCAGATATATATACCGATAACATCAAAGAAGGAGTAAGTGAAGCCGATGTGATTATTTTTGCGACACCGGTATGCGCATTTGGAAAATTAGCCAAAGACATGAGTTCGTATGTAAAAGAAGGAGTCATAATAACAGATGTCGGTTCGGTCAAGCAATATAGCCTGCGAGAAATAGAAAAATATCTAAATAAAAACAATGGAAGTATTGTGGTTGGAGGGCATCCCGTTGCCGGTACGGAGAAATCGGGTCCGGAAAATGGTTTTACTTCATTATTTAAGGGACGTTGGTGTATTTTAACACCGGATGAAAATTCGACGGAAGAAGCCATAAAAAGAATAAGCGAGATGTGGGAAAGTTGCGATATGAAAGTAGACATCATGACGGCAACACATCACGATAAGGTTATGGCCGCCGTATCGCACTTACCGCAGTTAATTGCATATTCGATAGTGGGAACTGTAGCCGATTTAGAAGGATATGAGCATAAAGAAATAATCAAATATTCAGCAGGAGGTTTCCGAGATTTTACGCGTATAGCCGGCTCAGATCCGACGATGTGGCGAGATATCTTTTTAACCAACAAACAAACCGTATTGGAGCTGATACAAAGATTTATTGAAGATTTAGTGGCGCTTGAAAGGAATATTCGATGGGATGAGGGCGAAAAAATGTTTGATTTGTTTAAGCGCACGCAAAAGATTCGTAAAGACGTAATAGAGGCCAAGCAAGATCAGCCAGAACATGAAAAACGGATTATGGAGGAATTACAAAAGCAACAAGTATAAAAAAGTATCAAAGAAAATGAGATTATTGAAAAAGATTGACAACAGAAAATAATCCACTAAATTATGAGTAAACAATATATGAGGAGATTTACGATGAATAAAATATTGGGAATGGCAAGTTTAGCATTATTATTGTCGGGTTGTGCGGACAATATCAATTCGGATCATTACTACACCAATCAAACAGGGAAAGTATCAACTGTTGCGCAATGTACGGTATTAAGTGTACGTCAAGTTGGCGTCAACAGCGACAGCGGTGCAGGTACTCTTATCGGCGGAGTTGCCGGCGGAGTTGCCGGATCAACAATCGGCGGCGGCAGTACGGCGCACACATTAGGTGCTGTAGGAGGCGCTTTATTAGGAGGTCTGGTCGGAGATGCCGCAGAAAAAGGTTTAACCTCGCAAACAGGTTTGGAATATATCGTTAAATTAGATAACGGTCAGGTTATCAGTATTACGCAAGGTACAGGCCAAGCATTAGGCGTTGGACAACGTTGTTTAGTTTTGTTTGGAAGTACTAACCGTGTTATCGCTCAATAGATGAATGTAAAAAAAGTAATTATAGCCGTTATACTGTTAGCGGCTGGAATATATGGCGGATATCTTTGGCTGAGTAAGCCGAAGGTATCCGTTGTCATGTTGACATATCAGCGGGAAAAAATATTGCCGGGAGCAATAGACAGTATTATAGACCAGACCTATAAAGATTTCGAATTGATAATCATTAATGACGGCTCAACGGATAAGACGGAAGAAGTGGTAAACAGTTATCAAGATAAGCGTATTCGCTATTACAAGAATGCTAAAAATCGAGGAATAGCATATTCGCGCAACAAAGCAGCGGATTTAGCGCGCGGAGAATATATAATGATAATGGATGACGACGACAAGAGTTTACCGGAGAGAATGTCAAAACAAGTTGCGTTCTTAGATAAAAACAAAGAGATAACAGTTGTTGCCGGTCAGATTAGCGGCCTTCCGCGCATACCTGAAAATCATGATGATATTGCGGCAGGTTTAATACAGTACAATAATTTCGGCAACGCCAATATTATGTATAGAAAAGTGTTTGCAAAGAAAAGACAGATACGATACGATGAGAATTTAAGAGCTTGCGAAGATTGGGACTTTTGGACGAATATGTTGTTTTCGGGAGCTAAAATGGCCTCAATACCGGATGATGTATTGGAAAGAAACGGTATGAGCGAAAAGCATTATGGCATCAGTTATGAAGAGGGAAATATAGCCGTGAGAGAAAAAATCGGTAAAAAACTTTTCCCCGCAGATACGCAAAAATTTTACCACGCCGATTCTTGTGAAAAAATAAAGATGCTAAAGGATAAAAAGATTTTTAGCGCGCCTTTTTATGAAAAATTGTTAAAAATTAATTGTCCTAAAGTTGAGCAATAAGCTCATCAACAAACGAAGGCAAAGTATCACCGGCTTTCCCCATAACATGCCTGTCAAAAAAGAAATTGTTAGAAGTAGGTTCCAAATTAAATTCTACGGTGTCGGCGCCGTAATATTTTGCAGTTTGAACAAAACCGGCAGCGGGATAAACCACACCGGAAGTCCCGACCGAAACAAATAAATCAGATGTTTTGAGTAAGTTTTCAACTTTATCCATATAAAGCAGATTTTCTCCGAAAAAGACAATATTGGGTTTCATCATACCCATAATGTGGCAATTTTCACAACAAGTTTCGGAAGTAACATCGCCCCAAGTTTCAAGTACATGACCACAATTCATACAAACCGCCTGATTGATTTGTCCATGAATATGAAAAACATTATTACTTTTAGCCTTTTCATGCAGAGTATCAATATTTTGTGTCACGATATTAACTTCTGCCGGATATTCATTTTGCAAACGAGTGATAGCTAAGTGACCGGCATTGGGTTTGGCGTTCCATAATTCCGGTTTCATATTATTATAAAAATCGTGAACATAATCTTGGTTACGGTAATAAGCCTCAATGGTGGCGACATCTTCAACACGATGATTGTTCCATAAACCATCTTCGCTACGAAATGTAGCTAATCCGGATTCTGCGGAGATACCGGCGCCGGTAAGAAAGAGAATACGATTATATTTTTTAGCCATTGAAGTTGCTCCCGTAAAGAATAAAAAATTAAATGTTTTCTTAAACAATTTTCAATATATATAACACCAATGGAAAGATAGCAAACTTTTTTTATAGAACGGAGAACAAATAATGTGTTGTAACGGAATAATTGTGATATTGGCGTTGGTGATAGGATTTGCGGCGATTATATATCTATTGTACCAAACATATTCATACATCAAATGCGGTTGTGGTCAATATGGTCCGTTTGTATCGTCATACGGAAAAATAAAAGAAGATATGATAGAAGAGGCGCGAGCAGTATTAAAAAAAGCCAAACACAAAATGAAAGTAACCGATTTAGGTTGTGGTAGCGGAGCATTATTATTGCCGTTGGCAAAAGAATTTCCCGAGCATGAATTCATTGGTTACGAATGGGACATTGTTCCGTTGACCATGGGGAAAATCAAAGCGGCAGGTTTAAAGAACATTAGCTTTATCAAAGGTGATTACATGAAGCAAGATTATCACGATATGGATTTAATCATGTGTTATGTTTTAAAAGTAACCGGTGAGCCGTTGGGAAAAATTTTAGCCGAGAGTATTAAAGATAGTTGCATAGTCATCTCTGAGATGTTTCCATTAGGACATTTGGAAGAAATTAAGCAAATCGATTCTTCAATATATGGTGTTCCGGAAAAGATTTTTGTATATAAAAAGCCTCAAACAGATAAAAAGGCTTCCACAAAAGATAAAGCAGAAAAGAAATCCCCCGTAAAATCTAAAGGGCTCAAGGCAAAAACAGTGACGAAAACAAAAGCCTCAAGTAAAACAGTATCAAGTAAAGTAGCTTCAAGCAAAACTGCAAAAGCGACTGTAAAAGGAGGAAAAAATGTCAAAAAGAAGTAGTTTTATCATTTTCATAATAGCAACGATTGTAATGATGACATCGTTTGTATTGAATTTGAGCACGGTAACCGCGCCGGTATCGCATACTTTTGCGGCAATGCAGAATATGTATCTGGCATTAACCGCGGTAATAGCGTCACTGTTATTGATAAAGCAAAAATATTATTGGCTTGAAATGCTAGGCATTGCCGTTATCGCAGCGATAATCATAGAGGTTATCGTTTTAGGAGGAGCGGTAATGAGTATGGCGGTATTATATAAAATCATCGCCATAGCCGTTTATGCATATTGGATACAGTTAATGCGCTTTATGTTTTAGGTCATTAAAATCGTATTGCCTTATAAGATAAAACGTGCTATATTAGTGCAAATTGAATAAGGTAATAAGAAAATGACGGACACAATAGAGCTAAAACAAGAAGGCGAATTAAATGCATCAGAGGTTGTCAAATTTTTTGATAACGTGAAAAATGAAAATGGAGAAAAACTAACGCAGAGCGAGAAACGAGGGCGTCTGCGTTTTTTATTTACGAAACTATACCAAAACAAAGCTAAAAATCGCTGTACTTTACCCGACGGGAAAGCTGTTCCGATAGTGGTTCATCGTCGCCAAGAAGGGCGCGCGCCGGCATACTATTTGAACACGGCGCAAGCCCCCAAAGAAATAATATTGAAAGCCTTTGCGGAACAGACAGGTATTACATACAAAAAGGAAAGACCGCAAGCAAAAAAAATAGGAGAATTAATTGTCAGCGACGTCAAACATTTATTTGATAATGTAAAATCGGAAGATGGAAAAAAGTTATCAGGTTTTAAGAAACAAGACCGACTAAACGGTTTATTTCGCAAATTATATGAAAGGCCTGAAGATAATACATGTGAGATATCCGGCAAGAAACAGGCAATAATTGTAGAGAGATTAGGAATAAATAATAAGACGATGTATTGTTTAAACAGTTCGGAACATCGCCAAGAAATATTGTCCGCATTTGCGAAATGGGCGGATTGCAAATATTGTTCGGAAAAAGAAGATGCGGAAAAATTGCAAGAAAAACAAGATGGAGAATTAACGCCTCGAGAATGCGCTCGGATTTTTCATAAAGTAGAAAATTACGGTAAAGCATATAAGAAATATACATCGGAAAAATTAGCGCAATGGTTTGAACATATATATAATCACCCAAATTTAAATCAGGTGAATTTACCCAATGGCAGTGCGGTAGCAATAGTAGTGCTGCGTCAAAGCTATGCGCAACAGTGCTATTGTTTAAATACGGCGGATGAGGTGATAAAGCCGTTCGTATTAAAGCAAATTGCGGAAATAACTAAAGCCGAAATATGTTTTGACAATTTATGTATAAAAAAGCACAGCAAAAATGCATTATACAAAAGTATTCTTGCTGTATGCAAAGCAGAACAAAAAGCAACAAATATCCAAGATAAAAAATACTATCGCAGATATGCGCAAAAGGCTTACGAAAGTTTATCTCCGCAAAGTCGAGAATTAACCGTAAGTGAATGGTTACAACATATCGCCACCCAAAAAAGTAAGCAGCAATAACAATATAAAAAAAGATAAATCTGTTTACATTTAAAACAAAATGTTCTAAGCTCCTGTTTGCTTTAAAAAACAACATTAAACAAATGGGGAATTATTTAAAATGTTAAGAAGAACAAAAATTGTAGATTTACTGAAATCAGCAACAACACAACCGGAAGTTTTGGCCAAAGGTTGGGTTAGAACCAGAAGAGATTCCAAAGACTTTTCATTTATAGAAATAAACGACGGTTCATGTTTAAAAAATTTGCAAATAATAGCTCAAAATAATCTCCCCAATTATAATGAGGTAAAAAATCTTTCAACCGGTTCATCTGTTGCAGTCAGAGGTGCATTGGTAGAGTCGCAAGGTGGAAATCAAAAATATGAAGTCGTCGCCGAGAAGATTGAAATATATAGTTTAGCACCGGAAGATTTCCCGTTGCAAAAGAAGAAACACTCGGACGAATATCTGCGCACGATTGCCCATCTTCGTCCTAGAACGAACAAATACGGAGCTGCCTTTAGGGTTCGTTCGGCGCTGTCATATGCGATACATAAATTTTTCCAAGAACGCGGTTTTAAATACGTTCATACGCCGATTATTACCGGTTCGGACTGTGAAGGCGCCGGAGAGATGTTTCAGGTCACAACCTTGGATATGAAAAATCCGCCACGTTTACCAAACGGAGAAATAGATTATAGCCAAGACTTTTTTGGAAAACCGGCACATTTGACGGTATCAGGACAATTAAACGGTGAGATGTACGCTTGTGCATTAGGCGATATTTATACTTTTGGACCAACATTCCGAGCAGAAAATTCTAATACGGCACGCCATGCTGCGGAGTTCTGGATGATAGAGCCGGAAATGGCATTTGCGGATATACATGATGATATGGATTTAGCGGAAGATATGGTGCGTTATTGTGTAAAAGAAGTCATGGAAAAATGTCATGATGATATTGAGTTATTTTCAAAATTCGTAGATCCGACACTTATGGATACATTGAATACGATAAAAAATAACAGCTTTGCACGCATTACATATACGGAAGCGATTGAAATAATGAAAAAATCGGGTAAGAAGTTTGAGTATGAGCCGGAATATGGAATAGATATGCAAACGGAACATGAGCGTTACTTGGCAGAGGAACACTTTAAGCGTCCGGTAATAGTCCGTGATTATCCCAAAGAGATTAAAGCGTTTTATATGCGTATGAATGACGATAATAAGACGGTTGCGGCCATGGATGTATTGGTCCCGAGAATTGGAGAGCTAATCGGCGGATCGCAAAGAGAAGAAAGATACGAATTATTGAAGAAGCGTATTGAAGAATTAGGAATGCATGAAGAAGATTATAGTTGGTATCTCGATTCTCGAAAATATGGTTCCGTACCGCACGCAGGATTTGGTTTAGGATTCGAACGAATGATGATGTTATTAACGGGTATAGCCAACATTCGCGACGTTATCCCATTTCCTAGAACCCCGAAATCATTAAACTTTTAGGAGAAACACATGAGAAGTAAACTCTTTGGAATGATAGTAATGACCTGTTTTTTCGCAACGTATGCAAATGCGGAAGGAATAAACGATACGACAGAAGAAGTCATTGTCCGTCAGGTAGAAAAGCAACTTGTTTCATTACCGACCTGCCAAGATAAAAAATTAATATCTGCAACCAAAGAGTTTATTTCCGAATTCTATAAAGGCGATACCAATAAGAATGTGAAACATCGTCGTCGTCGTTATTTTTTAACGCATGACACAGACAATTTTTCCAAGGAAAACATTGGTAATTATAAAACAGAAGACACAAAGCCGGTATCGGACATCATAGCCGACCGTAAGATAAATAAAGGTATAGCGGAAGAAAATATGTTATTATGCAAAAATCAAAGTCGGAATAAAGAAGCAGGTGAGTTATTTCTTCTGGTATATCCGGAGTCGGATAGCTATCGTGTTGAAGTGATAAATTTGGAATTAAAGCCTACGGGAAAAGAAACATCCTTTTTGTATAAATAAAGGACTTGCGAAAACAAAAGACAGCACCTAAATAAACAAAATCGGTTAAAAGAAAAGTCTGTTAGGAAAAGGCATGAGTGAGCACAAAAATTTAGTTGTCGTGAACCCCAAACCACAACTGCCTATGGTAGTTGAGGAGAATGGGCTGTATACCTATTTAGAACAGATTAAACGATTTCCGGTTTTAAGCGAAAGTGAGGAAAGACAGTTGATAGAAGATTTCCAAACTCGAGGAGATTTGTTGGCAGCACAAAAATTAATCACTTCCCACTTGCGTTTAGCCGCCAAAATAGCATTAACATATCGTCGTTATGGTTTACCGATGTCAGACGTGATATCGGAAGCGAATTTAGGTTTGATGCAAGCTGTTAAAAAGTTTGATACGGATAAAAAAGTTCGTTTGGCAACGTATGCAATATGGTGGATAAAGGCAGCGATTAACGATTATATTTTGCGTTCATGGTCATTGGTAAAAATAGGAACGGTGGCGGCACAAAAGAAGTTGTTTTATAATTTAAGTCGCATAAAAGCCCGCTTAGGAATATACGAAAATAAAGAGTTAGAGCCCAAAGTCGTGAAAGCGATAGCCAAAGAATTGGTGGTAGATGAAAGAGATGTAACTGAGATGAATCGCCGTATCGGTGGTGACAGTTCATTAAACGTCAATGTCGGGGACGATGAAGACGGTCGCGAAAAAATTGATATGGTGATAGACGGTCGCGAAAATATAGAGGGTAAATTAGCCGCTCGCCAGGAACAAGCATATAAAGCTAAGATATTGGCGCAATGCTTGAAGAAGCTGGATGAACGCGAGCAATATATCATAAAGAACCGTATGTTGACGGAAAATCCGATAACATTGGATGATATAGGCGCTCATTTCAATATCAGCCGCGAGCGTGTTCGCCAGATTGAAAAGAAAGCATTTGATAAGTTGTCGGCAGAAGTCAAAAAAGTGATGGCGGCTTAAGATGTCAGAAAAAGATAATCCGAGAACCGTGCGAGAAGAAATAATAGCCGCATTGATAAAAGGCGGAATAAGGTCAGCGCGATTAGAAACGGACATTATACTAAAGCACGCCGCACCGCGATATCCCCAAATTACTCAAGCCGAGCAAGAACAGGTCAAAATGATGTTGCAACGAAGAGTAAATCATGAACCGCTGGACAAGATAATCGGGGAAAGAGAATTTTATAAATCAGTCTTTAAGGTCAACCAAGATGTATTAACCCCCCGGCCGGATACGGAAATTTTAGTAGAAGAGGCGATAAAACTGCTGGAAGGAAGAGAAGGCGGTATGGTGATGGATTTAGGAACAGGGAGCGGATGTATTCTATTATCAATATTGAAAGATTGCCCGAACATTAAAGGAATTGGGGTAGATATATCAGAGCAGGCATTAAAAGTAGCCCAAGAAAATGCCCAAAGACTAGAGGTAGAAAAGCGATGTACATTAAAAAATTGTTCATGGCAGCAATTGGAAATAGAAAAAGAAAGTATAGATATGATTGTGACCAATCCTCCATATATCGCCAGTCAAGAAATAGAAACTTTAGAAGAAGAAGTCAAGAACTATGATCCGAGAGTAGCATTAGATGGGGGTGATGATGGATATAAATGTTATAAAGAAATAGCCAAAATAGCGCCGAATTTATTAAAAAGAAGCGGGTATATTTTAATTGAAGCGGGGATAAAACAGGCACAGAAAATCGGAGAAATATTTGAAAAAGAAGGATTAATTTTACAAAAAACAGTAAAAGATTTAGGCGGAATAAACAGATGTGTGATATTAAAAAAATAAGTTGCAAAAAAAAATTAACCCGTTAATATAAATCCCTGTAAGCGATATGCGATTTTTTAAGTAAGGCATATCGGAAAGTTTCCTTTTTTTGATAATCAATAGTAAAGAGCAAATCGTTCTATGATGAATGTAGGAATATATGAAAAAGCAAAATAACAGATTTCGTAATAACGGCGGTAGCAATAATGGTTACACGCTGAACTATAAATTTGACAGCGTGAGCATAGCCGGCAAGATAAGCGGCACGGCGTTGGATTTAATCAGAAAGTATAATGATTTGGCAAAAGAGGCCCAAGCCGGTGGAAATTATGTAGATATGGAAATATATCGTCAATATGCCGAACACTATCGAAAGATTGTAACCGAGATAAACGAGCGGCGTCAATCCAGACAAGAGCAGCAAAATCGTCCGGAGGAAAATATGGAAACAGCCGAGGATGAAAACGGTAGTAACGAAACATCAACGGAAGAAGAGGTGTCTGAAAATAAAGAAACACAAACGCCGATAGAGCCGATTCCTGAAGCAAACGGTTATGTAGAAACATTGCCGGCTGTAGAAAAGCCCATGGCAAAGAATTTCAAAGTTGTTGAAATTACCGAAGAAATGAAGCCTGAAGAAGAAGCTAAACCTAAGCGAGTAACCAGAAAAAGGACAACGACGCCTCGTAAACCCAAAAAGGAAAATGACAAGATAGCTGAAGCGCAATAGTATAATGAAAAGAGGGAGAATATTCATGCCGGTAGAGATAGCCTTTTTAGTTGTAGCATTGGCGGCAATCGCAATAACATATAAGACCTATGTCGGATATGGGGACTATCGTTGGTATACTAAATTAGGATGTTTTCTGTTTGTGTCATGCGGGTGGTTTGCTCCGATAATAGGATTTGCTCTTCGCCGTACGGAGATAGAGGATAGTTTTGTTTATATAACAAAGATAATGTATTTTTGGTTTGGATTTGTATTTTTCTTATTTGCGATAACCATCATACGAGATATGCTGTGGGCTTTAATCGATTTTATCAGAAGGGTTCCCGTATCGGATTTAAAAAACAATGCATTATTAAATAAGATAAATCTGGGAACAATCGTTTTCTGTCTGCTATTTTGCTTGTATGGAATGTATGAAGCAGAAAAGATGCCGGCAATAAAAACGTACGATATAAGTTCACCCAAAATAAAAGAAGCAACCAAAATAGTAATGCTGTCAGATTTGCACATAGAAGCGGATACATCTCCGCAAACAATTAAGAAAATCGTGGAGAAAGTAAATTCATTAAAGCCGGATGCGGTTGTATTGGTTGGGGATATTATAGATAACACCCCCGGAAAGTTATTTGCGCAAATGATGGAGCTAAAACAATTATCGCCCAAAGACCATGTGTATGTTGTATTAGGCAATCACGAATTTTATTCAGGGGCGATGCAGTGGGCGATAGGTTTTGCACAATTAGGTTTTGAGTTTTTAAACAATTATGGAGCCAAACTGGGGAATACGGGAATTTATATTGCCGGTATTCCGGATATAAGAGCAGCAGCAATGGCAAAGATGAAAGTAAATATCAGCAACGCTCTGTACAAAGCTGAAAAAGATGATTATGTGATATTGCTGTCGCACACCCCACAAATAGCAGAGGGCGTAACTAAAGATAATGTGGATTTACAATTATCCGGTCACACGCATGGAGGACAGATTTATCCGTTCCATTATTTTACAGAGCGTGCAAATGGCGGAGTTCTAGCCGGATTTTATAACAAAAACGGGATAGAAATGTATGTATCAAGAGGAACCAGATATTGGGGACCTCCGATAAGAATTTTCGCGCCATCTGAAATTACGGTGTTTAATTTTTCGCCAAGCAAAGAGGTGCGTAAAGACGAGGCAAAGCCGGAAACCACAAGCGAAGATGAAACAGTAAAAGAAGAAAAGCAAGATGAATAATCTGATAGTGGAAGCGTATAAAATTGCACAAAATGAAAGTGTTTCGACACAACCGGATAGAGCGGTAGTATATAGTGTCAGCTTTATGCCGAACTCAAAGAATAAAGAAGCTGCAAAAAACTATATTCGCGAACACCAAGACGCACAAATGCTGGATGACACGCCGTGCGGACAAGCGCTGATAAAGTTAGGTTTAGATGGCCGAGTTGATGAAGTAGGGGAAGAGATAACCAAGATATGGAAAATTGCGTCATCAAGATATATCAAAGCAGCAAAAGGCAATATTAATGCCTTTGTAGAGGGAGCGGATGAGCGCAGTACGTTTTGCACCACAGAGTTACAAGAAATAATAGAAAATCCGAATATCATGACGATCAATGGAATTGATAAAAAGGTATTTGCTCAAAATTTCCACCCAAAGTTTTATGAATAAGCGACTTAATCTGAACGATAAGCTAAAAATTAAACTCTTGCCATGATATATAAATTATGATACACTAAAATCCTTATAAATAGATTTAGGTGTATTATTAGGTATTCTGTGACTTTGCATTTTTTGGGGGTAATCCTTCAAACAAAGTTAGATAATGCTTTTTTAATATACCGCAAAAGTTTTACTAACCCGAAACAACCGCCCATGAGACGTTGTTTCACGAAGGAGTAGGCTAAGGACCGAACCTCGCAAAAAAAATGAAAAAGCCATGGAAACAATATTCAAGGCTGAGATTTTAACCGCAGTAGCAACAAAAGAAGTTTTAAACGTAGCAATACACAACGGAGTATTTCACTCAGATGACGTATTCTGCGTGGCTCTACTGTGCCGTTTAACAAAAGAGTGTGGTACAACATTAAACGTAGTCCGCACCCGCGATGCGCAAGAGCTGCAAAAAGCGGATATGCGCATAGATGTTGGCGGAAAATACAGTGAGACAACTTGGGATTTTGACCATCATCAAAACGATCCCGAGTTGGTGCAGCCGGAAGGCATAAAGCATGCTGCAATCGGTCTGCTTGCAAAGTGGTGCTTGAAGCCGGAATTTTTGGCATTATTCCGAGAGAAATATCTCTTGGGGTTGGAACACCAAGATAACACCGGTAAGCCACACCCGCAGTATAGCTCTATAGGATTTATGGTGCAACCGTTTGTTCCGGCATACGGCGAAAAGGCGGACTTTGATGCGCACTTTGAAGCAGCTGTTGCTGTGGCAGAAATTGTGCTTGATCGCTGCATTAAGACAGTGGAAGGTCAGTTGCAAAGTGAAGCTGATTTTCCATCAACGGTGGAGGAAAGCCTAAACGATGGTAAGGTGGTTGTGTTAAAGCATTGGTTGCCAATTACACACTCGCTGCATCCGGAGTTAGCTTTTACCATCGTCCCTGTTCCCGCAGGATATTCCATCGTCGGGATAAATGGACATTTGCTGAAACAAGATGTCTGGGGGCTGAATGGCGAGCAAATCCAGCAAGCGTGCGGATATGATGGAGTATTTGTGCACAAAGCTGGCTTCACGGCAACGATGAAGACACTGGAAGGTGCCAAAACCCTCTGTTTGCAGAGTCTCTAAAACAAAGCCTCGTTAGTGAAATACTAGCGAGGCTTTGCCGTTTTTAAATGGTTAGAAGAACAAATTAAAAAACTTGCTCACGCGTAGTTTTCAGTTCAACTTGCGGAAAATCTTCTTTAGCTTTATTAAGGTGCCAAGCGTTACGCGCTAAGAAAACGGTTTCACCGTCATGATCTTGCGCAATATTTGCTTGGTTAGCATCAACAAATTTTGCCAATGCATTTTTATCAGATGAAGAAATCCAACGAGCGGTATAATATTGCGTAGGCTCGAAGACGACCGGAATATTAAATTCGGTACGAATACGATCCGCCATAACTTCAAATTGCAAAACACCAACCACACCAACAATCCACTCAGAACCAATAACCGGCTTAAATACGCTGGCACCGCCTTCTTCGGCAATTTGTTGAAGAGCATTACCGAGATGTTTAGATTTTAGCGGGTCGAGAGCACGCACGGATTTGAGCAATTCCGGAGCAAAACTTGGAATACCGGTGAAGTGCAATTTTTCGCCTTCTGTGAGAGTATCGCCGATGCGCAGTTGTCCATGGTTTGGAATACCGATAATATCACCGGCATAAGCATCTTCGGCCAATTCACGTTCTTGAGCAAGGAACATAACCGGAGTTGGAATTTTAATCGGTTTGCCGGTACGAATTTGCGTGAGTGTCATACCACGTTTAAAGTGACCGGAACAAATACGCATAAAAGCGATTCTGTCCCGATGTTTCGGATCCATATTAGCTTGAATTTTGAAAATAAAACCGGTAACTTTTTTCTCATCGGCATTAACTTTGCGTTCGGCAGTTGGCTGCGGTCTTGGGGTAGGCGCAAGAGAGTGCAAACCTTCCAAGACTTCTTTAACGCCAAAGTTGTTAATAGCGCTACCGAAAAATACGGGAGTGAGCGCGCCGGCGAGATAAAGATCAAGGTCAAACTGCGGACAAAGTTCTTTAATCATCAAAACATCTTCACGCAATTTGGCAACAGCGTGAGCCGGAAGTAACTCATCTAATTTGGGATCATCAAGTCCTTTACAAGTTTCAATAACCGAGTTGATTTGTCCTTTATTTCCGGTCTTGTTCATTAAAATAAGTTGGTCGTTAAGTAAGTCGTAACAACCGAGAAAATCTTTACCGCTCCCGATAGGCCAGCTTGCCGGACAAACGTCAAGAGCAAGAGTTTTTTCAATATCGTCAAGAAGTACAAAAGGATCAAGACCTTCTCTATCCATTTTATTAATAAAGGTGAGGATAGGGATATTTCTCAAGCGACAAACCTCAAACAATTTCTTAGTTTGTGTTTCGATACCTTTAGCTGAGTCAATAACCATAACAGCGGAATCAACAGCGGTGAGTACACGATATGTATCTTCGGAAAAGTCCTCGTGCCCAGGAGTATCAAGAAGATTAAAAGTAATATCTTTGTATTCAAAAGTCATTACTGAAGAAGCGACGGAAATACCGCGTTCTTGTTCCACTTTCATCCAGTCGGAGTGTGCGCGTCTGTTTTCGCCGCGAGCTTTAACAGCACCGGCTTGTTGAATAGCGCCACCGAAAAGAAGGAGTTTTTCGGTCAAAGTTGTTTTACCGGCATCGGGGTGCGAAATAATCGCAAAAGTTTTTCTTTTATTCACAATATTGTCAGGCATAATTTTTCTCGAAAAAAGGATAAACACTAAAATTAAGCGCATAATAACAGGTAAAAAGGAATATGCAAGTACAAATTTCGCGAGAAAGGCAGTAATTTAAAAAAGGAAAAGCTCTAAAAAAAGACTTGACTCTTATGAAAAAATCCCTAGTATCAAGGCAGATTTGAGTAAAAAATAACACTCTACGGAGTGCCGTCAGTCAGCGAGGGTTCGCACACTGGCGCAATTTTTTTTACTAATAGTAAAGAAAAGACAAAGGAAACAGATGTTTGACGCATTAACAACAAAATTGAGTGACATATTCAGTCGTTTAGGCTCTCGCGGTGTTCTTAAAGAAAAGGACATTGAAGAGGGTTTAAGAGAGATTCGCTTAGCTTTGTTAGAAGCGGATGTTTCTTTGAGTGTTGTTAAAGAATTTATGTCCCGAGTAAAAGAAAAAGCTCTTGGCGAAAAAGTAATCAAGTCTATCCGTCCCGATCAACAACTCGTAAAAATCGTTTATGATGAGTTGATAGATTTATTGGGAGGAGATAGTACGGAATTAAATTTCAAGGCCGTTCCGCCGGCAGTTCTTTTGATGGTAGGGCTGCAAGGTTCTGGTAAAACGACCACATCTGCGAAGATAGCCTTGAAATTAAAAAAGAATAAACGTGTTTTAATGGCATCTTTAGACGTTTATCGTCCCGCAGCGCAAGAGCAACTTGCTCAATTAGGTAAACAAATCAATGTAGATGTTTTGCCGATAGTTGCCGGAGAAAAACCGTTAGAAATAACCAAACGCGCTATTGCTGCCGGTCAAAAAGGTATTTATGATGTATTGATATTAGATACGGCCGGACGTCTGCAAATAGATGAAAAATTGATGGATGAAGTTGCCGCCGTTAAAAAGTTAGCCAATCCGACCGAAACATTGTTGGTTGCCGATTCTCTTATCGGGCAGGAAGCCTGCAATGTTGCTAAAGAATTTAATGAAAAAGTCGGTATTACCGGATTGGTATTAACCAGAATAGACGGTTCATCTCGTGCCGGTGCCGCTTTATCCATGAAGATGGTTTCAGGAGCTCCGCTGAAGTTTTTAGGAACCGGCGAAAAATTAGAAGATATAGAAGAATTTCATGCAGACAGACTTGCCGGAAGAATATTAGATAAAGGCGATGTGGTCAGTCTTGTTGAGAAAGCCGTAGAAAATCTGGATAAAGAAGAAACCGAAGCTATGGCTAAAAAGATGATGAAAGGCAAATTTGATTTGGAGGACATGCTCAATCAAATTCGCCAGATGAAGAAATTGGGCTCTGTATCCAATATTATGGGGATGCTTCCCGGATTAAGCAAATATAAAGAACAAATAGAAGCGGCCAATGCTGATGCGATGATGAAAAGACAGGAAGCCATAATCTTGTCGATGACCAAAGGCGAGCGCCGCAATCCGGACATAATAAAAGCATCTCGTAAAAAAAGAATAGCGGCCGGAGCCGGAGTAGAAGTTCATGAAGTTAACAAGTTGCTTAAATCCTATGAGCAAATGTCAACCATGATGAAAAGAATGGGGAAGTTAGGAGGCATGAGCACTCTTGCAACCCGTTTTATGAAGAACAATCCGTTCGGAGGCAATACCTTTGGCGGGTTTAACAACAAATTTCCGTTTTAAGCGGAAGAAACGAAACAAATAAAAACTGGAAAGGAAAAAAATGACAGTTCGAATTAGACTTTCTCGCGGTGGATCAAAGAAGCACCCATACTATCGCGTAGTAGCTGCCGATCAAAGAGCACCTCGTGACGGTAGATTTATTGAAAAATTGGGTTCTTACAATCCATTATTGCCGCAAGACCATCAAGACAGATTAGTTCTTGATATAGAAAAAGTAAAATCTTGGTTAGCCAAAGGAGCACAACCGACAGAAAGATTGCAAAAATTGTTTGCAAATTTAGGAATTTGTGAAGCACCGAAAATTCACAATCAACCAAAGAAATCTGCTCCGAAAGCTAAGGCTTTAGAGAGAATTAAAGAAAAAGAAGAAAAGGCCAAAGCCGCAGCGGAAGCAACCGCCGCAGCAGCTGAAGAAACATCAGCTGAGGCCTAATCTGAAATTCTTTTGTAAAAAAAGTAAGAATATGTTGCGATAGGTAATCAGATGAGTGAAAAACGCGTTTGTTTAGGCAAAATAGTCGGCGTACATGGTATAAAGGGCGAAGTCAAAGTCAAAAGCTATACAGTTGTAGACAAAGACATAGCGAGCTATGGAACGTTGGAAGACAAGACTGCGACAAAACATTTTAACTTAAAGGTTACCGGCCATTCAAAAGATTTGCTTCGCGTCAAAGTTTTAGGAGTTGAAGACCGTACTGCGGCTGCACCCCTGATAGGAACGGAGCTTTATGCGCCAAGAGGCGTTCTTCCGGAAATCAAAGCGGAAGAAGAGTATTATGAAACCGATTTAGTCGGATTAAAAGTACTTGACGCCGAAAAGAAAGAAGTCGCCAAAGTAACGGGATTTTATAATTTCGGTGCCGGAGATATTTTAGAAATAAAGCTAAAAAGCGGGCGTACGGAAATGCTGCCTTTTAATAAAGGTTATGTACCGGAAATAAATCTAGAGGAAGGCTATATTATTGTTGCGTCAACCGGTATGGTGTTCATAGAAGACGAAGAAGGTTCTAAAGAATGCTAAGTGTAAAAGTTCTGACGGTGTTTCCTGAAATATTTCCCGGCTTTTTGGGTTATTCATTGACAGGAAAGGCACTGGAAGAAAAGAAATGGCAAATTGAAGCCATAAACATTCGCGATTATGCTGAAGATAAACACAAATCGGTCGATGATACCCCTTGTGGCGGAGGTGCCGGCATGATAATGCGTGCGGATATATTGGGAAAAGCGATAGAAGCGAATTACCAAGGCGGACGGATTATATATATGAGTCCGCGAGGAAAAACTCTGACACAAAAAATAAGTCACGAACTTTCAAAAGAAGAGAACATAACGATAATATGCGGACGTTTTGAAGGGATAGATGAGCGTATCATTGAGGAATATAATGTGGAAGAAGTCAGTATCGGCGATTACATTTTGACTGGCGGCGAACAAGCGGCGCAAATAATGTTAGACTCAGTGATAAGATTATTGCCCGGTGTATTAGGAAATGAAGCATCAATAGAAGATGAGAGCTTCGAAAGCAATTTATTGGAATATCCGCAATACACTCGCCCGATAGAGTGGAAAGGTCGGAGCGTTCCGGAAATATTGTTATCGGGACATCATCAAAAAATTGAAGAATGGCGACGAGAACAAGCCGAAATCGCAACGAAAGCTAAACGGCCTGACCTATTTAAGAAATATCTTGATTCTAAAAATAGTTAGGTGTATAAAGTTAAAAAATTTTATAAAAAGGTAAAACTGATGAATATTTTAGAGAATATTGAACAAGAGCAAGTAGCCAAATTGACTGAAGGAAAAAACATTCCTGATTTCAAAGCTGGTGATACCCTTAAAGTTCACACCAAAGTAAAAGAAGGCGATCGTGAACGTATCCAAATTTACGAAGGTGTATGCATTGCCCGTAAGAATGATGGTTTAAATTCATCATTTACGGTTCGTAAGATTTCATTTGGTGAAGGTGTAGAACGTGTATTCCCGTTGTACTCTCCAAACGTAGCCAAAATTGAAGTTACCCGTGTAGGTAAAGTAAGAAGAGCAAAATTGTACTTCTTGCGTGCATTGCGTGGTCGTTCTGCTCGTATTGCGGACGATTTGTCAGCACAAACCAAAAAAAATGCAGACTAGGGCATAGCTCATAGGAAAAACAAAACCCCGCAGTAATTGATCTGTACCCTGAAAAGTGGAAACGAAAAAGAAATCCCCTGAGGGGTGTAAGTCAAGCGGGAGGATTAAGCAAATGGCATCGGTGTTGAGCCGGTGTCATTTTGTTTAAGTTCCACTGACAACGTTCATTATTATAATA
>CASDOS010000021.1 GCA_949282205.1 uncultured Alphaproteobacteria bacterium | reverse complement strand
TTTTAAGGAAAACGTGGTTTGGTCAACGGGATACTTCGTTAGTAGCGTTGGTGCGAATGAAGAAGTAATTAAAAATTATGTAAAGTATCAAGGACAAAGGGATTTAGGTCAACTCCGTTTGGAGTTGTAAAGAAAGGCACCATTAAGGTGCCTTTCCAAGAACCCCGGGTTTACCCGGGGATATCTATGCATATATAAGTAGAACAGCGTTTTTTCTCTTTACCGCCCTAAGAGCCACTCCAAAGCATTAAGTTTTTTGATACCATTATAATCTGCCATTCCGTAATCTCTTGTAAGAATAAATTTCGGATAATGGTCGCGAATTGCCTCAAGAGGTCGCAATTCTCGTTGCAAAACTTCACTATCCATCACTGTGTTGGCAATTTGGTAATATTCAATGCCATTTTCGTTTTCTGCCACAAAATCAACTTCTAAGGCTTTAATCTTTCCATCTTTGTCTTTAATATCAACCTTGCCGACATAAACAGTATAACCTCGACGCAACAGCTCTAAATAAACAATATTTTCTAAGATATGTCCGTCGTCTTTATCTTTGTTGCCAAGCAAGTGCTGACGGATTCCCATATCAACCAGATAAAATTTATTTAGGGTTTTAAGCATTTTTTTTCCTTTTACATCATATCTGTCAGCTTGATACAAGACGTGTGCGTTCTTAAAACCATCTATGTAATTTTCAACAGTTTGCGGTTGGATTTTCATTCCGTCTGAAGTTATTGTATCGCTAATTTTCTTGATGGATATTTCCGAACCAATGCAACTTGCCATAAATTTTATAACTCTCCTTAAACGGCTTTCCTCGCTTATGCCGGAATTTTCCATGACATCTTTTAAGATTATGGTGTTAAAAATTCCTTCAATATAAGTGTGAATTTGCTTCAAGACATTCTTGCTACCCTGCTTAATAAAATACGTGGCATAAGGAAAAGAACTGAAAGTCAAATAATCTTCATATATTTTATCCAAATTTTGTTGAGCTTCTTTTGAATATGTTTCATAAAATTCTTTATATGAAAGAGGATACATTTTTATTTCAACATATCTTCCGGCTAAAGAGGTTGCCCATTGTCCAGATTGTAATTTTGAGTTAGAACCGGTTAAATACAAATCAATATTACCTTTTTCAAACAAGCTTCTGACAGCTTTTTCAAAGTCAGGAACATTCTGTATCTCATCTAAAAAAACATAATTTTTCTTGTTTGGTATTATATTCTCTAAAATGTGTTGGTAGAGATTTTTATAATCCAAAAGATTTTCATTTTCTAACTCTTCTAATTTTATTATTTGGATTTGCTTTTCTTCGATACCTTGTTGCAATAGTTCTTGTTTGTATAAATCAAACAAAGTAGATTTGCCGGAGCGACGAACTCCTGTAACAATCTTTATCAAATTAGCATCTTTGAACGATAAAAGTTCTTTAAGATATTGCGGTCTGTTTATCATGTAGCACCTCCATATAGTATATACTATATATCAAAAACTAAATAAAAGTAAATAGTTTTTATATCACAACATAAAAAAATATGAAAAACACACGTTTTTTATTAAATGTCGGGTATCCCATATAAGACCCTGACTTCCGCCATCGCTAATGCCAGCCTTAGGTACGGAACCATCCCATCGCTCTTTCCGCTCATACGCCCTTATTAACGAACTATTTGAAAAATATAGTTTTTTTAACTAAGGTCTTTACATGCGAGAGCTAAACGCACATGAACTTTTTTCATTAGATTTACTTCTTAAACAAATCCAAAAATAAAAAAAATTCTCATTATAAATACAATTAATAAGATAACATTAAAGATAAATAAAATATAAGAAATGAATACAAAAGAGATGATACTAAAAGACAATGTTAAATCAGATACAATAAGACTTACGTCCTTGTTAGGAATATCAGATAATTGGCATTTTCATATATTGTTTAATCATGGAAAATTTAGTGAACAAGAACTACAAAACGCCATTTTCCACACCAATATTCGGGAAAAGTTGCCTTCTTATTGCTTAGAATTAAAACATATAGATGATAATACATTCCAAACGCAAGCCTACTGTATAAAAGAGATGAAAGTATATTTTAACAACAAATTTGGCAGTGACAGGATTATATTTTCCAATTGTTTGTTTGGAATTTAAGAGGCTTTGACAATATCAGATTCTTTTGAATGGTTATAATACATATAAGTATTATCGTGTTAACCTCTGTTGAATTTTACATAAGTTGTATCCCAAATCTCAATAAATAACCCATGGATATTGAAATTACTTTTTTATAATAAAACCTAAGCGGAAATTCAAATCTATTATCAGCGGTTCTCCCTTTTTTTATAGCGGCAATACCGCCTAAAAATTCTTTGTTTGTTTTGTCATAAATTGCATATTCAAATCGTTCACCTGCTTTCCAAGCACGATCTGCATCTAAAGCAAAATTGTAGTCATCTTCAGCGCGACGAGTTATTTCAGGTAGAGCCCAATCCATCCAAGGCAAAATGTGATCTCTATTAGCATCAACCACTTCAAACATTTTTATTGCAAAATCAAAACTTATTTCAGGTTTTTCCAACAAAAGTCGTTCGGTTTCAATTGATGGTAAAAAATCTACAGTCATGTATTTATCCTTTCTAATAACTTGTTTCCGTAATAATTTATCTTACAAAAAAAGAAAAAGTAAGCGTTTTGAAAAAACGTAAAATCGTATTGATTTTTTGATAAAAACAACGTATAAATTTTCTTGGAAAAAGTTAGTTGCTCTAACATTGGGAGGTGTATCTGTTTTGGGAATATATTTTTACTAATGTTTTTTTGAATTATAATATGAAGAGGGGGGAAGATGAAACTTGATGTAGATGTGATGTCATGTGAGGATACAATAAATAGTATTCTTCATTTTCAGACAGATGATAATTCTTTGTATTGGCGAGAAACGCTGTTTCAGGTTTATCCTTTTTTAGACAAGGATAAAGGACTTGATGCGGATTGGTGTATCCGAAGAGAATATTTAAGCGAACAGTTGGCTGTTCTTTATGTGCAAGTTGAAAATGAGTTAAAAGCTAAAGCGGATATGTTTAATCAGTATTGGCTAGAGAGAAAAAATGAGGTTGTAAAAGTCTTTTCAGACGTCTTTCAGATTGATTGTACTAATATTCTTGATGATATGTCGGCGAAAATTTCATTAAATCCGATTTGTCCGCGTGATATTCATCTTCATTTCTTTACGATTTTTTATCGTTACGGAAAAGAACAGTTTTTAATGACTGCAATACATGAGATGATACATTTTGTTTGGTTTTATATATGGCATAAGCACTTTAAAGACAGTGTTTCAAATTATGATGCACCGCATATTGAGTGGTTGTTGAGCGAAATGGTTATTGATACTTTTGTTCGCCATACGGATATTCGAAAATTTTTTGATAATTCGCGTGCAGAAAGACCTGCGTATCGTTATTTTTATGATATGAAGATTAATGGTGAATTGGTGCTTGCTCGACTTGAGAAAATCTATCCAAAATCAGCCTCTATTACGGATTTTATGGAGAAAGCTATTCAGTATTGTCGGGAAAATGAAGTGTGTATCAGAAAACAAGTGCTCTGATATATTGTTTTAAAGAGAATTTAATCTTTGTTCGGTAATCTGATTTTAGGTTTATGGACAAGGAGGCTGATATGAAGCTCAAAGTGGTTTTTGCTAATGTAATTCAAGGAATGATTCATGTCGGCTATAATGATAAAAATGAAAATCTTTTTACTGGTTTTCACCCAAATAAATATGTTGAATATTTTGAACAACAAAAACCCGATATTTTATGTTTGGCGGAAGCTCTTATGGATAATCAACAAGGTAACAGTTTGTTTATTGAAAAGGTTACCAATGTTTGTAGTTTACCATATTATCGTAATTTAGTTGGAGAGAAAGCGTTTTTTGTTGATGATAAGTTTTATGGTTTGTCTATCTGTTCAAAGTTTCCGATTGCTTCGTATAATGTACTAAAGTTTGCTAATCCTAAAATCGAAACAATTCGTCCAAATGGTGATTATTGGGTTATGCATGATAAATTTATTCAAAAAGCGGTTTTAGAGTTAGATAATCAGAAACGGATTAGTTTGGTAAATACGCATATGTTTCCTTTTCAACATTTTAATAAACATTTTTGGGATGAGGAATTTGTTTCTTATCGTGCACAATGGGCGGAAATGTTAAGTGCGGATTGTCATGAAGCATCGTTGATTACAGGTGATTTTAATACGGTTGGTATTGTGATTGAAAACGCATTTCCCGAATTAAAAGTGGGAGAAAAGTTGCAATCTGTGGTTAATTATGATGGTAAAATGTTTCAGCCTAGATATTCGTATGATACGCAAATCGAATATATTTTAGCATCTTCTTCGGCTAAAGTTATTTCTGCAAAAGCTGAGATGGTTTATTCCGATCATCCGTTCTTAATTGCTGAAATCGATTTTTAAATACACCGTTAATTTTATTTTACTATTGTTGGAAAATGTAGTATAATAAGTTTAGGGAGAAGGAGAAAGGGATGTTGTCTTTTGAAGAGATTTTAAATACAGTGTCTGATGATAAATTAATGGTTGATTATCCATCTCTTTCTCGTGATTTGCGCCAAAAAATGGGGGAGAATTATATTTCTCCGGATTTGCAGAAGTTTTGTATTGCATATTATGCTAAAATGACAGCAGAACATGTTGGGTTTTCTAGTTTTTTGGAGGAAAATCAGCAGGGTTTTAAAGCGGAAATCGAGAGTTTGTATGAACAAATTGACGAACCTCGTAAACAGCAAGATTTTTTAGAAGAAATGGCGTCACGAACTGTCGGATTTATTGAAGATAGGCATTTTGAGGTAAATGTTGGCGGGAAAATGTTTCATGGAGGTAAACCCAAAGCAGATAGGACAGTTGGAAAGAATTTTGCGTACAGAACTGAGGCGGAAAGACCTGAAACTTATCAAAAGCAAGGTGGGGCTTTAGGAAAAAATTATGATGGTGAAGAGTTTCCTATTTGGGAAATCGGTACGATGAAAAATGGAAATGAAGATGTTTTGCTTGTTTCTATTTATGATATTGCACATAGAGATAATTCGTATGATTCATGGAGCGATTTTATAGAAAAATTTGATGAAATTTATCTTGATGATAAAGATAAATGGGAAAAAGGACGAATTATTCTTGATGTGCGCGGAAATCGCGGCGGAGAAGATAAACCGATAGATCATGTGGCTAAGAGATTGTACGGAAATATGGTTAATACCTATAAACGTTGCGAAATTAAAGATACTCCTTTGGGGAATTGGATTTTACATAAACACGGCGCGTTTAAACCTCAAAATTATGAAAATGATGGCTTAAAAGATACTGATATTGTGCAACGAAAATGTTTTTCCGGTGAAAATAGGGTGTTATTTGATGAAACGCAAACTTTTTATCCTTTTAATGAAAAAGAGGGATATAAGGGCAGATTAGATGTTTTATTGTGCTCAAGAGTTGGTTCTTCGGCTGAAAGCGCTTATTCTTCTTTTTATCATCATCCTAATGTCAGATATATCGGTGAAAATACTCAAGGTATGCAGCAATATACTCAAGGGACTTTTAATACACCATGGGGCGGAAGTATGCGGGTTGCATGGGGAAAACTTACTTATTGGGATAAAGAGGGTGGAAATATAGAGGTTGTTGGGCATAAACCTGATGTTAATTGTTCCGGAAAAGATGCTTTTGATGTGGCTTTGGCTATGGATAGAGATGAAGGACGAATTATCGGCTTTAGAGAAAAAAATGAGCTTGTTTGTGGAAAACAATCTTTTACTGAGTATAATCCGAAAGATGTTTCTGATTTGCGGAAAGCATATTATGCAAAATACATAAATCCGGCATTAGGTTTGGTTGAGGAACAGAATAAAAAAGAAAGGGTTGCGAATTGTTTGGCTAAGGCTAAAGAACATTTCAGCAAATGCGATGTTTCTGAACAGAAAGTTCAAAACGTGAATAATATTATGGAAAAGGCTGTTTATGTCAAAAAAATTAAGGACAAAGGCCGAAGGTGATTTTAGGAGGCTTTATGGTTAAAAATATCGGTATGATTGGCGATAGTATTGCGCATGGATATTATGATGAACATGATATGGGATTTTTTGCAAGATTAGCTAAATTGATTTTAGAAAATCATCCAGGTGATTATGTTTTTAATAATATGGCGCAATCTGGCGATAATATTGCTGATGCAACGAATAGAGCTATTTATGAAGTTTTATCAAGGCAATTTGATTTAATTATCGTTAATATTGGGATTAATGATTTAAGACGGAGAAAAAATAGCGATTTACAGTTAGATTTTTCAGAAGGTGCTCGTATTATGTATTGGAATAAATTGCTCGATGTTTTGATTAAAACCGGTGCAAAAGTTGTTGTGATGGATTTGATACCAGTGATTGAAAACCGTTATACTGAACAAGCCTCTTTAGTTCGTTATAATTCTGATGTGGAACGTTATAACGAAATTATTAAAGCGGTGTGCCAAAACAGAGGAGTGTTCTTTTTTGCTAGATATGATGCGTGGAAATGTCGAAATTTAGATGCTTTGTATAAAGATGCAACGCACCCAAATGCTATTGGACATCAAGTGATTGCCGAGGAAATATATCGGTTTTTATGCGAAAAGCAGATTATTTAAAATTAAATATGGGTTTAGTAATGCTTTTTTGTTTAAAATAGCGTAGCGAGTCCTTGTAATTTTAACTTTATGAGAGGACTATGGCTATGATTTATGGTTATATTCGTGTTAGTACCGATAAACAAACAACGGAAAATCAACATTTTGAAATTAAAGAATTTGCTCTTAAAAATCATGTTGTTATTGATAAGTGGATTATGGAAACAATTAGTTCTACTAAGGAACTCGAAAAGCGTAAATTGGGTAAATTACTTAAAAAACTTAAAAGCGGTGATGTGCTTATTGCTTCAGAACTTTCTCGGTTGGGACGAAATTTGTTGCAGGTTATGAGTATTTTACATCATTGTATGACGTCTGGTGTTTGTGTTTGGACAATTAAAGATAATTATCGTTTAGGGGCTGATATTCAGTCTAAAGTGCTTGCTTTTGCATTTGGCTTATCTGCTGAAATTGAGAGAAATCTTATTTCACAAAGAACTAAAGAGGCTCTATTAAGATTAAAGGCTGAAGGGAAAATTCTTGGTAGACCTAAAGGACGTAAAAATTCTAAATTGAAATTAACCGGTAAAGATGATAAAATTTTGGCAATGCGTATGGAACATTTTTCAAAGTCACATATTGCCAGAGTTTTAGGGGTGGATAGATTAACTCTTTCTCGGTATATGGCAGAACATTTGCAAGATCCTATGCAGAGGTTGTGTTGTTGAGGCAAAATAGAACTTTGAGGCTATTATGCTCTTTTTTCATTGTCGGTTTCTGTTTTTATGTTGCGCCCTTTTAGATTGATTAAAAATTGAGATTCCATCTTTAAATATTGGTCTAGAAGCCAACGTGAACGCGATACTGAAAATATGGTTAAAAGTAATAGTATGAAAATTACTTTCGGATTTTCAGTTAGAAATTTGTGAACGACCGTTACTATGAAAAATGATGATACTAAGATACGGAAGCTGGTTAGGATTATTAAAGGTAATCTGTTGGCTTTTTTGGCCATCCATAGACGATAGTATATTTTGGATACTTGTGTTGATCCTGAGAAAAAATTGCGTACTCGTTGCATTTTGTCATCGAACGTTTTTTCTTCCGTTTTTGTGCTTTCTTCTGTGCAATCAGCTTCCCCTTTTGCGCATTGGGCGGCTAAGTCTATTTCTTCAGCCTGTTTTTTAGGGAATATCCAGCTCATCTTATCTTTAAGGAATTTGGTGGCGATAATGTTCCATCCTATTAGGGCTTTTAAAAATGGTGACATTAGGATAAAAGTCAATGTGGTTAATAGTATATTGGCTGGGATTCTATATGGAATAATGGTATGGATGATGGGTTGAATAATTGATGCAAAGACAATTATACTGTATAAAATGATTGAGAATAAGGATAAACGTAAAAAATAATTTTTAAACAATGCACTCCAAAGTCTTTCTTCGTTATGTGTCATTGTTGTGGTGGTTTTGTTTATATAACCTAACCATTTTTCTGGAAGAATTCGATTTAGTTTTTTGTATGCAGGTTCTGCTGCTTTCATCATTACCGGTGTTAAGAATGTGGTTATGACCGATACCGCAACGATGATAGGATATACTTTGGGGCTTAATACATTTAAACTCATGCCTAGCGATGCTATAATAAAGGCAAATTCACCGACTTGGGCAAGAGAAAATCCTCCGTAAAGAGCAGTTTTTAGTGCTTCTCCTGATGCAACGAAACCGAAACATGAAAATACAATTTTTCCTATAACAACAATTAAAGTAATTACAATAATGGGTTCGGCGTATGTGATGAACATTTGTGGATTTACCATCATTCCTACGGATACGAAAAATACAGCTCCGAAAAAATCTTTAAGGGGTTGCATGTTTTTTTCTATTCGGCCAATAAATTCGGTTTCTGCTAAGATGGAGCCCATGATAAAAGCGCCAAGTGCTGCTGAAAATCCTGAGGAAGTTGCTAATAAAACCATTCCGAAACATAGACTTATGGTTATAATAAGCAACATTTCATCGGTTAGGTATTTCTGAATTTTTTCTAAAAAAGTTGGAACAAGGTATATTCCAATGATGAAACATAATATTAAAAAGAAAATTAATTTTAATGTGCTTAGTCCCAGGGCTATTCCGTTTATTGTGCTTCCTAGAGCTATTGTCGGTAATAATACGAGCATTAATATTCCAACTAAATCTTCTACGATTAGTACACCGAAAACTAAATCTGTGAAGCGCTGTTTTTTGATGTTTAAATCATTGAATGCTTTGATGATAATGGTGGTGGAAGACATGGATATCATAGATCCTAAAAAGAAACTGTCCATGGTAGACCAACCTAGCAGTAAGCCGATATTATAGCCTAGAAATAGCATGAAAATAATATTGGCATTAGCTGTTATCATAGCGGCTTTTCCGACGTTTAGCATTTTTTTGAAGCTAAATTCCAATCCTAAGCCAAATAGTAGAAATATAACCCCTATATCTGCCCATAAGGTTAAATCTTCTTTATCTTTTACGGTGGGTAATAAATCAAAATATGGTCCCGCAAAAATTCCGGCAAGCACATAACCTAAGACTATAGGTTGCTTAAATCTTTTGCAGAGTAGGGTTGTGATACCTGCATAAATGGTAATTAATGTTAAATCTATGATAAGTGAGTGAATTGTGTGCATTTTTCTATATCTCGTTTATGTATAAGCTATATTTACGGAGATTTTCTTTATTTCAAGTTAATAGCCTTTATGAATATGCGATATAGTTATTTTTCGAGCTCAAATTCATTGTTATTTTGCTTAAAGTATGATGTTTCACCATCATCCCATTTTATTTTTAAGCGGTTTTGCGGTAGAAATTCATATTTTCCGCAGTTTTTATAGGCGTTATTAAAACTGCAAATTTGATTATTGTCTTGTTGGATAAAGGTGTCTTCCCATTGTGGTGTTTTGAGATATATATAAGGAGTATTGGGCGGTGGAGTAAAGAAATTTGATGCTAATGCGAAAGGAACTTCTTTGATTCGTAATCCGTGATACTGTTGTTCATATCTTAGATAGATTGTGAATAGTCTTTCTCCTAAATAAGCAAATGCCAGTTTTTGCTCTGTATCACGTTGGGGCAACTCATCTTTGATTTGTTGGTATAAGGGGCGTAATATGCTAAATAGCCATGAGGCGTAATTGTTTAAAATTTCTCGGCGAGTGATGAACATGTTGGTTGGATAGAAGCCTTCTTCGCTCTTTAATGTCTGGTTGGCAAAATCGTACATATAGGGATATTTCTGGTGAATGATTTTTAAGGCTTTATCTAAGTCGGAAATAAGGTGTTCTTCTTGATATTGTTCGTAAGTGTTTACTTTTATTGGTTCGGATACGATAATGTCATGTGTTGCAAACCATGGTAAAATGTATTTTTTTTCAAGTTCCAAATTGTGTAAAAATTCTTGAGAAAATTTTTCTAAATGCTTAATTCCCAGATGGCGGAAGCGCATGGATGGAAAAGTTAGCATTGGATAGCGAGAGTTATCGTTTATACATAAAAAGCGACGGTAGTGAAACATTCCGACGTATGGAGAATCGGTATTCTTCCATATCCAATATAAAGCCGTTAATTCGGCAAAATAACGATTTAATTCGGAAATGTTTTCGCCGGTGTCATCTCCTTGCATATTTTGATTTAGCCAGTCTATTTGCTCGGGAGTAAATGTTCCTTGACGCGAAGGTGTCGCTGCTATGCGGCGCCCGCCTTGAATTGGAATAAATATTTCATTTTTGATTAGAGGGGCAGGTTTGTAATATACAACGTATATTTTTAGGTAATCCGTTTTGTAAATGAATAAAATGTATGTGAAAAGGCATAAAATAAAAGCAGCAATAAATGTTGTTATATAAAATAAAACTTTGCTGCTTTTCATTGCCATACCTGTTTGAATGTATTTGCTACATTACGCTTATTGCTATTGCGCTATGCTATAATATTCGGGTTAATCAATGTTTCTATCTTTTGAATCTTGTTTTTTAAGTTGTTTCTTTGCGTGTTTAATTGTTGTGCTTGATAGAAATCTATCATTTGTTTGTTTTTTACTAATTTTGTAATGTCTGACTTAACCCTTCTTTCTTCAAGTTTTAATTCACATAGTTGTACTTGAAGTTTATTAAAAGAATTGGTATTTGTCATTGGCGTACTCCAAAAATTACTCTAATCTCGCTTTATGCGATTCTTGTTCTTCGCGCATATTATACTGCATTTTTTGATAAAAATCAAGCTATTTTGAGTGTATTTTAAAAAAATTAGTGAAAAAATATAAAATTATGCTAGTCTTATCAAAATATTGTCGTTATGTATTTTCAAAATGTAACTTTATTTATTGGATAGGATTGTTATGACTGAAATTAAAAAAATTGGTATTTTAACCAGCGGTGGTGATTGTGCAGGCTTAAATGCTGTTGTTTTATCTGTGGTTAATTCGGCAGCACAACTTGGTTGGGAAGTTTATGGTATTCATAATGGTACCGATGGTGTTACTGAAACTCCTTTGTCGTATGAGTTGTTAACAGAGAGAAATTTTTCTGATACGCCTTGGCCTCGTCTGGCTGGTTCTTATCTCGGTTCTTTAAATAAAGGTGTTAAAATGGAATCTCAAGCCGAAATTTCTGCTCGCTTTGGTAAAGGTGTGGCTGAGTTGGGGCTTGATGCTGTTGTTGTTGTCGGTGGCGATGGTAGTATGAATATTGTTAGTAATTATTGTCGTAATGCCGGAGTTAAAATGGTGGGGATTCCTAAAACTATTGATAATGATACTCCGCTTACGCAATATTCAGTTGGTTTTGATTCTGCTTGTAAAGTTTGTACAGATGCTGTTGATGCTTTGTGGAAAACGGCTCGTTCTCATCAACGCGCGTTAATCTTGGAAGTTATGGGGCGCGATGCCGGTCATTTGGCTATGCGTTCCGCAGTCGCCGGTTTTGCTGATGTTTGTTTGGTGCCGGAAATCCCTTATACCGTTGATGGTATTATTAAAAAATTGAAAAGTATTAAAGCTAAAGGACGTAATCACGCCGTTATTGTTGTTTCTGAAGGTGTTCATACAGAAACAGGAGAAATGGTTTCTAATACCAAAAACCTTATCGGTGAGAAAATTAACGGAGGAATCGGTGAGTATTTGAGTTCCGCTATTAATGCGAAATATTCCGAATTCCAAACTCGTGTTACGAAATTAGGACATGTTCAACGTGCAGGTGACCCGACAGCTTTTGATAGAGCTTTGGCGTGTGCTTTTGGGGCTAAAGCTGTTGAATTGTTGAAAGCGGGGCATACTGATGTTATGGTGGCTCTTAATGGTGATAAATTGGTAACTTATCCTTTAGAGGAAGTTGTTGCAGAGGGCACAACATTGTTGAATAAAGACAGTGTGTATGTTAAAGCTGCTATTGATATGGGAATGTATGTCGGCGAAATTAAATAAATTTTTTATTGTAATCGAAAGCGGCAGTTTTTATAACTGTCGCTTTTTTGTTTTGTATGGATTTGTGCGACTCAAATCTTTATAATCTTTAGCGAACGGATTGTTTTCTAAATCTTTTCAAAATTGATGCGGGGATCTACTAATGAATAGGTTAAGTCACTGATTAGCTTTAAAATCAGACCAAGCAACGCAAATATGTATAATGTTCCGAATACTACGGGATAATCTCGGGTCATTATTGCTTCATAACCTAATAGCCCCATGCCATTTAGACTGAAAATTATTTCTATTAATAGAGAACCCGTAAATAGTATTTTTATTAATAGTCCAGGTAGGCCGGCAATGATTATCATCATCGCATTGCGAAAAACATGATGGTATAAAATTCTATTTTCGGATAATCCCTTTGCTCTGGCTGTTAAAACGTATTGTTTGCTTAGTTCATCCATAAATGAGTTTTTGGTTAGCATGGTTAGTGATGCTATTCCTCCGATAACAATGCAAATGGTGGGGAGCGTTATATGCCAGAAATAATCGCTTACTTTATGCCAGAAAGTGAAATTCTCCCAGCCGTCTGAAGTTAGGCCTTTTAAAGGGAAAAATTGAAAATATGTTCCGCCGGCAAATAATACAATCAGTAATACGGCAAACAAAAATACAGGTATCGCAGAACCGATGAAGATAATAAACGAACTTATAACATCAAATTGTTCTCCATCCTTGCGTGCCTTTTTTATGCCGAGCGGAATCGCTATTAGGTAAATTATCAATGTGGACCATAAACCTAAGGATATGGATACGGGTAGACGCTCCTTTATTAATTCTAATACGGTCTTGTCTTTGTAATAACTTTTGCCGAAGTCAAAGTGTATGTAATCGTTAAGCATTTTGATAAAACGCTCATGTACCGGTTTGTCAAAGCCGAATTGTTTTTCCAGTTCTTTAACTAAATCGTCAGGTACCCCTTTTGCTCCTTGATACTTTTGTTCGTTTAAGTTGGGCATACCCGAATTAATGTTTCCGGTTGCTCCGGTGTTCATTCCTTTGTATTGCGCAAGCATATATTCTACCGGTCCTCCAGGGGCAAGTTGTATGATGCCAAAATTAATTAGTAGTATTCCAAATAAGGTTAGAGGTATCAGTAAAAGTCTTTTTATAATATAATTGCGCATTTTCTTTTTATTCCTTTATCCACCAAGTATTTGTATCAACACCGAGGTTTTGGGTGTTGTCGGGAAAGGAAAATTTATCCCAATAAGCAATCCTATCTGCATCAGAATACCAATTGAATATAACATAGTGGTTGAATAATAACACTCGGTCTAAGGCTTTGACGTAAGCAGTATAAAGTTCGGTGTCTTCGGTTTCAATTAGTTTATTGATTAGATAGTCAATGGTTGGATTTTTTATGCCGATGATGTTGCTGCTTCCAAGCGTATCTGCTGAAATGCTGCCCCATAAGTCTTTTTGTTCCGTTCCCGGCATATAAATTCCACTCACTCCCCCTACAATTATGTCAAAATCAAAATTGTCTAATTTGTTTTTATAGGTGTTGATTTCGAGAACTCGCGTGGTTGCTTTTATGCCAATTTTGCGCAAATTTTCTATAAAAGGTAGCAAAACACGAGTAAATGAATTGCCGTTGGCGGAATTTATGATAATTTCAAACTCCAATGGCTCTCCGGTTTTTAAATTGCACATCTTTTCATTGATAAAATCATATCCGGCTTCATTTAGGAGTTTAACGGCTAGTTTTAGATTTTCTCTGTCTGATAGCGAATCGTTGCGAAATGTATTTTCAATCGGGGTGCTTAATATTTCTGCTGGTAATTGTTCCGGCAGAGATTGTAAAATTTCTAATTCTTTTTCTTGAGGGATACCGGTGGCGGCAAAGTGGGTGTTGGCGAAATAACTTCTTAATCGTGCGTATTGGTTGTAAAATAAATTTTTGTTTGCCCAGGGGAAATTGAAGGCGTAATCAATGGCTTGTCTTACTCGGGCGTCTTTAAATTTGTCTTTACGAATGTTAAAAGCAAAAAACTGAGTTGTGGCAGGGCGATTATGCTTAATGGCTTGTTTTTTTATTTTTCCTTCTTTTATTAGGTTGTTGTCATGTCCGGTTGCCCATGATTTGGCTATGTATTCGTAACGGACATCAATGTTGCCGGCAAAGAGAGCTTGTAGTGTTACAGTGGTATCTTGGTAGTAGTCGTATTTTATTTCATCGAAGTTATAAAAACCTTTACGAGTTGGTAAATCTTGCGCCCAGTAGTTTTTATCTCGTTCAAAAATGATATAGCGTCCTGCTTCAAATTTTTTTATTTTATAAGGACCGTTGCCTAGTGGCGGAATAAGACTCGGTTTATCATATTCTCGGTTGTTGAAGTCTTTTGCTGAAAAAATTTTTAAAGAACTGATTATTAACGGTAATTCTCTGTTTTTGGTGTGGGGTTTGAAATAAAAACGTACATGGTTGGGGGCTAGTTTTTCTGCTCGCTCAATATCCGCATAGTAAAATTTGTATATGGGAGAACCTTTGGTTATTAATGAATTAAAGCTAAAAACGACATCGTCTGCCGTGATTGGTGTGCCGTTGCTGAATTTTGCCTTCGGATTTATGAAAAAACCAATAAAACTTTTATCCGAAGGAAGTTCAAATTTTTCTGCAATTAAAGGGTATACGGTTTCTATATCGTCAGCCGGAGAAATTCCAAGACTGTCTAAGGTTAATGCAACAGCTTCCGTTGATGCCGTACCTTTGAAAATATAAGGATTGAAGTTATCAAATGTTCCATATGCGGGGAGAACTATCCTTCCTTTTTTGGGGGCATTCGGATTTACAAAGCTAAAGTTTGCAAAATCTCCTGTGTATTTAGGTGTATTGCTTAAGGATATATAGTCTTGTACGGATATTTCGGGGGAGATAGCTTCGGCTTGGGGCTGTTCATCTAGAGCCATACTTAATGTCGTATTGAATATTCCGAGAGTTGTCAGAATAATTGCAAAATACTTATTTGCTTTTCTTCTCATCAATCCATGCTCCAAACGGGTATGCATATTCATCATAATTGTTTTCTGGGGATGACTCTATTTCTTTTTCTATTTCTGCTAAAGAGATAACCTTGTTGGCTTTGCTTTGTTTGGGCTTTGATTGCGTATGTTCAAAGCTCGGTTCTGTTCTTAATTTGCGTAAGGCATTTTGGGTGTTTGCGAAAGATTTAAGTGTTTCCGGTTTTTTTTCGCTTTTTGATGATGACAGCAATTCATCGCGTATTGCTTTCATCCCTTCTTCTATATTGCTTTGTTGGGGGAAACTTGATTCTTTGGCGGATGCTTTTTCTTGAAGAGATTGTTTTTGGGGCTGGAAATTAACAGATTGTTCTGCTTTTATTTTATCCGGTTGCGATAAAAATGACGGAAAATGATCGGACGATTCTTCTGTTAAATTAAATTCTTTGGAGGTTTGTTGTGGTGATGCTTTTTCCATTTTCGGATTTTCGTTCATCTTTTTCAACTTTTCAGCTATGGGGGTTATTATGTTATATACTTTTCCCATGGCACCAAACTCTATCATATTATAAAAAATTCTTTGAGTGTCATGTATCTCCAGTAATTGATACAGGCTTCTGGTTCTGGCTTCAAACTCCAAAATGCTTCCTTTTAACAGAGAATCTTTTTGTGCTTTGCTTATTAAATGGTCTGTGAAACCAGGTTGATAGTTATGCGTTTCTATAAATGTTTTGGCTATTAGCCAACGTTCTCCTCCCGCAGTTCTATTCCATAGATGCTCCATTTGTGCACTGGAAATGGAGTTGCTGCGTTTGATTATATCCGATAAAATTTCGTTGCAATCGGAAATTAAAATATCAACTTCTTGAAGCATAAAACTATTTTTAAATTCTTTCTCTAAGGCGATTAAAGCGCAATTCAAAGCGTTGGTTGTTTCGGTGTTTTTGTTTAGTTGTTCGGTTATTCTTAAATTTTGCAGACGTATGTCTTTTTGTTCTTCAATGCTCTTGAGTATGGCAAATATTCCCCAAATTAAGCCAATGGGGAAAAATATGGCGAAAATTGTTTGGTAAAAACTTTCAGGGGCACCTGACATATCTTGCGGGTTAATGTGTTTTAATCCGTACAGAAACCATAAAATGCTTGAAAAAGCAGCTATGAAAAACGATGTGTTCAACACGAACTTTACTCCCAATTATTTTTTGTTATTTTAGCGGTTATGCTATATTTTGCAATTAAAAAATACGTTGAATACCTATGTTTTTGTGTATATTTGTGCTGCTTTTTTGTATATATGCAAAAAATATGGTGAAATTTTTTTATTTTGTGGTATAGAGGGGCTAAGGTTTAATTTGTAAAGGTATAAAAAATGAATGAATCTACAGCTGTTGTGCTTGATTTTGAAAAAGATATTTTAGAAATTGAAGAGAAAATTGAGCACCTTAAACTTCTGGCAAAAGATGAAGATATGGATATTACCAGAGAAATCAGACGCTTGGAACGTAAGTTGGGACAGCACGTTAATCGTACTTATATGAACTTGTCTGCTTGGCAAAGGGCTCAAATTGCTCGTCATCCCGAAAGACCGCATTGTTTGGATTATATTAATGCTTTTGTTGATGATTTTACTCTTTTAGCCGGCGACAGATGTTTTGCTGATGATGAAGCAATGGTGTGTGGTATTGGTAAAATTGATGGGCATGCCGTTGTTGTTATGGGACAGGAAAAAGGTAATGATTTGGAAACCAGAATTAAATATAATTTTGGTATGGCTAAGCCGGAGGGGTATCGTAAAGCGCAGAGAATGCTTGATTTGGCTGATAAATTTCATTTGCCGGTTATTAGCTTTGTGGATACAGCCGGTGCTTATCCCGGAGTTGATGCGGAAGCTCGGGGGCAGGCTGAGGCTATTGCTTCTTCTATTGAAAAATGCTTGAAGGTTAAAACGCCAATTATATCTGTTATTATTGGTGAAGGCGGGTCCGGCGGTGCTATCGCTATTGCTACGGCGAATCGGGTATTGATGCTCGAACATTCTATCTATTCCGTCATTTCTCCAGAAGGTTGTGCTTCTATTTTGTGGCGTTCTGCTGATAAAACAAAAGACGCTACCGAGGCTTTGCGCTTAACGGCTCAGGATTTGAAGGCTTTGGGAATTATTGATGAAGTTATTAAAGAACCGATGGGCGGAGCTCATCGTAATCCTCAACAGGCTATGTCTGCTGTGAAAGATGTTGTTTTGAAACATTTAAGAGAGTTGGAAAATCTTACTCCCGATGAGTTGAAAAAACAACGTACCGAGAAATTTTTGAATATGGGTAGGCATATTACAGCAGAATTTTAGATATTAAGGGCAGGATTTCCTGCCCTTTTGTTTAGCTTTAAATTTCTTTTTAAGTTATTATTTCCTCCTGTATCCATGATGTTATGGTTCAGAAATCTTTTGGATTTGTCAGAGTGATTCAAAAAGGTTTTGAAAGTGTATGTTATGGAGTTGATTGTTTAATTTTGGAGGTAAATATGAGAGATTCTAAATTTTCTGAGGATAAGTCAAAGTCCGGTTCTTGTTCTAAATCTTCTTCAAATTCTTCGACTAAATCCGGTTGTCATTGCGGTTCTAAGCAGGCCGGAGGCGAAGTTGAAGAAATGGATATTATTGAAATGGAAGAAAAATAATTGGGAGAATTGTGATGAGAAATACGGTTACAAATGTTAATCAAAATAATCATGATTTGTCCGTTTCTCACAATCCTACTGATTTCAGAAGCCTGATGAATTATTTTTGGAATTTTATTGATAGTTCTAATTCCGATTTTTTGGAGTTGTCACCCAAAATTCAGGTTACTGAAGATAAAGATGCTGTTAAAGTTACGGCAGAAATTCCAGGTATCGATGAAAAAGATATTGATTTGAAAATTTCTGCTGACGGTATGCTCAGTATCGGGGGTGAGAAAAAGAATAAATCTGAAGAAAGTAACAAAGATAATTATTTTTCTGAAATCTCGTATGGTACATTTAAACGTACCATACAGCTTCCTTGGGATTTGGATTATGAGGCAACGACTGCTAAGTATAATAATGGTGTGTTGACGGTTTCTATTCCGAAATCTCAAAATGAAAAACAAAAGTTTAAAAAGATTAGTGTGGCTAAATCTTAAAGTTTAAACTTTTGGTTTGGGAGGCGGCCGACTGTTCTCTTTGGAGATGGTCGGCTTTTTTATTTATTGTGCCAAATATAGGGGGCGAAAGTCGCACTTTATCTAAGATGTAATCATTCAATAAAAACTTGACAAAATTGTTTTTGACCATATATTACTTGTTAGGTGGGGCAAGCGCCTGGTATGTCCGCTAAAGTGATACGTTGCCGTTGTTTTTTTGATATAGATTTCTTTTATGATGACTTATTTATGCTTATCGGACAGGCTTATGTGATAAGTTGTCAGGAAAGGAATTTTAAATGTTTGATTATATTGACGTTTTTAAATTGGAAGCAAAGTGTTTCTTAAAAGATTTTCGTAAAAAGTATCCGAAAGAAGTAGATTTGGCTGCTAAATATTTTAGCGGTAAATCTGACTTGTCTCTTATGCAAGCGCAGCATATTATTGCAAAAGAATATGGTTTTAATAGCTGGGATGATTTGATTTCTGCTGAAAAATGGGATTTAGCTGGAGCGTTGAACGCAAAACAAAATAAACACCTATCTTCTCCTTTGAAAATATGGTATGGTAATGATGAGTATAATTACAGCACTCCTGAACGATTTGGTATTAAGGGACCAACAGTTAGGGAAGATTTGGATTTAGTTAATTATACAGAAGTTCATTCTTATGGTGTTACATCTTATATTCATATTAATAATTACGATGTTTCTACTGCAGATTTATCTGGTTTGGATGTTTCAAAGGCGACATTTGATGATTTTACAATTTGGCCTCAAGATAAAACTAAGATGCCAAAAGACTTTAATCCACAAGAATTTATGGAAAAACGAAAAAATCCGGGATTAGGAATTCGACAACTTCATAAACAAGGTGTTGACGGTAAAAGGCGGAATGTTGCCATTATTAGTGCAAGTGTATTAAGACCTCATTTGGAGTATCGAGATAGTTTGGCTGATTATATTAATCTGAAAGGTGGCAATTTATTACGGGCGTATGCTAATGGTGGATGGGGTGTTTCTGTTATGGTTGGAAAAACGTGCGGTGTTGCTCCTAAAGCGAAGTTATACTATTTTGCCGTAGATTTTATTGATGATGATTATTCTCCATATGCAAGGGCTCTTGATAAAGTGTGTGAGTTACATCAGAATCTTAAATCCTTAGGGCAAAAAGGGCTTGATGTTGTCGTGCTTAATAATTTATATGATAAAGAGGTTTTAGCAGAGGCTTTACAACATGCTAGTGATTTGGGAATTTTTGTGTGCATATCGTTGGCTAATCAAACTGATGTGGAGTGTCGTATGTATGGGGATGTTGATAATCCTGACGATTATGTGGTTCATAATAATCGCATATCTGATGAAAATTTGTTGTGTGTGGTTGGGTATGGACAGACCGTTTCTTGTCAATATACAATAGGTTCCTATTTGTTTAATGCGACTTCTACCTTGAGAACTTTTTGGTTGGCTGGTTTGTATGTGCTAGGTAAATGTGTTAAAGAAAATTTGACTTCTGAGGAATTCTTTAAAATAGCTTTTGATACCGGAGATTATCGAAAAGGAATCGGTGTCATTATCAATCCAAGAAAGTTGATTGCAAAATTATCTGAATAAAAAAGAGGGAGAAATCCCTCTTTTTTACTTATTAGTTGTTTTTGGTGGCAACAACTTTTTGATAAACGCCGCCAAAATACGTTTGTTGTGACCAGCGGCACGTTTCGGCTTGAGTTGTCATTCCTTTGATGGAATTTTTCCATAAACTTTCGGCAAAGGGTTGATATAATCTATTTATTGCGCGAATTATGTATTTCAAAGGATGATAAGATGACGGCTGGTGATAGTCTATGAAAATGGCTTTTCCCTCCGGTTTTAGCGCTTTTAAAATGTTATCAATTACTTTGGTGCGTGTGTAGGGGGGGAGTTCATGTAATAACATGTAGCTTATAATTATATCGTATTCTCCTTTGATGCTTTTGGCCGCGTCTGCATGGATGTATTCTATTCTTTGTTCAAGATGTTTTTCTCGGCAGTTTTCCAAAATTTGAGGGTTGATGTCAACTATTGAATATGAACCTAGCATCCCTAGTCCAGAATAGGTCTTTTCAATTTGGCCTCCTAATGTTGCTCCTATTTGCAAAATGTGCGAATGTGGTGAAAGTTCTTTTTTTACTTCTTCGGTTAATATGTGATGATATCCTAAAGTTAGAAGGTTTAAAATAAATGCATTATCCAGAAAATTATATAGTTTCGGATTTAAATAAAGCCATTTGTATATGTCTGTAATGTATGGCGGAAGTTGTTTTTTTTCTGTTTTGGGCATTGGTTTTCCTTTTATTGATTATCGATATTATTGTCGGCTATGTATCCTCTTTTGGCGGCTTCTATGACTGCCGAGGTTCGGTTTTTGACATTTAGTACTTTTAATATGACGGTGATGTGAACTTTTACCGTGCCTTCGGTTAAGTTTAGCTTGTAGGCGATTTGTTTGTTTGATAAACCTTCGGCAATACATTTTACTATTTCAATTTGTCTTTCGGTTAGACTCTTTTGTGTGCCTTCGTTGGTATTGTCGGCAAATTTTTCTAATGCTTTTAATGGGGCTATATATTCTTTTGAGGGGTTCTTATTGTTGGTTGTTGGATGAGTGTATAATAATTCGTGCGGAATATAAACACCGCCGGCTAAGACTAAATTGATGGCGCTGATGATTAAATTGTTCGATGATGTTTTGGGAATATAACCTGCTACTCCGATGTCTAATGTTTGTTGGAGGATTTCTTTGTCAAAAACCGCGGATATGACTATAACGGGGGTTTCCGGCTCTAAGGTATGTATCTTGTTTAATGCTTGCAGCCAATTTGCTCCGGGCATCGCTAAATCGGTTATAATTAAATCAAATCCTTGTTTGTCTTCAAGTATGCGGAAGATATCGGTATAGCTTTGAGCTGTGGTAATTATAGGATTGGGGAGATTTTCTTTTAAAATGAATTCCAAACCTTTTAAAAATAATTCGTGGTCATCGGCTATTAGTATTTTCATTTATTTACTCCAATCTCCAGATATAAGTTGCCAACATGATAACGCTGCCGTTACGGCGGTTTCTGCCCTTAGAATGCGAGGACCAAGTGTCGCACCTTTGACATATTTTTGACTTTTTAATAGCTGCTGTTCGGTTTTTGAAAAACCTCCCTCTGGGCCAATTAAAATGGCGGCTTTGAGTGTTGAACTTTCTTGCAGTACAGTTAGGAAATTTTTACTTTCTAAACTCTCGTCCATGAAATATAATATTCTTTCTTTATCCCATGAAGATAAAATTTTAGGTAGTTCTTGGGGATTTCCTATTTCCGGTAAATCTGTGCGACGACATTGTTCCGCGGCTTCAATGCTTTGTGCTATATAGCGGTCTAATCTGACGTTCTTTGTGATGGTGTATTGGGTTATAACCGGTTGTATTTTGCAACAGCCTAATTCGGTTGCTTTTTCTATTACAAAATCGGTCTTGTCTTTTTTTAACGGGGCAAATAATAACCAAATATCCGGACATTGCTGATATTTTTGAGTTTGGTCGATAATTTTCAGCAGTCCTTGTTTTTTTTCTAATGAAAGAAGTTCCGCCGAGAATTCTCCGCTTTGGTTATCAAAACACAAAATTGGGGTTGTTTTATTCGCTTTTATGACGTTTCTTAGGTAATGTGTTTGTTCTTCACTTAAAGTGATGATTTTTTCAGGAGAGATTGTTTCTTTTATGTATAAACGAATAGTCTGCGGCATCTTCTTATTCTTTGTATAAAGTTATTTTGTACTATGATATTAGTAAATATGTGTTAAAGAATAGATAAAATTTCTAACTTTAAAGGATGTACTTTGAAATGATTATTACAGTAGATGGTCCGGCTGCCGCAGGTAAAGGAACGCTTTCTCAAAAATTGGCGGATAAATATGGATTGGCTTACTTTGATACCGGTATGGTTTATAGAGCGGTTGGTTTGATGATGCTAAAACAAGCATTGGATTTGAGTGATGCTTGTGCTGCTGAGAAAATGGCTGGCGAGTTGACTTTTGCTACTATGATGGAACTATCTCGGGATAAAGATTTTCGTTCATCTATCGGTGGACAGGCTGCGTCTATTGTTTCCAGTTATTCCGAAGTGCGTGCTCAGTTGTTGGATATGCAACGTAATTTTGCAAAAAATCCGACATTTGCCGATGGTTCTCCTGCTAATGGGGTTATTTATGATGGGCGTGATACCGGCACGGTTATTTGTCCTCATGCAGAGGTTAAATTTTTTATTACGGCTTCTTCCGAAGTGCGGGCTAAAAGACGCTATGATGAATTTTTGCAAAAAGGTATGAATGTTCAGTTTGATGATGTCTTAAAAGATGTTAAAGCGCGTGATGAACGAGATGCTAATCGGAAAGATGCTCCGATGAAACCTGCTGAAGATGCTATTATTTTGGATACATCGAATTTGAATATTGATGAAGTGTTTCAAAAAGCTGTTGCTTTTATTGAGGAAAGGCTTAAATAATCTAAAAAATGCGTTTCTATAAAAAAAGGAGTTAAATTATGCAAAACAAAAAGTTAACTGATGCGGTTTATTATGTGGGTGCTGATGATAAAACATTAGATTTATTTGAAGGTCAATATGTTATTCCTGAAGGGATTTCTTATAATTCATATGTTATTATGGATGAGAAAATTGCTGTTATGGATACGGTTGATAAAAGAGCAACAGATGAGTGGTTCAAAAATTTGGAAGAGGTTTTGGGCGCCAGAGAACCGGATTATTTGGTCGTTTTGCATATGGAACCCGATCATGCTGCAAATATTGAGCAGTTTTTGAATAAATATAAAAATGCAAAAGTGGTAACGAATCCGAAAACATTTAATATGATACCGCAATTTTTTGAACATCTTGATTTAGATGGACGTAAAGTTGTTGTTAATGAAGGTGATGAACTTGTTTTGGGTGAACATATTTTAACATTTGTTATGGCGCCGATGGTGCATTGGCCCGAAGTTATGGTTGCTTATGAGAAGAAAGAGAAAATTTTATTCTCTGCCGATGCTTTTGGTAAATTTGGTGCGTTAGATGTTGATGATGAATGGGATTGTGAAGCGCGTCGCTATTATATCAATATTGTCGGTAAGTATGGCGCACAAGTGCAAACCTTATTGAAAAAAGCTGCAACTTTGGATATTCAAAAGATTTTTGCTTTGCACGGTCCAATGTTGACCGAAAATTTGGGGTATTATATTAATAAATATGATATTTGGAGTAGTTATCGTCCTGAAGATAAGGGAATCTTTATTGCTTATGCCTCAGTTTATGGAAATACTAAGAAGGTTGCAGAAAAATTAAAAGAGATTCTTGAGGCAAAAGGTGCTCCTAAAGTGGCTATTGCCGATTTGGCTCGCGATGATATGGCTGAAGCTGTTGAAGATGCTTTTCGTTATGATAGATTAGTTTTGGCTTCGGTTACTTATGATGGGGGTATCTTCCCTTGCATGGAAAGTTTTATTGCTCATCTTAAGAGTAAGAATTATCAGAATCGTAAAGTCGCATTTATTGAAAATGGTTCTTGGGCGCCGATTGCTGCTAAGAAGATGAAGGCGGAAATGGAAAGTCTTAAAAATTTGACTTTCTTGGATACGGTGGTTTCAATTAAATCTGCTATGAAAGATGCTGATGTTAAACAATTAGAAATTCTGGCCGATGAATTATTGAATAGATAATATTCTTTGACGGAATATTTTGTGAGGAGCGACTCGATGTATTGGGGCGCTCTTTTTGTATGCGAGGTATGGGTTTTTGCTTGCAAAAATTAAATTTATGAGTATCTTCCTTGGTAGCTATGTATTATTATCTAAAATTTATTTTTATGAAAAAAAATTTGTATTTTTTTCGTCATGGTGAGACAAATTATAATTTGGAAAACCGTTGGTATGGTTGCAGTATTGATACTGCTTTGAATGATAATGGTGTTGAGCAAGCAAAGACTTTGGCTGATAAAGTGGCAAATTTGGGAATGTCTGTATTGTATTGTTCTCCTTTGCTTCGTGCTGTTCAGACGGCTAATGTGATTGTTCAAAGAATTGGTATAGATGTGCCTATTGTTATTCTTCAGAATTTACGGGAGGGTAATTTTGGCACAGTTGAAGGGTTGACCTTTGATGAGGCTTATCAGCAATTTGGTAAAGAGTTTGTTGATGCAATTTGTTGGCCAACAGTTCAAAATTGGGATAATGCTTTTCCTGAAGGCGAAACTAAACACAATATTTTTAATAGAGTGTTAGGGTGTTTGAACTATATTATTTATAGCTCTGAGGACGTTAATGTTGGTGTTGTTTGTCATGCGGGAGTATTAAGTGCATTAAAGTGTGGACTTGGGATGGAGGCAACACCTAATCCGAATTGCTCGATATTGCATTTGCTATACGATATGGAAATGCATACATTTGAGCAGATTAATGATTAAAAAAAGCCGCCTTTGTGCGGCTTTTGCCATATGTGAGTGTTTTAATTGATTGTTAATTCCATGTTAGGTATTCTTCTTTAGGTTTTATATAAACTTAAATATGGAGGATGTAGTGGAACCGATTTTCGGAATGGTACGTTATTCTGTTGATGCAGCTTTTGCAAAGGATCATCCTGATAAAATATATAATCTTTGGGAAAATCCTTATTTTGAGGAGCGTTTGGCTATGTTTAAGGGCATTACATTGAAATCCTTTGAACAGCAAACTAATTCTAATTTTGTTTTGTTAGTGTATCATTCAAGCACGATGCCTGAAGAGAAAAAGCAAATTTTTATTGAGCTTGAAAAGATATATCCTTTTATGCGCAATATCTTTATATCAGGAGCTAAGATGCAAGTTCCTGAAGATTTGTTACAAAAGCGAATGTTAACTTTTCGTATTGATAATGATGATGGGGTTCCGGTTAATTTTATTGATAGATTGTCGGAAATTTATCAAAAGAATGATGGTTGTTATGATAATGTTGCGTTTACCATTCCGAGAATCCGTAAAATTGCAAGAATAGATGAATATTGTTATCAGACAGATTGTTCTATTTTTCCTTCAAATGCAATCGGATTGGCTTATTTATCCGTAGATGGTGAAAATATTATGAATTGCGGAAATCACCGCTTAGTGCCGTACCATTATCGGACGTTGTTTTTAGAAGGAACCGGCGGTTTGCAGGTTATTCATGGGACAAATGTTGCGAATGGTTTTAAAAAAGTTTATGATAAAAAGTCCGAATTGCAGATTTTTGAGGAAAAGAAGATGGGGGATTTATTGCACTCGGAGGGATATGCGGCGTTTGATTTAAAGAGTATACCGATATTGGCTAATCCTTATTGATGGGGGAAATGGTGCACCCGGCGAGGTTCGAACTCGCAACCTTTGGCGTCGGAGGCCAACGCTCTATCCAATTGAGCTACGGGTACTTGTTTTATTTGATACCTCTGCTTTATATATCCTATTTTTTTATTATTCCAGCTTTTTTTGATTCTTTTGCGAAGATTTTACTTGACTTCTAGCGATTATCTTTGTATGTATGAGCAAAAGTTTTTTGAGTAAAGGATATTAAAATGGCTAAGAAATGTGAAATTTCCGGCACTGGCGTTATGAGCGGTAATAATGTAAGTCACGCTAACAATAGAACTCGCCGTCGCTTTTTGCCGAATCTGCAAGTTGTTTCTCTTTTGAGTGAAGCTCTTGGTAAAGTTTATAAATTGAAAATTTGTACGAAGACACTTCGTTCTATTGAACATAAAGGTGGTCTTGATGCTTATTTGATGGCTACTCCTGATGGTAAGCTCACAGCAGAAGCTAAGAAAATTAAAAAAGTTGTTGCTGATAAAGTTTCAGCGTAATTATTTCTGCTTTTATATCTTTAAAGGGCTGCTTCGGTGGCCTTTTTATTTTTGTCTTTTGCTGTGGATGGATAAGTTGTGACGTTAAAAATAAATTTTACTTGCATTTTAGTGTGGAGCGATATATAAACAACAAAGTGTCGGGACGTAGTTCAGCCTGGTAGAGCGCTTGCATGGGGTGCAAGAAGTCGGAGGTTCGAATCCTCTCGTCCCGACCAGATAGAAAATAGCCTGCGTTAGCAGGCTTTTTTATGTCTGTTTGGCGGGCGTAGGATTTGAACCTCCGAAAAAGGAGGTTTGACTGCCAGCAATAGGCGAGATGTGTATCGCCGGTTTTGCTGAAAGCAAAAATTGCGCCTGTGCGACGTAGTGAAATGAAGTCAATCCTCTCGTCCTGATCAGATAGAAAAAGGCATACGTTAAATAGGTTCTTTGTCTTTATATTGCTTTCTTTATATCGTATTGTGCTATGAAATTTTTGTTTGATAACATCAAATTTTCGGGAAGATTGTCTAAATCAAACCATCGCCATTCGGCACATTTGTTCGGTTCCATAATTTGTGGTGTTCCACTATATTTATGACATGACAAATGTAAAGTTATATAGTGTTTTCCGCTTTCCGGATAAAAATCGTTGGTCACACCTTGCAGAGAAACATCTTGCTTTTTTATTTTTAATCCGGTTTCCTCCAGTACCTCTCTAATGGCTGCTTCTTCATTGCTTTCACCATATTCCATATGTCCTCCCGGTGGACACCAAGTGCCTTTTTCGTGGTCACTCTTTCTTAATCCTAAAAGAAGTTGATTCTTTGGATTGAATATATATAGACCTACTCCTACTTTAATTTGTTTTTCCATATTGTTCCTTATGTATATAAAAGTAAAAGCCACAGAATGGGGCTTAGGTTATTTTATTCTAACCAGTATTCTATTGTGGATACAACCCGAACAGTTTTTTCTATTTGTTGGGATTCAAAACTTCCTGAGATTTGTTCCCGTGGGAGAATCGAGAAAACTCCTTGATTTGCATGACGTATTTTGCCTACTTTACTGCCGGAACTCTTGGCAAATTCAAAAGCGGCTTCTTTTGCATTTTTTGTCGCTTCTTCTAACATTTGCGGTTTTATATCGTTAAGTTTGGTGAAAATGTATGATACCGGATAGTCGTATGATGAACCGTCAAAGATGATCCCTTTTGCGATTAAGCTATCGGTTTTAGGGAGAGAGTTTTCGACTAAATCTACGTTTGTACTTCTTACCGTTATAGTTTGGGATAGAATAAATCGCATATTGTTGTTATCATTATTGCGGTATGGGTTGGCCATTAAATCTGTGGTGATGATACGTTCGGATTTGATTTCATCATCGTTAAATCCTTGTTCTTTTAAGAATTCTGTGATTGTTGAGGCTTGTGATGTTATCTTTTTTTGTGCACTCAACAATTCGTTGCCGGTTATAACGAATTTTAATTTCCAAATCGCTAAATCGGCTTTGACATTCATTTCCGATAACCCTTTGACGGTGACAGAGTTATTATCTAATTTTGCTTTGTAATAGTAATAACCGGGGAAGAAACCTCCTAGTATTAATCCTGTTGCCAGAAATATTGATGCGATAATTTTTTTCATCATCCTCTCCTCTGCTTAAATGGTTTTATTCACGCTTTATTCTAGTTTCAAATTTTTTGAGATACAAGAAAAAACTCTACTCGTTAAAGTAAAGTTTTTAAGCGTTGTGAAAATAATTTAGTTGATTTTTAGTTCTTCAAGCCAACCAGATATTCCTATAGTACGGCTACCATATCCTACCCAGCTATTTTTATTTACAATGCATTCCTTACATTGTTGGGTTAAATCGGTTATGGTGTTTTGTGCGCCGCCGCCGCCATGGGTTATAAATGGTATTACGGTTTTGCCTTTAAGGTTATTGTCTGCTAAAAAACTACTTACTGCAGGGGCTATTGTTCCCCACCAGTTTGGCGAACCGATAAAAATTATATCATATTGGGAAATATTTTCTACTTTTCCCTTTAATGTTGGGTGAAAACCTTCGTTTATTTCTCTTTTGGCTTGAGCTGTTGTGGCTCGATATTCTTCCGGATAGGTTTGTTCGGTTTCTATGCGATAGATATCTCCGCCAATCTTTTTATGAATGGCCTCTGCAACTTCTTTTGTGTTGCCTGACCATGAATAGTAGGCAATTAGAATTTTTTTATTTGTTGTCATATTGGTTTCCTTATTTGTTTCGGCATTGCTGCTTGTAATAGTTAAAATGATTGCTGTTAATATGTAAATTGATTTTTTTAATAAATTCAATATCTTATTTCTCATCAGATTCTCCTTTCTATTGTTACGGTGAAAGTATAATTTTTAGAGTATACTCTAAGTCAAGAGCTTTTTCTTTAAAATGCCTATAAAGTTATTTGTTAAGATTTTTGGAAAAGTATAAACCTATTTCAAATAATGCATAGGTTGGAATGGTCAACATCAGTTGGCTTACAACGTCGGGAGGGGTGAGAATGGCGGCTATGATTAGTATAAATGTGAATATATAGGGGCGTTTGGTCTTGACGGCTTCATAAGTGCATATTCCGGATTTTATTAGAGAATAGGTAATCAACGGAAATTGAAACATTATGCCGAAAATGATAGAAAGCCAAAGACTTAAACCGATAACGTTTGATATTCCAATGGTTGCTTTCAATTCAGCTGTGGCAAAACTGGCGCCAAATTTGATAATTAAAGGTAGTATGAAACTGATACAAAAGCTAACACCCAGAATGAAAAGAGAACTTGAGCTTAGAACTATTTTTTTTATAAAACGTTTTTCATTTTCATACAATGCGGGAAGAATGAAATTCCATAATTGTTTGGCTATATATGGGAAGCATATTAGCAGGTCGAGCACAAGGGCTATTTTTATTTGTAAGATGAAAACTTCTGCCGGTGAGAAAAAATTTAACGTTATAGGGGTATCTTGAAGCAATCTTTTTATGAGCCAATCCAGAAAATGCGGTGATGCAAATAGGGTTGCCGGAAGAGCTATCCCAAGTGCAAACAGACAATGCAATATTGTGTTTCGCAAAGCGTTTAAGTGCGAAATTAGGCTTTCTTCATCTCTGCTTTGTTCGTTTTCTTGCATTTATTCTTTTTTGTTATCTTTTTCTTCTTCTTGTTGTGCGACTTTTTCAATGGTTTCTTTTAAACTGTCGGCTTCATTTTGAAGAGCTTCTTTGGCTTTTTTGTATTCATAAGATGCTTTTCCGAATGCTTTGGCCAGTTCCGGAATCCTTTTTCCTCCGAATAGTAATAATACGACAACTAAGATTAGTATGAGTTCGCTTAATCCAATAGACATATGTTACTCCTTTTATTGTTTGAGTGTTTTTTGAAATTCATTTGCTCTTACTTTTATGGCGGATACGGGGCATACGGCCTGACACGCTCCGCAGCCTATGCATTTGTCGGTGTCAATTTGCGGAAAGTCTCCTTGGGCTTTTGTTATGGCTGAACGTGGACATTCCATAACACATAATCCGCATTGTATGCATGAATCTATATTTATAGAGGCTATTCCGATTTGAGTGTGTTGTTTTTCTTTTAAAGTTAGTTTTTTTATTGCACCGCTCGGACATACTTCCGAACATTTATGGCAATTGTAATCGCAAAAACTTTTTTGATATTTTAAATGTACAACCGGAAATTCATCATCTGCTTTTTGGATGATTTTCATCGGGCAATTGGCAACGCATATGTTACAATTTAAACATTTATTGGCGAAAGTTTTTGTATCTCCGGCTCCCGGCGGAAGTAAGGTCGTTTTTAGTTTTTCGACAACTTTCTTTCCTAGCTCTATACCGCCTTTGTAGGCAAGGGCTAAAACGGCTAGTGCTCCTGTGCCGATGAGAAAACGACGGCGTCCGGTGTTAATAGGGGGATTTGTTTTGGGGGTGCTTTTTTTCTCGTATGAAATTCCGTTGTTATGACATAGGCTTAGGCATCGGAAACATTTTATGCAGGTTTCGTTGTCTACATTCTTGTTTTTGAAGTCTATGCAGCCTGAAGGGCATTTTTGGGCACATAAGCCGCAGGCAACACATGAGTCTTTATTGATGGTTATTTTGTATAGCGAATGACGTGCAATTATTCCCAGAATCGCTCCGACCGGACAGATGTTTGTGCAGAAATACCTGCCTTTGGACCATGTTAATAGAGCTAGTATGGCGATGATTATTAATCCGTATGTTGAACCACTGATGCCGGCACCGAAAACTGTGTAGGGGTCTATTAGACGTATTATGTATGCCGTTCCGCCAATTAAACTGCCGAAAGTTAATGCTGCTATGAAATATTTAAAAGCGGAATTTTTTTGCGATGGTAGTTTTTTGCGGTGAAAGATAAATATGTATAATTCTTGTAATAATCCGAGCGGGCATATTGTTGAGCAATAAATCCTTCCGAAAATCATAGTTACGGTGAATAGCAAAATTACTAATATTCCAATGGATAGTGTGAAATTTGTGATGGTACTTTGAATTAAAGGGGTTATGTTTAGATTGAAAATTTTTATTGGGTAAAATAACCCTAAAAGTCCGCCTATGCATATTATTGCCACTAATAGGGCGGTAATTAGTCTTGTTTTTTGAAGTGTTTTTGCTTTTAGCATATTGTCTTTCTCTCCAATCATTGCTTTGAGAGTACTCGGATAGATGTTTTTTATCAAGATTTTTTCAAGGTTATTAGCTTTTATTTCACAAAAAAGCAGGTGGATTACCTGCTCTTTTACTTGTTTAAATTATACGTTTTTGCCCATTTCGTAGGCTTCTTTTAATGCAGGACTTCCTTTTATATCCCCAATTTGCCATGCGCCGGTTCCATAAACGATACCTTTTTCATGAGCGTTGTTTAGACAGTCTTCTGTAAAACCACGGAAACTTTCTAATACACGTTCCATATTAGCACGACTGCTATCGGCAGCGGCTAGAATAAAGTAAAAATCTTTATTGCTAATTTCTTCATATCTTGGAACGGTTCTATCAATTAGGGTTTTCATTTGTCCGTTCATGTTGTAGAAATAAACAGGGGTAGCCATCACAATCACATCAGCCGTTACCATTTTGTTCAGAATCATTTCCATGTCATCTTTTTGAACGCATTTATGGGTTGTGTTGCATACACCACATCCTCGGCAAAAGTTTATTTTATAGTCATTTAAATATATCTTTTCTGTGTTGTTTCCGGCTTCTTGAGCTCCTTTTATGAATTCATCACAAAGAACATCTGAATTTCCGCCTTTACGAAAACTTGCAGATAGTACAAGAACGTTTTTGCTCATTATTTATACTCCTCATTTGTTACAGGTTCTAACCATGTTGTTGTGTTGTTGGGTACGTTGGTTTCTATTGAAATGTGCGTAAACCAAGAATTAGGTGCGGCTCCGTGCCAATGTTCGATGTTGGGTGATATTCTAACAATATCTCCTTTGTGTAAAATTTGAATATCTTTCCCTTTTTCTTGATAGCGTCCTTCGCCGTCTAAAATTAGTAAAATCTGTCCGCCACTGTGCTTGTGCCAATTTGTTCTGGCTCCGGGTTCAAAAGTGACGTTGCCAATGGGGGCATTAAAAATATCGTCTTTTATGCTTAGCATATTCAAATAAGTCTGTCCGGTGAAAAATTCTCCATAAGGATTTTTTTCTCCTTGTGAAAAAATTGTATCTATTGGTGCTTTTGTCATTTCTGTGGCTTCTATGGATGATGTTGATAAGGTTAAAATAATTGTAGTTAGATATAAAATTAGTTTTTTTGAATTCATCTATTTTCCTCCTTGTTATTTTGATGTGGGTTGTATGGTTATAATACTTATTTCACTTGGGGCTAAGAAACGCATTTGCGGTCCCCATTGTCCGGCTCCGTTTGATACATAAATTTGTGCGTCGTTTTCAAGGGTGTATAGACCTGATAAATATTTGTTTGCTAACTTTACAAATAGATGAAATGGGAATATTTGTCCTCCGTGCGTGTGACCGGAAATTTCTAGGTCAAATTTATTTTGTTCTCCAAAATCTACAGGAGTATGGGACATTAGTATTTTATATTGGGAGATTGTGCTGTTTTTTAGTGCGCTTGCCAAGGATATTGGAATTTGGTGTTGTTGAGCGGAGAACCAGTCCGGAATACCGGCTAAGTATATGTTTGGAGTTATACTTGTGCCGCTATTTTCTAAAAAGGTAAATCCTAGTTTTTTTAATTCATTGGTTGTTTTTTGGTAGCCTGTGTAAAACTCATGATTACCGGTTACAAAATAAATGCCATGTTTGGTTTTTAGTTTTGTTAAAAGTTGGGTGATGGGTTTAACTTTGTTTACCTCATCATCGATAATATCACCGGCGAGGAGAATGATATCTGCATTTTCTTGGTTGGTCTTCTTTATTATTTTTTCTATTTTTTGAGGATTTATGGTGCGGTGAATGTGCAAATCGCTCAAAACGGCAATTTTGAAAGGGGTTGATAATTTATTACTGTATAACGTTTCTCTCTTTATTTCTGGTGTGGCTATTCCTTCCAGTAGAGCGTATGTGGTAAGTATAATTGTTATTCCGAGGGTGGTTAAACTATTGCTTAGATGGTATTCTTTGCCAAAGGGGGATATGATGTATTGAGGGGATATCTTGTGGGCTATTAACCATAAGGCATCCCTGAATATAGATAGTGAGAATAAAATTATGCAACCTACATAGATATAATATAGAGTGTATCTATAGGTTGTGTAAAAGTTTCCGAATAGATTTTCAAATTTGTAGCTGACTAAAAGAGGAATGCAGCCGAATATAAGTGCAATGATTAAAGATATGAGTTTGCATGTTGTAGAAGTGTTGATAAAGTATATGTAACGAATGTATAGAGATAGTGTTACAAGACATCCTAAAAACGAAGTGGTTATGGCGCAGGTCATTAATTATTCTCCTATAAAAATGTATGGGACTCGATTTTTTTTAGAATACTTGTTAGAGCTTACTCTAAGTCAAGTCTTTTTTTTAATGAGGTAAAATTATACACTTAGAGTATACTCTAATATTTTCTTCAAGTTGACTTTGTTTTTGTTTATTGTATTTTATAATCCTAAAAAAGGAGTATGTTATGCGATATTCAATTGGACAAGTTGCTAAAAAATTAGGACTCACAACTCATACTATTCGGTATTATGATAAAGAGGGTCTGTTGCCTTTCGTGAGAAAAGGATCTTCGGGGGCGAGGGTCTTTGTGGAAGATGATGTAGATTGGCTGATTATTGTGGAGTGTCTTAAAGGAACGGGAATGCCGTTGAAAGAAATCAGAAAATATATTCAGCTTTGCCAAATGGGAGATGAAACTTTGCAAATGCGTTTTGAAATGTTTCAAAGGCAAAAGGAAAAAATAGAACAGCAAATGGATACTCTAAAACAGTATATGGAGAAAATTAATTTTAAAATTGCGTATTATAGTGACGCGGTAAAACATGGTACTGACGATATTTATGTCCGCAATAAGTGGTTGGCTGATGAAAGAGAACGTCTTTTTGGGCATAAATAACGGAATTCTCTCTTAGATTATTCCTCTTATGGCCTCAAAAATCGGCGAAGTATTGTTATTTTCCTTTTTGGTTTTTATGGGATGTTTCAAGAGTAGTTGATAGTAATAAATTAATGAGAATAAACGTACAGAACAGGTTAATCCTAATTGGGTGTTTTTACGAGCACTTATCATTTCTATTAATGTATTGCGTTTGATATTTTCTCGTTTGCAGATATTGTCTATGGCTTCCCATTCTGCATTTGCAAGTCGCATACTTGTTTTGTGATTGTTTATAAATATAACTTTATTTGATAATTCGGTCATTGGTTTCTCCTGTTTTGTATCTTTAATCTATTTTATAGTATATTTGTGTAAATTTTCAATTAATATTTGTATTTTGTTTATATGCACAGTTTCTTTCTGCTAATATAAAATTAATTTTTTTTTATCATTATAGATGTGTAATTTATTATGAGGTTGGTGATGTTTTTTAAAGCTATTGTTGTTTTTGGAGTTATTTATTTTAATGTTGGTCTCGGTTATGCTCAATATATGCGGCCGGGCTGGTTTGTTACCGAAGAAAAGACAAATTCTCCTATGGCAGATATTGTACACGAAAATCAGCATGGCAAATCTAGAGTTGAAAAGAAAAGTGTGAAAAAACAACCTAGTATGCGTAAATTACCGCAATATGAAATTGAGGCTAAATCTTCTAAATCTGCTCAGCATATACTTAATAGCAGTTTTTCGTTGAGTAAGAGAGAATTAAAATTAGCATCAATTTTGCTTAAAAATGAATATAAAAATAACGTGGGGAGGAATTTGGTTGTTTCTCCTTTATCCTTTTATGCTGTTTCTGTTTTGTTGGCAAATGGAGTTGTTGATTCCAGTTTGCACCAATTCTCTAAGATTTTTTCTATTTTTCGTTTGGCGGATGTTAATGATAAACTTAAACAATATCTGCTCTCTAAAGGAAAAACTTATGAGTGGGGAATTTCTTTATGGGGAAATGTTTTTAGTCAACGATATCGTACTTTAATCGGCGATATTGTTAAAGCCGAAACGTGGAGTGTTCAAGATGGTACAGATACGCTTAATGCTTGGATGAGCGAAAAAACACAAGGCATTGTGAATAAAATTATTGAAGAGCGTCCGGTTAATGATGATGAACTTTTCGTTCTGGCTTCTTTGGGATTTTATCATAATTGGGAAAATCCTTTTTATCAAAGCGTGACGAAAAAGAAAATTTTTTATGCGGTTAACGGAGAGCAAACTTCTGTTAATATGATGTATCAAAATGGTGAAATAGATTATTTTGAAAATGAGTTTATGCAGGCGGTGCGATTGTTTTTTGATACGGGAGATTTTATTGTTTTTTATCTTCCGCGTGAAAATTCTGATTTTAGCAAATTTGTGGCTAATTTTGAAGATTATAAAATGATGCCCGATTTTCGAAAAATGAATGTTGATTTGTTCATTCCTAAATTTCAGCTTTCTTATAATTTAGATGATGTTCGTGCCTTGTTTGCAGCTTTTGAGGTTACAGAAATTTTTAGTCCTATTTATAATTTTGCAAAGATGATTAATTTTGATACACAGGCGCAAGTTTCCGATATCTTGATGGGTGTTAGGTTGCGTATTGATGAAGGTGGTGTTCCCGATGCTGAAAACGATGTAATTGATGAAGAAAAAAATGAGCATTCTTCGGTGGCTGTTTTTAATGCTAATAGGCCTTTTGTATTTATGATTAATCAAGGAGATATTATCGGGGCAATTGTAAAAGGTAATAAATTATCTGTTGAGGAAGTTAAAGCTAATCAACAAATTGATGTTGGAGAAGTTCAAATTAAAGAGCGGAAAAATGGGAATCCGGCATGGTATGAAAATAAAAATGAACAAGGTGATTTTTATTTGAAAGATGAATTAAAAAATAAAACGTTTTCTGGAACTGGTGCTCTTTGATTTTGGTTGTTCCTTTATTAAATAATTCCTTTTATGGCGTCGCATATTGGCGAAGAATGATTATTTTGTTTGTTGTCGAGTTGATATTGTAGCGCTTTACGGTAATAAATTATAGAAAATAATCGTACGGACGATGTTAGCCCTAATTTTGTGTCTTTGTTGGCGTCAATTAATTCAAATAAGTTTTTCCGTTTTATGTTTTCTCGTTTGCAAATAGTGTCGATTGCTTTCCATTCTGCCGGTGCTAGGCGCATGCTTGTTTTGCGGTTATAGATTGAAACAACTCGATTAGATAGTGATGCCATAGTTCCTCCTTTTATGTTTATAGGGCTAGTTTATATGCTTATTTGTAATTGTGCAACTATAATTTGTATTATTTTTTATTTTCCCTAAATAATGATTGATTTTTGTGGAATGTAAGCTAAAATTCAGTAAATGTGTTTGGGGCAATTTGTGATGATTTATAAGCATAATATTTTAGTTTTGAAAAAATTAGTAGATGAAATTTGCTATAAATGTATTCAGAGTTATGGAGCTGATTTAAACCAGCCTTGCGCTTGTGTCTTTGAAGATATTTGTAGGTGGTGTCATTGGAAATTTCTTTTTATTTGCGAAAAGATGGAAATTGCCAGTTCTGGTAATTATGCTCGTTTGGATGATGTTGTAAATTATACCTATAATGGTCATTGGATATATGGGGAAGGTTTTTTAGAGGCAGAAGATCTTAATCTTGTTAATAGAAAAAATGGTCTTGAGAAAATGAAAAAGAGTAAGTTATCGGATTTGTGTGTATTTAAGACTATTTTATATATACTTGATACAGAAAAGTCTGCTTTGAAAGTAAAAGAAAAAATAGAAGAGTTTTTATATCTTGACAGAGTTTGAAGCTCTGCGTAGGGGGGCTAATTATAAACGGGCGATGGTTTCCGCTATTTCTTTGGCGGTGTTTAGCGGAGTATGTGTAAAAGATATTTTTGAGCTCGTTCTTTCTTCTAGATTTGTGGCGTAGCCTTTCTCACATAATGTTTGTACGAAACGTAAGTGTTTTGAGGTTAGCCAGTTCTTGCCGGTAAAAATTCTTAACTCTTTTTCTGCGGCGGTGGCTTCACTGCACATCGATACAGAATCCCCAGTTACAATGAGATTGTCAGCGCAGGCTAAAAAGCCTAAATATGGATTTTTGTCTTTTGATCCCCATAAATACGCATAGTTAGGGTATTTTTCTAAATAAGACATTATTTTTTTTTCTGCCTCTGCTCCGGTGCGGCGAGATGTAGTAATCAATAATGATCCTCCTTCTGCTTCTTTTAAATTTGCAACAGATTGGGCTAGTTTTTCTGCATTTTCTAGAGAAAATGCTCGTCCTTTTATTGCGCCACCGATAATGACGGCTGTTATCGGATGGGATAGATTTGAAAATTTGTCGTGCCATTCCGTATAGGCGGTTTCCAGCTTTTCTTTGGTTATAAAATGTGGACAGCCGATGGTGTAACGGATATTTGGGGTTTGTAATTTATTCTTATCATGCTCAGGGGTGAATACTAAATCAAACTCTTTTATTCCCGTATGCCCTATGTGCCCCAGTTGTATGAGTTTTATATCCGGCTTTTGTTTTTTTATGTAACGGGCTATGGGTGCCGTTCTTCGGGTGGAGGATAAAATAATATCAGGATATGGGGCTATTATTTCAGATTTTGATTTTTCGGTTAATCCTAATAATGTTTTTCCGCGTATAAAATTCGGCAGACCTGCAAGTTTTGTATATTCAAGCTCTTTATAGGTTATGTTCATTTCTTTATTATTTAAGTAGTTGACAATTCCTTCCGCTTGATGGCGGCTGCCGATGCGATTATCTACTAAAATCCAGATGTTCTTCATGAGCGTAACTTTTTGTAAAACAAAATCGTATTTTTAACTTTTATTAAGTTATATATGATATGGATATATTTGCAAGTGGATTTTTATGAGTAGTTTAATATGTTGAAAAATTTGTTTTTAATTGGTTTTTGCGTTGTCATGTCTTCTTTTGCAGCACAGGCTCAGGTGGCGGCTCTTAATGAAGCTAAATATATTACAACTTTGAAGGTTGTTGCTGATCATAAAATGAATGATGCTGATTTAGTGGCGGATATTGATAAGTTGCGGCATAATGAAAATTTTTTGAGAGATTTAAAAAAAATGGTCGCAAAATTGGATAATGATAGACCTAATAGCGCTAAAAATTTGAAAATTAAACGGATTTTAGAAAAAGCCGGTAAAGAAATATATAACGAACTTAAATAATTGGAAAGGTGTAATGTTATGAAAAAAATTTTGAGTGTTTTAGTTTTGTGCTTGGGTGCTTGCACAACAGAGTATATTTTAATGGATGAAAATTCTAATCCCGTACCTGAGGGATATTATACTCAAATCAACCAAGGTGATTCTTTGGTAGGTGATGATTTTTTGATGACTTCGCAACGTAACCTTACAGCAAATGATGTTTTTGTTGTAGGTGAGGGAAGTGATTTTGTTACTTATCAATATAAAAATGTTCGTGTAGATGAAATATCTCCTCTGGCTTCGATGTATTGTGCGGATATTGCTTACGGCGGTTCTCCTTATTTGCGCGAGGTCACTATGTATCATAACGGATTTATGCGCGCTACCTTTGACTGTGTCAGCCTTGCAATCTAGAATCTTATTCCCTATATAGTACTTAAAGGGGATATGATGTTATGGTAAAAAATCTTTATGATGTGCTTGGTGTCGCAAAAACGGTTTCTGAGACTGAAATTAAGTCTCAGTATCGTAAATTAGCGCGTAAATATCATCCGGATTTGAATAAAGATGATAAAAGTGCTGCGGAGAAATTTAAAGAAATCTCTGCGGCTTATGATATTTTGGGTGATAAAGAAAAGCGACGTAAATATGATAATAATGAAATAGATGCAGACGGAAAACCTACCGGTTTTGGCGCCGGAGGGTTTAATTCCGGCGGGGGAACATATAGAACTTATTCTACCGGCGGTTTTAATGGTCCTCAGGGATTTGGTGGTACCGGCGGTTTTGATTTTTCATCTCTTTTTGGTGAAGATATTTTTAGTCAGTTTAGTAATGCAGGCGGTACTGGGTTTGGTTCTACCGCCGGTTTTAATACGAGGAGAGCTCAAAAAGGACAAGATGTCGCTTATTCTCTTGATGTCGATTTTTTGGATGCGGCTAAAGGAGCTGAGAAATATATCTCAATTAATGGGAAGAAACTTAATGTTAAAATACCGGCCGGTACTTCTACAGGGCAAACATTGCGTCTTAAAGGACAGGGAATGCCCGGTATTAACGGTGGAAGTGCTGGAGACGCTTTGATTACGTTAAACGTTAATTCTCATCCGTATTTTAAAACTGATGGGAATGATGTTTTTGTCGATTTACCTATTTCAATGAAAGAGGCTGTTTTGGGGGCTAAAGTTATTGTCCCGACTATCAGCGGTAAAGTTAGTGTCAAAATTCCGCCTTATTCCTCAAGTGGCGAAAAATTGCGCTTGAAAGGAAAGGGGATTAAAACTAATGATGGTTTGGGCGATGAAATTGTCAATTTGGTTATTATGGCTCCGAAAAACAAAAGTAGCAGTTTGGAAATGGCACTCGGAGGATTGCCAGATGAACAGGTGAGGACTTTTTAATGCATTTTGAAGCCTTGGAGAATTTTGAATGGTTTAATGATCCTGAAAATGTTCGTTTTGAAGACGATGCCATGATTATTTATGCTCGTTCCGATACGGATTTTTGGCAGAGTATTCATCGTGGTTTTAAAAAAGATGATGGGCATTTTTTCTTTTGCAGACAGGAGGGGGATTTTTTCTTAACACTTAAATGGAAGTTTGATGTGTTGGAGAAATTTTCTCAATGCGGAATTATGCTGAGAATCGATGAACGTAATTGGTTTAAAGCCTCTTTAATGAACGAAAATGCTTCTCAAAATGTAATGGCGACGTCGTTGACTATCGCCGGACATTCTGATTGGGCGGGATTTAATTTGTCGCAAAATGTTCACGAAATTTGGTTTCGTTTGAATCGGATTGGCGATGATTATATCTTGGCGTATTCGTTGGACGGTATTCAATTTGTTAAAATTCGGATGTTTTATATGCAAAGCTACGAGGAAGTTAAAGTCGGAGCTTATATCGCCAGCCCTAATTGTGATAATTTTTCAGCGGAGCTTTCTAATTTGAAACTTGGTTTGTAGTGCTTTATAAAGCAGAGAATCTTTTTCTTAAAAAAATGTAAAAACATTTGTTTTTATATAAAAAATTTTTTTCTTGACAACTGAGTAAATTTGTTGTCTTTTTTATCCTGTCTGTAACATACATTTTAGTATGTATCTATAATTTCAGGAGGCTAAATGGCTAGAAAATGCAAAGAAGACGCTGAGAAAACAAGACAAGCTGTGTTGGAATCTGCTCTGGATGTTTTTTCTGAAAAAGGGTTTGCTAAGGCGACATTTGACGAAATTGCTGCTCGCGCCGGTTTTACGAAAGGTGCTGTGTATTGGTATTTTAGAAATAAAGCGGATTTGGTGGCGGCTTTGATTACAGAATATGTTGAGCGTAAAAGAACTGAATTGGCTCCGATGGTTCCGGAAGGTAATTCATTGGATGATTTGCTTAATTATTTTGTGTTGTGGGCGGAGGCAAGTGAACGTGATCAACGTTTCTCTCGCTTTAATCGTTTTATGGCTTGCCAAATGGAATGGTCGGAGGCTGTTATTGATAGAGTTGATAAAGCCAGAGCTCTAACTAAAAATTATCATTTAGAAAAAATTAATGCTGTTCTGGTAGAATCTAAAAGTAAAGGTGAGTTGCGGGATGATATTGATATTGAAGTTATGCCTCATGTGATAATGTCTACTTATATGGGGATTATATTTTCGGTTTTAAGTAAAAGAGTTAATTTTAGTATGGTGGAAATGGTTCATTCAGGATTGAAAGCATTATTGGAAGGGATAAAAAAAGAAGGTGGAAAAAATGCATAAGGTGGATATTAAAGATGTTCTTATGGTTAATAAAAAAGAGGGGGTGAAAATTATGAAGAAAAGTTATTTGTTTGCAGGTACAGTTGCTTTGTTGGCGGTTATTGCCGGGTGCCATTTTTATGGGCAAAAATCCGAAATGGGCGGAATGCCGGCTGTTAATGTGACAGTGGCTGAAGTGCAGGAAGAAAAAATTAATAATCCTAAAACTTATGTCGCTCTGGTTGAGGCCATTAATAGTGTTGATGTCGTAGCTAAAGTCAGCGGTAGTTTGGATAAAGTTAATTTTGTTGAGGGAAGCTTTGTTAAAAAAGATGATCCTCTCTTTATTATTGATAAAGATACTTATAAGGCTAATTATAATTTGGCGCAGGCTCAGTTGGAAAGCGCGAAGGCTAATTTAACTAAAACTGAACGGGATTATAATCGTCAGAAACAGTTGAGTGCTAAAAATATTGCTTCTAAAGCTACATACGATAGTGCGGAAAGTGCTTATCTGCAAGCTAAAGCAGCTGTTTCTCAGGCTGAGGCTCAACTTCAATTGGCTAAAATTGATTTGGATAATACAGAAGTAAAAGCATATATTGATGGGTATATCGGAAAAACTCAAGTTACTGAAGGAAACTATGTTAATGCTTCGGCGGAACCTTTGGCCAGAGTTGTACAAATTAATCCAATCAGAATCGCCTTCTCTCTTACAGATAAGGAATTCTTAGAGCTTAATGCCGGTTCAGATAAACCTCTGGAAAATTTTGTTATGAATATTGAATTGGCAAGCGGGGAAATCTTTAGTGAAAAATTAGAGAGAGTTTTTGCTAATAATGAAATTAATCAAGGAACAGCTACAATCGCTGTTTATGCAGATATTAAAAATGATAAAGGATTGTTGAGACCAGGTGCTTATGTTAAAATGTTTATTACTTCTTCTAATCCTAAAACGGCTTTGACCGTTCCTGAAACCGCAATTATTCAAAATGAAGAAACTTCTCAGGTTTATGTTGTTGGTGCGGATAATGTTGCAACGCTTAGAAAGGTTGAATTGGGGGATGCATTTGACGGTAAACAGATTATTGTTAGTGGCTTGAAGGCCGGTGATAAAGTTATTGCCAGTGGTATGCAAAACAGAATGATGCATTCAGGCGCTACGGTTAATGTTGTAAGTGCAAATTAATTTGAGGAGTGAGGGGTATGTTTTCTAAGTTCTTTATTGAAAGACCGCGTTTTGCGGTGGTTATTGCTATTGTGATGAGCTTGGCCGGTTTAATTGCTATTTTTACATTACCGGTGGCAATGTATCCGGAAATAACCCCGCCAACCGTTACCGTTTTTGCCGATTATACCGGCGCTAGCGCTGAAACGGTGGCAAATACTGTTGCTATTCCTATTGAAAAAGAAGTTAACGGTGTTGATAATATGCTTTATATGAGCTCTTCATCATATAACTCCGGTAACTATCAGTTGGATATTAGCTTCGAAATCGGTACGGATCCGGATTTGGCGCAGGTTAAAGTGCAAAATCGTGTGCAAAAAGCAATTAACAGCTTGCCTGATGAAGTTCAAACCCGTGGTGTTAATGTTATTAAACGGTCTTCCGAAATCTTGGCTTTCTTACAAGCTGTTTCGCCTAATGGTACTCATGATCGTAATTTCTTAAATAACTACGTTACCAATAATATTAAAAATAACTTGGCGCGTCAGTATGGTGTTGGTGATGTGCGTGTTATGGGATCGGATTTAAGTATGCGTGTTTGGCTTGATGCTGATAAAATGGCTGCCTTAAATCTTCCTATCAGTACGGTGCAAAATGCTATTACAAGCCAAAACTATCAGCCTTCTTTGGGATCTGTTGGGGCTGAACCAAATGATGGTACTAGCGAAATTGTTTTTTCTTTGGAAACAAAGGGACGCTTAAATGAAGCTAAGGATTTTGAGAATATTATTGTCAGAACTGAGGCTGAAGGCGGTTTGGTTCGTTTGAAAGATATTGCTAAAGTCGAAATCGGTTCTGAAAGCTATTTGACCGTTTCTGATGTTGACGGACAACCAAACGTTGCACTGATGTTAAATAAACTTTCAGGTGCAAATGCTTTGCAGGCCATGGAAGCAGTTAATGCGGAATTGGAGCGCTTGTCTAAGTATTATCCGGAAGATTTTGATGTACAGGTTTTCTTTGATGCGACAGAATTTATTCGTGTTTCTATTGAAGAAGTTGTGTTTACATTGGTCTTAACATTCTTATTGGTGGTTTTGGTTTGTTATGTCTTTTTGCAAGACTGGCGAGCTACCCTTATTCCGTCTGTTGCAATTCCTGTATCCATATTGGCAACATTTGCCGTTATGTTGGCTTTAGGTTATAACCTTAATATATTGACCTTGTTTGGTTTGATCTTGGCTATCGGTTTGGTTGTGGATGATGCTATTGTGGTGGTTGAGCGTGTTTTGTATTTGATGCAGACCGAAAATCTGTCTCCGAAAGATGCCGCAGTTAAAGCGATGGAACAGGTGTCTTCCGCTGTTGTGGCAACAACTTTGGTGTTATTGGCTATCTTTGTTCCTATTGCTTTTATGGGAGGGGTTACAGGACGTATTTATCAGCAATTTGCTATTGCGATTTCGTTTGCGGTACTTTTCTCCGGCGTTAATGCGTTGACGCTTAGTCCGGCATTGAGCGCTACTTTGTTGAAACCAATTAAACCAAGAACTTCCGGATTTTTGTTTAGATTTGAGCAAATTATTAATGCAACCAAAAATAAATATATTCAGACGGTCGCTTGGTTGGGACGTAAAATGGCTATTATCGTTTTGATGGTGTTGATGCTGGCTGCTTTGAATGCTTTTTCCGTGTTGAATATTAAGTCTTCTTTCTTGCCAGATGAAGACCAAGGTATGATTATGGCTAATATTCAACTTCCAGAAGGGGCTTCCGGTCGTCGTACTCTTGATGTTATTGATAAAACAAGAGATGTTATGAAAACTGAAGATAAAATTAAATCGGTGATGAATTTGCGTGGTTTTAGTATTATGGCTGGGCAAGGTGAAAATGTCGGATTTAATGTTATTGCTTTGAAACCTTGGTCCGAGCGTGAGGATATTATAGATAAATCTTCAAATATCAGAATGCGCTTAACTCAGGAATTACAAGGAATTACAGAAGCTAATATTATGTTATTCGAAATGCCGGCTATTCCTGGTTTGGGTAGTAGTAACAGTATGGATTTGAGATTGCAGTCTATCGAAAATTCAGATATGAACCAACTTGAGAAAACTTTAAATAACTTCTTGATTAAGCTGAACCAACTTCCTGAAGTTGCTATGGCTTATTCTACATTTACTTCTCAAACGCCACACGCATATTTGGATATTAATCGCGAAAAAGCTGAGCTTATGGATGTTTCTATCGGGAATATCTATACGACTTTGCAAACATACTTGGGGTCCTTGTATGTTAATGATATTAATATCGGTACGCAGGCTAATAAAGTTATGGTTATGGCTGACTGGAAATATCGTAAGAATCTTGACAGTATTAAAAACTTATATGTTCAGAGTAATTCCGGTCAGATGGTGCCGTTGGGTAGTTTAATTGATATTCGTCGTGTAACTTTACCACGTTCTGTTGATAGATATAACCAATATGCCGCTGCTACAATTAATATTATGGCTTCTGAAAATTCCAGCTCCGGGGCGGCTATGCAGGCAGTTGAAAAATTAGCAGATGAAGTTCTTTCTAATAAGTATGCATACGAATGGTCCGGAATGAGCTTGCAGGAAAGACGTAACCAAGGTCAAATCGGTTATTTGGTTGCGTTGGCTATCTTGTTTGCTTATCTTTTCTTGGTTGCTCAATATGAAAGTTGGACTATTCCTTTGTCGGTTATTCTTTCGGTTATGACCGCTATGTTGGGCGCTTTTGTCGGGATGTTTGTAACCGGATTATCCTTAAGTATTTATGCTCAGTTAGGTTTGGTGCTTTTGGTTGGTTTGGCTGCAAAGAATGCGATTTTGATTGTTGAGTTCGCAAAAGAAGAACATGAAAGAGGCGCTTCTATTATTGATGCGGCAGTTGTCGGTACTAAAGAAAGATTTCGTGCCGTGTTGATGACAGCTTTGACCTTTATTCTTGGTGTGGCTCCGATGGTTTGGGCGACCGGTGCTTGCTCCGGTTCGCGTGTAGCCGTTGGCGTACCGGTATTCTCAGGAATGTTGGTTGGTACAATCTTTGGTTTGGTGGTTATTCCTTTACTTTACATCATGATTCAATCTGTTGTGGAGTATCGGAAGAAGGCTAACTAATGTCATTAAAGGAGTGATACTTTTGTATTGCTCCTTTTTCTTTGGGAGTGTGTCGTATGTTTTCTAGGTCTGATGTTTATGAATATATTAGCGGTTTGTTGCAGTTTGATCTGGCACATGGAAGAGAGGCTGGTACATGGTATAAATACCATAATCATGTTTATGGTGTGGGATATTTGGCAGAGAAAATTGCCAATGTTCTGGAAAATGTTGATTCCGAAAAAGTGTGGATTTTAGGTGTTATGCATGATGCAGGGAAAATTCATGAACGATTGGAACAGAGATTTCATGGTCTTGTCGGATATGAGTTCTTTAAAGATAAAGATGATGAAATTGCAAGAATTTCTTTAACGCATACGTTTCATTTTAATCATATTCCATCATATGACAAAGTAGAGAGGATGTTTTTTGGTAAAAAAGAAGACTATGAGTTTGTTAAAGATTTTTTAGAGCAACATTCAGCTAACGAATATGATAAAATAATACAAATGTGTGATAGTTTGGCGAATTGTAGTGGTTATGTTACGTTAGAGCAACGCGGAGAAGAGTTTGCTCAAAGGTATAAAATGCCGGTGCCTGATTATATGATAAAAGGAGCATATCAACTCAAAGATTATTTTGATAAGCGGTTGGGACGGGATATTTATTCTCTTTATAAAGAACTTCCTTCTGATTTTATGTTAATGCCAGGAAAGGATTATAAATAATTCACCGGTTATAGATATTTTTTTGATAAGGCAGAAAATGCTTGCAATATGAATTTATTTGTATTATCAAAGAACTGTTTTTAATGGTCCCATCGTCTAGAGGCCTAGGACGCGGCCCTCTCAAGGCTGCAACACGGGTTCGAATCCCGTTGGGATCACCAATTCAAAAGCAGTCATGAAAATGGCTGCTTTTTGCGTCGCTACGGAAACAGGTTTCCTACTTGCGCGACCAACTAACCTTTGCTGCGGCTAATGCCTAGCAAAGTTAAGAGAAGGTTCTTTTTTTTCTAGGGCTTTCAACAAGTTCGGATGTTTCATTTTTTATTTTTTTTCAGCTTAAAAATTCTTTACTTTGGTGGGTAAGCATTTTATACTATATACGAAATCAAATAATTGTGTAAATTTTGAATTATTATATATGGAACTAAATTTAAATGATAAAGACGTTATGCGTACTATGGGTATTCCTTTTTATCCATTTGCAAAGAGTTTTCATATTAAGCTTGATGGAAACGATTTAGATTATATTGTGAATGTTATAAAGCAAGATAAATGTTTTTCTTTGATTTTATCAGCTTATTTGACAGAAATAGAAAATGATAAATTATCTAACTTGGAAAAAGCATACATACAAATAAATATTATCGTTTTTTTTGATAAATTTTATAATGATGTGTGTTGTCCAAGAGGATGTAAGTTGATTTTATTTGCTCTTTTGGGGTTGTATAGAGATTATGTGAAAGAAAAATTTCCTAATCTGCTATCTGAACGTTATCTTTATGTTGAGAGATGGTTAGAAACAGTTAGATAATTCGTAAAGCGTGAGTTAATTAACAAATCAAACGGCAGTCATGAAAATGGCTGCTTTTTTTATTTCCAAGGCTTTCATCAAGTTCGGATGTTTCATTTTCTTTAATAGTCATTTTTTCAAATTGTCCGAACTTTTTTAATCTTGTTTATTTGTTTTTCAATGTGTTAGTTAAATTATCATCTCGTTAGTTTTGGATTGACTTTTAGTATAGATTATATAAAAGCCTTACTGCGAAAATGCGGTAAGGCTTTTATATTGTTTAATCACCATGAAAATGTTTTCTGACGACATCAGAGACCGAAATCGACAGATTCTTTTCTCTTTGTAAATCCCATTCTGCTTTTAGCTTAGCAAATTCTTTGACATAATCTTCTGTTTTGAGTCCGGAGGGAGATACTTGGGAACGTTGCAGTTCTAATTCTTCATCGAAGTATCCATGCTTTTCGGCCTCAAGTAAGGCGTGTAAATTTAAATAATTTGTTTTTTTGGGTTTCATAATAATTATATTTTAGTTTATAAACACTTTGAAAATCACATAGCTGTTTTAACTTATTTACTGCTTAATTTGTATTTATTAGGTTAAAATACGAAAAGGCAAATAAATATGATAATTCCAATAATAGAATCCAAAATCAAAATATTTTTTTCATACGCATAAAAATTTAAATTATACAATAATTTTGATATCTGACGGTATTGTAGATATTTTTTTTTGAAAAGTAAATAAATTCCTATTCGTAAACCATGGGTTAAGCATCACCAATACAAACGGCAGTCGGTAAAATGGCTGCTGTTTGTGTTGCTACGGAAACAAGTTTCCTACTTGCGCGACCAACTAACTTTTGCTGTGGCTAAAGCCTAGCGAAGCTAAGAAAAGGTTCTTTTATTTCCAAGGCTTATCTTGAGTTCGGTCGTTCCATTTTCTTTAATGGTCATTTTTTTAATTTATCTGAAGTTTTTTAATCTTGTTTTTTCTTTACATTTTTAATGACAATATATAATTTAAGTCAAAATAAAGTAATTATGTTTAACAATTAAAATATTATTTATTATGGACAAAATGGTTATACTAGAAATTTCCTTGCTTGTTGTAGGAATATTGATGTTGGGGTATGGTTTTTATCTCTATCCTAAAGTCTATCGTTGGACTGATTGTGATCAGGATACAGAGACCAATGGTTGGCATGTCTTAAAATTTATTTTTGGTGCAGCTCCAGTCCTTATCGTTTTAGGTGTTTGTGGTTTATTTGAGCTTTCAGACTATGAATTCTTTGCCTTGTTACTGCTTTCTCCAATATCGGTTTTTATAATTTATCGTCTGAAAAAAGCATAGAAGTCTTTTTAGGAGGTATTTGTTGTTTTACAATTCAAATGACAGTCATGTAATGGCTGTCATTTCTTTTATTTATCGTTGATTTACATTAGTTGTTTATATTCTATAAAAAACAGAAGCTGTTTTAAGGCTTCTGTTTTTGTGATTTTGTAATATTGGGTATACAAATAAAAAATATGGTAAAGGCAAATATTGCCAAAGCCACTGTTTCAAATAATTTTGTATAAACACCAAGTAGTTTCTCTGTTGCTACCAGAGCAAAGAGTATTCCAGAAAAAATCCAGCCTAGGTTGGCATTCATTAATTTTTGCGGTTTTCTAACTGCTAACAGAATTCCAAAGATGGTACTTATACATACAAAGAAAATGATACCCTGCCAATTTAGCTCATGTGTTATTGACAATGCAAACGACACCATAAGTACAAATAGAGAGGACATCAAAACTAACAATAATTTTTTTACTTTTTTCATATGCATAAAAATTTAGGTATTATAATTATATTTATCTACTTGCATTATAAGTACTATTTTTGAAAAGTAAATAAAATAACTCGTAAACCTAGAGTTAAGCATTACCAATTCAAACAGCCATCATGAAAACGGCTGCTTTTTCTTTTATTTCCAAGGCTTATCTTGAGTTCGGATGTTTCATTTTCAAAAATCATCATTTTTTCAATTTGTTTGCAATTTTAAATGTAATATTTTTCAATGTGTTAGTTTGTGTTTCGTTTTTTATTTACTATTCAGGTAAAATATTGTATCATATAGCGAGTGTATAGGGAAAAAAAGTAATTTTATGAGTATGATATGGTAATAAAAGCAGAAAATTATGATGAATTTGTTTTTGCATTAAAAGAAAAACTTAGTTCAATGGGTGAGGAGGATAAGAATAGTTTTTTTGCTCAATTAGCGGAAAAAGGCTCTTTTGAAGGACAAAACGTAGGACAACAATTATATGCCATGGTTGCAAACAATGTTGGAAATCCTAATGAAATTAAAGACAGATTAGCTGAAATTGTGGGGGCTGGATATGTTGATAGATATATAGCTAATTTGGAAGAATTAAGAAAAGTTACGCAAAATAAGATAATGAAATTGACAGAACATTTATATCATTTTTCTCAAAATTCTCAATTATCTGAATTGGAACCAAGATTTCAATATTCATGTACACTAAATGAAGAAACCGGAAAATCGTTGTGTTTTGCAACAAAAGAAGAGATATCTCCATATATAGGTAAACCAGCCTCTAATAATCCTAATGAGTATAAGGGAATTTCTGTATTTATGGACGAGCCTTGTTTAGTTTTGAGTGGTATTGATTTAAAAAAATATGGTGTAGATGTAGAAAAAAACAAATCTTATCGTTATGAAGTCGATAAAAGTGTTTTTTGTCCTCTTGTTTCTCTATCAGGCGAGTTCACTCACGAATATGCTTCTGATAAGACTGCGAAAATAATAAATGTATCGGGTCCTTTCGGTTTACAAGATATATATCAAGCAAATGTTCCAATTTATTATATTCCAAATGCAGAAGATAGAAATGTCCTAAAACGGGTATGGCAACAGCATATTAATGAGGGAATGAGCCGCTATCAAGCGATGGAAACAACTCAATTGGAATATTCCGATAAAATGTATTGTTTGAATAAAGATAAAGAATTACAGCAGCAAATACAGAATGCAATTCAGATTGAACGAGTAAAATCTAAACTTACTGATAAACAAAGTGAGAAAAATAAAGCAAACATAATATGTAAATCAAAGGATTTGCAGGCACAGACCGGAGTTTCTTATAATTCCAAAATGGAAATAAAAGAAAATTTGAACGTTTATGTTTCTGATACATTTGATAGAGAGTGAAATTAATTTTTAATCGTTAGTCGCAAGCATAACCTATATTCTAATTTTTCATATAATTAGTGGTTACTTTATTAAAAAAATCAGTATTTAGGTTTATTATAGTGTTTGTTTTACAAAAATACTTTTTTATTTTGTTTGAATTTGTTTTTTACTTAAATTATTTAGGTTGTAGATTAAAGAAGGATATCCCTCTTGGGAAAGAGTATATTCTGTGTTTAAAATGGAGTGAAGAAATTTTTCGATTTTATTTTTGCCTTTTTCATAAGCTATATTGCCTTGTTTTAATTCAATTTCAAAAAAATTACCAAGATTTTTTATGCAGTCATAGCTTATGACAAAGTCTTTATATTCCCATTCTTTGCGATGCTTATTTACGGTAATTGCCTTATAATAACCTAGGTTTTCATAAATCTTAAGCGTATTTTCTAAATTCGAAATTTCAGTTTCATATTCATCCGAGTATAAATAATTTCCATTTTCATCGCGGTGAACTTTTTTCAAACACAATATAAAACGATGGTTATTTGATCTAATTCTTAACCAATAATCGGATTGCAGTTTGTTGTATTCATCAAAGTAAAAGTATGGATTTTCTGTTCTATCAAGGTAGTAATCTATTTGAGTCGTATCAGATTTGTAAGAGGCATTTTTTTCTAACCAATCTAAGAATAAGTTTTCTTTAGGGGTTTGAATTCTTAATTCTATTTCTTGTGTCACATCTTTCTCCTTTTATTGTTCTTAAAGTTTAGTGTGTTTAACGGAAAAAGTAAATACAAAATCTAGGAAAGGGGTTTATTTTGTTAATTTTGAGGTGATTTAATAGAGCTTTTGTTTTTTGGGGCGGTACTTTTGTAGGGGTGTAATCGGGGAATGAATCGCGGAACATTTCTTTTGTATTCTAAATATTCCTCGCCATATTTTTTATATAGTCCTTTTTCTTCCGATAAAGGAAAATAAAGCATATTTATTCCAATGAAAATCAATAAATAATAGAATAAAGGCCAGCTTTGAAATAGTATGCTCTCTGCGCCTAAACATAGAAAAACGCCCAGCAACATCGGGTTTCTGACGTAAGCGTATGGGCCGGTTGTGATTAACTTATTTATTGGATTCCAAGGAGCTAGTGAACCTTTGCCTGTTTGGGCAAAAAGTTTTATTGTCCAAATTATTAAAGTTAAGCCGCTTGTGAGTAATATAAATGTTAGTAATAGTGCATAGAAGTTTTGAGTTTCAATCATCTTAAAATCGTTGAAGTATAAAATGAGTACGGGAATGCTTACTAAGACGTTGAATGGTAAAATCATAATGGCTTTTAACATGGGTGTTTCTCCTTGTTAAAATTTGCTTTTTTCTTTATATGCGCGTATTCTTTTATAAAAAGTAAAAGTTTCTGGTTGGATGCAATTTATTTGTGTGGAACCGGATTTGTTTTAAATGGTGGTAAAAAAAGGGAGTTTGTGGCTCCCTTCTTAATAGGTTTCTTTGATTGGGCGGATTTATTTTGAGTGGCGCTTATTTGATATTAGGGCACTGATTATTATTGTCAGTATTAATCCAATAACGACAAGTGGCGGCCAAACAAAAGATATTGAACCCATTAAATAACCAAGATGTGTAACCAAAGCTGCTAAAATTAAGAAAAATATTACAAAAAAACGGAAAAGATCCTTTTTTAAAGGAGCGTAATCGTTGTTTTTTTTACATAATTTCTGCAATTTGTTATACTTAAAAAGTGTGTAAATGCATAGAAGTATTTCTATGCCGAAATAGATGCAAATTATATTTTGCCACTGTTCCATAATAGTTAAATTTAATTGTTGGACATAATTGTTAATTTTAGAATTTCTTTTATACGATATTTTTTTTGCAAAATCAATAAATAAAAGGAGTATTGTTTGTCCGAAAATAGTTTATATTTCTTATGAAAATGCTTGACGTGAGGTTATTTTTAATTACCATACTTTCGTATAAAAGGTTAATGCAGGGGTGTTAAAATGAAAGTTGCAGTTATAGGTTCCGGTGCATTGGGATGTTTGTTTGGAGCAAAATTCAGTAAAAAAAATGACGTTATTTTATTAACCCATACCCCAAAAGAGGCAGATATTATCAATGAAAAAGGTTTAAGCGTTAAAAAAGATGAAGGGCTTGTCGAGCACTTTTATGAGCATGTAACGGCTTGCGTTAGCGGTACTTATGAACAATCGGTTGACGTGGTTGTTATATTGGTCAAAACTTTGCAAACAGAAAATGCTTTGCAACAAAATTTAAAACTTATTGGAAAAGATACTTTAGTTTTAACCTTGCAAAATGGTTTGGGTAATTTTGAAACGATTTCTAAATATGTTGATGAAAAGCAACTTATTTTGGGCACGACGAATCATAATTCCGTACGATTGAGCGAAGGAAATATTTTTCATAGTGGAAGTGGTATTACTACAATCGGCGGTGCGAAGGTTTCTTCTGATAATCTTCAAAAAATTAAAGGGCTTTTTGAACAATCCGGTTTTGAGGTGGCTGTTTCTGAGAATATCGGATATTTATTGTGGCGGAAATTGTTTGTAAATTTAACGCTTAACTCGTTTACTTATATTACTTTAACACCGCTCGGTTTTGTTTCTCAAAATCAATATGCGAGGGTGTTTGCTCGGAAGATTTTATCTGAAGCTGTAGATGTCGCTCGTGCGGAAGGGCAGAATTTTGACGTTGATGAAGTGGTGGATTTTGTGAATTATGTGTCTGAAACGCATTTGAATGGCTATTCTTCAATGTCTCAAGACCGCAAGAGAGGTGTTAAAACGGAAATTGATTGGATTAACGGTGCGGTGGTTAAATTAGCTCGTAAACATAATATTTCTGTTCCTTATAATGAGTGTGTCGTTAATATGGTTCATGCAATTGAAGATGCCGATGTTTATAACTCATCTATGAAATAGCTTAATGAGTTTATTTACATTATATCGAGTGGAAAATGTGTGTGTATTAAATTTAAATTAATGGTGCATTTTGTTAAAAATCAAGGTTATGTACAGGTTTATCGGTGTTGACAACGCTACTTCTCTGTGTTAGCGTTGTGCCAAAATGAAAGGATTTTGAAATGGATGTTATTTTAACAGGGGATCGCCCAACCGGTAAATTACACTTAGGGCATTATGTGGGATCTTTGAAACGTCGTGTTGAACTGCAAAATAGTGGTAAATATCATAGTATCTATATTATGATTGCCGATGCACAGGCTCTTACCGATAATGCCGATAATATTAATAAAGTCAGAAATAATATTTCTGAAGTCGCTTTAGATTATTTGTCTTGTGGTTTGGATCCGCAGAAGTCTACAATATTTATCCAATCGCAAATTCCTGAACTTTGTGAATTGTCTTTCTATTATATGAATTTGGTTACGGTTTCCAGATTGCAGAGAAATCCGACTGTTAAAAATGAAATCCAATTGCGGGGCTTTAAACAGAGTATTCCGGTTGGCTTCTTTACTTATCCGATTAGTCAGGCTGCTGATATTACAGCTTTTAAGGCGAATATTGTTCCAGTGGGTGAAGACCAACTGCCGATGATTGAGCAAACTCGCGAAATTGTGCGCTCTTTTAATTCTCAATATAAGCCTGTTTTGATTGAACCGACTGCCGTGTTGCCAAAAAATTCCGTATGTTCACGTTTGCCGGGGACAGATGGTGCGGCTAAAATGAGCAAGTCTATCGGTAATTGTATCTATCTTTCTGATTCTTCTAATGATATTAAGAAAAAAGTTCAGAGTATGTTTACCGATCCAACGCATCTTCGAGTGGAAGATCCGGGACATACTGAAAATAATCCGGTCTTTATTTATTTGGATGCTTTTTGTAAAGATGAGTATTTTAAAGAATTTTTACCTGCTTATCAGAATTTAGATGAGATGAAAGAACATTATCGTCGTGGTGGTTTGGGTGATGGTGTCGTCAAGAAATTCTTAAATGAAATTTTGCAGACGGAATTGAAGCCTATTCGCGAGAAAAGAGAACTTTTGGCTCAGGATTTGCCACAGATTTTTGATATGCTACATCAGGGGAGTATTATAGCTAGAGAAGTTGCTGCGCAGACTTTAAGTGAAGTTAAAACCGCAATGGGAATTAATTATTTTAAAGATAGTCTGTTTAATAAGTAAATTCTTTAATTTTGTGGAGGAGGAGAATATGGATACAGTGATTAAGCAAGAATTTATACCTCCTTTGACTTTGTATAATGGAACCAAAGAAATAAATGTTTCTTGTAGAGAATGGGGAAATGCTGTTCAAGAAGGCGGTGAAATCCAGCAGATGGGATATATGGGGCGGATGCAAATTCGAGAAGTTTGGAAATTAGCAGGGCATTTTCAGAGTAAGTATTCTAAAAAGATTTGGGAACGTGTTGGTGTTTATGATAGTATGAGTGACAAAATTGCTTATATTTATGTTAGTAATTTGGGATATGTGGCTGTTTTTTCTAAAGAAGAGGAAAAGGAAGTTTTCAAAAATAATGATGGAATACTTCTAGTTGATAAAAATAAGCAAAAACTGAAGGATAGGGTTATTATTCCCGAAAATAGGAAAACGAGGTGTTATGTTTGTTTAAATGTTCTTGCTGAGACACAAAATAGTAAGTGGGATATTCATCGGTTAGTTGCTGAAAATTTCCTTAAAAAACCTTTAGGGGCGTGGGGTGTACACCATATTGACAATAATTCGTATAACAATAGTGTTACGAATCTTGTATGGGTTACGGCTGAACAACATGGAAAATTGCATCCAATGTCTAATTCTTGGTAAAAGGATTTTATAGCCTTTTCCATGTGCGGAGCTTGTTTTTTTCTTCTTTATCTCTAAAGGCTTGTTCTAGGTCTATATTGTGCATATTGGCTAAAGAGCATATGTAGATAAAAACGTCTGCCAGTTCCTCGGCAATGTTGCCGGCGGTCGAACCACTTCCGATAGAGCCCTTTTTGCTATTTTTGCGGATGGCTGAAATTAATTCACCACATTCTTCGGCTAATAGGCAACATTCATAAAATTTATCTGTGGTATTGAAACCTCGCTCTTGTTTCATTTGTAGAACGTAGTTTTGAAAATCTTGCAAAGTCGGATTTTCTTTTAATTCTAATGTCATGTTTTCCTCCTTGTTGATGATATTGTATCTCAAAAGATGTAAAATGCTATCTTTTTTTGCTTGTAAACCGGTGCGGGTGTATTATTATGCGCTTATTGGGTATAATGTTTTTTTAGGATGATACTATGGCTGATACTGAAGATGCGGAAGTTCCCTTTTCTCCGATTTTAATTATGGAGTTTATTCGTCAGTCTACCGTGGCGCGGTGCTTGAATAATGAAACAACTCAACTTGTCGTCCGCTTTAAATTGCCGAAGGTTTATTATGACGAAATTATGAGCTATTATCTTCACGCTCAGCTTATTCGCTTGTATCTTGATTATGATGAAACTTCTGAAATTCTTTCGGTTAAAACGGATGATGTGTTGATTAATCGTTTTAAAGAGCAAAAATCTTTGGTTGAAATTGCAGGAAAATACGAAAATAAATTTGCGGAAAGATATAAAAAATTTATAGAAGTTTTAGGTGAGGAGAAAATTGCATGATTACAAAATATGAATTTGATTCCGGTCAAGACGGACTTGATTTGTTAGTTTTAGCAGCTGTACATGGAAATGAAACCGCCGGCACAAATGCTTGTTATAAATTAATTGAGGAATTAAATCGCGGTATGATTAAATTGATGAAGGGAAAGTTGACGCTGGTTCCGATTTGTAATCCCGATGCATATCAAAAAGATGTCCGCTCTATTGACGAAAACTTGAACCGTGTTATGGTTATGCACGACAATCCGCAATCATATGAGCAAAAATTGGCTAATGAAATTTGTCCGCTTATTCGAAGTCATCGTGTTACTTTAGATCTACATTCTACTCATTGCGTCGGTGATGTGCCTTTTGCTTTTTGTGATTATCCGGATGCGTATAATCAAAAATTGATAGATGCTCTGCCGGTTGATTTTGTTTTGGAGGGATGGCCCGATATTTATAGTAAGCAAGATGCTATTCAAGATTTTTCTACGGAGCATTGTGCACATATGTATGGTCATACGGCAACGACGCTTGAATGTGGTTATCATAAAGCTCCGGAAGCTGTTCGGTTGGCTTATCAGGCAGTTATTAATACTTTGGCTACTTTTGAAATGGTTGATTTACCAAAGCCTTCTGTTCGCTTAAAAAAATATATACAAATGGATAGCTATATTCTTAAATCAAAAGAGGGAGAACTTTGTCAGAATTATAAACATCTTGATTTTGTATCGCAGGGTGAAGAAATTGCTCGTTATAATGATGGAGAAAGTCTGTATGCGCCATATGATGGATTTATCTTGTTGCCGAATCTGCAAGCGCCGGTGAATACGGAATGGTATTATTTGGGGCGGGCAAAAAAATAGCTCTTTATTATAAAGAGCTGACTTTCTTGCTGTTCCAGAATAAATTGAAATCAAGTACGTTGGTTCTTGTGTTTGATTTCTTTTCCCATATTAAACTTTTTGTTTCTTTATCCAAACTCACTCCGTGGTAGCCTTTTTGGATTAAATATTGCATTTTGTTAAATAAAGTTGGTATTTTGGTATGAATGTTATCACCAAGATACATACTGTAATTCTGAAAAGTTTGCGGAAGTGGTTTTTTAGTTTCCGTTTTGTGATTGATTTTCTTTTCCAAATAAATAACCTTGACGCCATCGTTTGGGTCCGTATCTACTTTGGTGATTGACATACCATGATGTAGCGCGTTTATCCAGCTTGCCGGATTGTCTACGGCAATTTGAATAATTGAGTGGGTTCTGCCATTGTCAATGGCGTGATTTTCAATGTATTCCAACATCTTTTTCATTAAACTGGAACCTCTGTATGCTGGATCAACTAAAATTGCTTCATATAATACTAAATCTTTATTTTCAATTTCCGGTTTGAACTCCGGCATATCTCTTATTTCATCATTTTGCGGCATGCAATATACTGTTTGAGCGATTAGAGTGTTTTCGTCAAATACGCCTAACATATTTGAGCTTTTGCTATTAAGCGATTTTGTGTAATCTGCTTCGGTTCTATGTAAAATGAAATGTTGCTCATCGGGATGTAGTCCTTGTATGATTTTTTCTTGTAACTTCATTACATCCGGTAAATTATTTATATCAAGTTTTTTTACGATTAAATGTTTTTTATTCATTGTATCCTCTGCGTTTATTGGTAAATTCTGCGTTAAAAAAAGATTTGAGTGAACTCAAATCTTGCGACTAACTTATCTTGGCGTTGATAAGCCATCGTCGCAATGTTAATCTGCGCAGACGCAGAGATATGTTTCTTAAACTTTTCATCTTTTCTTTAGGTGTATTTAACTTTCCGTACTACTATGGCAAAAAACTTTGTTTTTGTCAATGTTTTTTTGCGTATTTTGTTTTCTTAGGCAAAAAAATAAAGTTACCATAATTGGTAACTTTATTTTTTTATGGCTTAGAGAGAAGATTTTAGGAGGGTAATTTCTTGACCGAGATTTTTTCGTGCTTGTTGTTCAAACATGTTATGGAAAAAGTCGGTTTGAAATATTTGAGGACGCGTTATGAAACTTTCTAAAGTTTTTATTCTTTCTTTTAGATAGTCTTTTTCGGAAATAGAACCATATTCCTTGCGGATATTTTGGTTGTATTGTTGCCAGGTGTCTTCTTCATATGTTCCTAAAATACTTAAATCTAAGTCGGCGATTAATGCTTCTTCTTCATTTCTTGCAGGGCAATCGTGTTTGGTGGCCAAAACTAAATTTTGGGCTATGTTCAGTGGAACCGCAAAATCGTATTGTCCTTCTTGCAAGATTGTTTTTACGGATTGTTCCTTGTTGTTCTCTGCTAACGGATTGCATATATAGTCGTGCGCAAAAATGGCTAGAATTAAGGCGGAATATTTATTGGTATCCCAACTTGCTTCCGTGCAATTCATATATATTTGCAACATGTTTAGCATATAGCTAATATGGGAAAGATTGTGGTAGGCTCTTGCATTGTAATTTTTTGCAAGTTTTTTGTATGTCAGCGTTATGTTCATTAGATGCTGATATTTTGCTAGACGTGTAAATTGCGACTCTAGGTATTTTACCATCAATTTTTTGTGTACATAAGGAGAGACACATTTGGCTACGGCAATGTATTGCTGTAACTTACATAGATTTTTTACGCCTGTTGAAGAGATGGTTCGTAAAAACGAATCTTCTTCCTTAAAAAAATGTGTTTGTAAGTTAATCCCACGAATCGTGCCTAAGTATTGATTAAAGGTGGCCAGATTTTGTTCGGCTTCCGGATCGTTGGTTCCTAAACGTATTCCTCGAATTAGGGTGTTTACGTTTTCCTTTAGGGCTAAATCTGCAGTGAGGCAGTTGTCCGCTATAAGTTTAATGCGTTGCTCTATACCGTATTCGCGGAGTGTTTGGCGAATCATCTCTAAGCGTGTGTTTGTATCAAAGAGAGTCTTCTTTTCAGGATTGTTTCCAACATTGATGATTAGCTCGTCAAAGCTCTGTAAAGCCTTTTCTACGATACTTAGGTGTCCCAGTGTGAAAGGATCAAAGGACCCGCTAAAAATTGCTCTTTTCATAATAATTGATTTTTTTATAGGTGAATAATAATTTTTTTGCATGTGACGTATAGCATCGTTTTTTAGTTTTAGCAAGTTAAAAGGCAGGTTTTCCTGCCTTTTGTGGTTAATAACCTTGGTCAACTTCAATGAGAAATCCCCCTATTTGAGAATCTGGATAGAAATCTACGGAGGGGGCTTGTTGCATGGACTGAGTGGATGTTGCGGCGGATGTAGATGTTGGGCTTGCTTCTACTTGATGCATCCCGCGGTGTAATTTGTGTTTCTTTATCTTATTAAGATGCTTGGGTGAGGGCATTGCATAGTATGTATTGTTTGGATAATAGCACGGACGACAGTTTCCGACCATTATTCCTGCGATGAATGCCAATAGCAGCATTACAATATGCATGAATATTTTTTTGCAAGGACAACATTCACAACAACAGTGGTTGGAATATTCTTTTACTTCTATCTTTTCTTTGGTTTCAGCCATAATTTTTCCTTTCGTTTAAGTTAATATAAATGAGAGCTTTTCTTTTTATTTTTGTCTTGATATAATATCTTTTGAAAGGATTTCCAGAGGACTTAAATTTAACTTGTAAAAATATGTATAAATCTTTAGTTTATGACAGATTTAAATGAGTGGTGAAATTATGGCAAAATGGCTTGATTTTATTTTGGGATTGTTAAAATGGCCAGTGGCTCTTTTTATGTTCGCTTCTTTGCCGGCTTTGGTGCGGGCTTTGGATTATTTACAGTTTGGAAATTTACGCTTTTTTGCTTTTTTAGGGGGGGCTTTTTTATATCTGGCTCTTAAAGTTGTTGCTTCCGCTCGTTCTAATGTTTCTATGCAAATTTTGGCTCATGAGTTGACACATATCTTTTTTGCTTTGTTGACTTTTCATAAAGTGGTACATATTCATCTGAATATGGATGAATCCGGTGGTGCGATGGGATTTAAAGGTAAAGGAAATTGGTTGATTACTATTTCGCCTTATTTCTTTCCGTTGTTTTTATTCTTTATGATGTTGGGAATTACGTTTTTTTCTGAGAAAATTCCTGATGGTTTGATGGTCAATGGTGTTTTGGGCTATTTCTTTGCATATCATGTTGAGAGTATTTTGGTTCAAATACATGGCGAACAACCGGATTTTCATGAAGTCGGTTTTCCCTTTTGTTGGCTGTTTTTGCCTGGGGCTAATTTGTTTATGTGCTCGGTTGTTCTTGCTTTTAATAATGGGGGATGGCTTAATGTGCAAAGATATTTTTTTGCAGTTTATAAATTAAGCTCGCATTATATTGCGGAATGTTTGGCTTATTTTACCATGTGAGGAAACAACCTTTTTCCGTGGCTGCCATTTTAGCGTTTATTCCTAAAGGTATAATATGGCTGTTTTGAATGTGTCCGTAGTTGAAGTTTTTTATGACGGGAATTTTAAGCTCCTTTACAAAATCATCTATACAGTCATCTATGGTGCCGTCAAAGTCATCGATAATTGGGCAGTTTGTAAATTGTCCCAGAATGATTCCTTTGAGTTTATTAAAGTTCTTTAATTGTTTTATTTGGCTGAATTTTAAATCTACATTGAATGTTTTTTCGCCTTTGTCTTCCAGTAAAAGTATTTTGTCTTTAAAATCAGGGAGATATTTTGTTCCGGCTAAATATAAAAATGAACTTAAACAGCCTCCGATTATTTTTCCTTCGGCTTCTCCTTCTATAACAGATATTCCTGACTGTAAATAATGTGTGTTCGAAAATAATGTCTTTTTCAGATGCTCTGCCATTTCTTCATTTATGCCACCTTGATTGATGTTATATAATGGAAGAAAACCAGTATAGCACGAGTTATTTGTTTTTGACAGTATAGCATTTTGGACACTGCTGACATCACTTAAACCAAAAAGAGGTTTGGAATTTTTCTTGATAATGTTGTAGTTCAGTAATGAAAGCATTCGAAAAGAGCCTCCGGCGCCGCGAATGGTGAAAATTGCTTTGATTTCTTTATCTTCGTACATCCTTGTAAGTGCTTGTGCCCGTTCTTCATCCGTGCCGGCCATATAGCGATAGGCTTTGTTTAGATTGGGAGCCAATTTTACTCTTAAATTCAATACTTTTTCAAAGTAATTGATTGCAGGTGTTGGATCGCGCCCTTCTAATCCTGATGAGGTGGCGGCAAATCCAACAAAATCTCCTTCTTGCAGTATGCTCATTATAATCTCTCCAAGAGTTCATAACCCATGGTGGTAATAGAATTATCCCTTGCTCCCATTAGAACTATTCTGTCATTAGGTTGGGCTATTTTCAGAATGTGTTCTTTTAGTTCATCTCGGGTTGCAAAATATAGGGCGTTTAAACTTTGTGATTTGGCGTGTTCGACCAAATCTTTGGAGGAAATGTCTTTCTTTACGGTTCCTCCGGCAAAGAAAATTTCCGGTATCAGCAGTATGTCTTCTTTATCCATGTGTTTGGCAAAATTGTCCATAATCTCTTTTCCCATTAGACGCATTGGGGAGAAACCGTGGGGCTGGAACATGATAATTAAACGTCCTGGGTAACTTTTTAAAGCGGACATTGACGCATTTACTTTGTCCGGATTGTGCGCAAAATCATCTATCACAGTTATTTGACGGACTTGTCCGAGAACTTCCAGACGGCGTTTGGTTCCTAAAAATGTTTGTAAAATTTCACAAGAAGTTTTTCCATTGATGCCAAGTAAAGAACAACATGCAGCGGCACACATCGCATTAGCCACGTTGAAAGCTCCGATTAGATTTATTTTATAGGTTTGGTTTTGATAAGTGTAAGTTGTCCCGTCTGCTATCGGGGTTATGTTTGATGCGTAGAAATCGGCAGTCGAATCTTTGATGCTAAAAGTTAAAACGTTAGAATCGGCTTTTTCTAAGATTTTGCTGTTGTGGCAATCTTTATTTATTATGGTGCCGAGTTCGGCTTTGGAGGCAAAATTTTTGAAAATGGTTTGTAATTCTTCAATGGATTTGTGATCTAGAGTTATGTTATTGATAACAGATATACTCGGGGTATATTTTTCTATGGAGCCATCGCTTTCGTCTGCTTCTATAACACAGTAATCACCGTGGTTTAAGATAACATTCGGAATTCCTTTTTGATTTTCATAATTTTTCAACAGAGCTCCGTTTATAACAAGCGGTTTTAAGCCGACTTTATCTAATATGTAGCCTATCATCGCAGTTACAGTTGATTTTCCGCTTGTCCCGCCGACGGCTATTCTTTTTTTGTAAGAAGCAAAAATGTCAGCCAATAAATCTGAGCGCCGTTTTATCGGAATATTTAATTCATGTGCTCTTTTTATATCGGGAATCGTGTCTTCTACTGCAGTTGAGGCATATAATACGGAAAAGTCTTTGTCTAACATCGTACCGTCTTGCGGATATATTTTTATACCGAGTTCTTCTAAGGCTTGTTTGTTCTTTTGGTCTTTGCCTTGGTCGAAGCTACGGTCAGAGCCGTATACGTCGTTTCCTTGATATTTGGAAATTTGAGCTAATGCGCTCATGCCACTGCCAGAAATTGCACAGAATCCTATTTTTGCCATTTTTGTTTCCTTATATTGTTGTTTTTTGTGCTGTGTATCTTAATTCTTAATGGTTAACTTTTTTATAAAAAAAAATACTTGAACAGTGTTATAAAATATTTTATCTTTGTTTCAAATAAACAGAATTCATTCGGATTGCTAATATGACTAAAACAAAAGAAGAAATCAGAGCCGATTTAATCTTAAAAGCCAGAGAACTTTTGGTTGATAAAGGTGTTGAATTCTTAACGGCTAGAAAACTTGCAGATTATTCCGGCTATTCGGTCGGGACAATTTATAATCAGTTTAAAAGTATGGATAATCTCTTTTTGGAAGAGAATGCTCAGACATTGGATGAATTGTATCTGGTTTTGATTTCTGCCGAGATGGGCTCCGATGTTTATCTTAATCTCAATAAGCTACTGAATAAATTTGTGCAGTTTGTTTTGGAAAATAAAAATCTTTGGTTCGCTCTTTATAATACTCATTTTCAAAATCCTATGAACGGATTTGATGTGTTTTATTTGCGACGGATTGTTAAAATTGTGCATCTTTTGGAAAAAAATCTTAAAAAGCTCTTTCTGACAATTCCGTATAAAGAAAGAGTGGTTTCTTCTCAGGTCTTGTTTGTTACACTGTTTGCTCTAAGTTCGTTGTTGACCTCTGAAAAAGAATTTGTGGCTCTTGAAAAGAAATATGTTGTTCGAATCCTGTTTAATACATATTTGGCTGGAATGTCCTATTTGGCTAAAAAATAGTTTATTTGCTGTCGTTTTCTAAATTCGTTACAATTTCTTTGGTGATTTCTTTGCCATCGCCTAATAGCATTAATGTCTTGTCTTCATAAAATAAAGGATTGTCTAATCCGGCATATCCGGGCGCAAGAGAACGTTTTACAAATAAAATTCGTTTCGCTTGTTCTACTTCCAGTATCGGCATTTGATATATGGTACTGTCTTTTTTTGTTTTTGCCAGTGGATTTGTGGTGTCATTTGCGCCGATAATATAAACAATATCCGCAGTTTTGAATTCCGAATTGATTTCGTTTATTCCATAGATTATTTCCGGGGGAATATCCGCTTCCGCCAGTAATACGTTCATGTGTCCAGGCATCCTTCCGGCAACAGGATGTATGCCAAATTTTACGTCAACTTTATATTTTTGTATCAGTAGTTTTGCCATATTGCCGAGTTCATGTTGTGCACCTGAGGCAGCCATGCCGAATCCGGGAACGATAATTACCTTATGCGCATTTTCCATTAAAAATGCCGCGTCTTGTGGCGTGCCTTTATGAATGTCTTGCTCTGTATGTTGCAATGTATCCTCTTTGTGTTGATTTAGGGGCGCAAAAATGACTTTTAATAAATGGCGATTCATGGCTTTGGTCATTATATAAGTTAAAATGCTACCGCTGGTACCGATTAATGTGCCTATGATGATTAATAAACTGTTTTCTATGCTAAAACCAACTAAAGTTGTACACCATCCCGATAGACCGTTTAAAATGGAAATAATAATCGGCATATCCGCTCCGCCTATCGGTAATATAAAACAGAATCCAAGTAAAGAAGATAAAAATGCGAAACTTATAATATATTCAATTTCTCCGTTATAAGCATAAAAACTACCAATGATGCTTAAAATTAATAGGATAATGCTGGTTGAATGTAGAGTTTCCGTATCACTTATTTTTATTAAACCCGATAATTTAAAGAAACCGGCAATTGATCCGCTGAAAGTTAAACATCCTGCAAAAATGATGAATATTTGTAAAAAATTTGGTTGGGAGATGTTTATGACTTCGCTTATTCCAATGAATCCGGAAGCTAAACCGCCAAAACCGTTTAATAAGGCAACCATTTGCGGTAATTGGGACATGGAGGTTTTTTGCGAGCCGATTATTCCTACCATCCCACCGAATATTATGGTTGTTATAGCGTAAATTTGGTATTCAGGGATTAAACTTATTAATCCGAAAATTAAAGCTACGCTCATTCCGATTATCGCTAATATATTGCCTTTGTAAGCGGTGCGTGTTGCGGACATTTTGCTGATTGATAAAATAAATAAACTGTAAATTAAAATGTTTGTGATGCTAATCATTGGTTTTGTCCTTGTTTTTAAACATCTTTAACATTCTTGCGGATACATGGAACCCGCCAAATATGTTTATAGAGGCGAAAAATATGGATGCTAACAGCAAAATGGTTGTAAAAAGGTTATTTGATAGATTTAGACTTTGTAAAGCGCCTAAAATTACAATACCCGAAATGGCGTTGGTTACACTCATAAGCGGCGAGTGAAGCAAGGGGGTTACGTTCCAAATGGCAAAATAACCAATAAAACCTGATAGTATGAATATGTCTATTAAGTAAATTTCCATGTTTGTTTCTTGCTTTTTATTAGGTGGTGGTTATTGTTGGGGCAATATAAGGGAGGCTTAAGTCATATTCATCTTCTTCGGTGATGATGAGCTTAATTAAATTGTAGATACTGTTTGCCCATAGTATTGAGGCTGTTGCGGGGAATAGACGTTCTGCTGTCGAATTGCGGTAAAATTTGTAGTCCTTTGTTTTTTTATTGTTTTCGCTAATGTCTATGTTGTTTTCGGTTGTGTCGTAAATAATTGTGCCTGAATTGATATGCCTTAAATCTTCTTTTCCGATGATTTGAGGGGCGTTTCCTGTGGGGGATGATGCTGCGGTTAGTATAAAATTTTTGTCGGCTAATGTTTTTCTTATTTCTTCCGATTTCTCTGTCTTTATGAAACTGACACCTATTGATTTTGCTAACTCTTCGGCTTGTTCATTGATGTCTGATATGGTTACTATACATCCTTGTCGCTTAAATACTGCAGCGGCTTGCAGTCCCGTTATGCTGGCTCCAATTACTAGCGCCGTGCAGGCTTTTGTGGTTGCGGCACCGGTCATTAGTTGCGGGGCTATGCGCGAAGATGCTGTTAGGGAGTGAAGAGCTCCGGCATAACCCCGAATTGTGGCTTGGGTGCTTTGTATGTCGATGCTTTGTGCAACAGATGAACGGGGGATTTTTTCTATATGTAAGTATTTTATGTTGGGTAAGTGTTTATAGCTTAAGTCTTTTTTGAAATCTGCTATTATCAGTTGTTCCTTATTGCGTAAACTTAGTAGTTGTGAATCAGGCGGCGCGATTTGTGTCAGTATGTCGCTTTGGGTGCAAATTTCTTCAACCGATCTTGATATAATGGCTCCGACTTTTAGGTATTCTTCATCTTTGTATCCGGCTCTTTGTCCATAATTCTTCTCTAGTATAACGGTATGTCCTTCATTTTTTAATTTATTTACAATTGAAGGTGTTAAAGATATACGGGTTTCGTTGTTGTCTTTTTCTTTTATTGAACTTATTATCATAAAAAAACCTTTATTTTAAGAATTTTTTGTATTATCTGTTCGGTATATAAACAATGTTAGAAGAATATCAATGGCACAACTTGGAAAAATTTTTGTTTCGTTCTTTAAAATAGGTCTGTTTACTTTTGGGGGCGGTTATGCAATGATGCCGCTGTTTCGACAGGAACTTATTGAGAAGAGAAAGTATATTACAGAAGATGAACTTATTGATTATTATTCAATCGGACAATGTACGCCGGGGGTTATTGCTGTTAATGTCGCGACTTTTACAGGATATAAAATTCAGAAAGTTTTGGGGGCGGCTGTGGCTACATTGGCGATTATTTTGCCTTCTCTTCTGATTATTATGGTGTTGGCGGGTATTTTGAATACTCTTGCCGATAATCAAATTGTTGCTCATGCATTTGCCGGAATTCGTGTGGGGGTTATTGCTCTTATCTTAAAAGAGGTTATTGTGCTTTTTAAAAAAGCGGTGGCGACAAAATTTCAGTTAGCATTGTTTGTTTGTGTCTTGTTTTTGTTGTTTTGTATTCATTTTTCTGCAATTACGGTGGTATTGTTGGCTGCTTTTGCCGGTTTTGTTAAACGTCTTAAGGATAGATAAACGATGATTTATGGTTTGTTGTTTTGGGAATTTTTTAAAATAGGGTTGTTTGCTATCGGCGGTGGAATGGTTACTATCCCGTTTTTGTTTGATTTAACTAAAAAATATAATTGGTTTTCAGCTGAAGACTTAACGAATATGATTGCAGTGTCGCAGTCAACGCCCGGACCCGTGGGAGTTAATATGGCTACTTATGCCGGATTTCAGACTGCCGGTGTATGGGGGGGGATTGTTGCGACATTTGGGGTGGTCCTTCCTTCGGTTATTATTGTTATTGGGGTTTCTAAATTACTTGGCCGTTATAAAGATAGTCCTTGGGTTATTGAAATTATGGCGGCTATCAGACCCGCTGTCGTGGCATTGATTTTACTGGCTGGTGTTGAACTGTTGAAATTATCTGTAACAGATCGGATTTCTGCCTTATTTGGGGGAGCTTTTTTCTTAATGGTTTACTTTTTTAAAAAGAGCCCCATATTCTATATTGTTCTTTCGGCTGTCTTAGGTGTCGTGCTTAAACTTTAATGAATTGTCTTAGAGGTTTTTTATGAATAAAGAAGAAATTATTTATGATGTTTTAGGTGTCGGAAATGCTATTGTTGATGTTTTGGCAAAAGTTGGCGACGGTTTTTTAACAGAACGTAATTTGCATAAAGGTAGTATGATTTTATTGGGGGCTCGTGAAGCAGGGGAAATTTATAATGATATTATTCCAGAGAGAGAGGTTTCCGGTGGTTCGGCCGCTAATACCGTGGCCGGATTGGCTTCTTTGGGGTCTGATTGTGCTTTTATCGGTAAAGTTCATGATGATGAATTAGGACAGGTTTTTAAAAGACAAGTTGCAGGTGCCGGTATTGATTATTTTACAGAACCGCTTTGGGAGGGACCAGCTACCGGACGGAGTATCGTTTTGGTTACTCCTGATGCTACTCGTTCAATGTTTACTTATTTGGGGGCTTCTAGCCGTTTAACCGAAGATGATATTGATGAAAATTTGATTAAAGTATCTAATGTTGTTTTTCTTGAAGGATATTTGTGGGATAATGAACAATCTAAAAACGCAGTTAAAAAAGCGGCGGATTTGGCTCATCATTATAATCGTCAGGTGGCTTTTACGCTTTCGGATGTGGCTTGTGTTAATCGTCATAGAGAGGAAATTGCTGATTTTGTGAAAAATTATGTTGATATTCTTTTCGCAAATGAAGTAGAGTTGTTGGCGCTATTTGATGAAACGGATTTTATGAAAGCACTGGATTTGTTGAAATATGTTGTCGAACTTTCAGCTATTACCAGAGATGCAAGAGGTTCGGTGGTGGTTAAAAATCGAATTAAGATTTTTGTTGAGGCTGAAAAAGTTGATGAAGTTGTTGATTCAACCGGGGCGGGTGATTTATATGCTGCCGGATTTTTGTACGGAATGTCAAAGGGGCGTAGCTTGGGAACTTGCGCTATGATTGGTAGTATCGCTGCTTCCGAAATCGTTGGTCATTATGGGGCGCGTCCAGAGGTTTCTTTGCGGGGATTCGTTCGTAATAAATTGGTACAATATGGTAAGAGAGCTTAACGGTTATGTCTTTGAAGCGGGGAAGCATCAGTCGTATGTTTGATTTAAAAAAAGTAAAAAATGGGATGTTTTTCTCTTTATCTTTTTTTAATGCGGTGTTGCTTTGGGCTATTATTTTTGTTATTTGCTGTTCTATCTATACATCAAATACTTGGGGAACTGTTAGTTTACCTCAGCTCTTGTTCTTTGTTCAGTCTGGCTTTTCTGATGGAATTGAACTTTCTTTATTGTTTGAAGTTGTTGGTTATTGTTTGATTTTGCCGGTTATTTTGACTGCTTCTATCGCTTATGGGATTAAAAAAATAAATAACGGTAAATTGCTTTGGTGTAATCGGGTGTTTTTTGGCGGGTATTTAGTTTTTTTATGGTTTGCAGTTTCTTTTTGTATGGATTTGACTGCAGATGCGCAATATGTTTTTTATACGGTGCTGTTTGTTTGTTATCTCCTAAATCAATGGAGAAGTTACGGACGTGTTGCTAGTAGTGTAACTTTATTGCTGTCTTTGCCGATTGTCTTTATTGTTATTAAGGTATGGGGAAGTGAACGATTGGTTTTGTCTGTTTTTGATTTTAGAGAAACCGATTATTATGCTCGAAATTTTGTTCCGGTAAATGTGGATGAGTTGTCTAATAATCAACGTAGAAATATAATTATTATTTTTGGCGAATCTTTGGAAAAGCAATATTTGACCTTGAATGATAATCATCAGATTTTTACAATTGATGATGGTGATGCTATTAAATTTGCGGATTTTACGGAAGGTTATTCTCAACGTTGGACACAAGGTGCTCTCTTTTCTGCATTTACGGGTGTGCATATTCATTATTTGTCCGATTTTTTTAGGTATAAACTTTATGATAAATTTAAATATCGTGAAGGAAAAGATAGAATTTTAATGATTTCTAATTATGCGGGGATGGATTTTGATTTTAATACGCCTAATATTACCTATTTGGGAGATATTACTAAGGCTTTTGGATATCAAAATCTTTTTGTTCAGGGGGGAAGTCTTGCTTTTTCAGGTACGGATAAGTTCTTGTTTGAACATGGGTTTAGTGCTGATAATGTTTATGATTTGAATACATTTAAAAATTCGGAAGAGGCAATTAAAGGAAAATATTGGTGGGGGGTTAGTGATAAAACTATTTTTGGCTTTTTTAAAAATAAATTGAATGAATTAGATAAAAATAAACCATTTTTTGCGGTATTGTTTACTTTAGATCTTCACCGTGGTAGTAATCCGTTTTTTAGAAATGAAGATGAGTTGAAGCGTGCTACTATTCATAACCTTAATGATTTTGTTCATTGGTTTAAAATGCAAGATTTTTATGATAATACAACTTTGATTGTCTTAGCTGATCATAAAAGAATGGGAAAAGATGTTCAGGCCGGTGGCGGTTTATATAATGCGTTTTTTAATTTACCTCCTGATTTGAAACGAAATATAGATATAAATAGACGCTTTAATCAGATTGATGTTTTTCCTACTGTTTTGGAAATCGCCGGTTTTACTCTTCCTCACCGAAAAGCAGGGGTGGGTGTTTCGCTATTTTCTAAAAAGACAACTTTGGCGGAAAATTTACAATATTCAGAGCAAGAGGATGTTTTTGCTAAAATTGATAGGTTTTATCAAAAAATTTGGCTGAGAGATGATTTATTTTTCTCTCCTTTTATTCAAGGGTTGTTTTTGCTGAATAAACCGCTTCGGCAAAAAGTTATAGCTCATGCCGGGGGATGTATAAATAAACATTGTTATCTGAATAATTTAAAGGCACTGCAGATTTCTGCTCAGAGGGGATATAAATATATAGAATTGGATTTACTGAAAACAGCGGATAATCGTATTATTGCGGCTCATGATTGGTTCTCTTTAGCTCAGCAACTTGGTACGACCGAGCAAATATCGCAGATGTCTTTGGCTGATATTAAAGAGTTATGTGCGGAAAAAGAAAATTGCAATCTTTTAGATGATGAAAATATTTTAGCTTTCTTTGAAAAACATCCCGATATTTATTTTATAACAGATAAAATTGATGATTTCAAATTATTGTCAGAAAAGTTTGAATCGCTGCAATCTCGGATGGTTGTAGAAGTCTTTTCGGAGAATAAATATCGGCAAGCAGCTGAATATGGTTTTCCTTATATTGCTTATAATGTTAGGAATAATAAAGGTTTTGAAAAGGCTTTGAAAAATAAATATATGCTTGTTACAATGAATTTTAATTTTGCAAGAGCTCACGAAGATAAAGTTCATGAACTTAGAAATAATGGTGTTTTAATATTGCTTTATTCTGTGCAGACACCAAAGGATATTCAGAATAATGAGGATATTGGGGATGTTTTTTATTATAATGGTGAGGAAAATTTAATATAGTTTTTTTAGTTCAAGGGCTTGCTATTTAAATTTTTTTTGCTATAAAGAGGGCAATTATATCGGATTTTCCCTTTATATTTGTTGACGTTTTTAGGAATTTTAAGAGCATGGATATTAGAAATATTGCAATTATTGCACACGTCGACCATGGTAAAACAACATTGGTTGATGGTTTGTTGCGCCAAAGCGGGACTTTCAGAGATAATCAAAAAGTCGCTGATTGTGTTATGGATAGTAATGATTTGGAACGCGAGAGAGGTATTACTATTCTTTCTAAATGTACGGCTGTTGATTGGAATGGTACGCATATCAACATTGTAGATACTCCGGGACACGCGGATTTTGGCGGGGAAGTTGAACGTATTCTTTCTATGGTTGATGGTGTGGTCTTATTGGTCGATTCATCAGAAGGTCCGATGCCGCAAACAAAATTTGTGCTTGGTAAAGCCTTGAAAATCGGTCTTAAACCGATTGTGGTTATTAATAAGGCTGATAAACCTGATGCCAGACCAGATGAAGTCTTAAATGAAATATTTGATTTGTTTGTGAGCCTTGATGCTACTGATGAACAACTTGATTTTCCGGTTTTATATGCCTCCGGTCGTAACGGCTGGGCGGTTAAAGAATTAACAGATGAAAAAAAAGATTTGAAACCATTGTTCGATCTTATTCTTTCATATGTTCCGGAACCTGTTTGTGAAAAAGATAAGCTTTTCTCTATGTTGGCGACAACACTTGAAGCTGATAAATTTGTTGGGCGTATTTTAACCGGTAAAATTCATAGCGGTATTTTGAGAGTTAATGACGCGGTTAAAGTTATTAATGACAAAGGTGAAGTCGAACGCACGCGTATTACTAAAATTATGGCCTACAAAGGACTTGAAAGAGTTGCGCTTAATGAGGCGCATGCAGGTGATATTGTCGCTGTTGCCGGTGTTGTTAAAGGTACGGTTGCCGATACAATTTGTGCACCGGAAGTTACAGATGCGATTGAAGCGCAACCGATTGATCCGCCTACATTGGCTATGACTTTCTCGGTTAATGATTCTCCTCTTGCCGGGCGTGAAGGTGATAAGGTTACTTCTCGTATGATTTGGGATAGATTGCAAAAAGAAGCCGAATGTAATATCGCTCTTAAAATCTCTCGTACTGATATGACAGACTCTTTTGAAGTTGCCGGTCGTGGTGAGCTTCAATTGGGCGTTTTGATTGAAACAATGCGTCGTGAAGGGTTTGAACTCTCTATTTCTCGCCCGAAAGTGTTGTTTCATAAAGATGAAAACGGTAATCTGCTTGAACCGGTGGAAGAAGTTGTTATTGATGTCGATGATGAATTTTCCGGTACGGTTGTTGAGAAATTAAGTCAACGTAAAGCTGAACTTTTAGAGATGATTCCTTCTCAGGTTGGAAATAAAACGCGTTTGATTTTTCATGCTCCGTCCAGATGTCTTATCGGTTATCACTCCGAATTTTTAACCGATACACGCGGAACCGGGGTTATGAACCGTATTTTCTATGCGTATGAACCTTATAAAGGGGAAATTGAAAGTCATCGTAACGGTGTGCTTATTTCCAGTGAAGACGGTACGGCTGTTGCTTATTCTTTATGGAAATTGCAAGATAGGGGACCGATGTTTATTGAACATAACAGCCCTGTTTATGTGGGGATGATTATTGGGGAACATACAAAGTCTAATGATTTGGAAGTTAATCCGACAAAGTCTAAGCAATTGACAAATATTCGTGCCGCAGGTAAAGATGAAGCCATTGATTTGATACCGCCGCGTAAAATGTCTTTGGAGCAGGCTTTGTCTTATATTCAACAAGATGAATTATTGGAAGTTACACCTAAGTCGTTGCGGTTGCGTAAGAAAATTTTGGATCCGATTTTGCGTAAACGCTCAAGAAATGATGCGACAGCATAAGTTTTTTCTTTGATGTTGTTTGTAAAGGGCTCGCTTATGCGGGCTCTTTTGCTCTTTAAATCTGATTTTTAGGACTTATATTTATGATGTTTTAAGGAGGAGAGTATATGTTTACGCATCATGAGAAAAAAGAAGAAAAACGTTTTTTCAGAAGTTTATTCGGAAGTGTTTGGAATTTTTGGACCAGTCCGACAGGGGCTTTTATTCTAGCTGTTTCTGCTATTGCTCTCGGATATTATCAATTTTATGTCAGTCGGCCGATTTTACGCTATCAAACGAATACGGTAAAGTTGATTTCCTCTAACAATACTAATGAATATGCGGTGGATGTTAAAGGAAAAAAGTATAAAGATTTATATCTGACAAAGGTGTATTTGTATAATCAAGGAGAACAGGCGCTTTCCGGTACTGATGTTTCTCATATCGGGCATGATCCTATTCGGATAGAAGTGCCTAAAGACGCTATGATGCAACATTATAATTTGGATAATGATGAAACAACTAATGCTATTACGGCCGAAGTTGTGCCTTATGGGGAAGATTTAATCTTGAATTTTGATTTTCTTAACCCTGAATATCAGTACGTTGTCAATATTTTACACGAGAAACCGACAGATGGTATTAAAGTTGCAGGTAGTGCGCTTAATGTTAATGAAATTACAAGAGCTATTAGTGACAGAGAATTGAAGAACTGGCTTGTATGGGGATTGGGGGCTCTCTATTTGTTGTTAATTATTCGCTATGTTTTGAAAAAGGTCGGAAAATATTAAGAGTATTTTAAGCTCTCAAAGCTATAAATTGTATGTGTTCGTAATTTTATTGAGGGGTTAATTTAATGAGAAAATCACTTATTTGCAGTGTGTTAGCTGTTTCTTTGTTAACTGCTTGTGCTACTGATCCTTATACGGGGCAGAGTAAAGTTTCTAATACTGCTTGGGGGACAGGTATCGGAGCTCTTGCCGGTGCGGGAATCGGTGCTTTAGCCGGTGGTGAAAAAGGTGCGTTAATCGGTGCTGGTGTTGGTGCGGCTGCCGGTGCCGGTACTGGTGCTTATATGGATGTGCAAGCGCGTAAATTGCGTCAAGAGCTGCTAAATACCGGTGTTCAAGTACAAGAAGTTAATGGGCAAATTTATTTGATTATGCCGGGTAATATTACGTTTGATTCAAATGATGCAAATATTAAACCTGCATTCCAACCTGTTTTGAATTCTATTGCCAAAGTTATTAATGAATATAGCAAGACAATGGTTCAAGTTAACGGTTATACGGATAGCACAGGCAGTGCCGCTACAAATAACTCTCTTTCTTTGATGAGAGCTAACTCAATCTCTAATTATTTGAGGTTGAAAGGTGTTGATGCTAACCGTATTGTTTCTAATGGTTATGGTTCTTCTAATCCGATTGCGTCTAATGCGACAGCTGCAGGAAGAGAACAGAATCGTCGTGTTGAAATTGTGCTGATTAATCGTTAAGCCTTTTTTTATTATTGCAGATAGGGGAGCATAGCAGCTCCCTTTTTTGTTGACAGAAAATGTTTTAATATCTAGTATCTCCGTAAAATTAAATTATTGTAAAACTTAAAATTTTTATGTGATGAAAAATACTATTTTAAAACAAATTAATGATATCGGTGCGAAAATCGGTTATCCTTTCTATTTCTACTCTGATGGCTCGTTTGGTAAATCTATTGTATCAGGTAAGATGAATGCAATTGTGGTTGTACATGGGAAATTTACTGCATCTGACCTTAAAGATGAATGTTTGGCTGTTTGGGATGATGAAAATTTGTCTTTAGGCGAAGCTATTATATGTCTTAAAGAGAAAATGAATTTTCCGATTTATGTTTATTCTGACGGAATATGTGAGAAAACACCTCGCTTAGGTAGGTGTTCTTCTATTATGGTTGTGAAGAAGTCGTTTATTGTTCGGGAAATGACAGAGAAGGTGTGTCAGTCGGTAAATCCTAAAATTGACTATATTATGCCAGAAGTTCCTCGTGCAAAATGGGTTATGCCTGCGCCTGTTGTGAACAATCCGACGCCTCTTCAATTGGCTCGTTTGGAAGTGGCGCGTCAAGCATTGTTAGAAGGTGTAGATTTAACCTACGAAGAAGAGGAAGCTCTTGTTTATTTTGGAACAGATGAGGAAGTGAGAGCGTATTTTCCTTATTTGGAATGTAGCGAATTATTGATTTGGAAAGGTAATCAAAAACTTTTAGAAGAATACATTGAGGACAATAGCTTTTGTTGTGAAGATGTTTTGGCGGAACGTTGTTCTGATGAAGTTATTCTGAAATATTTTGATAATTGGTTGATGGATGTCAAATTTATGGAAAAATTGCTTGAATTGGAGAGATTTGAACTGATTGAGAAAATTCAAGAAGTTTCTTCTCTTAATCATCCTTCGGCTTTGGGTGAGGTTGCTCGATATGTGGAGGCTATTCTTAAAGCCGGATATCCGCAACTTTTGAAAATTCAAATTCAAAAGTATGACGATTGGCTTGATGATGATGTTGTATTGCTTGTGCAATCCGGTAATTTGGAAATGGTTAAATATTATTTGGATTATCATCGTCTTTGTTCTGTTGCACAGAAAGAGTTAGTGAAACTTGCTAATTCTCAGTTGATTGAGATGTACCAAGAACGATATGGGTTTGATGCCGATATTGCTGAAATGGCAAAATGGCGTGGATTACTCAGTGCTTAATGTGACCGGTTATAAAAAAAAGGCTTTCTCTTAATTGAGAGAGCCTTTCTTGTTTGGGTATAGATAAAATTTTATTTATGCACCGAATACAATTTGCATTGTATCTTTGGCAATCATGTATTCTTCATCGGTTGGGATAACGAATACGCGAACTTTTGAATCTTTTGTAGAGATTTCTGTAATGTCGCCTCTCTTGTTATTTGCTTCTTCATCTAAAGTGATGCCTAAGTAAGCTAAACGTTCTACGACTAATTTTCTTATCAAAGAACCATTTTCACCGATACCTGCCGTAAATACGATGGCGTCAACGCCTCCTAAAACGGCAATGTATGCACCGATGAAGCGGATAATACTGTGAATGTATGTATTTAAAGCGTCTGTGGCGGCTTCTTCTACACCATAAAGCGTTTCTATATCGCGGTTGTCGGAATATCCGCACAAACCGAACATACCACTTTTTTTATTCAAAATTTCATTTACTTCGTCAGGTGTTTTGTTTTGAGTTTTACAAATGTATAACGGAATATATGGGTCAATATCACCGCAGCGTGTGCCCATTACTAGTCCTGCAAGAGGTGTGAAACCCATAGATGTATCTAAGCATATTCCATTGTCAACGGCGGAAATGGATGCTCCATTGCCTAAGTGACAAGTGATGATTTTGCCTTTTTTGCCGATTAGTTCAGCGGCTTTTTGTGAAACGTATGCGTGTGATGTTCCATGGAAGCCATAACGGCGAATTTTGTATTTTGTGTATTGCTCTATTGGAAGCGCGTATAAAAATGCTTCTTTCGGCATGGTTTGGTGGAATGCTGTATCGAAAACAACTGTTTGCGGAACATTGGGCAAAAGTTTTTTTACGGCTCGGATACCTAATACATGCGCATGGTTGTGCAAAGGTGCTAATTCCGATAATTCTTCAATTTGCTCTATTACCGTATCTGTTACCAATACAGAGTTTTTGAAAATGTCACCGCCTTGCACGATACGGTGTCCGACGGCGTCAATTTCATCCATGGATTTCAATGCGCCCTTTAATAATTCTTGGGTGACTTCTGCAATAGCTTCATTATGTGTTGGCAAAGCTACTTCTCTGGTGCGTTTTTCACCACTGGTGATTTTGATTTCAACAAATGAACCATGAATGCCGATACGGTCTGCTTTTCCTTTGGCAATAACGTCATATTTGTCGCCATCAACATTAAATAACTGATATTTTAATGAAGATGAGCCTGAATTTAATACGAGAATCTTTTTCATTTTATTTTCCTTATTGGGGTTAGATTATTTGGTTGCTTGAATTGCCGTAATCGCAATCATTCCGACAATGTCTTCGGCTAATGCGCCGCGTGATAGGTCATTTACGGGAGCATTCAAACCTTGTAGCATCGGACCGTAGGCTTCACATCCGCATAAACGTTGCAATAATTTGTAACTGATATTTCCAACTTCAAGACATGGGAAAATCAATACGTTTGCTTGACCGGCAACTCTGGAATCCGGCGCTTTTTTCTTGGCGACAACCGTATCTAGTGCCGCATCAGCTTGCATTTCTCCGTCAATCATTATCGGCAGACTCTTATATTCATCGAGCAATAACATGTCTTGGGCCAGTTTTGTTGCTGTACGAACTTTATCAACCATTCCGCCAGAGCCAGATCCTCTGGTGGAATATGATAACATGGCTACTTTAGGTGATAAGCCAAATTTCAAAGCAGTTTCAGAACTAGCTAAAGCCATATCGGCTAATTCTTGTTCGCTCGGATTTATAATAATTGCACAGTCCGAGAAAATATAGGGCTTATCATTGGCTACCAGAATTAAAGCTGATGAAACGCTACGCTCTTTGTGAGCCGATTTGATGATTTGTAATGCTGGTCTTACCGTATCTGCCGTGGAGTGATTGGCTCCCGATACCATACCGTCCGCATCGCCGGCTTTTATCATTAATGTTCCAAAATAGTTGTAGTTTAATGCTAATTTTTTGGCGTCGTTCGGTGTCATACCCTTGGCTTTGCGCAATTCATATAATAAATCCGCGTATTTTTCTAATTTGTCGGAGGTTTCCGGTTGTAATAATTCAATCCCATCCATGTTCCAGTTGTTTTTATCAAAGTAGGCTTTGATTTCTTCCGGATTACCCAAGATAATCAATTTAGCTGCTTTTCTTTCGGCAATGGTGTGGGCTGCTTGTAAAATGCGCTCATCTTCGCCTTCCGGCAACACAATCGTTTTCAGCTCTTTAGAGGCTCTCTCTAAAAGGCTATCAAGAAATTTGGTTATTTTCATCTCTATCGTCCTTTTATGATGTGTATTTGAAAAGTTTTCTTCAGTTAATATCATAACCTTTTAAAAGGCAATAAAAAAGTTTGATTTTTATGCTTTTACGTTATAAATCTAGTAGAGGTTAATTTTGGAGATTTTATCGTGTTTAGATTTTTCTTTGTTGCTATGTTGGCTTTTGTCTTTTCGGTAAATGCTGTTGCGAAACCTCTTTTTGAGGCTGATGTTAATGTTGATATAACGGCAGAAAATGTCGTGGAGGCTAAAAAACAGGCTATGAATAAAGCCAGAAGAGAGGCCTTAAATGAAGTTTTGTTGAGTATTAGCTCAAATCAAAGTGTGCAAGAGTTGGATAAGTTAAATGATAATCAAATTCAACATTTTATTGCCGGCGTTATGGTGCTTATGGAAAAGTCTTCTGATGTTCGTTATATCGCAGATTTGAGAGTTTCCGTTAATGAGGATGTTTTGAAAGCGTATATGGCCGAAAATAATTTGCCAATGGTCGTTGGCGAAGAACAAACAGTTTTGGTTGTTCCTCTGCTTGAACAGGCTGACGGTACTCTTGATTTGTGGAGCGATGCAAATTTTTGGAGGCAGGCTTTTGCTCAACGTCGTAATCTGCGCAAAGGTAACCTTATTCTTCATGATATAGATAAAAATTTGGGAAATATTACCGCTGTTGAGGCTAATCGTATTTATGATATGACTGATGCAGAGTTTGGGGAACTTTCTGACTTTAATAATGTGGAAAATATTTATGTTTTGAAATATTCACTAAAAGATGGTAAGGTTTATGTTAAATCTTTTCCCAGTCGTGAAATTGCAGAAGTGATTATTGCCGAAAATGCTACTTCGCAGGAAATGATAGATGCCGTATTGCCTTTTTTTAAAGATGTTAAAAAGGATGCTAAACTTGAAAATTGGCACGATGATGATGAAATTGTTAATCAGAAAGTAGATGCTGTTTATTCTTATTCAAAACTTGGTGAATGGCTTGCTTTGAAACGTTTTTTGGAAACAAATCCGTTGGTTAAAGATGTTAATGTCGTTTCTATGGCAAATGGTAAAGTTCATTTTAGTTTTATCTATAACGGTGTTTGGGAAAAATTGCAGGCTAATTTGGCTTTGAATGGGTATAAGTTAAAAAAAGAAGGAGGTTATTATGCCATCAACTAAAGTGCAAAGTCGCTTTTATGTGAACCCTTATATGTGGTTTGTTATCTTTTTTGTGTTCTTCTTCTTTCTTTATATGCTTCGTTCTGTTTTGATGCCATTTGTTGCCGGTATTTTATTGGCATATCTCTTGAACCCTCTGACGATTAAATTGGAAAAATGCAAAATCTCTAGAACTTGGGCGACTGTTATTGTTTGTATACTGATGATTTTGTTGGTAATTCCTGCAATCTTCTTATTCTTGGGGATGGTCGAAAGTCAGTTGACGTTACTTATTCAGGCTACACCTAAATATTTGGCCTTGTTGTTGGATAAAATTCGTCCGATGCTGAAACATTTGGCTGAAAAGTATCCGGATTTGTTTGCAGGTAATTTGGAAAATATGATTAAGGGAAATATCGGTAATGGGGTGAAATTAGCAAGCAAATTGTTTCAGGGATTAATCGCAAACGGGTTCGCATTTATTAATCTTATTTCGCTTATCTTAATTACACCTATCGTCGCTTTTTATATGTTGCGTGATTGGGATACTTTTGTTACAAAATTTGAAGGATTGTTACCGAAAAAATCTAAAAAAGGTATTATGCAAAGTATGCAGGAAATTAATACAATTATTGCCGGTTTTATCCGCGGTCAGCTTAGTGTTTGTGTGATTTTAGGTTTGTATTATTCTATCGGCTTGAAGTTGGTGGGGTTAGAATTAGGTTTACTTGTCGGTTTTATCGCCGGAGTTATTTCTTTTATTCCTTATGTCGGCTCGATTACCGGTTTTGTTTTGGCGGTAATTTTGGCTTTTGCGCAGTTTAACGATGTTACGCACGTTATGTATGTTGTTGCCGTATTCTTAAGCGGACAGTTTTTGGAGGGAAATTTCTTAACACCTAAATTGGTGGGCGATAATGTCGGGTTGCATCCGGTTTGGGTTATGTTTGCGTTATTGGCCGGAGGTGTTTTGTTAGGTTTTCTCGGATTAATGTTGGCGGTTCCTGTTGCTGCGATTATCGGTGTTTTGCTGCGTAATCTTATTAAACGTTATAAAATGAGTTCTCTTTATCTGGATTAAAATAATGCTGATTGTTAATATTAACGGTCCGATTAATGCTGGAAAATCAACGGTCGGGCGAATCTTGCCTCAGTTGCTGGATAATGCGTTTTTTCTAGAAGTAGATGAACTGCTTTCAGATGAAGAACAGGAAAAACTTCAGCTTGATTTTAAATCGGGAATAGCCGAACGGTTGCGACGACTTGCGGAAGTTATGCAGAATGAAAAAAAATTGCAGAGGTATAACTTTTTGTTTTTTGCTTATCCAATGAGTCAGCGTAATTTTGATAGTTGGCGTCAATGGACCGATGAGCATGATAAGTTTATTTGTGTTACGTTAGCTCCCTCTATGGAGATGTGTCTTAAAAATCGCGGAACGAGAGAACTCTCTGAGCGAGAAAAAAATCGTATTGTTGAGATGTATCAACAAGGGTATCAAAATCCAATTGGATCTGATAAAATTATTTGTAACGATAACCAGACTCCGTTACAAACGGCTCTATTGATTAAAGAGTTTTTGTTAGAGAATTTTTAGAGTTCTTTGACCATTCGAATAAAATTAATGCCTTTTTCTTCAAATAAATCGCCGTCTTGTTTGAAACCGAGTTTTTCATAAAAACCAACAACGGAAAGCATTGCGTGCATCACCATTGTACTATATCCGATTTCTTTTGCGGTCTTTTCGGCATATTCAATTAATTTTTTACCAATTCCTTCGCCTTGGTGGACGACGTCTACCGCTACTTGCATTACTCTGATTTCTTCATTATCCAACGGAACCATAATTAAGCCGCCAATTAATTTGTCACTTACCGAATCTATGCAGCCGATATGCAGGAAACTAGCTTCTTCTTCTCGGAAAGAATCGAGGAATTTTAATCCTAACGGTTGCAACAATATACGATAGCGTAAGTCTAACAGTTCCTGATAGCGGCTGGAACCGAATTCAATATCTATAAATTTAATCATTGCAACCTCCGTATGATTTCAGAATAATTTTATTGTTCTCTATTTAAGCACAGTTTTGTATGACTTGCAACAGTAAAGTGTTTAAAATCTGTTGCGTTCCGTTAAAATTTATTTTATGACAAATATAAAGTTTGTAAATTTGTTTTTAAGGATAACTCTATGCAGGATTTGGCGAAAATCAGAAATTTTGCGATTATTGCTCATATTGATCATGGTAAATCTACAATTGCCGATAGAATTATTGAACGGTGCGGTGGTTTGGAGCGTCGTGAAATGACTGAACAGGTGTTGGACTCCATGGATATTGAACGTGAACGCGGAATCACTATTAAGGCGCAGACTGTGCGTTTGAAATATATCGCTCGTGATGGACAAGAATATGTGTTGAATCTGATTGATACTCCCGGACATGTGGACTTCTCTTATGAGGTTTCCCGCTCGCTCGCTGCTTGTGAAGGTTCGGTGTTGGTTGTTGATGCAACTCAAGGGGTAGAAGCGCAAACTTTGGCTAATGTTTATTTGGCGATTGATAATAATCATGAAATTGTTCCGGCTCTTAATAAAGTTGATTTGCCTTCTGCCGATGTCGAAAAGGTTAAAAGTCAAATTGAAGATGTTATCGGTATTGATGCCAGCGGTGCTGTTGAAACTTCCGGAAAAACCGGATTGGGTATTGATAATTTATTAGAGGCTATTGTGCAAAATTTGCCTGCTCCTCAAGGAGATGTTGATGCTCCGCTTAAAGCGCTTTTAATTGATAGTTGGTATGATTCCTATTTAGGGGTGGTTATTTTGTTGCGTATTAAAGATGGAGTGCTTCGAAAAAAACAAGTTATCCGTATGATGAGTAATAATGCAACTTATACTGTCGATAGATTGGGGGTGTTTACTCCGAAAATGCAAGAGGTTGATGAACTTTCTGCAGGTGAAGTCGGCTATATTACCGCCAGTATTAAAAGTGTTGGTGATTGTAGTGTCGGCGATACAATTACTGATAATAAAAAAACATGTGAACAGGCTTTGCCGGGATTTAAACCTTCAATACCGGTTGTGTTCTGTTCCATCTTTCCGGTAGATAGCAGTCAGTATGAAGCCTTGAAAGACGCTCTGGCTAAATTGAAACTTAATGATGCCAGTATTGATTATCAAAATGAAAATTCCGCGGCTTTGGGACTCGGATTTAGATGTGGATTCTTGGGACTCTTGCATATGGAAATTATTCAAGAAAGAATCGGTCGTGAGTTTGATTTGGATATTATTACAACAGCTCCGTCTGTTGCCTATAAAATTAATCTTACAAAAGGGGAAACCATTATGTTGCACAATCCTGCAGATATGCCGGATTTGTCAACGGTTGCGTCTATTGAGGAACCTATGGTCAGAGCAACTATCCTTGTACCGGATACATATTTAGGGGCGGTCTTGAAACTCTGTACCGAACGTCGCGGGTTGCAGCAGGAATTAACTTATGTGGGCTCCAGAGCGATGGTGGTTTATCGTATCCCTCTTAATGAAATTGTTTTTGATTTCTATGATCGCTTGAAATCTATTACCAGCGGGTATGCCAGTTTTGATTATGAATTGGTCGGATATGAGCAATCGGATTTGGTTAAAGTGCAAATTCTTATTAATGAAGAGCCTGTCGATGCTTTGGCTTTCTTATGCCATAGAAGCGAGGCAGAATCCAGAGGTCGTCAAATTTGTGAGAGATTGAAAGATTTAATTCCAAGGCATTTGTTTAAAATTCCGATTCAAGCAGCCATTGGTGGACGTGTTGTTGCTCGTGAAACTATTTCGGCTATGCGTAAAGATGTTACGGCTAAGTGTTATGGCGGTGATGTTACACGGAAACGTAAATTGTTGGATAAACAGAAAAAAGGTAAACAGAGAATGCGGCAATTTGGTAAAGTAGAAGTGCCACAATCAGCGTTTATTGAGGCTTTGCGTATTGGTGATGATTAGTCTTGAGTTGATTGAAAAAATAGACGGTTTGTTAGTGCCGTCTATTTTTTTTCTTTGTAGCTAGATTATTTGACGTCAAAACGTTTTATGGAATTGGCTTTGGCAAGGGTTTCTTCTTGTTCGCTGTTACGGGGAAATTTACCGCGGTTTTGATAAACCCTTAATTCCATTCCATAGTAGGAGTATAATTGCTTGAATTTTGGTTGCGATGAATCCGGATAGGGAATCTTATTGAGTAAAGAGGATAGACTCTTTTGTTTGAGTTCTTCTTTGTAAGTTAATTTAGGTTGTGAGGATTGCTCTTGCTGCGGAGTGGCTAATTTTGTGTTTTCATCTAATTGATATTTTTCTTGTTTTGTGATTGTTTTAGTAGGCGTAGGTTCAGAATAGGAGTTGTCTGCCGGAAAGATTATATTGGTTGATGTTTGGGGGGCTGTTTTTGTTGTTGGAACTTTAATCTTTTGTACGGATTTGATTGAGTTTCCTGTGATTGGAAGTGTCGATTTTTTCTTTGTCTTTAAGGATGTTGAAGAGAGATTGCTTGTTGCTGAGGTTGCTTGAGATGTTGTGCTTGTTTTTCTTTGGGGGGGGACGGAGTTGATTGTAGCTGTCGGATATTCGTTCGGTTGTGGTTGATTGGCTTGGGATTCTTCTTCAGTTTGGACATAACGCGGGCGCATTAGACGAATGTCTTGTACTTCTTGATTTTGTTGGAAGGCTCCGCCCGGAATGAAAAATGCATATTGTTGAGGGTAAATATTGGCAAATGCTGACTTATATATAAAAAAACTGGACAAGATTATGCTTATAATGTATGGGTATTTCATGGATTGACTCCGTGCTATATGAAAAACTTTGTGAGGGATTATAAATGAAAAAAGTTTTTTTTGCCTTAATTTTTACGGTTTCGCTTGCTAAAGTTGGGTATGCAATTGATGATGGTCTTATGAAACATTATGTCGAGGAGTGTTTGAGTGTTATTGATAAACCTGTGGTTGATGTGACTTCGGCTTATGGGAAACTTCGGTATAATTATACGAGAGGGAAAGATTTTCTTAAGCGTGAGACGGAAGAAAAGTATAACGCTAACGGGCTTGATATGCCCGAAGATTTTATTCCGATTGGCTTGACGAAGGTGCGTGATAGTTTTAGTTTTGATTTGACTGTCGGACAAATCGAAATTAGTCATGGTTATGAGTGTATTTATCCTGAAAAAATAGAAGCTCATCTTGGATATTATGTCCCCACTATTTATATCTCGAAAGATTTGGAGAAAGATTCTTGTCTGTATGATGTGGCTGTTAGGCATGAGAAAACGCATATGCAAATTTATCTTGAAGCGCTGGATTATTTTTTACCAGAATTTAAAAAAACGGCAGAGGGACTCTTTGAAAATGTTGGAGTTAAAATTGTTGCGCCGGGGCAGCAGGCTGATGTTGTTGCAAAAGAGTTAAATGTTGAGTATCTGCAAAAGTTGCAACAAAAGGTTGAAACGTGGCGGAAAGAAGTGGAATTTGAACAGATGAAATTAGATTCTGTTGAAAATTATATTATCGAAAATAAACTTTGTGAAAAATTTGATAAAAAGTAAATTATAGATATTTCCGGTAAATCGGAGGGCTAAATCAGCTACAAACCTTCGGTTTGACTACGCTTGTTGGCGTTGTGGAGCGGTGTTGTTCCACCATCTTGGTATTCACTCGGGGGAAAAGGTAACTAATAAAAAAAGCCACCTTAAAGGTGGCTTGTCAGATATTTGTTTTTTAACAGTCGTAGTCTTTTTTTAAGCCTGAAATGCATTCGTATATGCCTTTATAGGCAGAATCGATAAATTGCATGTCTTTGGCTGAATTGTTGCCATAGTATATGCGGACGGTGGTCATTCCGCATTGCTTGGCAAAATCTAAATTTGAATAACTATCGTCTACAAAAATACAATCTTTCGGTTTGACGCCGATTTTTTCACATAAACGTTTATATACATCGGGACTTTCATTCTTTTTATATACGTCAAAATCTTCTACCGAGTAGAATTTATTTTCAAAAAAGTCGTATAAACCAATGTGTTTTAATATTTTTTCGCAAATGTCTTTGGATGATGTGGAAAATACATATTGCGGACCTTGAAGACTCTGTAAATTTTCTAATAAATTTTCATACGGAGCTATCGTTTTTACTAGCTCGCTTTTGTAATTATGGTATGATTTATATAACTCTTTATGCGGTATGCCATATTCTCGTGCAAATATTTCTAATCCATCCCGATAGGTGGCATACGACTCTTTTACTTTGGCCGTGGCTTCTTTAAAATCCAACGGAACATTGAATTCTTCTATCGCCGCTGCTGCCGTGGCTTCATTTAATTTGTTTTTGTATTCGTCTGTTTCGTAATATAGGGTGTTATCTAAGTCCCAAATTATGGTTTTTTGCAATTTTTATACTCCCTGAAATTTTATCCGTCGAGTATCATATATGTTGATATAATTTAGGTCAACCCTTTTTCGTGAAAAATTTGGTCAGAAGTCTTTTTTTAAAAAGCTGTTAGTAACGTATTTAAAGATATTGGAGGGGGGGTTATTGACCTCTTAAAAAAAAAAAATCGTTTTAATTTTAGTATGATATGAAAAATTTTAAAAAAATAGATGCGCATACCTTGTCAAAATAGATGTTTTTTTTATGATGATTTTAGTTGTTGAAACGGGGCTTTAAAAGTATTTTTTACTATATCTAGTGTGTCTTTACTGTTTTTTAACACAATATGTAGTATGGTGCTTGTGAAGTCGAAAAATGAACTTGTTACATTTATGAGAGAAGGGAATAATAAAAAAATGGCAAATAATGAGTTGCAAATGCCCACGGCAAAAAAATATAAAATGCCGTTTAAAAGTATAACAAAAAGAGATGGTACTCTGGCTGATTTTGATGGCGATAAAATTTATAATGCAATTTTGAGAGCCGGCGAAATTACAAATGAGTTTGGTAGTGATGATGCTTGGCTTTTGACAGCTCAGGTGATGAAGATTTTATCTCATAAATTTGATGAGTCTTTGCCTTCCGTTGAAGATATTCAAGATGTTGTTGAACAGGTTCTTATTTCTTCAAATTACTTTAAAACGGCTAAATCTTATATCTTGTATCGTGATAAAAGAAATAGAATGCGCGGAGACGGTAAAACAGTTATTGATGTTGAAAGCTCTGTTAATGAGTATTTGGAAAATTTGGATTGGCGTATTAAAGAAAATGCTAATCAGGGATATTCTAACGGCGGCTTGATTTTGAATGTTTCAGGTAAAGTTACCGCGAATTATTGGTTGTCTCACGTCTATCCCGCTGAAGTTGGAGAAGCTCACAGAAACGGTGATATCCATATCCATGATTTGAGTATGTTGGCTGCTTATTGTGCCGGTTGGTCTTTGAAAAATTTGTTGCGCGAAGGCTTTAACGGTGTTCCGGGAAAAGTTGAAGCCGGTGCTCCGAAACATCTTTCTTCTGCAGTGGGGCAAATGGTTAATTTTATGGGAACTTTGCAAAATGAATGGGCGGGGGCTCAGGCGTTCTCTTCGGTTGATACTTATTTGGCTCCGTATGTCAGAAATGATAAATTGACATATGAACAAGTTGAGCAATGTATGCAGGAATTAATTTATAATTTGAATGTTCCTTCTCGCTGGGGCTCGCAGACTCCTTTTACTAACTTTACTTTTGATTGGGTGTGCCCTGAAGATTTGCGTGAACAACATCCTATTATTGCAGGTGTTGAACAAGAATATACTTATGGTGATTTGGGCGAAGAAATGGCTATGATTAACAAAGCTTACATCAATGTTATGATGGGCGGTGATGTTAAAGGCAGACCTTTTACTTTTCCAATCCCTACTTATAATATGACTTGGGATTTTCCTTGGGAAGATGAAAATACAGAGTTGTTGTTCGAAATGACGGCTAAATACGGGTTGCCTTATTTCCAGAATTTCTTGAATTCTTCTTTGAAACCGGGGCAAATTCGTTCTATGTGTTGTCGCTTGCAGTTGGATTTGAGAGAACTTTTGGCACGCGGTAATGGTTTGTTTGGTTCTGCTGAGCAAACAGGTTCTGTCGGTGTCGTTACAATTAACTGCGCAAGACTCGGATACGTTTATAAAGGCAATGAAACTGCTTTGTTTGCCAGAGTTGATGAGTTGATGAATATCGCAAGAACTTCTTTGGAAATTAAGCGGAAAGTTATTCAGCGTTTGATTGATAATGGGTTATTCCCATTCACTAAGAGATATTTGGGGACTCTTCGTAATCACTTCTCTACCATTGGGGTTAATGGTATGAATGAAATGATTAGAAACTTTACTAATGATGAACATAATATCGCAGATGCTTGGGGACAGGCTTTTGCTGAGAAGTTCTTGGATTTTATCCGTGATAGATTAGTGAAATTTCAAGAAGAAACCGGTCATATGTATAACCTTGAGGCGACTCCGGCTGAAGGCGCAACAACCAGATTTGCAAGAGAAGATAAAAAACGTTATGTCGGTATTATTCAGGCGGGGACTCCTGATGCTCCATTCTATACGAATTCTTCTCAATTGCCGGTTGGTTATACTGATGACCCATTTGAGGCTTTGGATTTGCAAGCCAGATTGCAATCTAAATATACCGGAGGTACCGTACTTCATCTTTATATGAACCAACGTATTTCCTCCGCAAAAGTTTGTCGTGACTTTATTAAAAAGGTTTTGGCTAATTATCGTTTGCCATATATCACGATTACACCGACTTTCTCTGTTTGTCCAAAACATGGATATATTGCCGGTGAACATGAATTCTGTCCGATTTGTGATCAAGAAAAAAAGGCAGAAAAGTTAAAAATGCTTGCAAAAAAGCAAGAAGTAGCGTAGAATAGTATTATATATGAAAGGGAGACAAATGAGCAATATTATTAATATCAATGATGTTATGTTGGATGATTCCGAAAGACAACGTTGTGAAGTTTATACCAGAGTTATGGGGTATATTCGCCCGACAACAGAATTTAATGTTGGTAAAAAAGGCGAGTATAATAGCAGATTGTGTTTCTGTGAAGAAAAAGCTGTTCAGGGTTGTGAAGCTCGTGAGTGTGTTTGCAGAGCTGAAAATACATTGGCTTTGGCGGCAGAATAATCTCTTGCTTAGAGGTGGGTGTCTATGAACCCTATTAGAATCGGCGGTATTGAGAAATTCAGTATCGTCGATTTTCCAAATAAGATGTCTGCTGTTGTCTTTATGCAGGGATGTCCTTGGCGTTGCCCGTTTTGCCATAATACACATCTTCAGGATGTTAATGCCGATACAAATATTGTTTGGCAGAAGTTTGTTGAGTTTCTTCAACAAAGAAAAGGTATGCTTGATGCTGTTGTGTTTTCCGGTGGGGAGCCTTTGGTACAAGATGGTTTGATTGATGCAATTGATGAAGTGAAATCTTTAGGGTATCAAATCGGATTGCATACCGGAGGTTATCGTCCAGAGAAGTTTATCGAAGTGTTGAAACATGTCGATTGGGTCGGATTCGATATTAAAGCACCGTTTGATAAGGAAAAATATAAAGTTGTTACCGGTGGTTGGGGGGATGTTGATAAGGTTTTGGATAGCTTAAAAGAACTTATTGCCTCCGGTGTTGCTTTTGAATGTCGTACAACTTGCGATCCTCGTTTTTTGACAGTTGATGATCTTTATCAAATTGCTGATACTCTTAAAAGTATGGGCGTGAAAGAGTATTATCTTCAAAAGTATCGGAAAGTGCCTTCGGATATGGATACTTCGGAAAGTCAATGCTTGGCTTTGGTGGAAAATGAGGATTTATTAAAGCACTTAAAAGAAAATTTTGAAACTTTTGATGTGCGAAAATGATACTGTACTCATCGGGAAATGTTTAAACGTCATCGTTTTTTAGCGTTTTTTATTGCAATGTTTCGGAGAATCGTGCATACTATAGCTATGTTTAATTAGGGAGAAGATAAAGAAAATGTCTAATAATCCAGCTTTTGATTATATTCATGGTAATGAGGGGTTTCGTCCTCATTCTTTGAAGGAAATACTTACAGAAATGGGATTTAGTGATAATGATTATTTGCATGTAGATGCATCTCATAAAGTAAAAGTGGCAGTTAGTCGTGATAAATCGGGATACTTAATAGAGGACCCTTCTCGCTCTTTGATCTGTACCCTGAAAAGTGGAAACGAAAAAGAAATCCCCTGAGGGGTGTAAGTCAAGAGGAGTGATTAAGCAAATGGCATCGGTGTTGAGCCGGTGTCATTTTGTTTAAGTTCCACTGACAACGTTCATTATTA
>CASDOS010000020.1 GCA_949282205.1 uncultured Alphaproteobacteria bacterium | reverse complement strand
TGGCTTGTTCTTCTTTACTAAATCTTATTTTGCTCATTCTTATCTCCTTTTGTGTGAGTTTAACAAAAAAATTCCCCTTTGAATATTTTTTTCAAAGGGGATTTCCTTTTTTCCTCCACTTTCTGGGGTACAGATCATAAAAGGGGGATTTTTTAGTCTTGGTATTCTTTAATTGAATAATTGCTTTTAACGTACATATTTAGATATTCGTTGATATTCTTTTCCATACGCTGATTGAATTCGTTAAATAATTTATAAACCATGTCGTTCCAATATTTTTCCTTATCCGCTATTTTTGTATCTACGGGAATTCTTAATTCTCGCCATGCGTTGATTGTTGTTTCCGCTGCGGCCATATTGGATTTATCAGTTATTTTCAATACTCCTGACAAATTAGCTCGATATTTTAGTCTGTCTTTTTGCAACAATTCTTCAGATTTTTCTATTTCTTCGGTTACTGAGGCATCTTTAATGATAAATTCCGCAACGCGATTTGATGAGAATCCATCGGCTTTCAATCTATCTTCAGCCCACAATTTGGCCGATTTTTCTATTGATACCGGAAATAGATGCTCCACATTTGGACGAGTAAAAGATGGAATAAATTCAGATACAACTTCTACTTTTTCTACATCCAACTCAATCGGGGCTTCTGTCTGAAACCTCGGTTCGCTATATTTTAACGGAACAGCATCTATATCGCTTGTTGTTGAACACGCAAATAAAAACAAACTGATAAATACCAATACTATATTTCTTAACTTATTCATAGATTTATTCCATTTCTGTTATTTTAATCAAGGCCTTACTTTATGTGAGGATTCTAGTATATAAAGTTTAATACTTATTTAATGTTAATTAAGTTTTTCTTTTATTTCTGGAATCGTAAATTCATAAATTTCTGAACAGAATCCGCATTTTGCAGTTATTTTTGAATTTTCATCCAACATTGATGCCAATTCATCTTCTGAAAAACTTCTTAACGTTTTTAAGAGTTTTTCCCTACTGCAACGACATTTAAATTCGTAATGATTATCTTTAGTCAACATTAAATTATTACCGTGGTATAGGCGGTGTAAGATTTCTTGTAAACTCAATTTTTCATCAAACAATTCTTCTTTAGTCAATGAATTCATCAAAATCTCTGCTTCGTTGCGTAACTCCGGTATTTCAGAAACGTCAATTTGTTTACCTCCCAGTTCCGGTATCTTTTGTAAGATTATCCCGCCTGCTTTCCAAGCTCCCTCATCTGTTGTTGGTATGTCTATATATAATTTCAGCATTGTTTCAATTTGCTCGGATTGCTTGAAATATCTCAAAGCACATTCTTCCAAAGTCTTACCTTGTAAATCAACTACACCTTGATGGTAATTGTTTTTGCCATCATCTATTGTGAAAGCAAGCGTCCCTTCTCCCAATAAATGCGGAGTTGCTTCTATTTCTCCCTCATTTTTGCGTAGAGCAAATGCTTTTTCCAATCTCTCTTTATCATAATTTGCACATGCGCGAAGTTTCCCATCTGAGGTTACATCCACAACGATTGTTGAAACAGGTCCGTTGCCTTGTAATTGTAAGGTAAATAAGCCTTCAAACTTCAAAGCATTTGCCAACAATACCGCTAACGCTGTTGTTTCACTAAGCGCTGCTGATACGTTTTTCATATATCCATGTTTTTCTATTATCGTTTTTAAAACATTTTCTAAGCGGCATATACGACCTACAAATACGCCATTATCAATCAAGAACGATGCACATTCATCAAAACTTTTGTTAGACAATTTTTTATCTCCTATTATATAAAGATATATACACTTATGTTGAAGTTAGTATATTAAAAGGTAATTTTCAAGTGTTTACAGAAAAAACGAAAAAATCGCAACCTAAAATACCGACAAAAGTTCGTTTGCGCAATATTGCTCTGTATTATTTGGAGCGCTACGAGACTTCTGTTGACAATCTTCGCAACGTTTTGCGAAAACGGATTGATAAATATGCTTTCGTTAATAAAGATTATTCTCCTGAACAAGCCTATCAGTGGGTGGAGGAAATTATAGAAGAGTGTGTTTCTCATCATTTTGTTAGTGATGAACGTTTTGCGGAATTTAAAATCAATGATTATCTTCGTGCCGGAAAATCTCGCCGATATATTGAGCAAAAACTCAAGGCTAAGGGGATTGATGAGCAAATTGTCAATCGTTTTTTTGATAATTCAGAATATTCGGAATTTGAAACAGCCTTAAACTTTGCTCGCAAAAAGAAAATTGCTTGTTTTCGCGCCGACGAAAATACCCGTAAAGAGATGCGACAAAAAGATCTTGCTACGCTTATCCGTGCCGGTTTTAATTATGACGTTGCTTCAGAAATTTTAAATAAGGAAACTGACAATCTATAATTACATAAACCATTTTAAGATTTTTATTACACCCATTTTGGCAACGGAATTGTGCGCGGACACATTTTTACGGTGTAAAATTTCATCCTTATTTTTATGATAAAATTCATAAGCGCGTAAAAGCATTTCTTCATTGGTTAGGGTTGGTTTGAAACCTAATTTTTGCTTTATTTTTTGAGTGTCAAAAATAAAATTTGAGGCAATCATCTTATATTGATATGGTCCCAATGGCGATATTCCAAGCCAGAAACAAATTTTCATCGCCCAAATCATCGGTAATTTCGGAAAATGGAACAATCGGGATTTTGAACCGGATTTTTTAATTACATATTCATAAACTTCATTGAAACTTTTAACATTATCGGCACCGATATTAAACACTTCCGAATAATTTGCATCTAATGCCAATTCACAGGCTCTTGCCAAATCTTTTGCGTAAATAAATTGATAGCGGTTTGTGCCGTCACCAACCATTGGCAATTTTCTGCCTTCGTCGATAAATTCAAAAAGAATCCCTAATAATCCTAAGCGTCCCTCATCCATTATGGTTGGACTGCGGAAAATGATACTATTTATTTTATCGGGTTGCGATAATAAGATTTTTTCGCCTTCTAATTTAGATTTCCCATATATCTCCACCGGGTTGGGCGTCTCTTCTTCGGTCACTTCCGTATCAAAATTCTTTGCCCACAAACAATTACTTGAGATGAATACAATCTTTTTTATACCATAGCGGAGAGCAAAATCATATACACTTTGTGTACCGTCTACATTGGCATGCCATAATCTCTTCAAATCCTTTTTAACGTGTGCCAATAAGGCAGCACAGTGGAATATTGCCTCAATTTTATGCGTAGAGAAAATTTTTTCCATTAGTTCTTTATCGTTAATATCACCTTGATATGCCGTGAAATTTTTATGCGTAAAAGTATCCGGCTCCAAATCTATGCTGACGCACTCGTTCCCTTTATCCAGCAAATATTGTTTTAATATTGTTCCGAAAAATCCGGCTCCTCCGGTGATTAAATAGCACGACATTATCTTTCTCCTTATGTTTGGAGAGATTGTAGGCGGAAATGGTAAAATATTTGCTAATGTTTTGGCTTATATCTTATAGCTTTAGAAGCAAAATATCTTTATGATTAACAACGGTGCGTTTGCCGGAATTATCTATAATCCTCTGGAAAAATAATTTTTTGGCAGAAGTTATATATAAAATAAAGGCACCAAGCTCTTTACTCGGTGCCTTTATTCTTGCGTGAATGATTAAAACATATAACGAAGCCCTAAGGATAATTCAGTCATACTTTTAATATATTCATCATCTGTCATGTGAACATAGCGAGCCATTGCTCTTAAAGCTATATGGTCTGTAATATTGTATTGTCCTCCAATTCCTAAACGAATGCCGAGTGAATCAAAATCATTATTTCCATCTCCTACTCTCTCTGGTCCTGATGGGGTATCCATATAATATTGTTCAGATGTTTCAAAATCATATTGGGCTATACCTAAAGAAGCAAGTATTTCAAAGTCTTGGCCAAGAGGGATATATCCTTGAAAATCTAAACCGTATGCAGTGTACTCTATATTACTTATATCGTGTCCGAACCCATAATCTTCAACTTTATTTTCTTCTTCACCTGATTTTTGATAAAATGCTTCTATTCCAAAATTTTTATTAAATTTTGCACCGCCTACTATACTGAAAGCATTCAGATTATCCTTGAAGTAATTATCACCACCTTCATAATCTTTAACAACATCATTTTCTCCAAAATCCATAGTTGTGGTCATCACATCTAATCCAATATAGGGGCGGATTTTATTTGTTTCTGTGGTCTGATAGGTATTCATATTTTGTGAACGTGTGTATTGGCGTTCTTGGTACCTTCTGCTCGCAGATGATGGTAGTTGTTGATAGCGTGGTTGTTTAGAATAATAATCTTGATTATTGTATTGTTGTCTTGCTTCATATTGGTTATATCCATCATCTTCATAATACCAACCAGCTGATTGCGCATTGCCCGCTAAGACGGTGAATATACCTGCTAACATTAAATATTTTTTCATATCAAACTTCCTTTTTTCTAAATAGTTAAAGAAAAAGTCGCTTGACGAAGCGACTGGAAGTTGAAAGCTATATACAGATAGTGCGGTATATTCACCGCATAGGTTTATTTTACCGCCTTCCAGTCTTTAAACTGAAGGCATGTAAATGTTTCGTCTTTACATATAGACGCTGTATAAGAGGCTTTCAAACCTCAGAATGTTTGTCTGACATTCCGTAAATAGGTTAGATGATAGATAATTAAGATAGAGTTAAAAAATTTCTTTTAATAAAATTGTTTTTATTCCTTATTGAAGCCGCGTAAACTTATTTTTACTCTGCGAAAATATTTTTTGTTTTATTTTCAGATGTATTGACAGGTCTGTCGGGGGAGGGTATAAATATTGTCATAATAGGTTAGTGTGTTTGTATATTCCAAATTTAGCTCTCGGTTTGAGGGCTTTTTTTGTGGGCAATTTACAAATGGACAATCCTATTTTTAACCAAG
>CASDOS010000019.1 GCA_949282205.1 uncultured Alphaproteobacteria bacterium | reverse complement strand
TGGCTTGTTCTTCTTTACTAAATCTTATTTTGCTCATTCTTATCTCCTTTTGTGTGAGTTTAACAAAAAAATTCCCCTTTGAATATTTTTTTCAAAGGGGATTTCCTTTTTTCCTCCACTTTCTGGGGTACAGATCATAAAGCTCAGGGGATTTTTTGGTTTGGATTAATTAAGGTTTGAATACCTGTCCATTTTCACCGTATATTTCGCCATCTTCAAATATGATACCGAAAATTGCACCATCATACAGCTTTTCCAAAGTTTTTGTTTTCGGGTTGAAACGGAGGATTGTTCCGTATACCCCTTTGAAACCTTCTTTGTTGTACACCTCGCTAATCAAAGTCGTTGACTTTCTGCCCAGAGAAAATCCTCGATACAACTCTTTGTACTCAAAGTGTTGACCTAGAAGAATGACTGTATCGTTTCCTTCATGGAAAATGACAGATGATACTGATAATATATAGCAACGAGGATTATTTTTTTCATTGCAATAAATTCCCCAGACCTGATATTTATCCTCATTTTTTATTATCAAATATTCATTTGGCGTGGAAACTTGGACAATTTTTCCGTTATATACACTCTCTATCTCATTCTCTTGCGGAACTAAGATATTTTCGCATATATATCTGTCGGCGGAAATTTCCGTATACCCGTCATCTTGCAGAATGTTTAAGACAACTTTACCTTTTTCATGCTGATTTGGAGATACAAATATGTAATCTCCAACACGTTGCCCAAGCTCTTGAGCTTCGTCGCTATCTTTATTCACAAGCATCCATGCTTTTGCACCATCGGCACTTTCTGCGCAATAGATAAACGCGTTTTGACTGCCTGAATAAATCTTTCTGTTATATTGGCTTGTCAATACCCTAAACTCAGCATCTTTGGTTTTTAAGAGAATTTCATATGTACATAGGCTATATTTATGCTCTATTTGATAAACATAAACCTTGCACTTTTTGTTTCCCATCAGCACTGAAAAGTAATCATCTGCGCGCAATACCAGCCCTAGCCCAAGTAAAATGAACATTATTCCACAAAAAAGCATCAACCAAACAAACATTTGGTGTTCATTCTCCGATGATAGCATTATTATACATCCAATACTGAGTATAATACCCACTATTGCCATGACGCCATCAATACTAAGTAATTTTTTCCATGCGGAGCGTTCACCTATACGCGACCATCTCCAAGATATCAATCTATCCATAAAACATTATAATTTAAGTGATACAATAATTGTTAACTGGCGAGTATTGTGTCTATTTTTGTTTATTTGTCAAATATTTTATAAAGGAAGATATCGTGAGCTAATTTATTGTTTCACTTAGCTCCATCCACTTTTCTTCTGTTGCGGTTATTTCTTGTTCCAAGTTATATAGCTCAATTTGCATTTTCGCTACTTCATTCCCCGAAACTTGTGCAAATTTTTGGAGCAATTTTGCTTTTTGAGATTCTAACTTACTCAACTCTTGTTCTATTTGGCGCAATTCTGCTTTAACTTTACGGTCTTGTTTATTATTCGATATATTTTTTTCTATTGGTGTGACTAGCTTTACTTGTTCTTTTATTTCTTTTTTTTCAGGCTTTTCTTCTTTTTTTTTTCTTTATTGAGCAAAAAAGCGCGATAATCTTCCAAATCTCCGTCAAATGCCGTACAAGTATTATTGTGCACCAACCATAAATTATCTACAACCATCTCTAATAAATGAAAATCGTGTGAAATCAAAATAATCGCACCATTATATGCGTTTAGTGCTTCGGCTAAAGCGGTTCTTCCTTCCATATCCAGATGATTTGTCGGTTCATCAAAAATCAACAGTTCCGGCTTGCCTATCGATATTCTTGCAAACAACAATCTTGTTTTTTCACCGCCAGATAACGCTTTAATTTGCGTGACTGCTTTTTCTTGTTCTAAACCGAAATGACCTAAATGGGCTCGTATATTTTTCTCCGGTGTATCAGGCTCAATCGTTTTCATATACTCTGTTGGCGTTAGCTCCAGTGGCAATTCTTCGGTTTGATTTTGATTAAAATATCCAATTTTGAGTTTGCCACTTTTTCTCATCGTTCCTTCCATCATGGGAAGATGTGATGACAGCATTTTCACTAATGTAGACTTACCATTACCATTTTTTCCCAATAACGCAATTCTGTCATCTTGGTTTATATAAAAATTAAGTTTGCGCAGCACAACCTTATCACCATAACCAACAACGCCACCTTCCACGGTTATCAGAGGCGATGGCATGGGTTTTATATCTGGAAAAGAAAATTTGCTTTCTTTATCTTGAGCGACTTCGTCTATATCCTCCATTTTTTCCAACATTTTCAGACGGCTTTGAGCTTGGCGCGCTTTAGTAGCTTTGTAACGGAATCTATCTACATATGATTGAAGGTGGGCTTTTCGCTCATTTTGCTTTTTTATCAGCTTATCTACCAGCTCAATTTTTTGCGCATATTGGCGTGCAAAAGTGTCATAATTGCCTCCATATTGCACCAACTTTTTGCCCTCAAAATGCAGGATACCCCCACAGACATTATTTAAGAAATCACGGTCGTGACTAATAAGCAAAACTGTTCCCTTATATTTTTGCAAATAACTTTCAAGCCAAACGATTGCTTCTAAATCCAAGTGGTTGGTCGGCTCATCCAAAAACAGAATATCCGAGCGCTGAAACAGGGCTCCAGCTAAATTTAAACGCATTTGCCAACCACCGGAGAAATCCTTTACAGGACGTGCTAAATCTTCTTGATTAAAACCTAATCCGACTAAAATCTCTGCAGTTCTGGCTTCTGCCGAATCGGACTCCATTATCCATAATTGTTCCATAATTTCCGGTAAATCTTCCGGCGCGGCTGTTTTTTCTTTTTCTCTTAACTCTATCAACTTTTTATCTTTGCTTAGAACATATTCCAGTATCGGCTTATGTAAATCGCTTTCTTTTATCTCTTGCTCAACAAAGGCTTTTAGTTGATTTTTGCCACATTGAACTTCGCCGCTGTTCACTTCCAATTCGCCTTTTAATACCCTGAATAACGTCGTTTTTCCGCAACCGTTTTTGCCGACTATACCTATCTTTTGCCCATCCGATATTTGGGCACTCGCATCTTCCAATAAAAATTTTGAGGCGACCTGAACGGTTATGTTTTCCAGTTTTATCATCTTTTTCCTTTTATTTTTTTGTATATGACGGATGTTGATTTTCTTTATATGCTTGTTCTACTTCATAAAAACTCATCGGTTCCTCTACTTTTCGATTTAGTATTTGACTGGCTTCTTCGGGGGTAAAGTAATAATCGGCAAAAGTTTCCGGCAGTTCTTCACTTTGCGGCACATTGACGTCTGCTAAAGGACTTTTTTCCATACGCTTTTTCAATTGTGGTAGGAAACGCTGCATACTCGTATCATTTTTTACATCATTTTCATTATGGAAGAAATAATATTTGTAATCTATCGCAGTTCCCTCCGGATGTCCCCTTTGCTTTTTATTTATAAATTCGCCAAATGATTTTGTTACATAGTGATTTACTCTCGCCTTATCCCCTGAGATATTAAAACTCAACATATAACTGACCGGTTTGTGATATTCATTTACGCTTTTACCTTTTACCGGCACATAATGATTTGAACCAAAGGCCTTAAAATCAATAACCGAATCCGGGCGAACAATTGACTTTACCGTATGATTTAATTTCGCACCATGCGCCGTAAAAGCCTCGGTTACCAAACCGCTTTCACGCTTAAATAATCCATTATCTCCGTAATTCATCCAGTGCAGACTTACTTCATCCACATCAGTAAATTCTTGCAAGAAATCTATCATATTATCTGCTTGAAGCGGAACCAAAAATTCATCTAAATCAATAAACGCCATCCATTGACTTTTATTTCCGTATTCTTTAACAACTTTCTCATAGCAGGCTAACTGCTGATTTTTCCCTATCATCGGAATATAGGTTATCAAACCTGTTTCTATATATGGTTGCAAATATTTTTTACTTTCATCCGTACTGTCATTATCACACAGATAAAAATGCTCCGCTCCTTGTAAAATATGATATTCAAGCCACTCCTTGAGATACGGCTTTTCATTTTTCATTATTGCCGTGATGCTTAATTTATATTTATAGGAGTATAGCTCCTTATAGCCGGCGTATCCCCCTATTCCGACCAACAATATTATCCCTATAAATAAACTCAGCTTTTTCATACTTTACGCAAAATTTTCCATAATATTATGTTGGTGGCAGGCATCTTTTACCAACAAGGTTGTTACCGGAGCCTCAGAATATTTTTGAAACAAAATTCCATGCCCCAAGCACAGACCGAAATTAATATTGAAATCTGTTTTTTCTTTATTCAAATATTGGGCTTGAGATTTGGGATCGCAGGACGCTCCGGATAATTCCGGCGATAATTCCGATGCGTCAAGTCCTGATTCCTTGCAATTTACAATTACAGCGTTTATTCCCTCTTGCGCTAAGTTTTTTTTTAATTTCTCGGCAAAATCTTTTACCGAAAAACAAGAGGCTATACCTATCTTTTTATATCCGTTCAGCTTTATATAATTTATCAATTCTTTTATCCGCGACGGATTGCGTGATTGGTTGGTTAAACACATAAACTCTTTATCTTCCTGTGTGTAAATCCCTTTTTCCATAGTCCTTGCCTTAAAATTATATTAACCTTATTCGTATATTATAACAACTATTCTATAACACAAGACAAATAAGCACATTTATTCCATGTTATTTCCGTTTCGTGCGGCGAAAATGTGAAATAGGCTTTTTGATAGAGAGAAAGTAAAGTTTGATGAGTAAATATCTGTCCTTTGTTCCCTTAAGTATGTATAACGTCGCTGCTTTTTTGCGTTCACAATTATTTTTGTTACCCGTTTTATTGTTCTTCTATCAAGAAAACGGACTTACCGTCGGCGACTTTTATCTCATTCAGGGGTTAATCGTCTTTTTTGCTTTTTTGTTCGAAATTCCTGCCGGCTATCTCGGTGATATATTTCCCAGAAAATATATTCTCATTACAGCTTACTCTCTCTTTCTCGGGCGTTTGTTCTTGTGGATTTTCTTTCGCGGATTTGAAATTATCCTTATCGGTGAATTCTTATATGCTTGCTCTAAAGCCTGTTTTGATTCGGTGTCTTCCTCTTTTATCTATGATATTTTGAAGAAAAATAATGAAGAAGCTAAAATGGTTAAGGCTTATTCAAACTTTAACGCCGCTATGTATATCGGTACGGGAATCGCCGCACTTCTCGGAGCGGGACTTTATGAAAAATGGGGTTCTCATCTCTTATTGATTGCCGAATTTGTTATTTATTCCACAGCGATTTTACTCCTCTCCCTGCTTCCTAATGCTCATCAACCTTCTTCTAATTTGGTCATTTCATTCAAGCAAAGATTAAAGAGATTTTGGGTGGCTGTTCGCTATATTCTCAAATCTCGCAAATACTGCTATTTGGTATTATTTTCCGGCTTTATGGTCGGCGTATCCCACTTCTTCTTCTGGAGTTTTCAACCATTGATGAAAAGTTCCGGTATTAACCCTTCCGTTTCACTTACCGATTTGGCGGACTCTATCGGTTGGGATGCTCGTGTTTTTGGTGAAGTTGTTTGGAATTATCTCATCAGCTTAAATTGGCTCGATTATATCAAAGTTATGGGCGTGGTTATTTTTATCAATAACCTCATCCGCTCTTCTTTTAGCTATTTTGCTGCGGCTATGGCTAAGCGAATTTCTTTATTTAACCTCGGTAATATCTCTTTTGTTATGGAAATTATCGGATGCGCACTCTCTTTCATCCTTATGAAAATGGGACATATCTCTCCGCTGAATTGTTTGCTCTTTATTATCTTTTTATGCGTTTGCATCGGTTTGCAACTTATGTTTACCATTACGCATATCAGCAGATTACACCGTCTTATTAACCCGAAAATCCGTTCGCTCTCTTCTTCGGTTAATATGATGACCGGAAGACTTATGACTTCTATTATGTTAATGGCTCCTAAGTTTTTGCTTGAGCATGAGGGAGAAACTACAGGTATTCGTGTTATTGATATTTTCTGGATTTACGCCATTATCTTTATCCCTATCGGCCTATATTTCATTTATAAGATTTTTAAGTATAATGTACATGCCGAACACTCGCTTATGCATGTTAGTGATGAAAAGGCTTAAATATGTCTGTAAAAAAACAGTTGCTGATATCTTTGTTTTCTTTGTCTTTTGCGATATCTGCAAATGCCGCTGATATCGGACTTAAAATTTCTGCCGGCAAAAATTGGCTCTCTTGGGGAGATTACATCTTAGGACAAGACTTAAAAAACGGTTTTGAATCTATCGGCTATTCTGTTGAACCTACTTATATGGAGAATTTTTATCCTCAAGACCAAACAGATACAAAAATTGATGTCTATATGCATGGATTTATTCCTTTTAATCCGCCGCCTCACAATGATAAAATCAATGTGATGTATCTTTATTATCCCCTGGAAACGGCTAATATGCAAAAGTTTACCAATCTCAAAAATGTTTCCGAACCCGATTGGATGTCTTTGCAAACCGAATTATGGGATTTTCAGCTTGTTGCTGTTGCATCGCCTACTTATCAGAAGGAAATTGAAAAGCTCGGAATTAAAACTATCTTTGTGCCGCAGTTTACTAATCCACGCAAGTTCTTTTATGAGTATGATAAAAATACAGCTTTTGATATTTTATTTGTCGGCCGCCCAGGTTATGAGCGCATCAGTGCTAAGTGGGCTATAGAATCCGGCTTTGATGTGGCTTTGTTCGGGGAAGGATGGGAAACTCAAGCTCCAAAAGAAATGGTTAAAGGGACTTATATTGATAATGCCGAACTACATAAATATTATGCCTCCGCGAAAATTGTCTTAAATGATACGCGTGATGATATGAAAAAAGCCGGTTTTATCAGCAATCGGGTTTTTGATGTTACGGCAAGCGGAGGTTTTTTAATTTCTGACTATATGCCCGAAATTGAGCAATTCTACGGCGATAGTATTCCGATGTTTAACTCTAAAGAAGAACTTAAACAGTTGCTTGATTATTATCTTGCTCATCCTGAAGAACGAGCAAAAAAAGCTAAAAAAGCTCAACAAATTACGCTGAGCCTTTTTACATCAGACTTTGCCGCGCAGAAAATTATGGATGCCGTTGAAAAGTTCCGTACTACCCAAAAATATAGCAATAATCTTGATTATTCTAAATTAACCCTCAAATGTCCATGGCCGGCAGATGCGCGTAATGTCGGAGAATATTGGTTGGGACTTGACTTGGAAGACGGATTAAGAAAAAGCGGATTTGATATTAGAACTTATTATTTTAGTCAGCAGTTTTACTCTGATGATTTTTATCAAAATGCCGGTAATCTCCTTTATATGCAGTTCAAATATAATCGTACAGACTTTGAGAACGATGATAAAAACAGAATTATGTATCTGTACTTCCCTACTGAAATTCCTGATACTGCTAAATTTAAAAATACGCACGATGAGTTTAAATTTAATACTGATGCCTATCTTAATGACCAGTTGCAATATTTTGATTTAATTGCCACTCCGGCTGCGGCTCTTATTCCCGAACTCGAAGCTAAAGGACATCGCGCTGTTTTTGTTCCGCAATTCACGAATCCGCAAAAGTTTAAATACGAGTTTGACGACACTCTTAAATCTGAATTGCTTTTTGTCGGTTCTCCGTGGTATGAGCGTGTCAGCGTTACATACGCAATTGAAAATGGTTATGATATCTCTGTTTACGGACTTAAATGGAAAGGTAAAATACCAGATCAATACATCAAAGGCGAATATATTGATAATAATATTCTCAATCGCTATTACTCTTCTGCGAAAATCGTTTTAAGTGATCATCCCGATGATTTAGCTCAAATGGGATTGGTTATCAATCGTCTTTATGACGCTTCAGCTGTCGGAGCTTTTATCATCTCCGAATATAGCCCTTATATTGAGCAAATATTTGGCAATTCTATTCCGATGTATAAAAATAAAGAAGAATTTAAACAACTTGTCGATTATTACCTTTCTCATCCCGAAGAACGGCAAAAAAAGGCAAAACAAGCTCAAAATATCACTTTACAACGCTTTACCAATGTTGCAGTCGGGACACAACTTAAACAACTTTTTGAAAATATCGGGAGAAATAAATAATGAAAAAATATCTTTTGCTTTTCTTGGTCGTGTTTCTTTGGGGCGTATTATCTTTCTCCTATTTCAATGTTGGGAATAAAAGAGCAGTTTCTACAACCGATACCAATCTATCCAACTATGAAACCGATAATTTATCGCAAATTTTTATCAACGTCCACGCTTCTAAGATGTCGCCGCTTTATCGGAAAAACGTTAAATTGCAGAAAGCATTTCAAGAAATCGGTAAAGATGTTGTTTTATCTGATATGCAAAAACCGCAAAGCGGGAATTTTAACCTCTATATCGCCGAAAATTTAGATAATTTGCCCAAAGTATCTGATAAAAACGCCATTAATATTTTATGGTTGCCAATTGTTCGACAAAGTGATGATGTTACACCGCTTCGTGATTTTGATGTCATTGTTGTCAAAAGTATGGCGTCATTTAATCATTTAAAGGCTATTAACGTGCGAACGGCTTTTATTCCCGATGCAATCAATATTAAATCTTTACCATTAAGACAACCTAACGGAAAATCTATGTTTTATGGCGATAATGGGGGCTTTTCTCTTTCTCTCTATCTGGCTGGACAACAAGAGCATAGCATTGATGTTTACGGAAAAGGTTTTGAACCTTATTGGCCTGTTGATGAAATTAAAGGCGATACCCCTTCCTTAGATGATTTTTCTCGTTATTCTGCTGTTTTAACCGATCAGAGTGATGATGATATTCAAAACGAACTGGTTAATGCTAAAATTATTGAAATTGTAGAAAACGGTGGAGTTCCTTTGCTTCGTTTTAACAGTGCCGTCTATAAAATTTTTGGCGACGCTTTGCCGCTTTATCACGACGAAAAGGAATTTATTGATTTGTTAAATCAGTTGGAGCGTAATTCTGAATTTGTTTTGCAGATACGGAAAAACTTAAAATTCATTTCGCAACAGTGGAATTCTGAATCTCAAGCGCAGAAATTTGTTGAACTGTTTGATATTATGCAGAAAAAAAGAAGATAATCTCCTTCCTCTCCGCCTTTACTTTCTTTTTAAATAAAGGCTGACATTTCTGCCAGCCTTTTATTTTTGTCTTATTGTTTTTAATTACCGTATGATAAGTGCCCGTTTGCTAACTTCGCTTGTCCGCCCAAAGGAATGGTCAATAATGGCGCTGAATGACCAAAGTCAACATTCGCCAAAATCGGTATATCTTTTAATTCTGCTTTGGTATTTAAAATAAATTCCAATCCCTCTCTTGTTACTTTGGAGCCTTTTTGGAAACGTCCGATAACGATACCTTTTACATTTACAAAGTCTTCTTGGTACATCAACGCTTGTAAATTACGCTCAAAATCCGCCAGAGAACTGCTTTCCGTATCCTCTATAAATAATATGGTATCTTTTACAAATTTCGGACGGAAGGATGTACCCAACAGTAAATTAAACGTACATAAATTTCCGCCGATAATCGTTCCTTCCGCCGTTCCGCCATGAATGTTCCAATACCCCTCATTGGCTTCAAACTCGCGTTTTTCTTGGTCTAAAAACCATAAATCATCACTCCAGATTTGTGACGGGGCTATATCATCCTTTCCTTCTTCTACCAACATTTTGATAAAGTGTTCAAAAGTATAATCGCATCCTTTCTTCATCCCCAGAGAGCTAAAATGCGGACCGTAATAGGTTATCATGCCGGTTTTTGCTAATATGGCATTTTCTAAAGCCGTAATATCCGAAAAACCACAAAATACTTTCGGATTTTGGCGTATTAAGTCATAATCCAAATATTTCAACAACTGGTTTGAATTCGCACCGCCGATAATGGTCATTATACCTTTTACACTTTTATCCGTAAATGCCGTGTGGATATCCGAAACCCGTTTCTCTATTGAACTTGAACCCATGTAATCCCAGTTTTCATCAATCGCATTTGGCGCAAAGACAACTTCCAAGCCTAGACTTTCTAAACGTTGCTTGGCGATTTCTCTCACTTCCTTACCGATTATTTTAACTCCTCTTGCGGGTGCGATAACCATAACCTTATCGCCTTTTTGCAATCTGTTCGGTATTATTTTTTCCATTTTCTCTCCCTTTCTTTTATTGTTCTTGTTCCGTGTCTTCCGGTTTGTTTTCCGCCTTCTCTTCATCTTCTTCCCAATGAATATGAAGCGTTGTTACCGGTTTTATATCCGTTGCACTTAAAACGCGGCGGCGTATTTGTCCGCGAATGAAATCCTCTACCGCATTACGGTTCGGATTTTCCGATAATTTTTGCTCAATCAACGGTTTTACTTGTTTCATTATCTCTTCATGCAACACATACCACTCATTTTCTTCCAAAATATCTATGGAACTGAATTGAAGTGATTTTAATTTATAGTCCTTGCTGATAACGGCTGATATAAATAGTGTGCAATTATACATTATCCGACGGCGATTTTTTACTAATTCTGAGCTTAGTGATACACTTCGCCCTCGGTCAACCCCCATAATTTCTGCTAAAATCTGCTCTTGCATTTCTATTTTGTGACCATCATACAAGCAAATATCTCCGTTTTGCGCGGAAAATACATCATCTACCCCGCAACTCTTCGCAAACTTTTTATGCTCTCTGATGAATTTTTTATCCCCGTGCACCGGCAATACAATCTTTGGATTTAATAACTCATACATCGCACGCAAATCCTTTTTACACGCATGTCCCGACGTATGTACCAAATAATCTTCCTCGGTTACCAAATTAACCCCTTTGGCCAATATCTTTTCTTGCAGGCGTTCTATCTTATCTTCATTGCCGGGGATAATTTTAGATGAGAATATTACATTATCTTCCGCTGCTAATTTAATGTACTTGTTCTCATCGTTGGCTATTGTACTCATTGCACTCCGATAATTTGCCTGTGACCCCGTGCATATATACAATGCTTTATCGGAAGTTATGCCTTCCACTTCTTCCAACGTGTGTATGTCGCCGTATTCGCTTAAATATCCGCATTGCTTGGCTATCTTAACATTGGTCACTAAACTTCTTCCGGCTAATATCGGTGTTCTGCCGCCAGCTCGTGCCGCTAAAATTAAACTTTCTAAACGCATAATGTTTGATGCAAAACAGGTCGCTACAATACCTCCCTGCATCTCCGGAATTATTTTTATTAAGTTTTCTCGAACATCCTCTTCACTCGCTTGGGGCTCATCTACCATAACATTAGTCGAATCGCATACAAATATGTCTACGCCTTCTTTTGATGCTCTTTCCAGAGAAACAAAATCCGTTTTTACCATCGATAATTTATTATCATCAAAACGCCAATCCGTTGCGTGCATAATGTTTCCATTGGGCGTTTTGATAAATAATGCCGAGGTTTCCGGTATCGAATGAGCTATCGGGATAAACTCTATTTCGAAATCTTCTAATCTTATTACTCTCTCTTTGTTTACGGAAATTAACGGTACCATATCTTGCAACTTATATTCACTTAATCGCTCTTTAACTAAACCCAGTGAAAAATCCGTTCCATATACCGGACATTGCAACGATGGCCAGATTTGCGCTATTGCTCCCAAATGGTCTTCATGCCCGTGCGTTATAAACAATCCTAATATGTCTTCTCGGTAATTTTCTAAAAACTCCGGTGAGGCATAGCACATATCCATCCCAGGAAAATCATCATTCAAAAAACCATACCCCGCATCTACAACTATCAATTTTCCGTTGACCGCGTATACAAACATATTCATCCCGATTTCATCGGCTCCGCCTAACGGCAAAAAATATATTCCTTTCTTCTTAAAATCATTCATTTCTTTTTTATTCCTTTTTTATACAAATAAATCTCCGGCAATAATCCTTTCTTCCCCTTGTTGAGTTTTTAATATCAGGTAACCATTGCCATCCAAATCTTCAAATATCCCCTCTTTTGTTTCCTTTTCTGTTTTTACCGTAATTATTTGATGATAATTCCTGGCCATTTGTAGCCATTGCGCTCGTATGTTCTTAAATCCGTTACGGCGATATTCCTCCATATCCTCGGAAAATTGATTCAGATAATATCGCAATATTTCTGTTCGGTCAAGCTCTATGCCATTTTCTTTTAAAGATGTGGCTTGGTAATTCGTTCCCTCCAATTTCGGAGCTCCTTCTACGTTTATTCCTATCCCTATTGCCCAGATGTTCTCTTTTATGTTTTCTATCAATATTCCCGACATCTTTTTGCCTTCTAAAAATACATCATTCGGCCATTTTATTTTTACATCACTCTGCGGTGATAGTGCTTTTATTACTTTTGCCAAACTTAAGCCGATAATGCACACTATTTTACTTAATTCTTGCGCCGATGCTTCTTGTGTGTAAGTAAAATACAGATTACCAACTATCTCTTGCCAATTCTTACCTCGACGGCCTCTTCCTCCGGTTTGATGTATCGCACTGATGATGATATTCTCTCCCAGCGGTGAAACTTCTTCTTTAACCGCATCATTGGTCGAAATAACACTTTCTGCTTCATACCAATCCCAACTGCTTATTTTCTCTTTATAAATTAACAACATAGAACATATCTTTCATTACAGCAAATAAATCTTGCGGATTAAAAGCTACCAAAACAATGCATATAACACTAAATAGCGTATATGCCATTACTGATTTATTTTCGCTATCATATATCTTTACCTTATGCTCAAAATATGCGGTTTTAATTATATCCAAGTACGATTTGGACAGTACCAGCAAGAAAAATAGTATCACTCCTAAACTGATATAGTATTCATTCTTTAACAATTCTGACACTACGTTTAACTGCCCTAAAAATCCAACTAACGGCGGTAAGCCTATAAATGAAAATAAACTGACTAATAATGCTCCTGTCGTGTAGGCTCGCGTTTCCGCTAACCCTGATAATGATGTTACAGAGGATAAATATTCTCCGTGACTCTTTAAACTGTAAAATACTAAATAACTTCCATTTAAACTCAACATATATACAAATAAATATACAAATGCGGCAAAGGTGGTTTCTTGCTTAAAATTTGACAGCAAAATTAAAATTACCCCAAAATGATACATGGAGCTATATGACAATATGCGATGAAGATTTATTCGAGCATTGGCTCCCATCGCTCCGAAAATTACCGATAATAGTGCAAAGAGCTGATAAACACTCGAGAAATATTGCGCATACGGAGCGACTAATTCTATATTCAGCTTTATGAAACATCCCCAAAAAGCTAATGGTGATATTAGTGCAAAGTAGTGACTTACCGGCAAAATACCCTTTCCGGTTTTATCTTCTGACATTATATGAAACGGGGCTATTCCCAGAGAATACAAAAACGGAATAATTACAGCAATGATCGATGCATATAACCATATTGACTGGTCTTGCTGTGTAAGCAACTCCTTGATTGTACTAAACTCTACATTACCATCCGTGTAATAATTTATATATCCGAATCCGGCGGCAAAAATTATTAAAATCATTGCCGATACGCCCATATAACGACTGGCAGCTTCCGACGGTAACTTTTCATAACTGATACCTAATAGTCGATAATGAATATATGTCAGTAGTATGTAGCAGAATAATAGTGCTACTAAATTTATGGACGATATTAATAAATTTATGCCGATTAACGAACTCAATATTAATACATAATATTTGCATCCGGTTCGATTTTCCGTCCCGAACCATGTTGCGGATAAACCTATCATTATATATGCAAAGAACCCTATGCATAAATCAAATAACAATGTATAAGCATCATTTGTGAAATACAGCGGACTGAAACTTTTATCTTGCCATATCACATCCCAAAATAATGATACAAGGAGCCAGAAACGTGTTACTCTTGCATATATCTTTGCCGATTCATACGAAAATATATATAAAAGAAATAAATGAAGGATGCCTATTATTAATGAGGCTTCAGGAAGCGCGTATCTTAAATGTTCCAATATCATTCACCCCTCCTTAAAAAATAAACCACAACGGTTTGAAAAATGATAAAAACAGTACCAGCAAACAGCCTAGATACACCGTAAAATGTAAATTTGATAAATCCGCTCCAAGCACACAGGCCGATGACGCATTACTTTTATCTTTTAATTTATATAACTCCTCCAGTAACGACAAGGCAACGATGAATACCGATAGCATCACCATTATCCCTAATACCAAATTGTAATTGAAAATTTCGGATATAATTATAAAATTATTCCAAAACAAAGATGTTACCGGAAGACCGATGCCCGCTAATATAAATAAGGATAAAAATTTTGAAGTTCTGGGCATATAACATAAAATTCCTCCGGTTCCGTATATCCCCAATTCCTTTTTTTGATATTCTATGTGGCTGATTAAAAACGATAAAACTGTTATTATGATAATGTATGAAAATAAAGAATAGCCGATGTTTAATTTCAGAACATCCGTCGGTAAAAATATACTGGTCAGATAAAGCAAATAATATACTGTTGTATAGGCAAATAATTTGTATCGAATGTCTTTGTGACTTAAACTCACTAAAGCAATAAATAACATGGTTACAATACAGATAATCTCAAAAATCGGTGCATGTATTGCAATTGTTTCCGGTACGGTATTCGGCCAAAAACGTATAAATCCATATAAACCAATTAACGGAATTAAATTGCCCACCAGAAAAACCAGAGGATTTTTTAAACTTGAATTAATTGATGATATCCAATAGTGAAACGGCCATATCGGTAAACGCGAAATAAACGCAAAAAAAATGCTCAGCCATACGAAATATTCTGTTCCTCCCTTGAAATTTAATTTTCCGGCTTCACTTAACAAAATGTTTCTGGATTGAGAATCGTACATCATTAATATCGATACTAACAACAGTAAAGCTCCGATTAAATTGTACAAACTAAAACGTATCAGAACCGTTTTTTTTCTTTGACTACCATAGGTACTTATCAGTATCATCAACGGCGTGCCCGATGCTACAAAGAAAATATAAAAGGATAAAACATCCGCGGCAACAAAATATCCGTTTAACAGTCCAATAAATAATAGCTCTGACGTGATTAGTGTTTTTGAACGTTCCGTATTGCGATTTAAACATAATTCGCCTATCAGAAATGATAAATTTACACTTAATATGATTAATAATGCGAAAATGTCTACGCCCAGACAAATCTCAACAAAAGGATAGTCTATCCACTTAAAATGTTCTATCAATTGCATACCGTCTTCATTGAGGTTACATTGCGTAAATATATGTAATATTAAGCCGATGTTCGCTATTAGCGTCAAAATTGATACATTGTATACGTTTGATGTTGAATAATTTTTATCATTGCGGGCGGTCAATGCAAATATGGAGCCAATCAACGGAATTAAAATTAATCCCAAAAGTTGATACGAAATCACGGTAGTACCCTCCTATAAAATGACAGCAGAAAACAAATTATCCCAATTACTATAAACGTAAAACAGGCCGCATAACTTTTTCGATTAATTTTGAAAAATATAGATATGCCTATTTTATGCAATCCGGTTAAACCCGCTGTTATAATCTTTTCTGAAAATATAAAGTCTACCATTAACCATAATGTCCGGCTTAAGTACATAAACGGCGTAACTAATGTGTAAAAAAAGAAACTTTTGCTTAAGTCTTCTTTTTGAAACCACTCTATCTCATATATTGCTCTTATTTTGGTTAATAGCGGACACCAACACAATAGGATAAAACATAAAATAAACAAAATGTTGTAAATTGTGTAGGCGTGCATTTCCACACTCGTGTATATCAGTAAACTTATCATTATCAAAAGTGATATCGGACGTAGCGGATTTGGGGTAAGATTTTCCAATTTTCTTGAGTTCGGTGATTGATATATATGATTTAATACCGTGGTTATGGCGCAAATCAGTATTGCTCCGGAAATAAATATCCAGGTCTGCTCTTGTTTCATTGAAATTCGATATATCAGACTTATAAATATATTCGCTATCAATATAAATTGCACTAATGTCGTCTTTAATATAAAAGAATTTGTACCTCGTCCATTCAGCATTTCACTAACTTTGGTTTCATGATTTTGATACAAATACATTTTTAAAAACAGTAAATTAATAAAATACACTATACTGTAATAAAACGAATGTTGCCAGTTCCAGCGCAAATTATGATTTTCCAGCATTAACAACAGTAATCCCAGAAATCCCATATTTAAATATACCAATTTTTTCTTTAAATTATCAATGATGATAAAATTCATAAGGCCGAATATCATTGTTAATATACTTATCACTTTTAATAGCGGAGCTGCTAAATCCGAAACTTCCACCAAACAGTGCAGCTTTAATAATACGAGAATCCCTGTTAACGGTGCAAATAGTAAATTTACGGCACTCATCCGTTGAAGTCGGGCGGCACTTAAATCCAATAAGTAACTCTGAAACATAAAAAAACCCATTTTTACAAATATGGCTATCAGAAACATTAATCCTACAAAATCTTTGTGACGACCAATCTGTTCATATTCCGGCAAATTCTCTAATGACAAACTTTGCAGTTTTCCACAGATTAAAGCCAACACCATAAACAAGCACATATCTGCAAAAAAATTATACACGACATATCGACGTGACGAATCCACATCTTTTAATATTAAATAACCGAGAATATCCGTTGCGAAAACCGCCGTGATCATTTGAACATAGTTTTCAGAACATGTTAGCAAACTTAATGAGGTAAAATTTAATAAGATAATGGAATTAAATGCACTCTTTTTTTCTTCGTAGCGAAATATGTTGTTATGGAGAATCGTTACCAACGACAGAAAAAACAATGGTAAAAGCAGACGATGTTCGCTTAGTCTCGGACTAAAATCAATCGTAATGTCGCCGATTTTTGATGTATTCCATAAAAAGGAGAAACTTTCTTTGTGCAAATTAACTGCATTTGTGGCAAATTCCATAAACAGAACTGTTGCCGCAAAAAACATTAACCATGATATCAATCTATCATACTTCATCCTTTGCTTTATTAGCCCGATAAAGCTCAGAACAATCAGAGAGGCTATTATTTGTATCATAAGAAACTATCCTTTCCTTCTGCCTCAGAATCTACAAACGATGTCAGTTTAAAGGATAGATATTACTTTATCAAGGATTTTACATCTTTTACTATACGAACAGGAACTTCATACTCTCTTGCCACGTCCTCATTTTCAACTTCAACGACCAACATTGAGCTGACAGATTTTAGCGGCATCCTCGCTTCTTTTGCGATACTTTCAAATACTACCGCACTATCTTTAGTGCGATACAAAAGCGCTGTTGTTCCTCCATCATACACAAAACGCGGATTTTCCGGACCTCCGGCGCGTGAATTGATTATAATTAAAATATCCCCCGCTTCATTTTGCAATATGTCATATCTGTTTTCTTGATCAATTTTTTTTACTGTAGACATTCTTCCCTCTTCTAATACCTTGTTATTTTGTCGTTTGATTTACTTTTAGCACATAATAGTTAATAAATAAATAGCTAAATTTAAAAAAATTAAATTTTTTTATTGACTATCTAAAAATTATCCTTTATATACCTCTTTCAGTTACATCGTGGGCCCGTAGCTCAGTCGGTAGAGCATTTGACTTTTAATCAAAGGGTCATGGGTTCGAATCCCGTCGGGCTCACCAGTAAAACAAAGGCTTTAAGAGAAATCTTAAAGCCTTTTACTTTTAGCTAGTAGTGAACTAAAGAGATTGCATCGCCCTATACATTTTCTTTTGTACTATAGGTTTTCCATAGTAAAAATCGATTCTAGAAAATTTCTTCTATTGTTCTGCAATAGAATCGCTTTTTTCTTTGTGTATATCCCCTCACTAGTACTATATGATATTGACGAAGTATTTTTCGGTAAATCACCATTAATTACTAGTTTTGAACAATTTTGTTATTATCTTTATACATTTTTCTTTGGTATTGGGTATAATCATATATTCTCTATTCACACCTTGCACTAGACGTCCTGTAGTAATTTTGTTAAAATAATCTCGAAATAATTTCACTTCACTTGCAGAAATAGATTTAATATAAGCTTGTAATTTTGTATATTTTCTATTCTGATTAAATTCTCCGACAAATTCTCTTGTTTTGGAAATCAAATCATTTGAAATTATACCATCTTCGTTTCTTTCTATAGGTCTTGGTATTTTAGTATTTATTACGAATCGAGTATAGCTTAATTTTCCTTGTTCCACCTTTTGAGAAGCCTCTTCTGTTTTTTTAATTGTATTTACACTATGATTTTTTCTATCGTTATTTTTATTTGCTAATCTTTCTTTATTCTTAGCTTTTTTCTTTAAATTAGCTTTAGATTTTTTGGCCTTCTTTCCTCTTAATAATTCATCAAGTGATGGTTCATCTTCAAATTCTTTTTCCAATAATTTGTCTTTTATAATCACTGGATGCCTATATAAGTCCTCCATTTGTTCTTTATTTGCTGCGTCATACTTTTCTTTTGCATTTTTAAATTTTTTCTTGTCGCTGTTAACCGTCCTGAAGTCGTTCCTCCTTGTCCAGCAAAAATAATTTGCATATTCGAAAAACTTGTATCGTATATTCCTTTGTGCATATTTTGTCCTTTTTTTTATTTTATCATATCGTTATATATTATTAAATATAAAATAAGCGCCACTCTTCAAGTTTTGCTTTTAAATTCAACATGTTAATTTTTCAACATAGTTTCATCTGATTAATTCAAAGGTTTAACGTTCTTAAATTCTAAAACATACTATTCGCTCATCTTTATTGATATAAAAAGCATCATCAGAGATACGGGAGATAAATTCTTCATCGGTTTCGTCATCTTGTTTGTATTCATCAAAAGAACCAAAATCTCCGTTAATAACAGCATTATCCACCACATATGATGGATTAGTATTTCCGTAAACTCCACATTCTTCAATAATCTCACAAAAATAATTCCATAAACAATCTGGAATCTGCCAATTATAATGTTCTGCTATAAAATTTCTTCTTTCGTTCAATATATTTATATAATCATCTATATCTATCTCTATTTTTAGGTTATTATTCATAACTAATTCCTTTATTTTAAATGTTAAAAAATACTACACCCATAACAGTATTTTTTAATCATTTCATAGATAAATCGTCGCATTTGCACTTACTTAATAACACATAATCTGAATATCACATTGAATGTATTTAATATTTCATCAAGCATGTGTTATGGTTTTGACATAGATATCTGTTTATTAGACTAAGGATATTCTTAAAAATACCTGAAAGTATCCCCCTATTCCAAAAAGGTGTACTATTATAGAGCAAAACTCACTATAATGAGATTAACTTCACTAGCGTATTATGTTAATATAAATTAATTTTATATAACTTGTCATTTCTACTTTATTGTTTGATATATATTAAAGTAGTAAAAATTGTAGCCTTATTTTCCATTAAATACTATAGAACCTTATATTCTAGTTATTGTATTTCTGGTTTTATTATACTTTTTATTATTACTGAATAATTGTTATTTGGTAGTTCAATATACGTCTCTTCTCCTTCAACACACCCTAAAAGAGCTATTGCTATTGCAGTATCTTTATTTATCGTTCCATTCTTAGGATCCGCCTCACCTGATATTATTTTGTATTTATGTATTTCATTTTCCTGTTGATATTCAACTATATCCCCAACTTCTACAATCTTTTCTGTAGTATGCTTTCTTTCTGTTACATAATTATCTTTTGCATCTATCTCAAACAATGTCTCTTGCTGCAATGGAGACAAGGTCTCTTTCAATTTATCTTTATTAAATACTTCTTTTCTTTTTTGTATATTAGGACTATCTTTTGTTATTTCTTCTATATACTTTAAAAGTTTTTCAATTTCATGATCATAATTGTGATACCAATCTGTTGACCATATTCGATAGATAACCCATCCGGCTCCTTCCAATATACTCTGTCTAATACAGTCTCTGTCTCTTGCTGATTTTGAGGAATGATATGAAGCTCCATCACATTCAATTCCTAATGCGTATATTGCTGTATTTTTCGGGTGTTTAACTGCTAAATCTATCCTAAATCCCTTACATCCTACTTGTGCATCAACTTGATAACCATATTTTTCTAAAACAGATTTTACTGCAATTTCAAAAGGACTATCTGGAGCGTGATTAGTTAATTCTCCTAATTCTAATTTTCCTGTTTCTGCATATGCTAAATATTTTTGAAATTCTACAACCCCTCTATTACTAGCCTGTGTTACATTTATATTGCTTGCTTTTAGAGAGGTAAATAGTTTAATTCCATATTTAGCACGAGTAATCAAAACATTTAATCGTCTATGTCCATAAGCTCCGTTAATTGGTCCCAATACTCTTTGATTAATACGGGAACCAGGTGTTTCAGGGCCATATACTGTAGATATAAATATGTAATCTCGTTCATCACCCTGAACATTTTCAAGATTTTTAATAAAAAAAGGTTCTTGTGTATTGGCCCATTTATGTATGTATTCCCTAAAACTTTTATCTTCGTCCAATAAAATATCTTTTTCATGCTCCAATAAAATTTGTTGGCTAGAGTTCATCGCTACAACACCTAAACTTTTATCAGGATGCTTTTTCACGAATTTGCTAATAGCATTAATTATATTTTGCGCCTCTTTTTCATTTTGCTTTTTACCACTTTTATATGTTGCTTCACTATCATAATAATATTCTATTCCGCTCTCATACTTTTTCTTTTCTATCGGATCTATTATAGAAGGAAAAACATTTAAATCTCCATTATAGAAGCGTTGATTTGAAAAATTGATTAAAGCATCATCATGTGACCGATAATGCCAAAGTAATTCATAGCTATTAAAATTACAGAGACGACAAGTTTCAAGAATAGAATGATTTTCCTTATTAATATCATCAGTGTCATCGCTATAGTCATCGTCTAATATACTTTTTTGAAAAAATGATGATGGAGGTAATTGATTTTCATCTCCCACAATAACATATTGTTTACATCTTAAAAGAGATCCTAAAGCTTCTTCAAAATACATTTGAGATGCCTCATCAATAATTAAAAGATCAAACTCTATTTCATTTGGGGTTAAATATTGTGCAACTGACAATGGAGACATTAAAAAACATGGTTTCATCAATTGAATTGCTTTTCCAGCTCTAAAAATAATTTCCCTAAGAGGCCTTAATCTTTTCACATTCATAGCTCGAATAAAAGATAGTCCTGTTTGACTATTACTCTGACCTATTATATTCTCTTCATTTTTATATGTACTGATATTTTTCACTAATGAAGAAATTAGCATTTTTTGATATTCTTCATAAATTTTTTTATCTAATTCTCTAATTTCATTACATATTTTGCTAAATTTTTCTTTCTCAAAATTGTTCCATTCTTCATTTGCGTATTCTTTCAACAAAGATAGATAAAAGACATAGTCAAAACATTCTTTCAATCTGTTATATAATTCTTTTTGAATATCTTTGCTTTCTATACTCTCAATAATATCTATAATTTTGTTATATTCTTTATTTTGCGATTGCTTTCTAAGCTGTACATAATGTGCTCTGCAATAAGCATAATCCTTTAATTTTAACAGATCTTTTAGAATAGTAGAATAATCTGTAAATGTTAGTGAAAATAAAGATTTTGCTTTTGAAACATAGTTTTCATATTTAATTCTAATCTGGCTGTGTATATCAGATAAAAATAATTTAATCTGCTTTATATCTGATAAAACTTCCTCAACGTTTTTATTTAATTCTTCAATAATTCTTTCATTTTCATCACTAAATAATTTAGTTTTGACATCCAATTTCAAGGAATTCATTAACATTTTTTTCGCATATTCACATGTATTGCGAATTTCAATAATCCCTTTTTTATTTTTTAACTTTTCTACAATTTCATGATGTCCTAATAAACAGATTTTTTTCTTAATTACATGGTTATAATCGCAAACCTTCTGACAATTGCTTAAAAAATAACCAATTTCAGATAAATTTAAATCTGATTTAAATTTATTAGAAAAACTATCTAAATACTCATCAATACAGCTAATAATTTTATTTATAGTTTGTTCATACTCATTCAAATTAGAACAATTTGAAAAACACTTTTCTAATTCTCCATAATTAAGTGAACTGGGAGTAAAAGAATTGATGCAACTTGTTAATTCTGAAAGTTTTTCAATCTCAATATTTCTTAAAAATTCACCAAATTCATTCACACTCCCTCCTAATTGCGTAAATGACAGCTTTAGTAAATTTTGGTATAGTTGACTTGCTTGTATAATATTTTCAATTTTTTCTATACTGTATAATAAAAATTCTTTGTAATTTTCGTTGTCATTAATTTTTTGCCTAAGAGATAAAAACTTTAATAATTCAGAAAGATAATTATTTTTCTCATTAGATGAAACTTTTTTCTTAAATAGATTATTAATAGAAAATTTATTAATCAAATGATTTGGTGACAAACTTGATAGTATTCCTCTATTTGTAAATTCATTATATTGCTTTTGAAATTTTTCATAGGAAATATTATCAATATTTTTAATTATAGATAATTCTGATTTTAAGGAATTTATCAATCGTTTATCTTCTAATAACTTTTGTAACACTATTATTGTACTGGGCAATTTTGCCTCTTTAGTATTTAAATAATTAAATGCTTCAAATGAAATTTTCGATATTATTTCTAATACATCTGCAGTTAAAAACAAATAATTTGATGAACAAGATTGGGTATTAAAAAGGATTGAAGTTGCATAAAACAGAGTGTGTAAATTATTTTTAAAAGATATCAAATCTTTCCTTAAGTTAAGGAAATCATTTATTTTATATTGCTCATAACTTAAAGAATAATTTTGAAGTGTTTTACATATATGCTGCTTTTCTACGCATGTTTTAAAAAAGGATACAGCATTATCTCCTGATACATTTTTATCTACTTCACGTTTATACCCTGCATATTCTTTTATATCATTTAGAATTTCATCTAATTGCTCAATTTTTTCTCTGGTATTAAGAAACCTAAGTATAGCATGATCTATTTTAAAACTATTTCTTAATTCCTGAATAGAGTTTCCCCACTCGCTTAAGTTTAATATAGAATCTATAGTAATGCATTCTGGCATTAAAAAATCTGATAATTTATTCTGTATATTCGGGGCAACCTTATCAATTAAATAGAGTAGCTGTTGTAACTTTTTAAAAATAGCCTCTACATCAGAAGATTTTATATTATTAAAATCAAAATAAAATGTATTTGGACTATTTTGAAAACTATCCGTAAAAGCTATGTAAGCAGAACTTAATTCATCTAATTCTCGGTGAATTTCATTGAAGCGGTTTGCCGAAATTGGACCTGATGTAGCCAGATTACTTGAATAAAAATTTGTAGCTTCACTTTTTAGAATATTCTCTATATCTTTAATTTTCCATATAATATCGCAGATAGAAACTCTGGAATTTACATTTTTATTGTAAACACTCTCCACATCAACATTTTCTACAAGAGTTTGTAAAAAATCATAATATTCTCTTAATTGATTTTTTCTGTTTTTTAATTGGTCTAAAGTCTTTTTAGAAATTAAAGGTTCATCTATATTTCTCCCAAAATATTTTGTGTAATTGCTTTTCAGATTTTCAACAATATTTTTCTTATTAGTTTTATCCGAATGTAATTCTAAACAGAAATCTTCTAATTTAGCATTTTTTAAGCGTTTATGAACGACATCTAGAGCAGCTTTCTTTTCAGATACAAAAAGGACTTTTTTCCCCTGATATAATGCATTGGCAATTAAATTGGTAATTGTTTGAGATTTACCAGTACCTGGCGGCCCCTGTATAACCATACTTTTGCCTTTATTTGCTTCTATTATTGTCGTGTGTTGAGATATATCTGCAGGCGAGATCAAAATACTTTCTTTGGCCTCTTCATCCTTATCTATGTCATAATCAGATGAAGTCGGAGCCCCTGGTTTAGGCCTAAAGATTTGAGTTATACCTGAATTTCCCGTATAATTCCAATTTTTTGAAGTATCTAAGTCTTCGTACATTGCAATTCTGGAAAATATAAATCTCCCAACAGTAATATATCTTCTAACTCTCCAACCTTTTTGAGATTTAATTGTTTCTTCCACCTTGCTGAAATATGAATCAGGAGTATCCTCTCCAGTCAATTCAGGTAAAATTATATTGTATTCTTTCAATTTTTTTTGTAATGGCAAATTTACTTGGATACTTGTGTCTGTAGCTTCAACATAGTAATTGATATTTTTATCTTTTTTTGTTTTTTGCTTTTTTTCTTTATTTTCAATAAAATTTAGCCTTATTAATAGCAACGGAGCTTGTTTAATATCTTCTGAAGATGTTGGAGATACTGTCCATTCCAAAAAACCAACAGCAACATAAAAAGTATTTGCACCTTTTTCTTCATTATCACTTTTTATTATGCGTTGGATATTTTTAATTTTTTTATTGAACTCATCTTCAAAAAAAAGTGTTTGTAACTCTGGCTTATTTTCTCTATTGGGATTTTCAATAGATATTTTATTATCATAATCAGGATTAATACCAATCTCTTTAGCCCATCGAAAAGCTGTGTAATTAGGTGCTTTTCTCTCAGGTAACCCCAATTGTTCTCTAATTCTGTCTTTTAATTCTCTGATTATTTTCTCTTTTAAATTATCATCATCATTTTCTTCAAGCTTTTCTAATTGTTTTAAATATTTTTCATCACAAACTAAAGCTCTTTCAAGAGCTTGCTTGAATTCTGGAGTTTGTTCATCTTGTGGTTCTGAAGGAATTTCTGGAAGGTGTTTTAATAAAAATTCACCTCCATTTAACAATCTGGAGAAGACATAGTTTACATTTGCATCAACGATTCTGCAATGTCTTATAGAACTGGATGAGTGTTTGAAATTTAACAATGAATTTCTCATACTCATATCTAAAAGTTTTTTTCTTGCTTCTTCGATTTTTTCATCTATATTACAAAGCATATTGACCATTCTCAAAATCCCTTAATAAGCATAATACGGGATTATGATATCATATTTACTGATTAATTTCAATCATGAAAATATATTTGTCTTAATCTCAAAACTTACAATAGTCAAAAATCCTTATCTTTACTTTTGTTTGAAATAACAATTTTATTCTGGATTCACTTTTACTGCATATTTTTTTATAATATCATCTCCTTCAACTTCATAGAATAAAATTATAGGGGATTTTTGTATCTCCTTGAGATACTTCTGAGGAAATTTATCCAATACAATTGTCTTGTTTTTTGAGTAATATAAAATTGCTTGCTTATCTGATATATATAAGTATGGATTATTTTCTTCTTCATCTAAATAATGTAATACAACCTCTATTTGTCCATTTTTATCTTTATATAAATCATAATTATCTATGATTTATATAGCTTGCTTTTTCTTATAATTTGTTTCTGAAGATATTTCTTCCAGCGGATCTTCGCCATATTCATTTTCCCCCTCATCTCCCTTCTTAAGAAATAAATATAAGCTAAAAATATTTTTTATTAGCATTGCCAAAACCTGATCGATTGCTATAGCTATACATATCACTATAAAATATACAAGTAGAGTCCAGCCACTTAGGCCTAAATCATGCAAACGTTTAACAATTGTTGCAAATATCACCCATATTAATAATGCACAATTAGGATAAATAACAAGCGGTTGCAATTATGGAGGAACCCTTGGCAACACCATAATAACCCCGATTGCTCCAATACAAGCTATACATAAAATATATTGCAAATATTTTAATCTATTTAGCCGTCCTTGTAATGAAAAAAAAATTCCTCCATGTTTTTTCCTTTCTGATATAAATTGTATTTACCTGAATAATTATTGTTCATCTAGTGTAAAACTGTTTAAATCCTTTGTTGTTTGTCTTTTCATTTTTGATCTCGATTTATATTGTACTCTTCCTTTTTCCTCTACCTTGTAAAGCTTAAATTTCCTTTAAAGTAGAAAGGTAGAACCTATTTTAGGTATACTATAATTCCATAACATTATCAGTCCAAAGCTCGCATTGTGTCATAACGGTTTGGACGGCATCTTCCATACCTTCTGGCGGATATTTGTGTTTTTTAAGGAGTTTTTTTATCATCATACGCATTTTAGCACGAGCATTCTCTCTCTTTTGCCAATCGATGGTTTTATTTTTACGTAAAGCTTCTGTTAGTTCTTTAGTGATAGCTATGAGTTCATCATTTTCATAAAAATCTTTAACTGCTTGTGGTTTGGTTAAAGCATCATAAAAAGCCAGCTCATCAGAAGTTAATCCCAAATCTGTCCCCTCTTTTTGAGCTGTGGCAATTTGTTTAGCTAAATTTAAGAGCTCTTCAATAACTTGTTCATTGGTGAGCATACCGTTCAGATAACGGTTCATTGCTTCTTGGATTATTTCACTAAATTTCTCAGATTTAACAACGTTTGTGCGGCGATAAATACTGATTTGCTCTGCTATTAATTTTTTGAGCAATTCAACTGCCAAGTTTTTCTCCTTCATTTTAGAGATTTCTTCCAAAAACTTAGGATCAAACAGAGAAAACTCTTCTTTGATGTCAGAAAATAGATTAATAACCCCATCGCTTTTAATACTTTGTTTCAGAAGTTCATTTATTCTCTCGTTCATTTCCGGCAGAGAGATTTTCTTGCCGCTATTCCCCGAACAGGTTAAACGCACCACCAAAACACGCACAGCTTCCATAAAGGCGGCTTCAATACGCAAATTTTCTTCAATTAAGGATGAACACAAAGAAAGAGCTTGTTTTAGAAGCAAAGCCTCTTTAACAAAATCTTCTTTTTGTTTTTCTTTTTCACGGGCGATAATAAAGTTTACGGCACCACTGATTAGTTTTGCTCTTTCCAAATTGCTTCCTTTAGCAAAGTCGGAATAATCAAACCCATGCAACAAACCGCGGCAAACCTCCAATTTTTCAATAAATTTCGGTTTAGCTACGGTTGAAATATCCGTATCACCATAATTTTTGCGGTCGCGGATAGTATAATCATTCATGGCTTGCTTCAAAGCGCTGGCAATTCCGACATAATCAACTACCAAACCACCTTCTTTGTCTTGGAAAACGCGGTTAACACGAGCGATTGCTTGCATCAGGTTGTGTCCGCTCATCGGCTTATAAACATACATTGTAGCAAGGGAAGGCACATCAAATCCGGTCAGCCACATATCAACAACAATGGCAATTTTGAGCGGATCAGAATTATCTTTGAACTTGCGAGCTAATTCTTCCTTATAGGCTTTGTTACCAACAATATTGTGCCAATCTTCTGGATCATTGTTATCAGAAGTCATAACCACGGCGACTTTTTCTTGCCAATCAGGATGAAGTTCTAAGATTTTGCGATATATTTTCATCGCAATCGGGCGTGAATAGGCTACAATCATAGCTTTTCCGGTCAAGAGATTGGCACGGTTATTTTCATAATGGTCTAAAATATCGGTAACTAAAGAATTGATTGTGCTGTCATCTCCTAGAATAGTTTCCATTTGTCCGAGTTGCTTTTTGCTCTTTTCTATCACCTCGGGATCAGCATTATGAGCCATAAGGTCATATTCGGCATCAATCAACCGTAAAACTTCCGGTTTCAGATGAAGTTTTATCACGCGGCTTTCATAATAAACCGGACGTGTTGCGCCATCTTCCACCGCTTGTGTCATGTCATAAACATCAATATAATTTCCAAAAACCTCACGTGTGCTGCGGTCTTTGGTGGAAATCGGTGTGCCGGTAAAGCCGATATATGTGGCATTGGGTAAGGAATCACGAACATCGCGGGCTGCTCCGATTTTAATTTTTCCGGTCTTTTCATCTATTTTTTCGGTCAGACCATATTGTCCGCGGTGCGCTTCATCGGCCATTACAATAATATTGCGACGCGTTGATAAAGGCTCATCTGACTCTTCAAACTTTTGCATGGTGGTAAAAATAATGCCGTTGGCTTTAATTCCGCCTAAGAGTTTTTTAAGGTGAGCGCGGCTTTCGACCTGAATAGATTCTTGACGTAAGAAGTCTTTACACTTGGCAAATTGACTATAAAGTTGGTCATCTAAGTCGTTGCGGTCAGTAATCACCACGATTGTTGGGCTGTTTAAGGCTTTTTGCAACAGATGAGCATAAAAGACCATAGATAAAGATTTTCCACTTCCTTGCGTATGCCAAAAAACACCGCCTTTACCGTCTGTTTCGGTTGCATTTTGGGTTGAGGTAATGGCTTTTTTGACGGCGAAATATTGGTGATAAGCCGCCATAATTTTAACAAGCCCTTTGTTTTCATTAGAAAAACAGATAAAGTTTTTCAAAATATCCAGCAAACGTTCTTTGGCAAAGATCCCCTAAAGAAAGTATCAAATTGGGCATGTTGTGTATTTTCATAAGAACCATCAATAGTTTTCCATTCCATGAAGCGGTCTTCACCGGAAGTGAGAGTTCCTGCCTTTGATGTTAACAAGTCGCTCATCACACAAATGGCATTATAAATAAACATAGAAGGAATTTCGTATTTATAGTTTTGAATTTGGCGATAAGCGGCAGAAGCATCGGTTTCTTCACGAGATGGAGATTTTAGCTCCATCAAGACCAAGGGCAAACCGTTGATGAATAGCAAAATATCAGGGCGTTTTTCACTGTTTTCAACAAAAGTCCATTGATTGGCTATAATAAAAGAGTTGTTAGCTGGCTTGTCATAATCTATAAGATAAACAATCGTATCTTTAGGTTCGCCTTTTTCTGTATAGCGAACAGTAATTCCATTTTGCAGATAATCCATAAAAATGGCGTTTTTCTGTACAAGTTCGGCATTTTCAAAATTCCGCAGCTTAAACAAAGCCTCATTAATAGCCGCTTGCGGAAACTTTGGGTTAAGCCGAACCAATGCTTCTTCTAAAACTTCATTATATAAGGGAGAGGTAAAGTCGCGATTGTCAATATCCGGCCCGTAAACATGAACATACCCCATATTTTGAAACAGCTCAATAATCGAGGCTTCATAAGCATTTTCATTAACTGGATTAAAGGAATAATGAAGCATATTAAATCCTATTTTTTCTTTACTGGTGGCTTTCCTTTAGTTGCTCCTTCTGTAATTATTTTCTTTCCCATTTTATCACCTTCTTTCATAAATTAAAATACTATTTGTCTACTAATATTTTGTCCTCTGATACATTTTTCTGTTTATTTTTTATTTTATCAGTACTTGTATTTTTTGTTTTTTTTAGATGCCTTAGAACTTTTCTTTTTAACTAACGGCTTACTTTTTACACACCCTTCACATAAAACTTGTACCCTCATCTCTTTATCCTTTTATATTTAATTCTATATTAGAATAAACAAAGCTCAGAAAAAGTCCAGTACTAATTAATAAAAAGATAATAGCAATCACATTCAGCCAAGTTACAAAATATGTATATATTGTAACTATTTCGTTATTAATATCTTTATTTTTACTATAATTTTTATCTAAAATATTGCGGCTTTTTTGGCAATCTTGTACAGAGCACCATGATGAGAAATAATTTGCGCAAATACTAACTATAGCTGATATTATACTCAACATAAAGAGCCAAATTTCTTTATAGTTTTCTTTAAAAATCAATCCCATAAATACAAAATCAATTCCTACTATACCTATACCACAAGTTATAATTATGTTATCCATTTTAGCTTGTTCTTGAATTCTTATTTTCTCAAAATCTCGAACTATTTGTACATAATTTTCATATCTTTCATCATCATCTTTGTGATATTTCTGCCTATGCGTTCTTTTCATTTTTATCCTAATCTGTTTTGTCTATATTAATTTTACTGGATATAAGTTCTAGTCCTTGTTTATAAATTCAGGATAGAAGGGAATAGAAAATTTTATACGAGAGCAATTTTCATTTGTAAATCCCGTTTCCCCATTGATATTGGCCCCTAATATACTAATTCCTATTTTTGAACCTGCTTTTGCGGTGCCATTTTCAGTAGTTGTGACCGCCACATCAAAATCAATAGAATGTGATGTATGATTTAAACTAGATCTTTTCATTGGTGCGATAGGCTGATGTCTAACTCCCCACTGAGGATTATTATATTTTTTCTTTAATGATTGTGTAGCTTCTACAATCTCAGATACGGATTGTTCAATAAAATCTTTTAATTCCATCCTCTTATTCCTTCTGTTTATCCGGTTTGGCATTTATGCGTTTAAGTAAATCATCAACTTTATCTTTACGGTCTTTATTATCTTTTATCAAGACACAAAATAAAAGAAGTTGATACAACTCATCATACCAACTTTCTAACTCTTCATCACTCATTTGGGCAATGAGTTCTTTTTTTATTCTTACCTGATTTGTTATTATGGCGAATATTCATATTGTTAAGCATATTTGTTGCTTTGTCAAAATATTCTGTAAATCCATCGATTGGCTTCTTAAGCAATGGCTCATATTCATTAGCAATAGATAACAACAATCTTCTTTTTTCGTCAAGTTGTCCTTTAAGAGAAGCATGATGATATTTCAAAATTGCATAAGCAACATCTTTTGAAGAGGAAATTTCTGCCACGGCAGTTGCTGCTGGATCTTTAGGCACCAAAATAACTTTTTCATCTTCTTCAAAGATTAGTTTTTCATAATGAAGATGATCTATTAATATATCAATATTTTCTAATAGCATTTGATATTCTGAACAGCCTCGTAAAGGAAAATTTGCAAGTATATCAATTTTATGTTCTACAATATAGAGGATATTAGAATAATATTCTAAGGTGTTTATGATGTTATCTGAATCACTAACAGTTTGTGTTAAATGAAGCTTTTCTTTCATTTCAGTACAATTGAGGCAAGACCCTCTTTGTTTCCATTGAGAAAAAACAGCATCTACTAGTTTTTCTATAGTGTACAACTCTGACTGAAAGTTCAGATGGTTCGTATTCATAAATTTTATTTTATTGAATAGATTAGATATTTTTCTTGTTTCTTCTTCAATATTATATTTCTCTTCTAAAATTTCAAAGATATTTTTTCTTGTCATAGTATTTCTGTATCCTAATCTATTTTGACATCATCTACGTTAATTTCACCGGACATGAGCTTGGGGAGAAGTGTGTCTCTCAACTCTGCTAATTGTATGTTTTCTTCAAGATTATGTTTTATCTCATCAAATTGAGGAGAAACAATTTTATGAAAATCTGATAAAATTGCTTCAGATGGTATTAAAATATCAATGTTAGAAAATTGTTCTTTATTTAGGTTACATATAGTACTTCCTGAAGCTCCAAGAGATTTAATGACATCAGAAATAGACTTCATTACTAAATATATGTAGTATGGAGATATCGCATCATTTGCAATAATCGAGTTTATCTGTTGATTCGTTTGGCTTTTATATGCATTTAAAGAGACCAATCCAGCCGTTCCGATGCAAGAAACACAAATAGAATTAGGTGGAAGAGTTTTACCTATTTGGATATTAGCCCCTTTATTAGAAAGATATCTTTCAGTTTTAATAACATATGTAGAACCATGCATATCTGGGATAGTGATAAATGGAATATCTCTTCCATAATATTCAGGACATTTTGTTGATGGTGTTTTTCCACATATAATTTGTTTGGCTATATCTTCAACTTTTCCGATTTTCCAATCATCGGGCATTTTACCGCCGAAAGGTTCAAAGTCCACAAACCAAGATTTGAACAAGGCTTGGGCTTGGGCTTCTAGGTTTTGATTGATTTTGTTGTTCAGATCAATTTTATCATCCAAAGCCCCCAACACCCCCGCAATCTTCTTCTGCACCTCAAGAGGTGGTAGCGTAATTGACATATTCAACAAATCTGTCTTTTTTATACTTGGTTGTCCGCTTCCTCTATCAAATTTTTTAATTTCTTCTTGTTTATATAAACATAAATAATATAAAAATAAATCGTACAACTCATGCTTGTTAACAGCAAATCCGATGGTATTTTGAATAATGACACATTTATTATTTTCTATTGTTGAAACATTTCCTATTCCGTTACCAACCAAAGTCATAATAACCATACCAGGGTATGTGTATCCTCGTAAAAAGTTTTGATAAGTTTGATTGTCAATATATCGCTCGACTAGTTTCAAGTTTGGATGAAGTTCATTCTTAATCAAAAAGTTATCAATAACAGGATATTCTGCAAAGGAATAATAGGCAGATGGATTTTTTCCTCTATTATCTATTACTTTTGATATGCAGTCTTGTAGTTTTACTTCTTGCCATTTATCCTCTTGTTTTTTAGCCATTCTTCTTGTCCTTATTCTGTTTCCTATATTCAAGCTAAAATAAACTTAGTTCACTATATCTTGAAATTAAAATTCTAACGATATCTACCAATCGCTGTAATAGTTTTTGTAATTTTTCTTTATAGTTTTTAGCATTTGTTTGGGAAACATCTTGTGCACTATGTGGCATGTGTCCAGATGTTATATTATTTAACCATTTGTAGTTACCATATACGGGAGATGAATGTTCAAATGGTGAATAATTGATAGAAAATTCTAAAGAATAGCTTGTTGTAAAAGCAGCATCAACTAATTGCATTGTAGAAAAAACATACTTTTCATAAGCTTGGCATAAATTTTTATCCAAATAGTCATTAGCTAATAAACTAATACCTTTATTGATAACATCTAAAAGCTCACCTAAGGCTTTTTGTTTATTATAATTAAGCATTTATTGTGCCTCCTTATTCTTTGTAGAAGCTGTTTTTTCAATCTCTTTGTTTTTGGTTTCTTGAGCTTTTGTATATAACTCATCAAAATCTTTTTTACTTTCGGCTTGATTTTCAACAACTTGAGGGTTTAATTCTGTTCCCCCTGGTAAAGTTTTAATTCTGGAAAGCAAATTATTAATATCTTTTTTAAATATCAAAACACATGAGACAGCAACAATTGGCCACGCCAAATGCTCACATAATCCAAGTATAAAATTTTGCCATGGGGACATCTTATTTTTCTTCCTTATTCAATACACTAATGATTACTTGTTTCATTGTATCTTTTTCTTCTGGCTTACTTGATGCAATTAGAAGAGTTAGGGCAAAAAGAGTATCATTATCCAATATTGGTGTGCTATTTTGATAAAGCATATTGTTTTTTTCTAAAAAGTATAGAAAACACGCAGCTCCAATACGCTTATTTCCGTCTGTAAAACTATGGTTTTTTACTAGCAAATAAAGAAGCATGGCGGCTTTTTCTTCTAGAGTCGGATAACAGTCTTCTCCACCAAATGTTTGATATATCTGATTTATTGAGCTTTCAAAGCTCTCATCTTTAGGATTTGCAAACACATCAGATCCGTATTCAGGCTTCATTTTTGCAATAAGCTCTAAATATTCTTCTTTAGCAATTATTACTGACGGACGATTTGTCAATCCTTTAGTATCAAGTGTTTTATTGTCATAATCATCCAAAAGCTCTAGTCCTTTAGCAAATATATTCAATATATTTGCTAAATTTTTAGCATCATCAATATTTTTTGCCTGCGATGTAATCGCCCGAGTGAGTAAGTTAAGCGAATTTCTTAAGCTCTCAATCTGTTCTTGCTTTTCAGTCAAGCGTTTTTCATTAACGGCGTAACCATCCACTAAGTATTGATGCAAAATATTTGTTGCCCATTTGCGAAACTGAGTAGCAATTTTAGAAGAAACTCTGTATCCTACCGCCAAAATGACATCTAGGTTGTAGTAATCAACTTGATAAGTTTTACCATCTTTGGCAGTTGTTGCAAATTTTGCAACAACTTGATCTCGCTCTAATTCGTCGGTTTCAAATATGTTTTTAATATGGCGCGATATTGTGGACTTATTTTTTTGAAAAACTGCTGATATCTGGTCTAAAGAAAGCCAAATTGTGTCATCTTGGATATTTACATCTATTTGTGTTTTTCCATTTGTTCCCTGATAAATTACTATGTTATTCGTTTCGACCATTCTACATTTTCCACCCAATACTTTTCAACTTGTCTTTGATTTCGTTTTGCAAGTGGTCGGACTGCTCAAACATATCTTTAAGCTCTGTTGTCAGGCTTTTCATCTTATCTTCAAAAGGTTCTCCATCATCAGCTTGCTCCTCAATCCCCACATATCGCCCTGGGGTTAAGATATAATCTTGTTTGGCAATATCATCCGTGCTGGCTACGGCACAAAAACCTTTAACATCTTCCAATTTTCCTTCTTGAAAAGCTGTAAAGGTGTCGGCAATCTTTTTGATGTCTTCATCCGTAAAATCACGGTGTTTGCGGTCTACCATATAACCTATTTTGCGTGCATCAATAAATAAAGTTTTATCTTTTTGTGGTTTATCATGGCTGATAAACCACAATGTAACCGGAATCGTCACACTATAAAACAGTTGCGGAGGCAAAGCTACAATACCTTCTACCAAATCGGCTTCAATAATGCGTTTTCTGATTTCTCCTTCGCCACTGGTTTGGGTTGATAAAGCTCCGTTTGCCAGAACCAAACCTATTTTTCCTTTGGGTGCAAGGTGATATATCATATGTTGAATCCACGCATAGTTGGCATTTCCTGCCGGTGGAATACCATATTTCCACCGCACATCATCAACAAGTTTATCTTGTCCCCAGTTGGAAAGGTTAAATGGCGGATTAGCCATAATAAAATCGGCTTTCAATGTTGGGTGCAGGTCATTAAAAAATGTATCGGCTTGATATGGTCCAAAATCGGCATCAATTCCGCGAATCGCCATATTCATTTTAGCCATTTTCCAAGTATCAGCATTGGATTCTTGTCCATATACGGAAATATGATTGCGATTACCACTATGAGCTTGCAAAAATTTAACCGATTGAACAAACATTCCACCTGAACCACAGCAAGGATCATAAACACGGCAGTTGTCAAAAGGTTTTAATACCTCAACAATTGTTTTAACAATACTTGACGGTGTGTAAAATTCACCACCCTTGGTACCTTCATAAGCGGCAAACTGAGCAATGCAATATTCATAAGTGCGACCGAGCAAGTCTTTGTCTTCATCCGTTCCAGACATATCTATATTATTTGTGAATAAATCCACCACATTGCCCAAAACGCGTTTATCTAAATCTTGATTGGCGTAATTCTTGGGTAAAACATTTTTCAAAACTTTATTTTCATCTTCAATGGCACGCATTGCTTCATCAATTACAATTCCGATTTCCGGAGTATGGGCAGCGGCGGCAATCGTGCTCCAACGAGCTTTTTCCGGTACAAAGAATATATTTTCTTCGGTGTAGGCATCTTTGTCATTTTCAAAACCATCGCCTTCAGCCACCAATTCTTGATAACGCTTTTCAAAAGCAAAAGAAATATAGCGCAAAAAGATAAGACCGACGATTACTTTTCGATAATCTGCCGCCGGAATATGTCCCCAAAGCTCACAAGCTGCATCCCAAATTTGCTTTTCAAAGCCGATATTCGCGTTGTTTTTACCCGCCATGTATGCTCCTTTTGCTATTGTCTTGAATTATTTTTTCGCATATTATCATATATTTTTATAAATAAAATCTTTTTTTGATATATATATTAAAAAAAGGAAATATACATTGTGCGGTATATTCCCTTTTCCGTCTACTGCTCTACCTTGTTTGCTTTTTAAGGCTTATGAGGTAGATTTTCTTCATCTGTGGTATCTTGATCATTTTGGGGCAAGTATCGTAGAAAAGCATCTTCAAAATCTTTTTGACGATATCTTTTCTTATTTATACCTTGTTTTTTGATTTGATGAGATTGGATACAAAAAAACTTAAGTAAACGTGCTAAAGAGTATGCTGTCAAGCCTCTGTTTTCATAAGTTTCCCATGGGCTCTCTGGTAATTCACACAATCTAATTACTAGTTCTTGGACTTCCATTATATCAACATTTCTGTCTTCAAATATTTGTTTAATATCTCTGAGAAGAATGCATCTAATTGATTCTTCATTACCAAAGTCTCCTTTGCTCAAGCTGATACTTGCTTGTATGGCTTCTTGATATACTTCTTCTGATATAAATTTGGCAATCTTAAATAAACACTCCCAATTATCATTGCCTCTATCACTTAAAAAGGGGTGTGTCGGAACGCATATTTCAGAGATTTTTATTTTATTACGTGACATAAATTTTTGACAATTAGCTTTGTCAGGAACCATTTCTGCCTCAAATTTTGCTATTCTCAAAATCTTACTTTTTTCTTCTGGTCTTTTTCTTCTTAAAGATATGACAATGGATCTATCTTGTAATGTCTGTGGAATATTTCCTATACCTGCAAGAGCTACTGGACTGTAACATTTTATTTTTTGTATTTTTGAATAGTCTTTTGAATCTGTCCTCAATACAAATCCATTTTTCCGATGCCCTGCATTTAATATCCCAACCATCTGATTATTTCCTGGATTATTGATAAAAGTATCTACTTCATCTAGTAACAGCGTTAGTTTTCCTCTATCAATTGCACGATAAATAGCTGCTCCTGTTGCGTTACTCGCATTTAGCGGATTATATACTAGTCCACCTAGTAAAGATAATAGAGTACTTTTCCCACAACGCGGTTCTGGTGATAAGATGGCTAGCCTTGGGGCAAATTCAAACACATCGTAGCCATATGTAAATATTGACCATAAAGCAGCTGCAACACTTGCGCCCTTTGGTAATACAACATATTCTTCATATGCCTCCTTAAATCGTAAATATACTTTGAGGCCTAATTCTTTGTCAGCATCATTATTTTCTTGCTTATGCTCTTGATTTTTGTTAATTTGTGTATTATTATTTGTGTTGGAAATATTGTTAGATGAGTTGGTCGACTCGTCTAAGGTTATTGGGTCGCCTTGCTCAATTTGGGCGACCTTTTTATTTTTAATCATCATTATTTGCTCCTTTCATATTCTGATGTTGAATTGACTTTTTGTCCATTTTCAGTGATCCAATCTAAAACATCTTGTTTTAAATACAGACGGCGATTACCTATTTTAGTATATGGTATTCCGCCTCCTGATACGGCTTTGCAATTTAACCATGAAACAGAACGTTTAATAAATGCGGCAACGGTTTCGGTGTCTAGCAATGCTTGATTTGGAGCCTCTATAAATTCTTTTTGTAATTGTAGTTTTATTTTCACATCCATTTTTACTCTCCTTTTTCTTTTTTTATCAGGATGCCTATTACTTAGATTATTTTTCTTTCAAATGAAATATCGCTCCTTATGGAGCGATATTATTAAATTCATTTCGTTTATAAATAATTTTGCTCACTTGTTGAAACAGATCATAATTTTTATCACTTTGGTATTTTTGATAAATTTTAGGGCAATTATTTTTTATAAATTCTAAAATTTCTCGTTCATTTTCTTTATAAAATAATTTTATTTGTTGTGTTTTTTTATTATACATCTTTAAAATATAATTTTTCAGTAATCTATTTTCTTTATGTCTACGTTCACACATACTCTTGATTCTTTCGAGTTTTTTTCTAGTAGATGTTACTTGATACCAAAATAATAGACTTTCTACCTTTATTGCAGATCCTTTTTCTTGCATATTTTTTTCATTATATCTTAAATAATTAAATATTTTTTTCGCACTCTCATTTTTTCTTATATATTGAATAAATTCTTTATAGCTCATCTCCTTTTTTCCAATATTTTTATATGTTATTTTAACAAAAAACGCCATATAGATGGCTATATCCTGTTTGCTATCCGAAATTCCCCCTCCTAGGCTTCTATACAGTAATTCACTAACCATTTCAGTAGAAGTAAAAATAGTTTGTTTTAATTCTTTGACCTGCATCATACTCTCCTATTTAACAGATTACCTATCTGATTGTTTCCAATTCTCCAATTAGCATTATTCAATCAATATTATCAAAATAGCTAATGTTAGTTAGTCTATTATCTAGTAAAAATGGTTATTTTTTTTTCATAAATTATAGAAAATCTCTATAAATATATAGTGATAGATGAATTTATACATCTTAAATTGACTTTACATTTTTAGTATCATTTCTTTGCTTTTACTGTATTTCTCATTATCTTAATATATACTTATTATACGTTCCTACCTTATTTCATTGGTTTTACCAAGTATATAATCTTCAATTTGTTGCATTGGTCGTCTTAAAGTCTCTGGTTCAAACTGGATATACCCTGCTGTCACATCATCTTCTGCGTGATTTAAGAGTTTTTTTAGAGTATATTGCGTCATTCCTGAAATATGATTATTGGCAATGCTTGCAAATGTACGTCGCAAATCATGTAAACTAAAGTCTATATTACAATCATGTGCTATTTCCTTACAGGCTTTGCGATGGTCTTTTAGATGTCCACACCGATTATTAGCCGGAAGAATATAGTCATTAGGTGCTAAGCCTTTACATAATTCCTTAAGATATTCGCCTAACCATTTTCCATACGGCAAAATATGCTTACGATGATTTTTAGTTGTTTCAATCGTGATGCAACCTGTTTCAAAATCTATATTTTTACGCTGTAAGCTAGCGATTTCTTGATCTCTACATCCTGTAAATAAGAGTATTACACATTGTTTTTTGGTCTGTTGCTTCTGTTGTCTCTCTTCTGCTTTAATTTTAAGTCCAGCGAAAAAATCTGCCAACTGCTCTGGTTTTATGCATCGTGTTCGCCGCTCTGCCCTATTCCATATTTTCAACCTATTAATTTTATTACATGGATTGTATGGAAGTAGAGGAACATCATTTACGCTGTAATTCTCCATTGCAAAGTTTATCACTGCTCGCAAACATCTAAAGTACAGATTCGCTCCATACGGATTTTCAACACTAATCTGCTTAAATTTTTTCACAACCATGTCACCAGATATTGCTGCTAATGGCTTATTGTTCCAATCCTTAAAAGTTGAGTAGATTGCTGTATTATATCCTATTATTGTACTCTCTCTTAGGGGTCTTAACTTTTTAAAATCTTCATAGGCTTCTCTCAGTGTTACCGACTTAATCCTTTCCTTTCGTGCCACAGCAACAACATCTATTCCTTTTGCCATTTCCCCTAAAAGTACTTTAGCTTGTTTTCTTGCTTCATCTGGGGTGATGGTTCCGACAACTGCAATCTTTTTACGAATACTTTTTCCATTAACACGAGATTGCACTATATAAGTCTTAGCTGTTTTGGTAACCTTTACTCCAAATCCAGTAACATCATCATCCCAATAAAATTTATCAGCCTTTTCATATGTAATTTTATCTATATTTGTTTTTGTTAATTTCATAAGTTTACACCCTTTGATTAATTCTACCGGTAAGCAAATAGTAAGCAGATTGCGTATAATCTTTTATATTTTCTTTTAATTTCAAATAACATCCATCCAAACAAAAATCAAGTAAAATCATATACTTCTATAACTATTTATAAGTTCTTATAACTATATCTTTTTTAAACTTTTAATCAAAGGGTCATGAGTTCGAATCCCGTCGGGCTCACCAATTCAAACGGCGGGTATAAAAACTGCCGTTTTTCTTTTATAAATCAAGCACTTAACTGAGTTCGAGTGTTGTAAATTTGAAAATGTCATTTTGGGAGAATTTTCCGAACTCGTTTGATGATAATCCTTTATTTTTCAATAGCTTGTCTGAGTTGGAATCTCGTTAGGTCTCGGGATTATCATTTATCCAAAGCCGGATTTGAAACTTGCTTAAAATAAAAGTTTTTGACGTTGACGACGATTTATTTTGGCTCCGACGGCTAGCCCCAGAGGTTACAGCATACGGCTCTGGTCTGCTGGTTGTCGCACCTGTACTCTCCGGTCGGGATATGCCTATCATCTGCCCCACATCGGCTAAGCTTAAAAAAGATTAGTCAAAATTGAAGGAGCCCTTTACGTGCGAGGCTTAAAATAGGCTTTGGCGTTTTCAGTAGGATTTTTTAAATTCTTTTCTTAAGCTAAAAAAATTGCTTGTTATGATTTAATGACATCGATGTCACTTAATGGATATTGATTAACCTTTAACATCCGAGTTTTAAAGGTTGGCTTTTCTTTATATATACATCGCAAAATCTCAAAAGTACGCAAAAAGATATACTATTTGGAAAATTATTTCATCAAATCCGAACAAGCAGACAATTCTAGAAATAAAAAGTTGAAGGATTATCCATGCGAAAAAAACAGAAAATAACCTCAAAAAAGAAGAGCCAACGCAGCTTCAGAGCTTTTATTTCCATAGTTAAATGGTATAAAAATAAATTTGATGTCGCACTCTATATTAGTAATATATATGGAAATGAGTGTCAAAAGAAAGAAGTCAACATTCGTAAATTACCTTTATGGAGAGATATAACAAACATTCAAAAACTGGCATATTTCTTTTATTTTATGGCAGAAACAAAAAAATTCACAAATGTTAAACCATTTACATTAGACTTCAGTAAACAATTTAGAGATAGGTATAACAAGTTAACATACAAAAAGCTAAAAGCGGTCATTATTAAAAGAATATATGGTAACCTTGATTATGTCATTCAATCACCTAATAAACCTATGATGTCCTTTATTCTTGAAAATAAACATAAAAATAAAAGAAAAGATATAAATGATAAAGAAACTCACATACATGGTATCAGAGAAGTATTTGATGAAGATATTGATAGCAAAGTCAGATTGGCATTAAAGACATCGGTTTGTAATGGTAAGAAAGAATATAAAGGCTCCAAATACAAAAATATGCTTCAAACTAAAAAAGGATACACTAAAAATGGTGCAAACGGTTGGTTATGGTACCTTAATAAAGGAGCGTGTTCCAATAATGGTTTGTATATATCTAAATCTCTTTTGGAAAAAATCCGTGATGACTACGACCAACTTTATAAGGAATATAAATCAGACGTTAAAAAATTAAAAGATAATGGTATCAAGATTAAATACATCAATTTATAAACCATATGACCGGAATCGTATATAAATTGCTCTTTATCTATAAATGGTTTAATTCTGCAAATCTTAATCAAAACACTCACATAAACAAGCCAAAATTGATTTATAACAAGCCGCTTAATGAAAACCTGAGTAAACCTATACCAAATAAAACGGCTTAGTCCAGAAGTCAAAAAACAAAATATTTAACCTTGTGCCCTTGAGGGCAAGAGGTTGCTTTAAAAGTTCGTGACGTTAATGACAAGTTATTTTTACAACCTTTGACATAAGCATGTTAAAAGTTCTTCTTCGCAAATTAGAAATGGAAAAATAATTAAAAAAATGGTTTTACTTTGCCATAGAATCACGACATTAAGTATATATCAAAAGAAATTAATAGTTATAACACATTGTAAATAGGTATTATTATGTTTATTAGTTCATAAATAACCCGTGGACTCAAGAATTGCTTTTTCATAATAAAACCTATACCAAAAGCAAAATCGTTATTCACGGATCAAAAAATGAGGCTTTGTTGTTTTAATACTCGCTTGCCAGCATAATTGTCATAACTCTGTTGGTTATATTTGGATTGCTTGGATTCTCTGACAGATATTGATAATTTTTGTCATAGTAATCAATTTTCCAGAAGATTTTTTCAGCTTTATAGTCAAAGCTACCAAAATCGTGCTCATTATACGGATCGTTTGCTTTGGTAAAATGATTAAACTGTCTGACTTTTGATAAGATTTTTGCAATATCATCTTGTGATTTAGCATTTATACCTGTAGTTAACATTACTCTTCCACCGGTAAAGGTTTGTCGGAAGTTGTCATTTAAGGTTTTAACATCTGTCATAACACACCTCTTAGGCTAACTTTTCAGAAACAAGAAACATTTTGAAACGTCTCAAAGCCTGTCTGACAGATGTATGGCTTCTTTTACCATAGCTTGATTTTTCACCGGTTGTTTCATATTGCGGCAAGATAGAAGAGATATTTTCAACCAGATGGGAAAGTGTAAATTCTTCTTTTCTGCAAAGTCTTTCAATTCGTCCCATATAATCAGCAGCAGTCAAAGCAGAATATTTATTTTCTAACAACCAGTTTTCAAAATTTTTCAACATAGCACAATCTCCTTATCCTTAAATTAGTTAATAAAAACAGGTTCAGTACAAACTGCAGCCATTGTCTGCTTTAATCTTTGGCACTCAGCCAGACAATCGCTAAAATATTGATACGGAGTTGGAATAATTTTATCATTGAGTTTTACATACCACATAACTTTTTCCTTTCATAAATAGTGTTTACTCATTAACTATTTATATTATGCGGTGTATTTTCTTTATTGCGAGCCCCTAAAACGCAACTTGCCAACGACATTTTGCTACGATTTAGACGGGATTACTAACAAACAGACAGAAACGGGATAAAAATGACCTATGGTTCTCAACACCCATAGGTTTAAATATATCATATTACTGGATTTTTACTATTTAAATAATCCAAAATTTATTATTTAAGTGCGTAAAATATTTTTTTATTTTAAATATATATTTTTTACTGTAAAGTACAGCCTGTATATACGTTTATTAATTGAGGTTTAAATGAATAATATTGCCATTAGTTTGTTCTCATCTTCTGGTATTGGAGATTTAGGATTAAAAGCAAATAATATTGATACGGTCATTAATTGCGAACTATTGACAGATAGAATGTCTTTATTTCATAATAACTTTCCTAATTGCAAAAATTTTTTAGGAGATATATGGAAGCTCGAAGATAGTATTATAGACTATTATAGAGACAATTATCATACCAAACCTTTTCTTATTTTAGCAACTCCTCCTTGTCAAGGAATGTCGTCTAATGGTATGGGAAAAATGCTCAATGACTATCGAAAAGGAAAACGAAACTTATTCGATGAGAGAAATAGATTAATTATTCCGACAGTAAAAATTATCAAGGCATTAAAGCCTAAATGGGTAATATTGGAAAATGTTCCAAATATGGGTAATACTTTTATTGAATATGATAATGGAATTATAAATATTATAGATTATATAAAAAAAGAATTAGATGATGAGTATGTTATTAATCCAAACGTCATAGACGTAGCTGATTATGGTGTTCCACAACACAGAAAACGCTTAATTACAGTTATGACAAGGACGAAAGAAGGAAAAAAATATTTTCTACAAAACAAAACTTTATTTCCTAAAGCGACACATGCAAAGCAGGCTGATATTTTTACTAAACCATGGATAACAGTCAGACAAGCGATTGAGCATCTTCCTGTCTTACAAGCTATTAAAGGAAAAAATATATGTAAACAGAATCCATTACATAAAGTTCCATTGCTCGATGAAAAGAAATTATTTTGGATAAAAAACACACCAGAAGGAAAATCTGCTTTTGATAATCAATGTATCAATCCTTTATGTGGATATAAAGGTAACAAAATTCACGGTGCCAAGAAAGATGAAAATGGTATTAATAAAGCATACACTCAAACACCATTATATTGTGAGAAATGCGGAGCTTTATTACCACGGCCATATACTGAAAATAGTAGCACACATGAAAAAACAATAATGAAAGGATTTGTTAGTGCGTATAAAAGAATGTCTTGGGATGAGCCTGCAAGCACACTTACTCAAAATTTTCAATATGCCTGTTCTGATAATAAAGTTCACCCTTCACAAGATAGAGTACTATCATTATATGAAGGATTAGTCATACAAACAATTTCACAATATCCTTACTCTTTTGTGATTGATGGAAAACAGGTATCAGATTCTCTTATAAGAGACACCATTGGAGAAAGTGTGCCTCCTAAGGTAATAGATTTATTGTGCCAGTTTATATTAAATATATCCGTTTCTAAGATTTAATGCGATAACCAATCCATTTTTCGTGCGATAATTTATTTATATATTCATCGTCATCAATAATAGCTATCCATCCTTTACACATTTTAGATACACCTAGAGAAGTCATAATTGAAACACTTGTTGTCCTTCCGCCGTCTATTTTTGGTTGAACAATCTTTCCCCAATCATCAATAACTAAGTCATTTCTATAAAAACATGCAACAATTGTTGGAACATCATTAATAAAGTCCCAAAGAATTGCCAATAGATTGTTTGTCTGTCTGTGATGAGCTTTCCAATCAAAAGATACCATCTTATCAATTCTTTTTTCACCTATGATAGGTTTCGCCATAATTTTAGCTGATGGAGTTGTGCTGCAGGTTGCTTTTATTTCAATTCCACCATATTTGTACGGGCTAAAAAAAGATTTATCTTTAGGATGTATTTTTCCATTAACAATTGTATAAAGAGATTTGTAATAGTTTAACTTATCACTTGTATTTGTGAGTATTAAATCTGGGTAACCATCTTGATGTAGATTACTTTGCAAACAATTTGATGAGTGTTTCTGTACACTCTTGGCAAAATATTCTCCCATCATACCACTTAAATTTCTCATACCCAAAATTTCAAAAATATTAATATCAAATTCTTTGGTTTGCTCATATAATTTTCTAATAGCATTATTACAAAAATTAATTGCTTCAATCACACTATCAGTTGAAATTATAACTGTTCCATCAATTGATATACTATTTTTATCGTTTTTAATATATTTCATATTAATCCACTCACATACTCCAACTAAGTATTCTTTACTATAAATATGGGAAAAATCAAGAAAATTATTAAAATAAACATTATATTATTTTTCAAAAGTTCTTAATTATATAAATTACATGATATTAAGGACTTAATTCAATGACAAACACTATCAATGAGACAATCAATCCCAAAGAATCTGTTTTATTCATATATGGTAATCTTAATGAGGTAGCAAGACAGTTCGCTGAGATGCTTCAATATTGTAAAAGGAAGAACTTGCACATTGTTGACGTCTTTTTGAAACTTCCGGAATAAAATCTTAAGAAAAGGACTGTATGAACAAGATCCTTGACTACCTTAAACGCAATAAAACAAAGACAGCTGTTGTATTTTACTCAAGAAAAGACTTTGGCAAATGTCCTTGGATGTATAAACTTTCGCCTTATAGAGAAAAAGATAAAATTGAACTGCATTTTGCAAAGGATAACGTCACTTTAAGTGCTTAATAAAAAATAGCAAAATTTTATAACTAATCTTGTCATTAACAACCTGTGTTATATCAAAACATAAGTTGTTTTTTTATGTCCTTGGATTCAAAAAAATTAGAAATAGAAAATTCATCTTAAAAAATTTAGTAGAAAACATCAAATCATACACTTCTATAATGTATGACTGATACATATAACCAACTCAAAAAAGAGTTATCAGTTCTGTATCCCGATGTTACGGATATTGAGCTAAATGAAATAACAAACAACCTGATTGATTTTTTTACAACCGCTGTAAAGTCTGTTTTGGAAGATGATAACCAAGACCAAAAAGAACTTGTCGTTGATGGCAAGAACTTTGATAAAGCACCAACCTCTCGCCCTTGAGGGCAACAGGTTAATATATTGAAATAGCTATAAAAAATATTTTCAAAATCTGTTTTACATTTGTTTTCAAACACGACAATACAAAATTGTTTTAATTTTAACAATAAAAGGAAAATTTAATATGACAAAAGCAACAATTTATGAAAGAGAAGCATCTCAACATTCTAATATTGATACAAAAATTGATATATTGACAAACTATTGTAGTAACAAAAAGTTACCTCTGGATAAATTACAAGACATAGCAGATAAGATTTATATAACTCAGATGCAAGAAAATATAAAAGCTAACATTTTGAAAAATCAGTAAAATATTAGTAAAAAAGTTGCCTGAAAGTGCATTTTTTTGCGTACATTCTCAAAATAACGCGACATAATAATATTGTGTTAAATCAATGGAGTAGTTAAAAATGGCAAAGAAATACAGATATGCAAAAGCGGCACCATGCGTTCAAGCTGTCATATTTGCACGAGTATCTACTAAGGAACAAGAACCAGGGGCTTCTCTAAAGGCTCAAAAAGAAGCTATGGAAGATTATTGTAATAAAAAGGGACTTCCTATTGTTAAGAAATACAAGGCTATTGAAAGCTCTACCAATGGCAAACGGATACAATTTAATGAAATGTTAGACTTTGTCAGAAAACAGAAACAAAAAACAGCTATTGTTGTTCACTGCATTGACCGTTTTCAAAGACGTTTTAATGAATGTGTTGAAGTCGAAAGTTTATTATTAGATGATAAGACAGACCTGCATTTTTGTAAAGAAGGGTTAATCCTGACTAAAAACAGCTCGTCTTCTGATATTATGCGTTGGGACATGGGTATTCTATCCGGCAAAATGTATGTGGCAAATCTGCGCGATAATGTTAACAGAGGTATGAATTATAACTGGTCGATTGGCAAATATCAGACTAAGGCTCCGGTTGGATATTTAAATGTCAATAAAGATATTATTGTTGATCCGGACCGTGCGCCATTTGTTAAAAAGATGTTTGAGATGTATGCAACCGGGTTACATTCCATAAAAAGCCTGCATAATTTTGCCAAAGAAATGAATTTATGCTCCTCTCACTCTAAAACAAATAAACCTCTCGGACGTGAAACAATTTAT
>CASDOS010000018.1 GCA_949282205.1 uncultured Alphaproteobacteria bacterium | reverse complement strand
TTGTTCTTCTTTACTAAATCTTATTTTGCTCATTCTTATCTCCTTTTGTGTGAGTTTAACAAAAAAATTCCCCTTTGAATATTTTTTTCAAAGGGGATTTCCTTTTTTCCTCCACTTTCTGGGGTACAGATCATTATGGAGGCTCTTTATTTGCGTAGAGGGGGAGCGCTTTTGCGGTGGGTTCTTTGGACTGACCTTCGGCTTTTAAGCCTCGGCCGCACAGGCGCATATAAGCCTTTGGCTTACCGGCATACTTCCGTCTGCCTTATGCTGGTAGTCGAACCTACTTCTCCGGTTCGAGCCCTAAATAAATCCTTATTTAAAACAAAAAAGCAGGGATAAACCCCGCTTTTTTATTTTAACTGGTGGGTCCTGTAGGACTCGAACCTACGACCAGACCGTTATGAGCGGCCGGCTCTAACCAACTGAGCTAAGGACCCGTCGCCGTCCTTTTTAGGATAGTTATTCTTTTCAGTCAAGATTTTTTTTTGCCTTTATCCACCTTTTTTGTTTTTTTCTTTTTTTACCCTTTTATCTATTCAGCGGGGCGGTGTGCGCTTATATAACTTCTCATCTTATTCCATATCATCTTGAAACCAATGGCAACCATTATGCTTATTAGCCAAAATTTTACATAATACCATATATTTCCGCTCTCTACCGGAAAATGATACAATATAAACGAGTGGAACATAAATAACTCTAAATTTATCTTTTCACACCACATTAACGGTTTGATACTCAATAGACAGCTTATTACTCCTTTGCCGAATCCCAACAGATATAGAATCGGTAAAGCCATTATAACATAACAAATACGGTATATCTCTACGCCAAAGCTATAACAAAAACTTGCATATACCCCGATAAACACACATTCCATTATACTCATCTGTAATCTATCGGTTTGGGTGCTTAAACAGTGATTTAATCGGGTGGGGCGGTTGAAATATATTCCTCCTATATACCCTAATGCATAATTCAAACTCTGTATTATCGGGTTGGTGTGCAAATCCATAAATACATACGTCGGGTAGTTTAATGTGGTGTATTCCAAATATATCCTAATCCCTAAAATACTTAAAAAACATAACCATAATCTGCCTTTTTCTTCGCTGTATCGACTTACCTTCCTTAAACTGGGGGTGATGAAATAACAGAATATCAGCGAACTCAAAAACCATGATACGTTATTAAACATAAATTGCGTCTTTTGAAACCACGCTTGTTGCAAACTTAAATTCAACGCGCCAAACACCAAAATAAACCCCATACTCTTACTTGCCCATGTCGGTACAAATAAAACTTGCAACAGAAATGTCGTGATATGAACCGGATAAAATTTCGTTAATTTACTCTTTACTATTTCCCAACCGGTCTTATCGTTCTTGCTTGAGGTCTTTTCATAATGGTTATACGCCATGCAAAAACCCGATAAAATAAACAGTATCTCCACCATGCGGGCGCATATATCCCACTCACCGCTAAAGTCCATGTGTCCGAAAATGATGCCTATGACTGCCAAAGCCTTGAGGCCGTTGAAGGACTTTATTACTAAACGGTTTGAGGCGGATAATTTTGTCTTTGGGGAGGATAAATAGGGGAGTGCGGTGCGCGACATTTGATTTCTCCGATATGTTCTTATCTTTTTTTCTCCTCTATCCTATAAAATGCGCATTGCCTTGTCAATCTGACTTATGTCTTCGTGCATATCTTTCTTTTGTATAGTCTTTCGGATAGGTTCAATAGTGCTTTCGGTTGGATTATATATAGGCGGAAGATGTGGTTGGCTTTTTTTTATTTACGGAGGTCCTATGACTAAAGTTTCGGTTTTAACGCCGCTTTATAATCCGCCTGAGCGATATTTGCGCGAAATGATTGACAGTGTTCTTAATCAAACGCTTACAGATTTTGAGTTTATTATCTTAAACGATTGTCCTCATGATATACGCTCTGAAGAGATTGTTTTATCTTATCACGATAATCGTATTCTTTATCTTAAAAACGATACTAATCTCGGAATTGCTCAAAGTCGTAATAAATTGATTGATTTGGCAAAAAGCGATTATTTGGCGGTGGTTGATCATGATGATATTTCGCTTCCTTCTCGTTTGCAGAAAGAAGCGGATTTTCTTGATAATCACCCTGAATGCGGGGTTGTTTCTTCTTGGTATCGGAAAATTTACGGTAAACGGCATCTTGTTCGTACTCGACCTGAAACAAATGCTGAAATCCTCTCCTTAATGTCTAAAAAATGCGCGGTTATTCATCCGGCCGCTATGTTGCGCAAATCGGTCTTAAATCAATTTCACATACGTTATGAACAACAGTTTTCTCCCGCCGAAGATTATGCCTTATTTGCTCAGCTTGTCGGGAAAACCCAATTTTATAATTTGCAGGAAACTTTGCTCCTTTATCGCAATTTTAACGGTAATACTTCTCATCAAAAACAACGACAAATGCGCGAAAATAATGCCAAAATTAAAAAACTTATTGAACGTAAACGTCTGTATAAAGATGAAATTTTACGACAAATTCATGCGCTGGACGATGATTTACGGATACTTATTCGGAAAGAACAGGCGCTCATCTTAAGTAAACGAAAAGAAAAAATCTATGATAATATTTCAATTTGGAATTTATGGCTCAACAAACTGGGCGGATATCTCATGTTGCAAAAAGAACTGATTACGGGATTATTCGGTATCGGTTTGCTTAATAGATCAGATAATGGATTGGATGGCGAAAAATGGAAGAAAATGTTAAATTTTCGGTTGTAACCGTTTGTTATAACGCTAAAACCGATTTGGAGCGTACTTGCGAAAGTCTTAAGGCGCAGGTGTATCATAATTTTGAGTGGGTTGTGGTTGACGGTGCGTCTTCCGACGGTACGCTCGAGTGGTTGCAGCTGGAACCTTTGGTTAAACGTTTTATTTCCGAGCCCGATACAGGCGTTTATAACGCTATGAATAAATCGCTTGATTTATGTAACGGGGAATTTGTGATCTTTATGAATGCCGGTGATGAGTTTTTTAATCCGTTTGTCTTGGAAAAAGTTGCTCTCGCTTTAGCCGATTTTCCCGAATGCCAATTCCTTTTCGGCGACGCTTGCATCGTGCCGGAAATCGGACGGCCTTTCTTTAGAGAGTATCTTGATCCTATCGGGCAACAGAATATTTGTCATCAGAGTATCTTTTATCGGCGGAAATTGTTTCAGAATTTTGGTAAATATGATGAGCATTTTCGTATTGTTGCCGACTACGATTTTAATCTTCGCTTGCTTATTACCCAGCAAATTGTTCCGTTTCATCTTAATTATCCGATTTGTAAATTTTATTATGGCGGGCTTTCCTCCGGGGCTAAGTATCTTAAAGAACAACGTTTGGATAGTTTTCGGTTGCGGCTTAAATGGGGGGAACGCGAAAAACTTCAGGCGCCGAATATCGTTATGATTGATGTCGACTATGATGCTCATGACTTTTTGACAATATGGCAAAAATATAATCGCTCTTTTTCGAAACGACTGGTCTTTCGTTTAGGCGATAGCGCCGGTTTGTTTTCGGAAATTAACAATATGTTGTTTGCTCTTGTTTGGGCTTTTGATCACAAAGTCAGCTTTGAGCTTTGTTCCAAATTTTCTAATTTGGGGGCAATCGGGTGGCGGGATTTCTTTTTGCCTTTTACCGATGAATTGTGCCGCTCTAAACTTATGAATGTTAATCATCGATATCCGCTTAAAGATGTCGACGAGGCACTGATTTCTCAGCTTAAACGGGAAGAAAACGTACACCTCTTAACTCAAGATGTGTTTCGGAAGTTTTTTGAAAACAGAAACTTTGCAACGAAGGTGTTTGATTTTTCGGAATTGCAGGTCGCCGGTGATTCTTTTGCGGTTGCTCGCTCTTTTGCTCAGGCCGTCTATCGTTTGAATGAACACTCAATCAACGACGTTAAAGCCTTGACGACGGAACGCCTGACCGAAGTTTTTGCTAATGGGCGTGTACGCGCGGTTGATGCTTCTCTTTTGACTGATGATGATTTTATTGCCGTGCAGATGCGGGCAGGGGATATTAAAAAAGAATGCTTGTGGCGCAGACAGCCTATTCTTGGCGCGAAACCTTATGCGCAATTTATTCGAAAGTTTTTTTATGCGGCAGAAAGCGGGATATTGCCTTGCGATAAAAATGTTTTTGTTTTTGCCGATGATTTTCGTCTTGTGCGGCAGTTGGCGTTCTTGTTGCCTGAATTTCGGATTTTTTCTCTTTGCACACCGCTTGAACATGGTTTTGATTACGACAGATTTATGAAACATGACGAAACCGTGCGACGTTACGGTATTCTTAAAATTTTGGCAAATGTCGAAATTTGTCGGCGGGCGTACCTGTTTCTCGGAACGAGAGTTTCCAATCCAAGTTGGTTCTTACGTTTGATTATGCCCGAATCTAAGGTGCGTTTTGTCGATTGTAACCGCTTATTGTGGCAATGGCAGTTTGATGAATTGATGGACGGCGGAGGGGCTAAAATTATTAAAATCGTCGGTATCCCGATGCTTAAAATCGTGCGCACTCCTACGAAAATGAAATATAAACTCTTTTCGGCACTCCCACTTTATAAAATTAAGCAAAAAGGTTTGCGACGGGTTCACTATCTCTTTGGCTTTTTACCGATTTGGAGCGCGACGTTATAATATTTCTATTTTTCTTTAGCGGATTTGGGGCGGAAAATCCGCTTTTATGTTGTTATAGGTCGTGGGGGCGTGTTGGTGCAGATAGCTCAATAACGCTTCCTTGTCTTCTTCTATCGGAAGTTTATCCGTAAATGTACGGCGCTTTAAAAACTGATTGTGGTATTCTTTAATTAACGTCAGCGGATACGAATTCGGATCTTCGGACTTACCTAATGCTTTCTTTTCGGCGCTGATGTTCGGGATGTAACTCGCCCATTTGTAGCCCAAGTTTTCCAACATCGGTGTCAGTTTTATTTCATATTCCGTAATGTACAGTGAGTGGTCGGGTTGTTTTTGGATGTTTTCCATAAATGAGGCAAACGTCTTCGAATTAATAACCGGACGGCGAAATACTAAGAAATAACTTTGTAAATGACGTGTAAATTTCTGATTTTGCGTGTTTCCCCAAAAATCCACACCGACGTGACGCATCTTCTTAAACATCGGGTGAAAACTTTGTAAAGGTGCATAACATGAATCATTGGCAAATATCAGCTCATCCGCATTCTCTAATTTCTTATTCGCCTTTAGCCATTCATATCCTCTTTTATACGAACCCCAGTCATATTCGCCGTGTCTTTGATATTCCCCGTGTATCACATACGGTGCTATCTCTTGTTGTGATTTTTCACTTAACGGACTGTCGGTAATATAAACGACACCGTCGCTGATTTCGTTTAATTTCTTGATATAACGCTTTACATACGGAGCCAATTCTCCCTCCGCATTATAGCCTGCGAAGACGACATATCTTTTCGGGCAGGGGGCAACATAACAGAGGGAACTTATTGTTAAGGCGACTAATATGATGATTGTCAAAATACTTTTCCAACCGATTTTATCGGCGCTTTCCGATAACATCGATTTTAGACGTGCCAGTCTGATTTTACCTAAACTCGGAGTTACTTTCATTCTCTTGCCTCCTTCAGATACGGCGATTTTATCTTGCGCAAATGTGCAATTAACTCTCGATAGGCTTGCGGATTGTGCTCCTTTATCCAATGAAAGACCAGACGCCTGGAATCTTGCACATTTAATCTATCCGTAAATGTACGCATTTTTAAAAAAGGGGCGTTATACTTTCCTAACAGCGCAAGGGGATAGCAGTTTTTATCATTCAGCGGTAAATAGCTTAATTCTTTATACGGAATATACGCCGATGATTTATAGCCTAAGTTCTCTAAATAGCTCGTAAATGGTACTTCATAGCGGGATGCTACCGTTAAACCGTCTTTTTCGGCTTTGACCGTTTCTAGATAACTTCTGAATTCCCGACTTTGATATACCTTGGGGGTGAATACTAAAAAGTAACTTTGCAAATGGTAAATGCCGTCTGCATTTGCCGTAATTCCCCAAAAATCGGCTTCTCTTTGGCTCATTTCCGCAAAAATAGGTCTTAGTGTCGGGGCTACCAATAGGCTTGAATCGTTGGCTAATATCAATAACGGGGCTTTTTTTGATGCTTCGTCAGAATTTGCGAGCCAGCCGTTTTGTTTTAATATCTCAACTCCTCTTTTAAACGAACCCCAGTCATATTCTCCATGTCTTTGGGCAATGATTTGGTTTGTATAGGGAGCAAGCTTCTTTATCTCTTTTCTTTGTATCTTATTATCGGTGATGAATATGATGTTCGGTGATACTTCTTTAAGCGCTTTCAGATAACTTATTACATAATCCGAAACGCTTCCGTCTGCCGAATAGGCGGCGTATATTGTTGTGCTATCGCCTTGTTTTATCGGTGCAATCGTTTGGTTTATTTCCAGCGCTTGGTGTTGATATGTGTACATTCCGATACCGCCGATAACGGCAACCGTACATACGATGATAAGTGTCAGCAGGCTCTTTTTCATTTTGGCTCCTTATCTTAAAGGCGTATTTGCTCTTGCATAAAAAAATATCCCTCAGTTTGTTTGATCTGTACCCTGAAAAGTGGAAACGAAAAAGAAATCCCCTGAGGGGTGTAAGTCAAGAGGAGTGATTAAGCAAATGGCATCGGTGTTGAGCCGGTGTCATTTTGTTTAAGTTCCACTGACAACGTTCATTATTATA
>CASDOS010000017.1 GCA_949282205.1 uncultured Alphaproteobacteria bacterium | reverse complement strand
TATTATAATAATGAACGTTGTCAGTGGAACTTAAACAAAATGACACCGGCTCAACACCGATGCCATTTGCTTAATCCTCCCGCTTGACTTACACCCCTCAGGGGATTTCTTTTTCGTTTCCACTTTTCAGGGTACAGATCATTATGGGGGATTTTTTCTCTAAGATATTAATTAAGGATTCGCTGCTGATTATCATTTGCGATTAAACTTAAAACCGGAATTTCAACATCCATAATTTTATGAGAACTGTCAGCAATTTTACAGCTACCACAAAGAACTGCGCTAGATTTAGATGTGGCATAATCTTCAAATTCAAACACTTCACCAGGTTCCAACTCAGGAAGCTGTCCTCCAAAACCTTCTGTTTTGAGGGAAACTGAACGACCTTTGGTATCGGTAATTGAAATATTTCTACCCAACAAGCTGATTTTGCTGTGCGAATTATTTTCAATTCGAAGATAAAATCCCCAACAAAATTCATCGCCGGCAACTTTTTCTTGCAAAAGCTCATTATAAGCGGAAATAACAATTCCACCTTGCTGGGCTGAATCAAAATCTTGAGTCGAATACATAAAAAAATCCCTCAAAGTTATTTAATATATATACTAATAGACGACTTTGAGGGAACTGTAAAAATGAATCTATATTTTTTCAACAGAGATTGCTAGATTCTTCCGTAACTATCTTCAAAACGAACAATATCATTTTCATCCAAAGCGGCCCCCGTCTGAATTTCAATAAAAATAAGAGGGAGAGAAGATGATGTATTTTTGATACGATGTTTTGTCTTTTCAGGAATATAAATAGAATCATTTTGGTGTCTGAAAAGTGTATCATCACCTAAAACAACCATGGCATCACCTTCAACAATAATCCAATGTTCGGCTCTGAAATTATGCAATTGCAAAGAAAGAATGGCACCTGGATTAACCACGATTTTTTTAACGCAAAAATGTTCTCCTGCATCAAGAACTTCCCAAGTTCCCCACGGTCTGGTATCGTGGTCGCCTTTTCTGTAATTAGTTGTCATAATATTTTATCCTTTTCATAAAAAATAGTCTGGCATAAAAGAATAATAAGATGTATAAAGAAAAATACAAGCAAGAAATTACGAGAGAGGGCAAGATGTCGGAATCTAAAAATTTTGCATTAGAAGTGATAAAAAGAATTCATCACGAATTGAGCATGGAAAATAGTGCCGACAAAATAAATCAGGTTATAAAGATAATTGCGGAAGAAAGTAACGCTCTGACTGCAGATATATATGTGAAAGCGGACGATGTAACCCTTGAACACATAACCGGCTATCCATTAAATAAAGAGAAGAGGGCGGAAAGAATAGGGGAAGGCGTTGTCGGTAAAGCCGGAGCGGATAACCGAACATCTTTTGTTAAAACCAAAGAAACATTTCAGGTGGCTACTCCCTTGAGAAGATGGAATAAGCCGGTAGGCGTTTTATGGGTATCATATCCGCTACCGCACGACTATGATGAAAAAGAAGCGGAAACATTGGAAACAATTTGTATGTTTCTAAGTGAGTTTCTGTCTTCGGAAGAACTATCGCAGTATATCAGAAAATACATAAAGAGTCGAGGGATTGTAGCAAAGGATAGGTTAAAAGGAACAATAATCAATTCAGGATATGGATTAGGAAATGTTGTGGTACACAGACGAAGAAAAGCCGTAACGAAGATTTTTGCGAAAGACAAAGATAAGGAGCTGCAAAATTTAGAGTCGGCCCGTCAAAAAATGAACGAAGATTTAAATGCCAAAATGAATCAAGAAGGTATGCAAAAGGGAGAACATTTAGAAATTTTGGATGCATATCGTATGATAGCAAATGACAAGGGATGGTATAATCGAATTATAAATCACATAAATTTAGGTTTAACGGCAGAAGCGGCGGTTGAACAAGCCTATACCGAAATGTGGAACAGATTATCAGGAGCTGCGGATGACTATTTAAAAGAAAGATTACATGATTTACGCGATATAGCCGACAGACTACGTTTATATCTGAGCGGAGAGGATTGCAATTCTGGAATTAACAACGATTACACGGATATCATCATCGTAGCCACCTCAATGGGGCCGGCAGATTTAATGGATTATGACTATAAAAAAATCAGAGGATTGATTATAGAAGAATGTACTCCGACAATGCATGTAGCCATTGTGGCTAAAGCCTTAAATGTCCCGGTAATCTCAGGGATAGAAGGGTTATTCAAAGATATTAAAGATGGTTCACTGATAGCCGTTGATGGTTCGGAAGGGGCTGTTTATGTAAATCCATCAAAGACGGTTATTGAAAAAATCAGAGCCAAAATGGAAGAGAAAAGGCAAGAATATAAACAAATACAAAAACTTCGTAATTACAAAAGTCGAACAAAAGATGGCGAAAGGGTAAATCTGTATTTAAATATCGGTATGGAGTTTGACTTTGACTATATAAAAAGCACAAACTGCGATGGGGTAGGATTATATCGTACAGAGATATTATTTATGTCATCCAATAAAATGCCAGATATAGAACAACAAGTGGAAAGCTATAAAAAACTATATCAAGCGGCGGATGGAAAAAAGATTATTTTTAGAAGTCTGGATGTTGGGTCAGATAAGTTATTGCCATATTGGAACAGCATAACGGAAGACAATCCTGCGATTGGTTGGCGATCAATACGAATAACGCTGGACAGGCGAGCCATATTGCGTAAACAAATGCGAGCTTTCATAAGAGCAGCATCGGGTAAAGAATTAAATGTCATGTTTCCGATGATATCTAATTTGGATGAATTTTTAGAAGCCAAAGAAACATTTATGTTTGCGTATGAGAGAGAAAAGAGAGAAGGCTACGAATTGCCGACGAAAGTAAATTTGGGAATGATGATAGAAGTTCCGTCAGTAGTATTTCAGTTAAGAGAAATTTTGAAGTACTGTGATTTCATTTCAGTCGGAACGAATGACTTGTATCAATTTTTCTTTGCCAGTGATAGAGGAAATCCGAGGTTAAATGGACGATACGATGTACTATCCGCCCCGTTTTTAAATTTGATGAAAAAAATAATAAAAGAAGCGAACAACGCGGGAGTACCATGCTCAGTCTGTGGAGAAATGGCAAGTTCTCCGATAGATGCAATGGCTTTAATCGGATTAGGATTTAGAAATTTATCGGTATCAAGTGCGTCATATGGTAAAGTAAAAGCGATGATACGCTCTTTATCGGCACAAGGAATAGGGGACTATTTAAATAATATTCTATCATCATCCCGCAAGACACTGCGTCCGCAATTAAAATCCTATGCGGCAGATCACACTATTGAAATATATTAAAAAGTATGTTTTAATACGCACAACGGAACAATTAAAGGAAGAGAATGCGATGGAAAATACTGAAGAATTAGATATAGACATAGATGATATCGGTACAATACTGAAAAGCAGCCGATTAAAAAGTAAAAAGAGTATGGAAGAAATATCCAGTGAACTTTGTATCAGAAAAATATATCTGACAGCATTAGAAGAGGGCGATTATGAAACTCTTCCGCCGATTCCCTATGGCATAGGATATGTAAGAACATATGCGCGTTATCTAGGTTTAAATCCGGAACGTGCCGTAAAGCTATACAAGAATGCTTCCCAAACGGAAGAACAAGAGAATAAACAAGAAGAAACAGAAAAAGCAGAAGTAAATAAAATTAGCGGTAAACATATTGTTATCGGTATAATAGCATTACTGGCAATTTATGCGGCATGGTCTTTTTATGCAAATATGGGAGCAACTCCGACGGTATTATCCCCGAAAGCAGAAGATAAAAATATTAATATAGAGGAACAGGTGCTGGAAGAAAAAGAAAATGCTAAAGGACAAACTCCTGAAGATATAGAAACATCGGAAACCATTTCTCAAGAAACAGAAATAACAGCAACAGAGATATCTGAAGCAGTGGAGCAGACACCGATTCCCGAAGAGCCGATAGTGGCTGAAGAAAAAGTTGAGAATAATAAAGTTGTCGTAGAGTTTACCGGAGAAAGCTGGGTTGAATTGAAAGACAAGAAAAAAGTATATTTTCAAGGAGTTTACCATGAAGGAGATAAAAAAGAGATTGACTATATTGGAAATTTGTTTTTATCAGTAGGTAGACCTGAAAATGTAAAGATTTATATAAAAGGAACAGAGAAAGACATCTTAGCCAAAAAAAGAAAAATGAATATACCATTGGATTCTTTGGATTAGTAAAGACATAATAAATAACACAAAATAAGGAAAAATTAATGAATTTTCAAGAAAAGTTGGCCGGCGTTGTAAATCGTTATGAAGAAGTACAAGCGCTGGTATCATCTCCGAATATTAATGCGGATGAACTGGTAAAATTAAACAAAGAAATATCCGTATTAGAACCCGTTGTAAATGCGATTCATAACTATCAGACGCAAGAAAAGAGTTTTAACGAAGCAAAAGAATTAATGGAAGATGCCAATTTGGACAAGGATATGCGTGAGTTGGCAGAGATGGAATACTATGAATTAAAAGAAAAATTACCGGAGCTGGAAAAAGAAATAAAAATACTTTTATTGCCTAAAGAAGAAGATGACGAAAAAAACGCCATTTTGGAAGTAAGAGCTGGCACCGGAGGTGATGAAGCGGCTCTATTTGCAGCGGTATTGTTTGAAATGTATCAACGCTACGCACAAAAACAAGGTTGGAAATTTGAAATTTTAGATGCGAATGAAAATGGATTAGGCGGATATAAAGAAGCATCGGCAAAAATTACGGGCAAAGATGTATTTGCAAAATTAAAATTTGAATCCGGAGCCCATAGGGTTCAACGCGTTCCGGTAACAGAATCCCAAGGTCGCGTTCACACATCGGCAGCAACGGTAGCTGTATTGCCCGAGATTGAGGAAGTTGATATGTATATCAATCCTGCGGATTTAAAGATAGATGTGTATCGAGCATCAGGAGCAGGGGGGCAACACGTTAACAGGACCGAGTCAGCTGTAAGAATTACGCATATACCGACGGGAATAGTCGTTCAATGCCAAGATGATCGTTCTCAATACAAGAATAAAGAAAAAGCAATGAATCACTTGCGTGCAAAATTATATGATACACAAAAAGCCAATATTGATGCAACATATTCGGAAAAACGTAAGTTGCAAGTGGGCAGTGGTGACAGAAGTGAGAGAATACGCACCTATAACTATCCGCAAGGTCGAGTCACTGATCACCGTATTAATTTAACCTTATACAAATTAGATGATGTTGTTTCGGGTGAGGCACTGGATGAAATAATAGATGCATTAATCACGGAAGATCAAGCGCAAAGATTAGCGGAAATTGATTAAACATTGTAACAAATTGTAACATATTTTTAAAAGCATTTTAAAATAAATGATGTTATATAAGCCTCAAAAGGAACTTTAAAAGAGGTTTAATATGTCAAAATTAATTAAAGTAGCAGTAATTGGCGCAGGTATGATGGGGAGAAACCATCTAAAAACATATAAGACTTTACCAGGTGTGGATTTGGTAGGTGTGTATGATATATTTCCTGAAAGTGCCAAGAAAGCTGCTGAGATGTTTGGTATTAAAGCATTTTCATCATTGCAAGAAGTAGCAAAGAACGTTGAAGCTGTAAGTGTTGTAACCACATCAGTTGCACACTGTGAAGTTGGAGAATTCTTCTTAAACCAAGGTATACACTGCATGATGGAAAAGCCATTGGCAACAACCGAAGAAAAATGTCAAAGATTAATCAATGCAGCCCAAAAGAATAATGTAACATTGCTTGTAGGACATATTGAACGCTTTAATCCGGCAGTAGAACAAATGGGTAAGATTTTGTCGGATACGAGCAAGATACGCTCTTTAACGGCGCAAAGAATGTCGGCAGCAAGTGGTCGAATTACGGATGTAGACGTAGCAATGGATTTGATGATACATGACGTTGAAGTAATCCAATCTTTGGTAAAATCGCCGGTAGTAAATGTACAGGCCTCTGCAGTAAGAACACCGGGAAATGAGAGCGGAAAAGATTATATTACCGCATTGCTTGAATTTGAAAATGGGGCGACGGCAAATATTACGGCAAGCCGTATTACGCAAGCACGCGTCCGTACATTGACGGTAACAACAGATACAAATTATATTGATATGGACTTTATTAATCAAAGTATTAACGTTCATTCACAAGGTCGTATGCCGTATGTAAATCAAGAGAATATTCCGGAATGGATGAACTATGGTTTGAAAGGCAGTGTTGAACAGCTATTTATTCCAACAAATCAGCCGTTACAAGCCGAATTATCACACTTCATAAGTTGTGTGAAAGGTGAAGCGACACCACGCATTAGCGGAGAAGATGCTTTGAATGCGCTTCGCGTCATTTGGAAAATTCAAGATGTATTAGGATTATCCAGAACGATAACGTCATCGGATACAATGCTCAAAGTAGCTTAAATAAGAAATGCGCTATAAAATAACAATAGAATACGATGGTACTAACCTCCTCGGCTGGCAAAAACAAGACGAGGGGGTTAGTGTTCAATATTATTTGGAAAAAGCATTATATGGATTCTCTCATCAAGAAATTGATGTATTTGGTGCGGGGAGAACTGACGCGGGGGTGCATGCGCTAGGGCAGGTGGCGCATTTTGATTTAGAAACAAAAATGGATTTATTTCATATCCGAGAGGCTTTTAATGCATGGTTGAGAGAATTAAAAGCTCCTGTTTCTGTAATAGAAGTAGAGAGTGTATCATCAGACTTTCATGCGCGTTTTTCGGCAAAAGGAAGAGGATATATATATCGTATATTAAATCGGAGAGCCCCGACGGTTTTGTTGGCCGATAGAGTATGGAATGTCGGATTCCCGTTAGATGTTGAGAGAATGAAAGAAGGGGCTAAGTATTTGGTGGGACATCATGACTTCAGCTCTTTTAGAGGTGCCGGCTGCCAAGCGCTATCACCAATAAAAACTCTGGATAGATTAGAGATAATAAAGCAAGGTGATGAAATAGATTTTATCGTGGAAGCTCGCTCATTTTTGTATCATCAAGTGCGTAACATGGTGGGAACATTAAAATCGGTTGGCGACGGAAAATTTACACCGGAAGATATAAAAACAATATTGGAAAAGAAAGATAGAGCAAGTGCAGGTGCAACGGCACCGGCTTGTGGTTTATATTTAAGCAAAGTCATGTATTGATTTAAGCTATAAAATCTCGATGCAATGCATTTTTAATGTGTTTTACATAGAAGGGAAATCTGACAAAGAACACATCAAATCGTTGAGAAAAAGAGGAGAATTGCGGATTTTTACGGATAAAATATTGAGCCCCGTTAAGGATGCGTTTTTGTTGATTAGAAGATAAGGCAAACAAAAAGTCAGAATTTTTTTTGCGCTTTTTCACTTCACAAAAAACAAGAGTATTATGTTTAAGTGCAATAAAGTCCAATTCTCCGTAGGGAGTATTTTTTCCTCTGCCGCATCGATAATTTTTAGCGACGATTCTATAGCCGGATAATCGCATATAACAACGGCATATAAATTCAGCCGCTTTACCGGATTTATGAGTGTTTATTTTTAATGAGTAAGGCTTTTTCATAAACATCATTTTTCTTAAGACCGTATTTTTGAGAAATATTTTTGACCGATTCTTTGAGTGAAAAACGCTTCATTTCTTCAATCAAAAGTGCATCAATATCTGGAGCAGACATTTCGGATTCGGTGTTTGAAGGAGGGGCAATAACCAAAACAATTTCTCCTTTAATTGGCATGGCAGAAATTTTTTTAATAACATCTTCAACAGTTCCTTGAATACATTCTTCATAAAGTTTACTGATTTCGCGAACAACGGCAATTTCGCGCAAAGGCATAACTTCGGCAAGAACATTAAGCGTCTTTTCAATTCGTAAAGCCGTTTCATACAACACCAAAGTTGAGTTGATATATTTCAGTTCATTGAATAAGTCAAGACGAGCTTTATCTCTGTTGGGAACAAAACCGGCAAACATAAAACGATTCGTCGGGAGGCCGGAAAGTTGTAAAGCGCAAATAACGGCGCAAGGTCCGGGTAAAGTAGTAACTTTAATATCTAATTTTCGACACTCTCTGACGAGTTTATAGCCGGGGTCGGAAATAAGAGGAGAGCCGGCATCACTGATGAGTGCGACACTATTTCCCGCTAAAATAAGGTCTATGACAGATTGAAATTTACCTTGTTCGGAATGGTCTTCATAAGTAATAAAAGTCTTATTGGTAGAAATATTGAGCAAAGAAAATAGTTTTTTACTGACACGAGTATCTTCTGCGGCAATAATGGATGCTTCACTAAGAATATCAACAGCTCTCTGTGAGATATCTTTCAGATTACCAATAGGCGTTGCAACAATATATAAACCTGCATCTAACATATTATAGCTCTTTACAAAAAAGGATTTTTAATTTAAATAGAACATCATAATTGTTTAATATTTTGGGAATAAAAGCAAGTGTTAAAGAAGATCGCTATATTTTTTCTTTGTTTTGGGATTTTTGGTTGCAACAGCCATCTGACCAACAATCGGATAGAACTGTCAGACCAACGCTATGATATTATAGATTACGATGCAATAAATCAGTCTATAACGCTGGAAGGACAACTTAACGTAGGTGTACTTTTACCGCTAACAGGAAAAGCATCGAATATCGGGTTAGGAATGCAAAATGCGATGTTTATGGCATTGGATGATTTACAGAGTAATCGTTTGACATTGAAATTTTATGATACAAAGAGTAGCAAAATAGGTGCGGAAATAGCTGCTGAAAAAGCTATAGATGAAGGAGCGCAACTAATTTTAGGTCCGCTAATGAGTGAAGAAGTAGAAGGAGCATCGTCAGAAGCATTATCGTCTAATATCCCGATGGTATCGTTTACAACATCTCCACAAGTATTGCAAAAAGGTATTTACAGCATCGGGTTATTAAATGGGGAACAAGTAGATAGAGCAGTTTCATACGCTACATCGAAGGGGCGCCGTAAAATGGCATTGTTGGTTCCTGATACGAATAGCGGACTAAATATTGTTAAAGCCGCAATAATGTCTACCATAGCTAAGGATATGACATTGGATAAAGTAGGATTTTATAGTGCGGAAAATGTAGATTTCTCACAGCTTATAAAAGAAATGTCCGCGCAAGCTGATTTTGATACGGTTATGATAGCCGATAGCGGAAACAGATTGAAGTCCTTAGCATCAATGTTTGCATACAATGACATCATGTATCCTGATGTATTATTTATGGGAACATCCGCATGGGATAACACGAATTTAAGCAAAGAAACAATTTTATATCATGGTGTATATCCGATGGTATCAAAAAGCTATGGAACGTATTTTGCGGATAAATATAAAGAAACGTTCGGAGAACAGCCCAAAAGCGTATACTCTTTTGCATATGATAGTGTTCTATTAGCATCGGTAGTGGCTGGTAAAAATGATGAAAATATAGAAAATACATTAACACAAAACAGTGGTTTTATCGGAGTAAATGGATTCTTTAAAATTTTGCCAACGGGACAAAGTTATCACAGTTTAGAAATGGTAGAGGTTAGCAAAGAAGGTCCGAAAGTTGTATCGAAAGCAGACAATAAGGATTCGGATTACATAGATAGCGAAATAGATATTCGTTATGTTCCGTATGAAAAATTACCAAAGTTTTATGGAAAGAGCAGTTCTGAAGTATTGAAGTGGTTATATAATAATTGATGTTGATAGTTATTTTTGACTTGCAAAATAGCAGGATATAATCCATAAAGAATAGGTGATAAATGAAGGGTGCAGGGTTGTTTTGCTGCCAACTCGGTCAGGTTCGGAAGGAAGCAGCCGTAACAGTTAAAATAAGGTCTGTTACCCTTCTCCTCAAAAGATAAAAGAAATGGCAGAAGAAAATAAAAATGAAAATCAATATGTCGTGCTAGCACGCAAATACCGTCCTCAAAATTTTGAAGATTTATTGGGGCAAGATGCGCTTGTTCAGACATTAACAAATGCCATTCAAAATAACAGATTACATCATGCATATATTTTAACAGGGATTCGCGGTGTTGGAAAAACAACAACGGCACGTTTAATTGCAAGAGCTTTGAATTGTGTAGGTCCAGATGGAAAAGGTGGTCCTACAATTCATCCATGCGGAGTGTGTGATAATTGTAAAGCCATTGCGGCAGGACGTCACATGGATGTGATGGAACTCGATGCTGCGTCACATACTGGTGTTGATGATATACGAGAATTGTTGGATAGTGCACGCTATGCTCCAACCAATGCACGCTATAAAGTATATATCATCGACGAAGTTCACATGTTATCCAAAGGTGCTTTTAATGCGTTGTTGAAGACATTAGAAGAGCCCCCTGCGCATGTGAAATTTATTTTTGCAACAACAGAAATCCGAAAAGTGCCGGTAACGATTCTTTCCCGATGCCAAAGATTCGATTTACAGCGTCTGTCTGTGGAAACATTGACAAAGTTATTTACCAAAATATTAGCCCAAGAGAATATTCCGGCCGAGAGCGAATGTTTGGATATTATAGCGAAAGCGGCAGATGGCTCTGCAAGAGATGGTTTGTCGTTGTTAGACCAAGCAATTGTGTTAAGTAACGGAAATATCAACACCGATACTGTGAAAAAAATGCTGGGGCTTGCAGATAGAAGTCAGACTTTAGCTCTGTTTGAGAAACTTGTAAAAGGGGATATGGAGGCAGTATTACAAGATATTTCTGAGCAATACACCAATGGTGCAACCCCGATTATTATATTGCAAGATTTAATAAACATTACTCACGATTTAGCAAAAATAAAGATTGTTCCGTCATTATTGAATTCAACGAGTCTAAGTGAGATAGAAAAGACAACATTTACGGATTTGAGCGGAAAATGCTCATTAGCGATATTATCTAAAATCTGGCAAATGCTGATAAAGGGAATTAGCGAAATTAATATAGCGCCATCAGCGGTGGAAGCCTTGGAAATGATTTTGCTTCGTATTGCTTATTCAGCGTCTTTACCGACACCTTACGAGATTTTAAACGAAGTAAAAAAAAACTCTAGTCTAAGCGAATATAATACAAATAAATCTCCAACAGAAGGAAGCGAAAAAAAAAATCTAGCAACTGCTCCAATTTCTAGTGACAGTAATGCTACTGTTTTTAATACAGTAGAAGATTTTTTACGTTACTTAGAAGGAGCGAAAAAAGCGCTTATTGAATATTCCATAAAAAATGATGTATGCATTAGAGAGTTTTCTGATGGACATATAGCGATGAATATTGCCCCAACAATTCACCAAGATTTCATAATGAATTTGCATAAATTACTAAGCGATGCAACTGGAAAACAATGGGAAATAGAAATTGTAAAAGGCGAGTTGGGAGAAACAATCGCTGAAAAAGAAAAATCAGCGGTGGAAGCAAAGAAAAAAAATGTTGCAGAATATCCATTAGTAAAGAGAATATTAGAAGAGTTTAAAGGTTCTAAAATAGAAACGGTTGTTCGTAAAAATTTAGATAACCTAGCTGAAGATGAACCGGAAATTTCAGAAGAAAATAACAGTTCAACATATTTTGAAGAAGAGGAATAGACTGATGTTAAATATACAAGGACTAATGAAACAAGCGCAAATGATGCAAAGAAAGATGCAAGAAGCACAAGAAAAGTTAGCCGGCACGGAAATTACCGGAACATCTGGAAACGGAATGGTTAGTGTTGTCTTAACCGGAAAGTCTGAAATGAAGAAAATTTCCATTGATAAAAGTTTAGCATCAGATGATATGGAGATGTTGGAAGATTTGATTGTAGTTGCTTATAACAATGCTCATGCGCAAGTAGAAGCTCTTGCGGAAGAAGGTATGAAAGAAGCAACCGGTGGAGTAAATTTGGGCGGTTTAAAACTTCCATTCTAGGAATATAAATGTCTGGGCAATATATAGAAGATCTAATCAAGATAATTGCAAAGTTTCCGTCGCTAGGCACTCGTTCTGCGCGAAGAATAGTGTTATACTTACTCAAAAAGAAGGAAACACAAATACCGCAATTAATAAAAGCGCTGCAAGATGTATATGATAATATCAAGGTATGCGAAATATGTGGTAACTATGATACGCAAACTCCATGCTCAATATGTAGTTCAACAACCAGAGAAAATAATTTACTATGCGTTGTTCAAGATATAAGTGATTTATGGGCATTAGAAAGAGGAGGTTTATATAAAGGCAAATACCATATTTTAGGAGGAGTATTATCGGCCATAGAAGGCGTGACCCCCGAAGATTTAAATATGGAAAAACTGATACAAAGAATAGATACGGAAGAAATAACCGAAATAATTTTAGCATTACCGGCAACAGTAGATGGTCAGATAACCATGCATTATATCTCATCTATGCTAAAAGACAAAGGTATTAAAGTATCAACACTGTCGCAAGGCATTCCTGTTGGCGGAGAATTAGATTATATGGACGATGGAACAATAAAGCTAGCATTAGATTTGCGCAAACAGATATAATAGCAAAGAGGATGGATTAAATCTCATCCTCTTTTTCATCATCATTATCGGGTAAGGTATTTTTATCAATGGAGTAGCCGTTAGCTCTGACAGTTCTAATGTAGTCGGGACCATACTGATTAAGAGATTTACGCAATCTTCTGATATGAACATCAACAGTTCGCGATTCCACAAAAATATTTTCCCCCCAAACGGATTTCAACAACACCTCGCGAGAGAATACTTTTCCGGGCTCTTTAATAAGCATTTTTAACAAACGAAATTCGGTTGGACTGAGATGAAGAAGATGACCGTTCCGAAAAACTTTTCTTTCAGATAAATCCATAGTAATATCATCAAAAACGATTACTTTTTCTTTTTCTTCAAATAAAGGCGCGCGCCGCATATTAGTTTTGACACGAGCCATCAATTCGGGAACGGAAAAAGGTTTGGTAACATAATCATCGGCGCCGGCGCCCAAGCCGCGAACTTTATCTTCTTCTTGTCCTTTAGCCGTCAGCATAATGATAGGAATATTTTTAATATCAGGTTTAGAGCGTATCATTTTGCAAATTTCAATACCGGAAACTTCAGGAAGCATCCAATCTAATAAGATAACAGAGGGCATAAGACGCTCAACTTCACTTACCGCGTTTAGTCCGTTTGCAACCGTAGCGACTTCAAAACCTTCCTTTTCCAGATTATATCTTAAAAGCATAGCCAAAGGTTCTTCATCTTCAATAATCATAACCAAACTCATTTAGATAATCCTTTCAATATGGTTATATTTTCAGTCAAGGTTTTGTTTTGGAAGACAGCGGTACCCGCAACTAAAATATCGGCACCGGCATCAATACATAAAGGGGCATTATGAAAATTAATTCCCCCATCGACTTCCAGCAGAACATTACGATTTGCAATAATATCTTTAGTCAGTTTAATTCTTTCGGTTGTATCAGGATAAAACGTCTGTCCGCCAAAACCTGGTTGCACGCCCATTACCAAAATTAAATCAACATCATCAACAAGAGGAATGATTTGTTTAATATCGGACGAAGGTTTCAAAGTGATACCGACTTTCAATTTATAATCTCTAATTAGCTGAATTGTTTGATTTGGGTTCTCCGTAGCTTCAAGATGAAAAGTAATTAAGTCTGCGCCGGATTCGGCATACCAAGAAATACATTCATCCGGATTGGTAACCATTAGGTGTACATCAAAAGGAAGCGAAGTATGTTTTTTTAATTCTTTTAAGATATTAGGACCAAAGGTAAGATTAGGCACAAAATGACCATCCATAACATCAAAATGGATAAAATCAGCTCCTGCAAGTTCTAAATCAGAAACTGTTTTTCCCAAATAAGCGCTATCGGCAGCGAGTAAACTTGGAGCAATTTTTACCATATAAAACTCCTTATAAAAATCTAAAAGTAGGATATATCACAAAACTTAAATTGAGGTAAATATATCAAAAGAGGCGTTGATAAAACAAGAACAAAGATTATGTAAAGGAAGTCAATAAATATAGTAAAAGGAGAAAAACATGGGAGAACTAGCGCAAAAAATATGTAAGTTAGAAAAAGAAGCAATCATCAACATGCTCAATACAGCCTATGCGGAAGAATGGTTGGCTTATTATCAATATTGGTTAGGGGCCAAAGTTGCAAAAGGGATAGAAAGAGCGGAAATAGCCAAGGAGTTAAAAGAGCATGGTGATGAAGAATTGAAACACGCCGAATGGTTAGCAGATAGAATCATACAGTTAGGCGGAAGTCCATTATTAGATCCAAATGAGTGGAAAGAAAAAGCGCAATGTAAGTATGAAGCACCTAAAGATGGCAATACGGAAATACTTGTATCACAGAATTTAGTAGGAGAACGTTGTGCAATTGCCCGATATCAGCAAATCTGTGAAAAGTGCAAAGACCAAGATATTGAAACATTTCGGATATCAGAGAAGATATTAAAAGAAGAGTTGGAACATGAGCAAGAGATGGAAGATTTTTTAACAGATTTTAAGTACTATTAGTTTCAAAAAGCTATAACCTATTATTAACCTCTTAATGCTAAAAAAGATACATTAAGAGGTTAATAAAGGGAGGTAGTTATGTTGGACAGAGAGCTGAAAAAGCAGATACAACGATGGATTGACTGGTTAAGAACCCAAAGAAACTACTCTCCGCACACCATACAAAGTTATGTAAGTGATTTGGAAATATTTATAGAATATTTAGCCAAAGAAAGAGTTACCTTAAGTGATTTAAAAAAGATAGACATACGAGGATTTAGGAATTTTTTCAGTTTACGCGCCAAAAGAGGAATAAGCCGCACTTCAATAGCCCGAGAAGAGTCAGCCGTAAAAAATTTTTTCAAATGGTTAGATAATAACGGAATAATAAGGAATAGTGCAATTTTCCAAATATCAACGCCGAAATTACCAAAAGTTTTACCACGTTCATTAGACGTGAACACTATGTTTGATGTTATAGATGAGGCAACACAAGATTGTAGTGAACCTTGGATAGGAATAAGAGATAGAGCAATTTTAACATTATTATATGGATGTGGACTGCGCATATCTGAAGCATTAGGATTAAATGTAGAGGATATAAACCACACAGAATTCGTAAAAATAAAGGGGAAAGGAAACAAGGATAGATATGTTCCCATATTACCGATTATTATAGAGAGAATAGAAGCCTACAAAAAGAGTTGTCCATACAATTTAAAAAATGGTGATGCTTTATTTTTAGGGGCAAAAGGGGAAAGAGTAAGTCCCAGAATTATTCAAAGAAAGTTACAAAAAATAAGGGTAAAATTAAATTTGCCGGACAACATAACGCCACACGCATTACGACATTCTTTTGCAACACATTTATTGGCGCAAGGCTCAGATTTGCGATCTATACAAGAGTTATTAGGGCATGCATCATTAAGTTCGACGCAACGATATACAGACGTTAATTTAGAAAAGATACAAAAAGAATACAAGAAAGCCTTTCCAAACTAAAAAAGATAACAAAAAAGCGCCTCAAAGGCGCTTTCCATAACATGAAAAAAATTACTTTAATTTTTTCTCAACAAATTCTTCATGCTTTTTAGATTTTTTATCATACTTTTTCATAACCAATTTCTCAGGATGAGTTCTAGGATTCTTTTCAGCAAGATAAAAAGTACCTGTACCAGCACTACTTTCCAATTTCACTTTAACTTTTACTGCTTTTGCCATTATTTTACTCTTATAAATTAAGGTTAAACACAAAAAACTTTATGAGCAATATACAATTATAATTGCTAATGTCAATAAGAATTTTAACTGAAATTTCTTTTTATTAATTTTGTAGCGATTTTAACATCTTTAAGACTGTCACGAGTATCAGGTAAAAGACAACTATTATCAATTCCGGTGCAAATTTGCGGCATTAAACCGACATTTTGCAAAGATTTTCCCGAAGGAGTATAAAAATAGCCGCTTGTCAAAAATAAGATTTGGTCATCAAATTGATAAATATCCTGAATACTATTTTTTCCATAAGTTTTTGTACCGATAACAATTGCTCGAGATTGTTCGCTGAGAGCAGCTGCGATTAATTCTGCAGCAGAAGCTGTAAAAGAGTCTGTTAAAACAGCAATAGGTTTTCCGCGAAGAATATCTCCAGGAGTAGCATTATAGTATTTTTGTTGTTTTTTGCTATTCGAGCTGTACGCAATAATTGTTCCATCCAAAAACAAGTCGGCTGTTTTAAGAGCTTCATTAAAATTACCACCTTTGCACCCTCTTAAGTCTAAGATAATTCCATTAAGATTCGCATAAGCGGAAATAATCTTTTGGATATCGTCAGAAATTCCGGAAAAGAATAAAGAAGGTTTCAAATAAACAATATTATTTTCCTCATCAAATTTAGAAACAATATGAGCAGAAGGAATATTGTCGATTCTTGAAAAAGTATCCAAACGACTAACCATAGCTTCTAAAATATGTGTTTCTAAAGATTGCGAATTGGCTATTAAATTCGGAGAGCAATCAAGACCGGTCTTAAGAATCTTATACGTCAAATCTTTCCATAAAGCAGCATTATTTTTTTCTTGAGGAAGCGTATATGAGGCGATAAGATTATTATGGTGATATAAAAAGGCTTTAGAGTCGCTGTGATAGAGCCTAAAAGAATTGTCAAACTGGTATAAAGTTTGTAATCCATTTAAAGCAATATCCTCAAAATCAAGATTTTCGGCATATTTGTTTTGCAGCATATTAAAAAGCTCTGTAATTTTAGTAAACTCATAAGCGTAAGCCTGAGGAATAGAGAGATAAAAACCCAAAAGAACACACCAAAATTTTCTAAGCATAACTAAAACTCAAAATTTGCAATCAATGCAGTATGGTCAGAAGGTTTGTTCATGCTTCTCAAAGACTTATCAACAAAACATTCCTTCAAACGCTCGGCAAAGAAAGCCGTTACAAAAACATAATCTATTCTTAATCCTAAATTAGTTACAAAAGAGTTAGCGGAATAATCCCAAAACGTATAACCTTCGGAAACAGGGTGCAAAAGTCTGAAAGCATCATGAAATCCTAAAAAAGAAAGCGCTTTAATTTTATTCTGTACATCAATACGATAAAGCGGGCTACCTAAAAAACGTTCTTCATCAAAAACATCTAAAGCATTCATCATAACATTAAAATCCCCGGCAAAAATAACAGGAAAACCGGAATTAATTAAGTCAGCGGCATGCTTATACAATTTATCAAACCAAGTTAATTTACCAACAAGTTTAATCTGTTCAACATCTTTATTGGGAGCACATCCGTTTGGAGCGTATATAGAAGCGGCATAAAAAGGAGAAACGGGATGTTGCACGAAAATTTCGATATATCTTGCCGAATCATCTTCCTGAAAATTAGGTAAATTTTTTGCAGAGATAATAAAATTAAATTTAGATAAAATGGCAACCCCGTTATAACTTTTCTGCCCTAAAACAGCAACATGATATCCCATACTTTCGCATTCAAAATAAAGAAAATTTTCGGTTTCACATTTTATCTCTTGTAAAAAAACAATATCAGGATTTTCATCTTTTAGCCATTGGCAAAGATTGGAACATCTGGCTTTGATAGAATTAATATTATAAGTAGCGATTTTCATTTTTTTGCCTCAAAACAATTTTTTCATTACGAAACTTTAACCGATATAATATTAAATGATTGTAAACATATTTAGGATATAATCAGCGCAAGTATGATAAAATAGAGGAAAAACATATGCTATCAGGTTTTACAAATCAAAATTCCGAAACAAATGACTTCCATCAAAGAGTAGCAGATCAAAACATTCAAAGCATAGAGGATAGGCAAGAAGAGCTAAGGCATGCAAAGAATGGTTTTATTGGGATGTTAGCGGGAATAGTTGTTGGGGGAGTCGTGGGATGGTTATTTTTAGGACCTGCTGACAATATGAACAAAGAAAAAACAATTCCGGTTATTAGACGTCCGATAACAGCGGCCAAAGTATTACCCAATGATCCGGGGGGAATGGAGATTAATAATCAAGACAGAGAAATATATCATATAGTAGACAATATGCCCAAAGATCAAGAAGAAGTAAAAATTCGCCCGGCACCGGATATGCCTAAAATAGATTTGGATAAAACAATATCCTCATCGGAAGAAATGCAAAATTTAGTAGAAAGTATTAATAACGACAATAGCTTGAACAATCAAGATTTAGAATTGGATAATGGAAACAATAATGAAGTAAAAATAGTATCAGCAGAACTATCAGGCATTAAAACTAATAGCAAAGATAAAGTGGTAATACCCGAGAAGATAGATGATATAAAAGTAAAGTTACAAAAAACGATAAATTCACAAGTGCAAGAATTACAAGATAACGAAAATATGAAAAAAGAGTCTGTAACGGAACCTGTGAAGAGTAATAATTTTGCCAAAGGAACATGGTATACACAAATTATAGCATCATCGAGTCGTAAAGCGGTTCAATCATTATGGAATAATTTGTCGTCACGGCATGATTTTATAAGAAAATATCCTTATGAAATAGAAGAAATTAAGACTGCTCAAGGCAGTGTTCTATATAGATTAAAAGTAGGATCATTTAAGAGTCGTGAAGAGGCCGTAGAATTAAGTGATTTACTCAAGAAAAAACAGATTAGCAGCATAATAAAGCAGAACTAAGACAATGACAAAACCGATATTGGCCGCCATATTATCTTGCAAAGGATATACGTTAACAGATGAAGAAAAAAAGCTGTTTTCAAAGTATAATCCACTAGGAATAAGTTTATTTTCGAGAAATATTCAAACATATGAGCAGGTAAAAAATCTAGCCAATGAGATAAAAGAAGTCATTAATCGAGATAATGTTTTAGTAGCGATTGATGAAGAGGGAGGGCGCGTTTGCCGTTTAGAAAACATAAAGAAAGGAAGATATGCCTCCGCCGAGGCCTTAGGCAAAGTGGAAGCATTGTATAGTCGCTATCATGCGTATTTAATAGCTTCTAATTTAAGAAATTTAGGAATAAATATAAATTATGCTCCGGTAATAGACAGGAAGACGATTCCACAAAATAAAGTATTGGAGAGTCGTTGTTTCAGTGAAGACGAGGAGAATATCATTGAGCGTGGAACAAATATGGCCACAGCATATATTGAAATGGGAATATGCCCTTGTATAAAGCATATACCCGGACATTTTTCATCACTGGAAGATCCTCATTTAGGATTACCTGAAAGTACATTATCGCGGCAAGAGTTAGAAAAAAACATAGAATATATACGAAGATTTAATCAATTTCCGCTAGCAATGACGTCGCATATTTTATTAAAAAATATAGATAATAAAAATCCAGTCACACAATCGCAGCAAGATATCTCTGAAATTATACGAGGTTATTTAAATTTTGATGGATTCTTGTTAAGTGACGCGATAGATATGCATGCTTTAAGCGGGAGTGTTTGGGAAAAGACACAGAAGAGTTTGGATGCCGGTATAGATGCTGTATGCTGTTGTTCTGGGAGAATTGAGGACATAGAAGAAGTATGTAAAACAAATCGATTCTTGACTGAAAAATCATTAATAAGATTTGCCAAAATAGAAAAAGTTATTCATAATAAAGCAAAGAAGATTGATTTAAGCGAAATTCAGGTACGTTATGAAGATGCGCTAAAAGAAAGTTTTAAGGAAAAATATTCTTATGATGCAACCGAAGTATTACATCAAATGCTCAAGAAAGGAGAACGTTAATGATATGGGTTTTGGTTATAATTGTAGTAATTATAATATATAATGCGGAAAAGATGCCGCAAATAATGGAGAAAGTAAAAGCTGAAGTTCCGCACATTGTAGAGGCGGGTAAAAAAGCTTCAAAAGAAATTAAAGAAAAAGCTCAAACCGCGCATCAAGAAAAAAAACAAGCAAAAAAGGAGCTGTCGGAAGATAAAAAAGACACACCGTCAGAAAAATAGTATCGGAGAGAACAATAATTCACAAAACCAATTTGTGAAATAATAATCTCACAGCTGTTAATATCGAAAATTTACGCATTATAAAAGAGCGAATAAAACATAAAAAAACTCGTTTAATAACGAGTTTTTTTATTCATTAAAGACAAGACTACTTAAGAGCCGGAATATTTAATTGGGCAAAATCTCCGGGCTTAATTTTAACAGTAGCATAACGCAAATTTTCAGTTTCAATCATATACTCTTCGCGCCCTGTAAAATATGCAGCTAATTTATAAAAATCACGACCATTGAGCTCCTGCTTCTCCCAATTCATCAAATAAAAAACACAGGCTTGGCTTTTATCAGTCAAACCACAACGAGGTCGTCCGGCAGGAATATCTGGATTAGCAACAATTCCTTCAAGACCTCGATTCTCAATTGTCTGGGAAGAAAAGAAAGCCTTTCCGATAAATAAACCAACAAAAAGACAGATACCAGCCGCAACATATAAAACATTTTTTTTGACATAGGAAGAGTCTTCTTGCAGAATTTCATCAGCTGTTTCATCATCTTCATCATAATCTAAATCATTAGCAAAGTCATCTAAGGAAAAAGATAAATCGGAATGAGGCTCATTTGAAGTAAGATACTGAGCATCTTTTGCTCTAACAAGACTTGAATTTTGAGGATATTCAAGCTCATCAGAAACAGGCTGTTCTGAATTATCCAAAGCATCTGAAGGATTAGGAGAAACCGTTTCCGAAGAAGACGAAACATTCCCCGTTTCTTGGAGATAATCTTCTTCCGAAACATGATTAGACGTTTGTTGTCCATTAAAAGCCTGACTAGAAGCAACAGCGGAACTTTGAGATACCTGAGGCATGACTTTATCAGGCGGCGTTGGAATATCAATAGCAGGTCTGATTTTCGGTCTTTTTATTTTTCTGAGTTTCGGACGATTCTGCAAAGGATCGCTTTGTTGCAGATGTGGACTTTGCGAAAAAGTCTCAGAAGAAGTACCACCTTCAGGAGTCGGTGTAATTAAATCATCTAAATTTTCATTACTCATGTACAAACTCTCTAAATTCTATTTTTTATTTTCTCATCTGTTTTCAGCATTCTGACCAATCTCGGAACAATAAACACAATCGTTTCGGTTCCCTGAAAAGCCGAGCCGAAGATTTCACTGGGCAGACCAATAATTAAGAAGTTCTCGCCCAACTGATTTCTAACTTTAAATTTAGTAATTTCTCCTTCAGTTGTATCCAGAGTAACTTCTGAGTAAATACGATTATTTTTCTCCAAAGACGCACGCGCCAAAATAGACAAAGGATACTCCATATTATCTAATTTACCGCAACGACCAACATCAAAGCGAGAGAACCAACGTGTCGGAACAACAAAGCGTCCTTCAGAAATATTTTCAATAGTAGCATATTTAGCAACAAACTTTTGTAACTGCTCAAGAGATAAATCATTAGTTACGGTCAACATTCTGCCAATAACTCCCGTCTGAGCCGTTGCAATAGTTCCGAATTTAAAATCCTTCAATAAATCGTTCCATACAACGCCGCATGGTTCTTTAGGAATAACTCTAAACACACTAACATCATACATAATCATAGCAGGATTATTTTCAAAATCTGCTATTAATTCGTTTATTTTATTCATAGTTTCCAAGTTTGTTTCAAAAGAAACCGTATAATCACGCCAATTTGTAACAACATCAGTAATACCAGCGCCTCTCAAAATATCCAAAAAACCAAGTAAAAGGGTTCTTGAGCTTGGAGCGTATAAAGTAAAGCTGGCACGTCGGCTTAAGATAAGAGAATTCGTTTTAGCATCATATCTGTAAAACAAATCAGCTGAGCGAGAAATCATTTCTACAACTTCTTTAAAACTGCCATTTAAATCTTTGCCGTAAAGATTCGGATAAGGAGCGTCTTTAGCAACAAGAACAATATTAGCTTCTTGCGTAAGTTTAAGAAGAGCTTGTTCTGCAGGAATATTGTCAAAAGTAAAATTTCTGACCTCAAAATCCGGCAATTCATCATTAACATCATTGCGTTCGATTCTGAAAGAAACATTGTTATGAGGTAAAATTTGTACCATTTCTTGGGTTTTCCAATTAACATTGCAACGCAAAGGTGTTTCCAAATCTAAATCGTTCGCTCTAAAAGTTGTTCTAAGCATATAAGGATTTTCTTGAGGCAAAATAATAAAGTTATCCGTAGCGCTACCATTAACAGCCGTATTGGTAATAACCGTTTCTTCATCACTTTGGTAAGCGTTACAAGCGACAAAAGACAATAAAGAAAACAAAATTAAAAGACTTTTCTTCCCTAGACCTAACCTCACGTCACTCACCTTTACTTTCATTATTTTCTTCATTTTCAATAAGTTTTTCTTGTTCTGCCATCAATTTAGCAACAACATCATCAATACTCTGCCCCGCTCCTTTAGTTGGATCATCCGCTTGATTAGTAAAGCCCCCGAAAGCATCTTTAGCAGCACTTAAATCCTCATCTTTTTTTGCGGCCATATCGACGGAGGCATTTCTTTCCAATTCCTGTTTATATAACTCCAGATTTTTTTTCAAAGCAGCCACCCCACCTTTAATTTTCTTTTCAACAAAAGGATGCAGTTCATTATGTTCGACAATATAATCGCCTGTTTCGCATAATTCAGTCAAAACATCAATAATATATGGATAAAAAGGATAATCCTCAACAGCGATATTTCCCTGTCGGATGCACCTTGCTGCAATTCGAGAAACGGTACGATCATAATAATCCCTGATAAGCACATAGTTATCTATATACCAAAGAGATTCTTTTGTAACAGTTAACTCGTCATTATCAGCCATAATACCCCCTTTTTTCTATAACCATAAAATAAAGAAAACATAATACAATGTAAATATATTTTATTTTTTATTATCATCAAGTTTAGAATTTGCGGCATTTACATTGGAATTATTTTCATCACTATCATCTTCCACATATTCCCATTCCCAGTCTTGATCATCATTATTTTCGGAAATTTGATTACCATTTTCATCAACATATTCCCACTCCCAATCCTCATCACCGGAATTAGAAACATTATTCTGTTGGGATGGCACATTAGAAAGTTCTGTATTTGATGTTGCAGAAGAAGACGTACCGGAGGATTTAGAGTCAGTCGATAAAATATCGTCATAACTATCTTTACCGACATTTTCATCATCACTATAATCATCAAGTTCAATCGGCTGATCCAAAGAAGCTATATCAATATTGTCAGCGGTCAACGCTTGGCGAATTTTATCAAGTTCAGCGCTATAACGACTTTGTGCAGACTGATGAGATGGTTGTTCTGATACGTCCGAAAGCGACTCATTTTCAGAAGATATATTACTGTTTAAAGAGTTATCTACGTTTTGAATCTCAGAACTTTCGATTTCATTGTTACCAGCCATAAAGGTATCAAGAGAAGGAGCCTCATTTTCATCAACATTATCACCTTTGGTAGAATTTTGCTGCTCGACTGAAGCTGAATGTTGAGGAATATCTTCACCTAAAAAGGTATCAAGAGAAGGAACCCTGTTTTCATCAACATTATCACCTTTGGTAGAATTTTGCTGCTCAATTGAAGCTGAATATTGAGGAGTATCTTCACCTAAAAAGGTATCAAGAGAATGAGCGCCATTTTCATCAACATCATCACCTTTTTGAGAATTTTGTTGCTCGACTGAAGCTGAATATTGAGGAGTATCTTCACCAACAAAGGTATCAAGAGAAGGAGCCCCATTTTCATCAACATCATCACCTTTTTGAGAATTTTGTTTCTCGACTGAAACGGAATATTGATTACTATTTTCACCAACAAAGGTATCAAGAGAAGGAGTCCCATTTTCATCAACATCATCACCTTTTTGAGAATTTTGTTGCTCGACAGATGTTGAATATTGATTACTATTTTCACCAACAAAGGTATCAAGAGAAGGAGTCCCATTTTCATCAACATCATCACCTTTTTGAGAATTTTGTTGCTCAAATGAAGCTGAATATTGATTAAGGTTTTCACTCATAAAAGTATCAAGAGGGGAAATATTTTGCTCCAGTTCTTGAGATAATTGCTTTTGAGAGCTTTGTTCTCTCATATCAATATCATCAATCATATCTATATTAATAGATGGAGAGTCTGTATAGATACCATCATTTCCAGACTGATTTATCAGTGTATTTGAATTTATATTTTCTCCAGATGAATAATCTGAAGAGGTAACATTTGCTTCTTTATTTGATAAATTAACTTTATCCATTTCGGATACCGATAAATCTGTACTAAAAGAATTATTTGAAGATGAAAAATCGGTTTCATCATTTTTTTTACTTTCTTGATTTAAATCTGTATGCGGTAATGGAAAATCCAAATCATCATCAAACTCATCGTCATCAAACTCATCAGAAATATCACCTTTACCTAAATCATTATTTGACGGCACACTAATATCTTCAAATCCCATAGAATGAGAAACCTCAGCAGAGGTATCATTATTATCTGCAAAAACGGTTGCGGGCAAAGCAAAATCCAAATCATCATCAAGTACATTTTCACTATCAATATTGCTGATATGACCTATATTCGAAAAGTCTTGCTGATTTCTGGATGAAGAAACAGCGTTTCCGATTTCGGGCAATACAAAATCCAAATCATCATGAATCTGAGCATTTGGAGAAGAAACCAAACGAGATGAATAATCCGAAGATGTAGACTGAGTATTTTCACGAGAAAACGATTCGTCAAAAACATTTGTTTCAGAAGACGAATACCTATTTTTATCAGGATAATTTTCCGCATGCGCATCAAGAGAAACATTATCGGAATCAAGAGGAGGGATATCCAACCGGATATTATCAAAATTATCCTCATGTTTAAACGCCTTATTTCTGATAACCCCATCAAAAGGAGGAACGGCGCTTGGGGCGTATGAAGAAGCATCTGTACGAAGTCTATCCGACACATTGAAATTATCTTCAATATCAAGAGGCGTATTTCCCGCAGAGGAATGGGGATCAAAAGCCCTGTCTGGATGTTCATCTGCAAAAACACCATCTCTATTTCTTTTTTTCTTTTTTTTCTTTCTTCTAGATTCGGAAAGGTTTCCTTGAAATTCGGAGATATCACCAATATTTTCAGAAAGAAAATCATCTTCATCAGGACGATGAACGATATTCTCTGACAAACTTGAAGACGAAACCGAAGCAGTAGAAGACTTTATTGAATTATCTTTATCAGAGATTTGCGTTTTTAACGCATCCTCTAAAGGCTTGGCTACGGAATCATTTTTATCAGAGAAGCGAACATCATTAGCATTACTGACAGTCTGAACAGAAGTTTTGGTATCAGTTGCCGAAGATCTGGTTTCGATAATAAGTTTTCTATCCTGAAGGCTCTGCGCACAGAGTCTGAATAATTCTTGCATTTTTTGCAAAGAGATATCCAAATCTCCGGAGATTTCCTCTCTGAAACGTTGTAAACGATTCTCAATATTTAAATACTCAGATATCTCGGCATTTTTTTTATTACTAGCGGTATAAAGCCCTTCCAACAATTTAGTAATAGATGCTTGAGAAGCAATAATTCTATTATTCAAATCAGCAATATCAGTATCATCTCTATCGCGAGTAGCTAAAATTCCTTCCAAGATACGAGAGATAGACACTTGAGAAGCAATAACGGAGTCTGTAATGCTGCGAGTTTCTTTTAAGACATCAAGCAAAGATGCGCGAGAAGTACGAATTTCCTCAGCGATAATATCAAACGCATTGCCAAAATCAGCAGTAATTGCGGAAGGTGCTGCAGCTGAAGATATTGGAGATTGCGGCAATTGTTTAAAAGCATTAGCCAAAGCCTGAGCTAAAGCATCTGCAAATGAAGCGTCAATAGTAATATTACCGGAAACCGCCTGTACAACACCTCCGGAAACCATACCAGGGGTATCAGTTTTTCCGGCACCTTCGTCAAAATCTTCCCGATTAGCTTTAACAAAAGCGATTCCCCGTTCCGTTTTAACGTTTTCGATGTGTTCGACAAGTAAGCGACCGCCGGGCATTCTTTTAAAGAAATCAGTAATATTTTGCGGTAAGGCTAAAAGTTCATTATCAAATTCATCTCTTTTAGCCTTATTAAAAATATGAACCTGTCTAAAGATATTCAGATAACGTTGAGCGACAAGAATAGGAGCTTCTTCGCCACTTTTATCGCTACCGAATTCTACATCATTTAAATTTTCCACAATCCCAACCTTTATGCAAAATGATTAATAAAAGAATTTCTATATAACGACAACAGAAAAAATTTTACAAAGCAATATCTACAACTTTATGTATTTTTTTAAAGTCATCATTATTAAAATAGATTCTCTCTTCAGGGTTCCACATCAAACCATAAAGTTGCCCTGTTTCATCTTCTCTCATACTAACGACAAAAGCCTCCTGTTCTGTTTTATAGTAGAGAGCGATATCGCCGACACTTGCAACTTCACTGGGAGCGACAAACATAACGGCACGATTAGAAAGAATAGAACCTAATCTTCTGGTACACAAGCTAACGCCATAGACATCTCTTTTATCGGATAGATTCGCCGGTTTAATAGCTTCCTTAGCCACCAAAGATTTATCAACAACGATAGAACCGTTAATTCCGGAAGAACCGAATACAGGAACTTTCAAGGTTTCCAAATCGATATAAGCATTACCATGATCATTAGCTGGCCGAACAATATTTTGCACTTTATATTTTGTATCATTATGCGCCATAATTTCTTCCAAAGCACCGGCGGCATCAAGTCTTTTAATTTCCTCTTTCAGAGTTTCGACATCCATTCCTAAAGCCTTTGCAATACTTTTATATTCTTTATCAGAAACCTCACGTTGTCCCATTTCGATACGGTGATAAACAGACAAAGTCATATCAGCATTTTCGGCGACTTCAATCAAAGTCAAAGACTTTTCATTTCTGATATATCTAAGAGCAGCGCCCAAAACCTTCAAGCCACTGCTTTTATTAATTTCCTGCCGACGTTCCTGTTCTTTTTTCCAAGCCATAACGACTTCATGCTGAGAATTTTGTTCATTAACATAAAGATCCTGCAATGAGCAATCCAAAACTTCAGCAACCAAGATAAGTTGTTCTTGATTAAGCCTTCTGTAACCTTTTTCGATTTTAGAGATAGCGGAAAGGCTAATACCTAATCTATCCGCTAAATCCTGCATAGAAACACCACGCATTTTACGATTAATTCTAATTTGGTTAGGGAATACAATTTCTTCCATAGCAATACACCTCACATGAAAATAATTTTACTTAATAATAATCTTGCCAAAAAAATATGCAAGTCAAAAAAGATAAAATTCCTCAAATATGTATAACTTTTGTCAAGGGGAAGGAATTTATCCATATCAAAAAAGAGTAAAAAGAAGTAAGTAGTTAAATTTAAATAAAATAAAGCAGGAAGAACCGAAAAGACAAAACAGCCACCATCTAATAAAAAATATTGCCGGTTTTGTGTAAATTTATTATTTTTATTACCACCTCTTCCTCACTATTTGTATAGCCATAATATTTTTTAATCACAGCACAAAGCTCCAAATAAGTTAAAGTACTCTGCCAATCTGTGTACCGGAATGATCATAAGCAATTCCGCCGGTAACGCTACCTATATTAGTACCGCTGTTTCCAAAGATGGCTCCAGACGCATCAACTCTTCCGATAATATTACCATTATCATCGGCAACATAAAAAGTATCCATCGTCCAATCAATATTAGAATTCAATTTATTAGTTCTTTTGATTCTGCCGCGCCGAAGAATATTATCACGCACATAGTCCTTAGTATTTTGTCCGTTCATATTTTGAACTCCGGCCAAGTCATCCAGACCAAAGAATAAATCACCTTTATAACCATCTCTTCCGGCAAACGCAGGATCCATATCTTGAGCAACAGCTCCGTTTCTTTCAAGGATTTGATTCCCGTCAATTTTATTGGCAAAATGATCATGTCCCTTTTGCGCGTAATCTGAGAATTTATAAATAGTTTGTTCCCCGATGGTACTGGCTTGTCCTTTACGCAAATTTCCTTGAGTTTTATACCCTGTAGTCGTAATATTGACAAGACCGTTATCAAAAACGCTTTCGTACATAGCATTATATTTAGCATCAGTAACGGTTGATGATGAACCATGCGATACAGTTTTGTTGCCATCAATGTCTTTACGAATCTTTTCATTAATATCAATAGAAGTCTTTTTCATTAAAGGCACGCCATCAGCATTTTTTAGAACATTTCCGTTTTTATCCTGATATTCAACAATTGTTGAATTTTTATAAAATTTAGTAACCTTAACAGTATTAGGTCCCATAGCCTCAACTTGTGTATAATATGTATCTCCGGTAGATGCATCAATATGGCTAGCATAAACTTTATTACCGACTCTCGCTGTTGCTCCGCCGGTAGAGTTATTTACGGCCGAGGGAGAAGTGTTCAAAGCCTGTTGAATATCTATCATTTTCTGTATATGCTTCATATATTTTCGAGTGGTATCTTTTTCTATTTCAACTCCGTTACGGTCATATATTTTTTTGACTTTCGGACCGAAGAAAACGTATTTACGAGTTTCGCGTTCATAAAATCTCTGTCCGGAGCCATCAAGTTTCGTTGAATAAGTAGCAATGCCTAAAAAATTAAAAACATGTCCGCCCCCTGGAACATTTGCGCCAAGTGTCTGAACAATAGCACTAGTGGCTGCAATATTAATCATTCTTCCAGCGCGTTTTCTAACTCGTCCTAATTTTTCGATACGATTTTTATCTCGTTCCCGATAGAATTGCACGGCAACCTGTCCGGTAGTCGGATCAATTTTCATACCAAAGCTGGTTGTTTTACCGGTATTATCTTTTTGTTCGATATGTAAATTATAAGGATCATTGGGATCAAATTGCACATGACGATCATAATAATAAGCGCCAATATCTTTACCGGTTTTTTTCTTAATAACTTCAACAGCAAGCTGAGCCATCAGTGCTTTACGATATTCTGGATCTTGTCCCAAAGGTGAATTCAAAAGCGTCTGCACGGCACCGACATTAATTTTTCCGGTAGCATCATCAATTAAGTGATTTTTTATGAAGCCATGTTTAAATTTGACCTCGCTTTTCACTTCACGACCTGATACATTTGCATATTCTTTTTTAATAGTAGAATATTTATCAGAAATCATAACATGTCGACGCCCTGTAATTGATCTAAATTCCCTGCGTAAAACATGAGAACCGTCAGCATTGCGTTGTGTCTGAAATTTAATACCTGCAAAGCTAAGAGTTTTGACACCTGCACCATTATCTGTTCCAAACGCTCTGACACCGGCCATAACCCCTTGTCTGATACCGGCTCGAACACGGCGATCCACGACTCTCCCAGCGGATTTGGCGGCATTACCTGCAGCTCCCACGCCCCAGTCGGCGGCTTTTCTCGTTTTTTCATCAATAGTATTTCTGATGGCAGAACCGATTTTTCCGGCAGCATTCAATCCGGAGCCTTCAGAAAATCGACCGGCAATATCAGAAATAGCCGGCATATAAGCCCAACCGATAACAAGGATGAAAATAAGTCTCATCATATTCTGCCCATAGAAAGCCAATCCTTGATTAGGTTCAGTAAAGAATTTTTCGGGATCTGCAGCAGACGGATCAAATTTAGCTTCCAAAAATTCACTAATATATCCGAGGATACACATAACCAAAATAGCCATAAACATAAATACAAACAGAGAATTTAATAGCCAAGAAAACACCTTAGACAGATAACTTCTTGTTCCGCTAAACGCGTATCCGCAAACGGCAAAAGGCAGAATAGCCGTAGCCACACCAAATTGCAAAACGGCATCACCCATAATCCAAGGATAAGTAACCATAAAGAAAATACCGGCAATATATAAGACAATTCCATCTATAATTAATATAGGATGAGGAATAAGATGAAAAAGACGTTTTGGTCCATATCCCAAGCAGAGAGCCCAATCACCAAATTCAAATAGAGTATTAATTTTACGTTCGATATCCTCAACAGCGCAAACAATAGATGTTCCGATAGCCATAGGCAGACCGCCATTTCCTCCGCTACTGGCAGCACCCGAATATCCGATAATACCACCGGCATTAGCGCATGCGGTGCTACCGCTTTTAACAAAAGCAAATCCTGTTTCAAAAATAGGAGAGAGCGTCATATTAAGAATATTGTAATAATCACGAGAAATAATGATATAAATAGCCACACAAACAAACGTTTTTTTGAAAATATCGTTTAACAAGGCACTAGGATCTTTAGAGCCCATAGAGGCAATATTGCGCAAAATAATTAAAGCCAAAGACACACTCAAAAAAACCATAACCAATTTACCTAAATCAGAAGAAAAGATCTGATAGGATTTTGCAGCAAGCAGACTACTTGCATTAAATATGATTTTAAACAAAGGACAAAAGAGACAATTAGTAGAGTTCATATTAGGCGGCGTACAATTATCCTCAGTATTTATACCTAAGATTTGAGCAGCAGTCCAACCGGCACCTTGAAGTGCGGTGTCTTTAAGATCAGCCCACCAACCGGCCTGAGCAGGAATAGTACCCAAGCAGAGAACTAAAAAGATAAAGAGAGGCAATCTCCGATATATGTATTTTAATATTTTACTCATCACAACCACTCCTTATTTTCTTGTTTTGGCAACTTGTTTCCCATAACGAGCCATAACATCGCCCCAAAAACCACCTTTTCGCTCTCCCATTCGTTTCATTTTTTTGCCAATTTGATGTTTAGCAACATCTTTTCCGAATTTCGCAGCTTTACCGAGAGTTTTCTGATTAACCAGAGCAATAACCTGTGTTAATTTCGCATCCATAGGGCTTCCGAGCAAGGCCCCGTCAAAAAAGTGATTACAAAATTCTTTAGCCATAAGCGGAATAATATGCATAGCCACAAGATACGAAACCAGAACTTTAAGGAAAGTTAATGTGAATACCCCCAAATTATCACGAATAATATCTGATTTATCCTCATCAAAAACCTGTTGGATTGTCCCCGCCTCACCAAAAGCATTTTCAATAATAGTAACGACAATTTCCGTTCCGATTAAAATTCCCAAAGGCAAAAAGATAAATAAACCTGTATAATAAGTAATATTTTCCACAACGATTTTTAATTTACCTTTAGTCCAAGCAAAAGGCCACAAAGCCAAGACAAGCGGCAAAAGTACAATAGCAAAAGAAAGATTAAAAGCCACATCAAACATATAGAAAGATGCGATAATAGAAATAAAGAAACCTAAGACATACAAGATACATCCGCTGATAAAAATATCCAAAGCAACAAACTGAAAAGAATAATTAAAACCTTCTACGCCGATTTTAACGGTAGCTGCTTCACCATGTATAGAATTGCAGATGAGTAAATTACCGATTTTCATCATTTCTTTAGAAGCGTTATTAATTATTTTGGTCATATTCGTGACACCATCAACCATTTTTTCCATGGCCGTAATATTTTGACCATCCAAAGACAAATCCGGCGGTCCCATATTACCGAGCTGAGCAGAAGCGTCAGAAACACCGGTACAAAGGAGAAATAAAGCAAGAATCAGGTGAAGAAAAAGTCTAAACATATTACCACCCTCCCAATCCTGTCGCATTAGCAAAAGCGCCGCCGATATCAAAACCAATCCCCAAAAGAGGGTTAACAATATAATGAACAATAGCATCGATTCCCGAATTAATTAAGGCATACATCAAGGCCACTTTGAAACAAAACAGAAGTAGTCCGTCAATAACTTTAGCAGGATCTTGCGTTGTAAAAGATCCGAGTGTTTTTAAGAAATAAACAGCAATCCATATACAAGCCCCGCCGCCCAAGATTATTTTCGAAAGAGAAAAAGTTGCATCAAAAAGAGTACCTGCGACATCAGACATAGACATCATTAGCGTAAAAACAACATCGCAAGACCAACAACCGGCCTCGGTATATTTTTTATCAATGACGGAAGATTTGCAGTAGCAAAGATATTTTTCGGAATCTGATTTTTTACTACAATCTTCTGTTTCCGAAAAAGCAAAATCAGCATATAACAAAACAGCAAGACAACAAGTCGTCATAACGAGTAATTTATGGCGTTGCACAAAACAAATAAATTTATTAATCAAGTTAATCATCGTTATACCCCGCCATTGAATCAATTTTAGAATTAATTTTGTTTCTAACCGTTCTAATACTATCTAACAGTTCTCTGGAACCCTGATATTTTTCCATAGTAGTCGTAATAGCTTTTGTTGCACCTGCAGTAACAGCGCCCAAAGCTGCAGCGCCGGCACGTTTTGCCGTATTAATAGCAAATTGAGAAACTTGTTTTTGAAACTCCAAACCACGTCCGCCGCCAATAAATTTATCAGCCATAGTGCAAGCCAAACCAGGGATATTAATAATAAGAACCGCGATTAACCATAGAGAAAGCAATATAGGTCCCTGACCGGCTAAACTAGTTTCGGTAAAGAATTCTTTAGTAGCAAAAGTTTTTAAGATATATTCCAAAGAAGTAACGGATATAGAAATTAAAATTCCCAAGAAGAGCATAATTCCGGAAGAATTCAGGAACATTTCAAATCCATACTTACTCCATTTACGCGTGTAATTAAAAGGCACACCTAAAATAAGCAGAGGGAAGAGAAAAGCTGCAAAATTGAGTCTGAATAAAGAATCAACAAGGAAAAAGACAAAAGCGAATTTTGCAAAAGTATAAAGAACCATCATAGAAAGTCCGACAAATATGGCCCCCAAGTCTAAAGAAGAAACAAGAACAACCCCAACTCTAATACCGCCGTTTAATCTATCGCTAATCATACAAGTCATACAATAGGTCATGGGTTTAATAGAATTACTAAGGTCTGTTGCCGCAAGATCAGAGGTAGTACAATGATTATAATTACCTGAGAAAACAATCGTTCCCATTTCGCTACCCAAATCAATAGAAGTACTAGGATTAATCTGTCCCAATACATTAGCGCCTAACTCTATAATAGTATTATAAAGCGGGACAACAAAAGTACTCAGCGTCCAAGTAATTAAATCGACACTTGAAGCGGCCCAACCGCAAAAAGCGCAGATAAATAATTTTTGAATAATTTCGGTCCAAATTTCGCCTAAATTTTCCTCTTTAAAAGAAGGTAGAATTTTGAGCAATCTGAAAGCCATCCAGATTGCGAAACCGAGCATAACGACAACCCAACCGTCAACAGCAACTTTTTGAGCAGCCTCTGTAAACATATCGTTTACCGGAGTAAGTACGATTTCAATAATTTTAGTTTGCCAACATTCAGCCTGTCCTGTATAATTCCCCTCCATACCAGATGCTTTATCTTGACTTTCGTCACAAGCGCATAAGAGAAGCGGGAGCATAAAGCCAAACAGCAAGCGAAATGCCCTAGAGGTAAAACATTTATATATCCAGTTTTGCATCATCACTTTCATCCTAACGCCAAAGTTTATCTCTCCAAAATCTCTTATGCCAAAAAGCACGATACCCTTCTCTGCCGCTACCAGTTAAGATGCCGCGTGCAATTTGAGCTTTATTTCCGGACCATTTATAAAGTTTATCGAGTCTTGAAACTCTAGCCCCGACATGACCGGCATATTTAACACCGGCACCGGTCCAACCTCCAACGGCTTTTCCAGCTTTTTTAGCCCCTTTAACAAGCGGTTGCGAAACAGCAGCACCGACTTGACTTCCAACGCTTGTTAAATTATCGGTACCGGATATTTTCTGTACCAAGTTATTGATTTGTGAAGCCATTTGAACAATAACACAAAAGCAAACAATTGTAAGCAACAAATCACCATGATTCCATAAATCTTCAGCCATTTCTTTAATTTGATTTTCATCCATACGCATATTCAAGTCAGTCATAAAAGCACTAAGAGCCCCGCCGCCGCCTTCCATTGCCGCTTGTTCACTACTTCCTTCAACACCAATACCTAAGTTAACTAATTGAATAGTCAGTCCCAACATAATTCCGAGCATAACAAAACTAAAGAAAGCATTTAAGAATATTTCCCAAATCTTTTTAGTATAAGGCGACGTGATTGCTGAAATAGCTGCAGCAACACCAAAAGGTAAGAGAACTGCGCCAAAAGCTAAACGAATAAGGATATCGACAATATAAAAAGAAATACCGACAACCAGAATCCATCCGAATACGAATAGGAGAAAACCATAAAACAGCATTAGCCATTCCCATTTAAAAATATTATCAGGAAGAGTGGCGTTGCAAATCATTGCTTCGCCAATGGCAACGGTTTTATAAACTTCATCGTTAAATTGTCGAACGGAGATATTGATCATTTCAAATAAAGCATCATATCCGGTACCGGAAGCAGTAGCCATAGTAGCGTCAGTAACTGACAATTTAGAACCGATATTAAGTCCGGCTTGCAAAAGAGGAGAAATAATGCTATTGACAAACCATTTATCTGTTAAAAGGAGAGTTATAACCGCCGTTTTAAACATAAGCAAAAGGACGCCGCGTTTATCACCGGTTAAGAAATCAGCAGCATTTTGTTTAGTGAAAGAGCCAACATTTTTAAGAACATAAATAGCAATATATATAGCCGCCGCAAGAACCACAACAGGAATTAAATCGGCAGCAAATAAGTCCCAAGATTTATTAGCCGCTTTCGCAGAAGCCTCAGTAATAACAGAAAACATTCGGCAAAGTAAACAATTACCATCTCCTCCTGCACCATCACTTTTTCCTTCATTTAAATAATCTTGAACAGTAGGGCAAACATCCTCGTCATTACATCCGGTAAGAAACAATACTAAGGCTAAAGGAGTAATATATCTAAGTCCTTTTAAGAGCTGTCCTAGAAGATTATGTCTATTAAATATACTCATAGTTCAAGCCCTCACTATAATCCCACCCATCTTTTGACGCGTGATTTAATATTCCGTCCCTTTGTACGCAACCATGTAGCGGGTTTCCCTTCTGAAATTCTTCTTCCCGTTTCGAGTCGAGCGGTATTAGCAAAGCCAAGAGCCCCTTTAGTAACTTTACTTGCCGGCCATTTAACGACTTGCGCTGTAATAGCACCAGCCTTCTGTCCAAGTTTACCAACGGAGGATGAAGAAGAAACCGTATCCGTAATACTTTCGATTTCCATAAATAGTTTAAAAGCAACCATGCAACAAATAGTTGTCAGGAGAAAAGAACTGATTTCTATTTTTTCGGCAATATCTTTGGCATCAGAGTCGGTAATCGGGGTAGGTTTAGAAAGCAAAGCTCTTAAATCACCGCTACCGCTCATAGCTTCCAGAATCATATCTTTAATAAACTCAAGAATCATACCGAGCATAACAAAATTAAAGAAGACATTAACAAAGAGGTTCCAAGTTTTTCTGGTATAAGTTGACGTCAATTTAGAAACACCGCAAGCGATAGCCATTGGCAAGAGCATACAACCGACAGCCAATCTGAAGATAACATCTAACAAATAAAATCCTGAACCGATTAAAAGGAACCACCCAAAAACATATAAAACAGCACCAAAAGGAATAAGATGAAAATGCCAATCAAGAATTCCGTCCGGCAGAAAAGCAACACATAAAAGTAATCGTCCAAAAGCAACAATTTCATAAAGACTATCATTAAATTCTCTGACGTTATTAATAACCATATCGAACAAAGCCGATACATCACTGGCACCGCCAAAGCCGCTCAAGGTGCCACCGGTAATTTCTCGTCCGATAGCCATACCTGTTGCAATAACCGGACATATAATATTACTATAAACAAAACTCTGATTACCGAGCAACCAGATTACGGCAGCAACTTTAACACACAAAGGAATAATACCTGTTTTATCATTAGAGAGATAAGCAGTAGGGTCTTGTTGAGAGAAGTTACCAATATTTTTAAGAGTATAAACAGCAATATAAATAGAAGCAGCCACAGCAACAACACCTTGTAGAGGAACAGCAAAAGTATTCCAAGAAAAGTTTGCTATATCGGCGCAAGCGTCAGTAATAATTTTATATATACCGCATAAAAGGCAATGATCGTCCGCCCCCGTAGCACCATTACTGGTTCCCTCTTTAATATAATCATTAAGGGTTGGACACATACGTTTACTTTTTGCAAATCCATAAGAGAAGGAAAGCAAGTAAAAAAAGAGTGTTGCAAAGAAAAGTCTAAGAGATGCCGGCATTTTGATCATGATCGTCACCTCGTCTCTTAATTTTAATAAAAGGTTTTGAAAAAGGAGTCCCGATAAACGCCACGGCAGCCAAAAGAGCAATAATCACACTACCGAGAGCAATATAAAAGACATAATTTTGCGCAAGAAAATCCATAATACCACTGCAAACAATGATATACAACCCAATAAATATCACAATTGTACTAAACACCGATTTCATGCGAACCTCGGAAAAATCCCTTAACCTAAATTTATTATATCATAAAAAAAGCAAAAAAAATATTACAATATCGTTAAATTTTTCCGTTATTAATAAATTTGACGGTAAAATTCAAAATTTTTTCATTATTAAGTGTTTTGAAAGTATCTCCATGAACAATGACAGTATTTTTTTTCTTATAATTTAACGCCGGTAGGGGAAATCCGATTAACTTTAAGAGTCTAAGGATAGCCATATATGTTTTAGAGTTAGAAAATATTTTAAGAGTATTAAACTGACTAGGCAAATCAGGAATATTCTTAATATTATTTTCAGTCATATCTTCAATCATTGGACCACACAACAATCTGGACAAGCGAAATTTAGCCAATAAGTCGCATAACAGACTTCCGGAAACAACAGGATTAATCGCGACAACATTTCGGATTCTCATTTTGGATTGAAAAGTTTGCAATTCCGGCGGAAGATTAAATAATTGTTGCAAGACCAGATTTCCAGCACCTTTTGTAACAAAAGAAACATCAGTAATATCTTCCATATGATTAAGGAAGAACAAAAGCTGATAAGCAGAAGCCAATGAATTGCGAAAAAGGGAGGGGTAATTAATAGCAGCCACGGTGGAGTTGGTAAGAACCAATTTCCGCCACAAAGGTTTAAAAATATTTTTGCCATCCATATATCCGTGCAACAAAACTACAAGATTCCCTTTTTGTTTTGTAATTTCGTAGCTTTCTATATAACGGATAAAGGCCTTTTGGCATTCTTCAAAAGAGCCGCTGGCACGGCGTATATCCCAAGAGTCCAGTAGTCTATATCGTTTAGTGCCGCAATGTCTTTGGATTCGCCATTTTTGATAAAAAAAGACATCTTCCCAAAAAAGCGAGCCGCCAAAAGTAAAGAAGTTAAAAGCCATCGGTGACCTCTATATAGTTAAGGCTTTAACACTGGCCTGATTCGGAATAGCCGTTACAGTAACAAAAGCGGAGTCGTCCCCTTCCATCTGAATAAGAATTTGAACAGCACGACCATTTTTCACATAAGTCATCTGACTAATTCCCGCTCTTACGACAGCAATTTCGACCCATCCTTTTTTAGGCATTTCGGCAACATAGAAGTCAAAGACACGTCCCGCATTAAAATTAACGGTAAAGCAGATGCTCCCGATCCAATTTTCACCGCTCCCCATTGTTTTGGAGTCTTCCAAAACCAAAAAAGCATCATCGGGAAAAGGGATATCAGGAAAGTTTTGAAAAACCATTGGAATTTCACGTCCATCGGACCCCAACATTGGGGTAGGATCTTTAGCGCAACCACATAACAAAGCTAAAACAAGCAATAGATAGATTCTTTTCATTTTATTATATCTCCTTTCTTTCAGCATAAAACAGATAAAGTTAACAAAAAGAAAACGAGAAGATAATTCATAAAAGAAAATGCGCGGATACTATATAAGAAACACACTTATTATATATAGGGCAAGATACAGAGATTAAAAATATTAGGGCTATACGAAAAGGGAAGGTAAGGTAGTAATAAAAACAAGTATTTAGGAGGGGTGGAAAAAATTTTTTAAAAAAAAGTGAAAATTTTTAAAAAAAGTTATTGACATTTGTAAAAGAGTGCCATATAAACCCACTCACCGG
>CASDOS010000016.1 GCA_949282205.1 uncultured Alphaproteobacteria bacterium | reverse complement strand
TGTAGTAATTTAACTGCAACCTTAAACTCTGGATAAAGAAATTGATTTCCAGTCATCCTAGCACTATATTCTTTAGAAACAGAATTACAAACATCTCGTTTAACCATAGTATAATCTTACTACAAACATGCCTGTTTTTAATATTTTTAGCGTATTACTTACTAAATCAAATAACAAGTAAATTGTTCAAAGTTTTGTGCTATACTACAAAAGTAACAAATTATAATTTGAGGTGTTTTATGGGATTATTTGAGTTTTTATTTGGGGATTCTGGTAATCAAAATAGAAAGTACAGAAATAAGGCTAGAGACCAAGAAATGGCGAATATGTACGAATCTAGATGGGATGAAATGGAAGATTCTAAATATGACAGAAAAGCTTTAGAAAGAGAAAAATGGTCTAACTATGAATATGATGATGAAGATGAAAAATATTAATATTTGAACAATTTTCAGCCTTATTTCGTTATGATTATAAAGGAGTTGTGTATGAAGAAATTTTTAGTTTTATTGTTGATGTTATTCTTTGCAAATGTTGCTTTTGCAGTTACTTCCTATGATAGGTATGGTCAAAAGACAGGTTCTTACAGGCAAACAACTTCAGGCTACAATTCTTATGACAGATACGGTTCTAAAACTGGCACATACAAGGAAACTTCCTCTGGCTATAATAAATATGACAAGTACGGTCAAAAAAACTGGAAGCTATAAAAAGACTTCCTCTGGATATAATTCCTATGATAAGTATGGACAGAAACTGGTAGTTACAAAACAAATTCTAATGGGATTACTACAAAATACAATAAATACGGTCAAAAAGTAGGTTCATTCAAAAAAGACTCATCTGGTAGAATTACCGAATACGACAAATATGGCAGAAAAGTTGGAAGCTATAAATAATTACTTTTAAGTCTATTAGCACAACGAAATTTCTACAGATAAAAATTCATGTAGCTTTCGTCGATTGTGTCTTGTTCGATGCCGATATAACGAAGCGTTACTGATGGCGAGGAATGGTTAAAAATTTTTTGCAGGAGTACTATATCATTATATTTTTTATAATGATGATACCCAAAAGTCTTTCTCAGTGTATGTGTTCCAATTCTTTCCTTTACCCCAACAGCTTGTGCTGCCTTATTCAAAATTCTATATGCCTGTGCTCTATCCAACCTGCAATGTTTTTGAGTATAAAAAAGCGGCTGCTCGGGCGGTTTATCTTTTACAAATTCTTCTATCTCTGCTTTTAAAAATCTATTGAGCGGGAATTTCTTATGCTTATTCGTCTTTTTCTCTCTGATTTCAATATAATCCTTATCTTTTACATCTCCGACATCGAGTACCAGGATATCCGATATCCGGAGTCCTGTATTTATTCCAAAGCTAAAAAGCAGGGCATTTCTTGGCTTTTTTGCCAAATATTTTTTAATCTTTTGGATATCTTCTATCTTTTTTATAGGTTGTACTATGTTCATTTGAAATCTGCTTAGTCTCAGACAATGATTGCTTCTGCCATTAAAAAAGTAAAGACGAATGACACAAAATTTAAACACTAGAGTTTGCGGAAAAATTACATTTTTCTCGCAAACTGTCGGGAACGGTTTCGCCTCAGATTGTGTGCTATCCCGCACACGACCTGAGGCTCACACACCTAAGGTCGGATTTGAAAAACCTCAAAAATTTGTCAATTTTTGGTTTTTTCCGCATCCTCATTATTTAAACATTGTTTAAACTGCGTTCAAGCGGGGTTTAAAAATTTGGTTCCCACATTCAAAAAAATACAACACAACTTCATTTTGTTGTATTTGGGTAAACTAAAATTCTTTTAACAATTTAGTACAATTTTTTTGTACTACAGATAAAATATCTTTTCCTATTTTATTGTCAAGGCTGTTTATCACATCCTCAACAATATAAGGAAGATTTTCACATTGTTTTTTTATAACTTTTTTTAACTGAGTAAAACTTATATCATTTTCATTTGCTAATTTTTCAAAATGCCTTAATGAAATCTCATCATGTTTATAATGTCCGCCGATTTTCATTGCCATTTTATTTGATAATTCGGGATAAACTTGAGAACACAGAATATCGTATGCAGGTGCAAATTTTATTTCTCCATTGTCATAATGCAGTATAGAAAAATTTT
>CASDOS010000015.1 GCA_949282205.1 uncultured Alphaproteobacteria bacterium | reverse complement strand
GGTGTAAGGGATATTACGTAGATACCGTGGGTAAAAACGGACAGGCGATAAAGGAATACATAGCAAATCAGCTGAAGTATGATAAAGAAGCAGACCAATTAAGTATATTTGACCCACGGGACCCGTTTACGGGTAAGTAGGCAACAAATGCATGACTGGCAGGTCAATATAAGGGCACTTGTGCCCCGCCAGTAAAGATTAGGGTTATACCCGAAAATGAAAAACCACCCGCTTGGCGGGTGGATATTTATTTTGTATTAAGGGGGTTGCCGGCATCATGGTCAATACCGATGTTTACGTTCCGCATCTGTCTGAATTTTACTTGACAAATAAAAGAGATGTGCGCAGCAATTATATAAAATAGACGGCTCGATGCCGTTTATTTTGTTTTCGTACAAAGCAAATTTGAAACATGCATTAAAACTTTTAAGAAAGTAAAAATTATTTAATTTCCTTTAAATTCTTTTTTATCGAAATTATTTTAATTGTAACTTACTCAAATCAGTTGCAACATCAAAATCGCCATGCTATAATTAGTATGATATTGGACTTTATGAAAAAATACTAATTACAGGAGTTGAAAATGGCAGTAAGTAAGGAGATCAATGAACTTGTAAACGCCTATTGCAGATTGCGCGACAGACAATATGCCGTTTATAGTAAATACGCAAAGCAACACGGTTTAACAACAAACGAACTGTTTGTTTTGGATATTCTTTGGTTTGCACCCGACGGATGCACGCAAACTGAAATTTGCGAAAGGCTTTCTTCCAACAAACAAACTATTACAGCGATAGTAACCAGATTTTGGAAGAAAGGCTATGTAACCTATAATGAAGTTATACAAGATAGACGAAATAAACGCATACTCTTTACCGAAGCGGGCAGATCATACGCAGCGGATATTATTCCGAATGCTGCCGATGCGGAAAATCTTGCCATGGCGGAATTAGGATTAAGTAAAATTGCAGAACTTGTTGACCTTACGATGACGCTGACACGAGGTATGGAAAAATATTTTTTCCGCATAAAATAAAACTTTTGAAATTGCTGAGGACAAAATGAAATTTTATGATGTAATCGACAAAAGAAAAACGACGAGGGAATTTCTGAAAAAGGAAGTTGATTTTGAAATCATCCGAAGGATTTTGGAAGCGGGCAATAAAGCGCCTACATGGGACCACAACCGCAACTGGCAGTACATTATTCTGCGGACAGAGGAAGAAAAGGAATACGCCTTTGAAGAAGCAAAGAAGATTGCGGGCAAATTCAATGCCGAAAGATACCTGACTATGCCAAGAGCTTATCAGATTACGCTCGGACAGAAGATGTATGCCTACGCTATGCCCAAACAATTTTCTATGCTGAAAGATGCGCCCTATGTAATTATCCCTTTGTTCAAAGCAAAAGAATTAAACGGCGAATATGTTTCTAAATTAAACCCGTTCGCTACAATTTGGTGCGTGATAGAGAATATCTTTTTAGCCGCTGCCGCCGAGGGATTGTCCTGTTCAATGAGGATACCGCTCAATAAGGAACACGATATTGTCAAAGCCAAACTGAAAGTGCCGCCCACCTATATGATCCCCGTGTTTATAGGCATCGGTTATCCCGACCCTGACGAACCGCAATTGGAGCAATATAAACCCGATCTCGACAAGCAAATACGTTTCGGAAGATGGAAATGAAAATACGGGAAATACAGATTAAAGATATTATAACAAAATCAAACTTACCCGTGTGCGATTACTCGTTAAACACTTATGTCGGGTGTGCACACGGCTGTAAATATTGCTACGCCTGCTTTATGAAACGTTTTACCAATCATTTTGAGCCGTGGGGCGAATTTGTTGACGTGAAATATTGGAACCCGATCGTCCGCCCCGAAAAATATAAAGGCAAAGAAATCTTTATCGGTTCCGTTACCGATCCCTATCAGCCGTGTGAGGAGAAGTACAAACGCACCCGCACCGTTCTCGAACAACTGCAAGGCAGCGGCGCAAAACTTTCGATTGCCACAAAATCAGATCTTATTTTACGCGATTTAGACCTCATCAAAACTTTCCCGAATGCTCGCATTTCGTGGTCGGTCAATACCTTGGACGAAAGCTTCCGTACAGATATGGACAACGCTGTTTCCATCGAACGCAGACTCGCCGCCATGAAAATCTTTCACGATGCAGGCGTGCGCACTACTTGTTTTATCTCGCCCATTTTCCCCGAAATCACCGACGTAAAAGCTATAATAGAGCGGGTAAAAAATAGTTGTAACTTCATTTGGCTGGAAAATCTGAATCTGCGCGGGACGTTCAAACCGCAGATTTTGGAATACATCGCAGAAAAATATCTGCGCCTTGAATCTCTGTATCGTGAAATTTATACGCACGGAAGCCGCACATATTGGGAATATTTGGATTACGAGATCAGAGATTTCTCCAAACAAATCGGATTGGAATATGTAACCAACGATGATACGTTAAAGCGTTCGTTTGATGCTCCGCCCGTCATTGTCAATTATTTTTATCACAGCGAGATCAAAAAATTTTCAAAAAAATAAACCATATCGGACTTTATAAGACATCACTGACTATAAAGATCATTAATTTCAATTTTGATCTATTCGATAGGTTATAATTACACAAACTAAATATAAATTAAAAACGAGTTCAAACGCAACGTGACCCCGTCCGCCACAGAAAAGGAGCCGTGAGGCTCTTTTTTTGTGGCGGAGAGAGTGGGATTAAATATGAAATATTTTTGTAAATTTAATTTTTTCCATATAAATTTTGAAGAAAAAGAGTGAGAAAAAATAAATGATATTGTTTAAATTTATGCGCCCGAGAAAGAAAGATTTTCGGGGAGATGCGAGGAAAGGAGCGAAGAACTACGGTATCGTGTCGAGCGACGATTCCGAAGTATATCGTCGAAAAGATCCTTTCGCAGGGTG
>CASDOS010000014.1 GCA_949282205.1 uncultured Alphaproteobacteria bacterium | reverse complement strand
CTGGCTTGTTCTTCTTTACTAAATCTTATTTTGCTCATTCTTATCTCCTTTTGTGTGAGTTTAACAAAAAAATTCCCCTTTGAATATTTTTTTCAAAGGGGATTTCCTTTTTTCCTCCACTTTCTGGGGTACAGATCAGAGCTTAGAGGGTTAAATTTTTTTAAATCTCAATACCGGTTAGCCACAGACAGAATGCGGAAAAGAAGAAGGACGGTCATCATCATTCTTTTTTGAAGGTTTAGTAAGAACAGTCATATCTTCTTTACCAAATTTTTTCTTCGAAGCCGACTTTTTTTTCGGAGCCGGTGCATCGGTAGGAGCACTGGCGGGCGCCTCTGTGACCGGAGGATTTGCCGACGCAGGATCATCAGATGATTTCGGAGCATCATCGGAACCGGCGGACGTAGCTATGGTATCTTCTTCAGTCTGAGTCGTATCACTATGGATAACATCATCAGGATCTGGAGCAGGACCGGCGGACGTAGCTATAGTATCTTCTTCAGTCTGAGTCGTATCACTATGGATAACACCATCAGGATCTGGAGCAGGACCGGCGGACGTAGCAGTTGCATCGGAATGTGTCGGAGCAGGATCGTCAATGAGCGCATCAGGATCTGGAACAGAATGACGTTTGCACAAGCGATTTCTGGCATGACGAATTTTTGTTCTAAAGAATTCGCGTTTTACAAATCCCAGTACAGCGGCAGAGAGGGTAATAATGCCCAAGACAGAAGCCACGAGAATTTCATTTTTTTTCATAAGGCAATTTTTTAAAGTTAAACAAAACTATTACCGGATATGAGAAACAAGTTTTCATAATAAACCCAATAATAGCGAAATTAAGGTAATAATACATGACAAAAGAAAAAAGTCAACAAAAATTTTGTACATTTTGTATATTTTTTTATTGAAAAAAAGAAAAAACAGTCTATAATCACACCCGATAAACAATTTTTATGAACCATTTAATTAATAGAATTATGAAAAAAGTATTATTAGGACTGATGGTTAGCATAATAGCAATCATCGTCACAAGTTGCGGTTTCAAATCAGAAGAAAAGAATCTGTGTAATGGATTAGTAAGTTTCACGGCACCTGGAGAGAACAAAGAAGACGTTCTTATAGGCGTAAAAGACAAGATTAGCGACATAGTTATTGTGACACCGGCGCGCTACAAAGAAGTCTCTGCAGACGAAAGGGTGATTATCTGTCGCGAAAGTGAGACAAAGTTGGAAGTATATAATCACCAAGGAGATCCGATAGGTAAGGGAGTGTTTGATACATTTACCAAGATGCCACAAGGAAGCATATATATAGGAACCAAGTATAAAACAACCACTTACTATTTTCCCCTTCAGGAAGAAACCATTACAACGCAGAATACCCTAATGGCCATCAGACAGATTTTCCTTCAGAGAAAGAGCGGAGAATGGGAAATAAGGGATTACAACGGTAATTTGCTATGGAAGACTCCAAGATTAACAGAAGGAGAAAAATACTGGATAATAAAGGATACCAAAGCACCGACGGAAAGTTATTATTTTGCGATAACGAAGAGCAAAGGTACACCGGCGTGTATTTTGTATGATGATGAAGGCAAAGAGGTAAAAAAGCTCAATGCGTCAAAATGGCGGATAACACAGAAGAAACTTTTAAATCTGAAAGAAATGAACAAAACAACGACTTATGCAGAATTTGAAAGCATCAAAAAATTCTGATTAAGACAAGCACCAAAAAGCAAAGCACGGGACTACGGAACCGTGCTTTTTTTGATATGTGTAAAAAAAAAGAAATGTGAATTGACAATCCGGCAATAATATATAAACATTATGTCGGAATAACATATAAGGAGGATGCTATGAGTTTTCAAATCCCATTAACAATCAAACAGGCTATAGATAAGATAGATAGCCGAGATTATCTACTACCAGCGATTCAACGAGAATTCGTTTGGAGTTCACATCAAATTGAATTATTATTTGATTCGCTTATGAGAGGATTTCCTATAAGTTCATTTTTATTTTGGAATGTAAATAATAAATCAAATAAGGTCAAACAAAAATATTATGAATTTCTAAAGGAATATATTGAATATCACCAAGAAACAGCATCTGAGTTTAATACAAACGGAAAAGGAAATTTCACAGCAGTTCTGGATGGGCAACAACGATTAACGGCATTATATATAGCATTGAAAGGAACATATGCAGAAAAAAGACGCTATGCGCGCTATGATAATTGTCTAGATAATTTCCCTAAGAAGTGCTTATATCTGGATATTTGCAAAAAGTGTACCGAATATAAAAAACAAGATATAGAACAACTAGGTCGATATAAAGAAGAAGAAGACGAAAGAGAATATGGGTTTTACTTTCTAACAGAAGAAGAATATAACGACTTAGGCGGAGAAACGCGCTTTTTTAGAGTGGGGGATATCTTAACGCCTCAGTATTCAGGCTTTACAAATTTAACAAAAATGCTCATGCAAAAATACGAAGACAATTCATTTGCAATAGAAAGCATATCTAAGTTGCATGAAATAATTTATCAAGCTCCACTTATAAATTACTATTTGGTTGAAACAGATGATTATGAGAAGGCATTAAATATTTTTATCAGAACCAATAGCGGTGGAGAGAAGTTAAGTTATGCTGATTTATTAATTTCAACAATTATTTCGAACTGGACTAAAGTCGATGCACGTAAAGAATTTCAAGAGCTTGAAAAAGAAATTAAAGGAATGGGATTTTACAATTTTTCCAAAGTATTCATAGTTAGATATGCTTTGTTGATTTATAGTAATGATATACGATTTAAAGTAAACAATCTAACCAAAGATTGTCTAAAAAAAATGGAAACAGACTGGAACGAGGCGTATGGTGTAAAAGCAACTATTCGAGAGGTATTCACGCTTTTAAAAGATTATGGCCATACGGATAATACAATAACATCATACAACGCATTAGCTCCTATTGTGTATTATCTGAGTTGCTCAAGAAAAACAAACAAATTTTGTGTCTTATCAAAATATGAAAAAGAAAGAAAAGATATTCTAAAATGGTTAAATATAGTGATTCTAAAAAAGATATTTGGTGGTCAATCGGATTCAATTTTGAAGGATATTAGAGACGTTATAGCTAAATCAAAATTAGATAAATTTCCAATTGATGAGATAAATAAAAAATTAGAAGGAACAAGAAAATCATTAAGTATCGATGACCAGACACTAGATTGCTTGTTAGAAGAACAAAAAGATTCTCGATATGCATTTCCTATCCTGTCCTTATTATATGAAGGAGCAGATTATAGGGATACCAAGCACAAAGATCATCTTCATCCGGAAAAAACATTTAATAAAGCAAATTTGAAAAAGTTAAATTTATCCGCAGAAGATATGGAATTTTATTTAGATAAGAAAAACTGGAACAGTATTTTGAATTTACAGTTATTATATGGAGATAAAAATCAATCTAAAAATGATATGAGTCTGAATGAATGGGTTAAGAAAAATAAGATAAATTGTAAAGAACGTTTAATTCCTGAAAAATATCTGGATATAATGGATTTCAAATCCTTTATTAAAGAAAGGAAAAAATTACTAAAAGCTAAATTAAAAAAAGCTTTTGAATAACCCCCATTAAGCACCAAAAAGCAAAGCACGGGACTACGGAACCGTGCTTTTTTGATAGTATTTTATCTAAAAAAAGCAAATAAAAAACCCTGCGCGGAGCAGGGGATAAAAGCAATGGCGGAGAGACAGGGATTCGAACCCTGGGTACCCCGTGAAGAGTACAATTGATTTCGAGTCAACCGCATTCGACCACTCTGCCATCTCTCCAACAAAAAGGGAATATAAAGGCAAATAAAATAAAAAGCAAGCAAAAATCGGAAAATAAAGAAGTTTTCCCCCGAAAATATCCGTTTAGCGTTCGGTAACTTTTGATAATTGCAACATATTGTTTTTTCCGCTTCCCCAAAGATTGAGTTGATGTAATACTTCATCTTTAGCAACAAGTTTATCAATACTGTTATCGGGGTATTTATCCATCATTTTAGCAAACCACACGGCAACCTCGCCCAATTTCACATTAGTACGACCGAAACGTAAATTTCCGTAATCCAGAATTTTATCTTCATCAATACCTTTAAGGTGTTTATATAAGCGATCTTCAACAGCCAAGGAATAGAGTGTCGGTCCCAACTCACTGATAAGACTATTATCATAAGGAGAAGAAATAAAGGCAGCCTCATCATCAGATTTCTGATTATCTTCAGGCCTTTCATTGGAAGCAGGTTTTCTCTGCATAACATGTTGCAATTCATGAATAATGATAGCCCCCACCGGAGAAAAAGCACCTTCACCGACATTTCCTTGCCGATCAATTCCTAAACTTAACTCAAGAGGATTTCCGCGTAATCCCCAATAAGCAACACCGTTAGCATAAAAATCCTCATCAACAGTTGTCAAATACCACAATTTTTCGTCGGTAATATTTTGTTTTTCCATCCATTTATGAAGCAATTGCATACTTAATTTATTAGCTTGCGCGCTATCTTGGTAAGAAATCATAAAGCGATTATCGTTATTATACAGCTGGTAAGCAAATTTTCTGACATGAGGAAATTTCTGAGCTTTCTGCTCTAAAGATTCATAATCTTTATAATATCGCCCGAACACTTCATGTTGTTCATTAATAAGCCCATCATCTTTTTCTAAAACTTTTTCATAATTATCACCGTATTGAAGCAATTTTTCAAAATAAAGAAAGGTTTTTAGGTTGTTATAATCGCTCAGGTCGACGACAGTACTGGTTCCCTTGACACGGGTCATTTGAGAGAGCATTTTATATGCGACGATTTGGTATTCTTTTTTCTGTTTATAATTAAGTAGATTACTTTTTTGCACATCTTTAGTCGCCTGAATACCGTTTTTCACAATTTCCCAGAAATTATCAAGGTTTTCTGGACAATGATTAAAATTGTAATCAACAAACTCGGGCGGATTATTATGAATAATCATATCGTTGATTTCGTTTTGAGAAAAAGGTTCTTTATCTTTAAGAGCCGTCAAGTTATATTTATCAATAACTTCATGGTAAATTTCGGTAAAATTAATCCCGTCGGAGGATTTCGGTTGATTATCGATATTTTGATTTCCTTTAGGAGCACAAGCGGTAAAAGTCATTGCGGAAGCGATTAAAAAGGGTGCGACTTTCCGCATGATTTTGCGAGGCAAGACAAAGGGGTGAATATCTTTGTTTATCGCAAACACCTTAACTTTATTGGTTAAAAAAGCACTATAAACATCAGCTTTCATGAAAAACTCCCATTATCCGACAAAAACGACTTTAGCCAGTTGTGTATTTAAGGCATAGAATTGATTATTTCTTTCGACAACAAAAAGGTAACGATTTTGCTTTAGCGGCAACATCAATTCGGGATGAACAAAATCAATTTTAAAAGAGCTGTCAGCGCTTTTCAGTTCAGCGGATTGCGTTTCCTCATTAACCTCAAGTCGCATATCGGGACAAAAGCGTAATCCGGATTTAAGTTCCAGCAAAACTTCTCCAAATTCATTTAACAAAAAGCACCCCATTATAAAAAGTCCTTTGCATACAACTATCAAACATACAAGGATTATACACCAAAAAACAAGGACACTCAACAAAAAAGTGTCCTTACGATTTATTTTTTTAAGAAACGCAGTTTAAATCAATCACTTATAAGTTTTTTCAAATACATAATATCATTGAGCCAAGGCTGAACATCAGTAGGGATGCCATGACCGGTTTCCATAGTGATATAAGCATCAGGGGAGGTATATTTTAAAACCAGACGTTTTAAGTCATAATTACCATCACCGTAATGAAGATGAGAATCATTAGTGGAAAGCACATCGCCGTCACATAGATGATACATATCAGGGTTAAGTTCTGTAAATTCCTGTAACACTTCATAAATATCGCGTTTATAGGTATTAGCGCCACAAATAGCATGTGAAAAATCGAGACAAAAATGAGCATTTGTTTCCCCGATAAATCGTTTAATTTCATCAGGAGTAATTCCATGAAGATCGCGTTTGGTTTGCGAACAATACCCGGGCAGATTTTCGACGGTCAAGCGTGTATCATTAAAAGCCTTAAACTGCCGTATACTTTCCTGTAAAAATTTTTCACCGCGTTGCATTCCTGGGTGAAGAATAATGAACGGTGCGTCTAGTAAATCGGCAAATTGCTGAGAAGATTTAAGTCTATGACGATTATTTTCGAATTCCTCAGGATTAGAAATATCCAGAAGTTGAATGGCATGCGGTGCGTGAATAACTGTTTTAACTCCGTTAAAACGTTGTTTGACATCAAGATAAGTTTCATCAAAAGTATCGGGAAGTGCAAACAATTCCAAATAATCAAACATTCCGTCTTTAAGAGCCTTTTCGGCCGAGATAACAAAATTTTTATTTTTGATAAAGTCTTTAGACCAAAGTTTCAAGCCAAAGTGCCGCATAAGAAAAAATCCTCCGAGTTCAAATACAAACAAGCAATAAGTCGAAACGAGAAAAAAATCAAGTAAAAAGCAACATTGAGATAGAAAAATAACTTGACGAAAAAGTGAAAGAGGTGTTAAGACAAAAGCGCAAAACAATTATTATGAAGCCAAACTTTCTCGGAAAGTATAAGTATAATTATTTAAAAATTTACAATTATGAGAGTATTTTACAGCCATCGCCTTGGCGTTATAGATTACGCCGCATTCAATTCATTGTTTAATGAAAAACTGGTTCAAAAGCTGACAAGTGAGAACAAGTTACCTAAATCGAGACTTAAAAAAATTGAAAATCAGCTGAAGAACATGGAAACAGGCGGAGAACAGTTGAATCTAAGTAAAGATTTGGGACTTGATTATCAAGGAATTTGCATATGGTTACAGAGCATCAGCGACGAACTGAAATCCGAAAATATGTTTTTTTATTTAAAAAATGAATTGCGCAAAGAGATAAATTCCGCAACATTAACGGTAGCAACCGCTCGTAAAACGGCAGTATCAGGCTATGCGGCAACATTGCTCAATAAAGGTAAGAGTTTGATAAAGAACCCCAATTATGAGTTTAATGCGTTATCAATCCGCCAAGCAATGGAAAACACACTTGCGGATAAGGAAGATGAAAGACTGCAAAAAATGCCATTATATTTTAACATGGAATATTTCATCTTGGAGCACGGCTCACGAAAATTAATAGAGCCGCAAGTCTTGCAAAAAATGTTTTTACAACGTTATTTTAGCATATTAAAAACGTATGTAGAAGCAAAAGAGCTAAAAGAAGATGACGTTAAACAAGCCTTTACGAGCAAAGTTTAAGCACATCTCAATAGGAAAGCCTAACTTGTATGTTTTGTCCACCAAAGTTGGACAGAGCAAAAGAGTAGGGCTTTTCTTTTACGCGCAACATCATTCAGGTTTTCCAAAAGCATTCGGTCCTTGGTCAGGCTTAATAAAAGCAAAAAAGATAATTTTATAAGTAGGGACGAACAGCCACCAACCGGATTTACCAAAATCATGAACACGTCGAATAATAACCGTAATTCCGGGAATAAGCGTTAATTTACTAATCCAAGACATAAAAATAACAAGTTTTTCAAAATCTTCAACAAGCACATAGAAATAAAAGAAACAAAGAGCATTGAGCAAAGTTGTCAAAAGTGTCAAGCTCCAAAATTCCTTTCTGCTGGCACGTCCCTTGATAGAAAAATAGCACAAAAACAAAGACTTGTACATATAATAAAAGATAGAACACTCTCCGCTGTAACGAGCAGCTTTTCTTAAAAAAAGGCGTTTCCAAAGAGCAGGGGCGTGTTTTGTTTCAACCGCTACGATAGCAGAATCAGAGCGAGGAGCAAGTTTTATCCGTTTATCTAAGAGATTTTGGATATGAGTATCATTCAACTGCAAATTGTTATTTTTGTCTTCCATAATTAAGCCTTTCAACCAAAAGATAGCGAAAATAACTTAAAATGAAGTAAAATTAGAAATAAAAAAGAGGTTACGGACGAGGACTTTATTAGATTTTATGTTATGAAAGTATAAGGCTGTTATTACAAACTCGGGGACAAGTTTTTATCAAATGCGGAAAACGTGTTTAATTTAGGAAAAGCCACGCAAAACGAACAACGGCTAGTTGCCAAAAATATCAGGTTAAAACAATGTGTTGCCGATTTAAGTTTAGAGATTAAAAAAAATGAAGGTTGGTAAAGAGCGCAGAGTTTATAAGGCTTGCGAGGAGCGTAACCGCCAAGTAGTAAAGCTCAACGCAAGCCTTAAATTTGAACATCTGTATTGGGGAATATCGTCTGATTTGGGCGAATTTAAGGAATTATTACGGGATAAATATTTCCCAAAACACGATTTATAAATTGATGCAAAAACATGATTTGTTAAAAAATAGGCCAAAACAAAGCATTGTGTGTCATCAAGACTAAAACTCAGGCCGATAGCCCCAACCAATATTGGGCTATAGATATGAGCAAGATTTTGATGCCCATAGGTTGGGGTATATCACGGTTGTGTCGGATTGGTACAGCAAAAAAGTTGTGGGCTATCATATTGGATTGTAAAGCAAGTTCCTCGATTGGCAAAGTGTTTGGAAATGGCAATAAACCGACAGTTTCCCGACGGAGTAAGAAACAAAGAATTGAGTTTGGTGAGTGATAACGGCTGTCAGCCTCCCTCGGTCAGCTTTATGAAAAACTGCGGAATTTTGGGGATAAAAACAAATACTTACGAGCTTTTGCAATCCCAAGAGCAACTTTGAAACCGAGCGTGTTATGCGAACTATGAAAGAGGAATGTGCTTGGCTTGAAGAATGGAATAACGCGCACGAATTAACCGAGAAACTTAAAAATTAGAAAATTAGAAATATTAGAAAATTAGAAATATTAGAAAATTAGAAATATTAGAAAATTAGAAATATTAGAAAATTAGAAATATTAGAAATAGACGATAGAGGTACTCTTCTTTGTGTACATAGTTTGTCGCATAATATATATTATGGATACTAAAGGATAAAAGAGGGGGTGTAAAATAGATTTTAAAGATAAGAGAACCAAAGAGAAAAAATGAGTTAAATCAAAGAAAACAAGTAAATTAAAAAGAGTAAAATGCAAAAATAAGAGTTCTGAGGACGAGCTGAGTCATTTATAAGGATAAAATATACGTCATAACGCTCACAGACGCTTTTAAGAAATAAAAAGAGAGTCCGCGTTAAACACACGAACTCAATGAAATGTCTGCATAAACAAGCTAAAGATTAATGACAAGCTAAAGATTAATGATGAGCCACAGAAGCAGTTGCTGATAAAGGAGCAGACTTATCACTTAATTTATCTTTTGGCTTTGTACCCCATTCTTTGACGGTCCAAAAGTCATCACCATCATCTTTCTCAAGAATACAAACACTGCCTGTACCGACTTTGATATTAAAATTCTGGCAAAAAGTTTCGAAATTCCCCGTCAAATAAGGCGCAAAACGAATAATTCCATTGGAGCTGACAACCAAAACAGTTTTATGAGCATAATTCTGCTCAACTTCCCGAGCAAAGTCTTTCCAAGTTTGAATAATTCCGTCAACGGACACATTCCAACCTTGCGGAACGACTGCATTAGCGTTCCAAGCATCTAAAGCATCTTGTCCGATACGAGCCACAACTTCTTCTTCAGTTTTCGCTTCATCAGGACCATAATCAATTTCCGTAAAGCGGTTATCGGCAATAAGCGGAATGTCTTTATCAAGAGCCGCGATTGCCAATCTAGCCGTTTCGGTAGTACGTTTAAGCGGAGCCGCGAAAACAGCGACGGGGATAAGAGTACGCATTTTCAAGTATTTACCGACATTAGTACCTCTTTCGGTTTCGACCAAAGGCAAATCGGTTCCAGCCCCTACTCTAAGCGGTGTCTGATCTTTAGTAAAAGTATTACCATGACGTGCAATAATTATCCTCGTGACCATATACAATCAACTCCTAATCGAATTAAAATTCACCATATTTTTCAAACAAAGCCTCAGCGCGTTTAACATCTTCAGGAGAGTCAACGCCACTCATCCCCTCAAATTGCTTATAATCGACGATAGCAATTTTAATTTTCATACCGTTCTCCAAAAATCTCAACTGTTCCAAGCCTTCAAGTTTTTCGTAAGCAGTTTCGTTCAAGGATTTAAATTTGAACAAAGAATCATATTTATAGCCATAAAGACCGATATGACGCAGCACCGGACTTTTGTCGGAGTTAGCGCGTAAATCATTTTCTTTACGAATAGCCGGAATAATATTTTTAGAAAACCACAACGCGTATCCATTTTTATCAGCCACGCAAGTAGTACCGGAAAAAGGCGTTACTTTCTTACTTTCTCTGAGTTTATCGAGAGCCTCCCAAGACAGTTGCGTGCAAGGCGTGACCAAATCGACAGAGGTATCTTTTTCAAAAGCAAGAATAAGTTCCCCAATAAACCAAGGCGGGCAAACCGGATTATCTCCTTGTAAATTAATAATCAAATCAGGTTTAACATTCAAGATTTTGACGGCCTCACAAACTCTGTCGGATCCGGTTTTACAACTATCGCTGGTCATCAAGCACTCGATATGATGATTATTACAAAAGTCCATAATACGTTGATCTTCGGTAGCGACAACGATTCTCGCGGAAGCATTTTGCGTACCTTTTTTAGCGATATCGACAACGCGGAGCAGCATTTCCTTACCGGCAATTTTAGCCAAAGGTTTCCCGGGAAAGCGGGTAGAACCGTATCGAGCCGGAATAACCACAAGCGTATCAAGCATAAATTCATCTCCCAAACAAAATACAAGATAAGGATATAATGGCAGATTGAACAAGGAAAACAAGCCCTAGCAATAAGTTTTGCACAGCCGCGCATTAATTTTGTTTTAATTTTGTTCTATAAAGTAAATCTTTCCGAACCATAAGAGGATAATAAGGAGACATTTTATAATAATGCTTAAGAAAATAAGTATCTGGTTTTCCGAAAGAAACTTTAGTCCACCGTTTAACAAAATCTTCACGATTTTCTTTTCGGACAGGAATCCTCGACCACAAATCTCTGAGGTTTTCGCGATAATCATATAGATAATCCATATTAGAAGCGCCCAAAAGATTAATATAATCAGTAACATAGACAAACATAGGCATATTTTCGCGAATAGCCTGATTAACCTCAAATCCTTTATCAACATCATAAAGATAGTGAGCAACCTGTGCGACATTTCCGTATCCGAACCAATAATAAGAAGGATTCCACCCATAAAGATTAAAGAAGAAATAAACGGAATTAACAATCGGCTCGTCATCTCTTGAATATTTAGCGACATAATTCTGGACTTTAAAGTAGCGAGGATATTGAGTATTAGGAGGGTTCATAAAGGCAAGAGTAATAAAACCGATCGTAGCGGCGACAAGGACAATTTTAATACGTTTCAATTCAATTTTATCGGCAACAACATCGGCAACAATGAGTGCCGAAACAAGGTTACTGAAGATAAAATATTGTATATAGGGAGCGCCGATCAGCATTTTTTGAATAAATTCCAAAAACATAAGTGCGCACAGCAAATTACGGTAATGATTTTCTTTCTCCAAAAAATGGTGCAAAGAAAAGATGGCCAAAAGCGGCAGAGCGCCGATAACCAACCAATTTTGTAAGATTTTAGCATCGCCCATAAATCCCTGCATCCAGTAGTTCAGATCATAATTGAACAAGAAATAGAGCACCCAGCTATTCGTATAATAAAGATAAGCCATAAAGATAAAAAGCATAAAAATCGGGACAATCAGGGCATGCAACACCGGTGTCCAAGCGATTTTACGTTTATGAAGCAAAAAGAGCGTATAACCGCCCAACAGAGCGAGAAGAGCAATCACTTTTTGCAGGACTAAAAAAGAAAGCATAAAAAGAATAAAAGCCCACTTCAAGTCCCTAACCTTTCCGTTTAATCCGAGATGAACAAACCTCAAAAAGAACCAAAGCCCCCAAAAGAAAAAGACCCACATCAACGCGTCGGGTTGCAGTTCAAACAACAAATAGTTGTTATCATAAGGCAGGCAAAAGAACATGAGAGCCAATAAGAATTTGACCGATGAAATATTTAAGAAATCGCGACATATTTTAAGCAAGCCGCAAGCAGCAAGAGCATAGCAGAAGAACGTAAAAACTCTGGAAACATATAAAATAAGAGCGCTTTTATAAAAAAGAGCCGTTATGGGTGCAAAAATGAACCACAACAAAGGATTATGATGTTCAAAGAAATCCCGATACGGTACCTGCCCTTGCCAAACCAACCAGGAAGCGTGAATATGTTCGGCATGATCCATACACATATAATGGAAATAGAACACCCAGGCCAAGAAACAGATTTCAACAGTTCCGAGAGCAAGCATAAAATACTTTAAGAATTTATTTTGGAACACCATCACCCTACTCAATTTAATACCAATATGCCGAAAGTGTAGAGCATAAGAAAGAAATAGCAAGTAAAAACAAAAAATATAAGCAGAAAGTATTATTCTTTTGCATTTTGCAACATTTTAGTCATAGCCGCAAAGTTCTGTTTCAGCTTAGAGTGAGGCAATTCAGCCCTAACATAGTTTTCTTTTTCAATACTTTTGACCATATCATCAGGAAGCAGTTGCCGCACGGTTTTATAAGGGATATTACTTTTTTTCGCATCAGCAATAAGTTTTTCTTTAATTTCCAGCGCCTTATCGAGATAGAAATCAAAACAATACCCGTCTTTAGCGATTTTCGGAATATCATTATTGTCTTCATCTTTAAGGTAATTACCGTTAGCATCTTTACGGCAAGGTAAGATTTCGTGTAAATCGAGAGTATAGATAGCGCAATGAACAAAACCTTTATCTTTAAGTTTATAGACCGGAAGGTCTAATAAATCCTTAGGTGTCCAAACCCCGGCAAGGCAACACGCCAAGACATAGCTACGTTTGAGTAAGCCTTTTTGTTTACGAAAGCCGGATAATTTGCGAAGTTGGAGAGATAATTTCTCATTATTTTTCATAGATTTAAGAAATTCGGAATTACCAAATCCGGAAGGTCCCCAACAAAACCCTGCGCCAACGCTGGCCATAGCCTCACGCGGGGTACAAGGACGTCCGAAATCATCCCCAAGATATTCTACCATATATTTATTGATATATCTCCACTTATGCAGCATACCGCGCCAAGTAGAGGCTTTATCCCCCATTTGCACATAAGTTTCTTTACCTTTTTCGTTCAAATAAAACGTAGTTCCCGCACCGATAGTTGGGGTTCCTCCGCCATCACGAAAAGCATCGTGAGTGAAACCCTCCACGGAAATTAAAAGGGCGGAAATTTCTGGTTTAAGTTTTTGCATAAGATGGATATTGCCATAAGTATCGGTATATTTTTTGCCCATAAAATTCACAAAATACCCATTAAACTCATCAGGTGTTTTCCTAGCAACATCTTGAGTTTCTTTGTTGGTGGTTTTAACTTCGGATTTTGCTGTATTGGATTTATCAGTTGTTTTATTATTGGTTTTATCAGCTTTATCGGTTTTATCGGTTTTATTTGCGCGTGCGACATGAGGTTCGGGCTTTTTTGTTTGTGGGAGAATTTGCGTCTTAGCGGTGTCGATATCGAGGTTTGTTTCTGTAATTAAAGGAATATCATCGGCATCAGGACCAAGATTAACGACATGTTCCGTTGTCGGTTCCCGAGCATTATCATCATCGGCATTTTGTTTTTGCGAAAGAAAACCGGCGGTAGCGCTCAGACCGACCATAGCGGCCAAAGCCGAAACTTTATAGTATTTCGGAATAAAATCTTTAGCAGCCTCACGTTCGTCCTCAATAATTTTTTTCCCAAGGACGTTTGCCATTTTCCGTGTAGAAGTATGAAAATTTTTGACTTTTTTATCAAAGACGGAGTTTAAGAACTTTAAAATATTCAATTTTTCGGGAGATTTCTCGTCTAACAGCATAGTCGAGTTTAAATCCGCCAAATCTTTAGCATATTTATTAGCGGAGAATGTAGAAAAATCGAGCAAATCGACAGGTTTACCATTTTTTTCCAAAGACCTTGCCGCGTTAATAACGGCATTATATTTTGTATCGGCCTTATGATGAAGTTCATCAGCTAAATCTTGAGGAGAAAAGCGACCTTTACGCTCAAAAGGGACAACATAATCCCTACCCTCATAAGCAACCGATAGAACCGGTTGTCCTGCGCGATTGTATTTACCGATTTCCATATCTTCAAAATCGAGTAACGCGTTAAGGAAGCGTTGTTGCGAAGTTTTGCCGGAATGAGAGCCGATAGTATATTTATACGGCACAACGTAAGTTTTTTCACCCAAATCAACCAACAAAAAATCATCGGATCCGTGCTTTTCATATTCACGAATAAGGTATTTATCATTTTCGGAAAAACCGTCTTCCAGTTCAATCATTGCAACCACCGTAAAAGTTGAGCCATATACAGACATTTTACACAAAAAAGTCAAAAGAATCAATAAATTTCATATAAGGATTAAGAAGAACACCTGATACGCAAAAAGATACGTTCACCGTCGTCACGTCTATCCAGAACCTGAGCAGTACGATAAATTTCGGCTAATTTTTTCCCGTCATCAATTGGAACACACAGCGTTTTAATTTCTGTATTTTTATAAAATTTAGCTTTAAGCAAGCGAATAAAGTTATCAACACCTTCACCGGAAAGAGCGGAGAGAGCCACGGTACGATGTCCGATTCTGTCAATAAGATTTTTTTTCTCACTCGTATCAAGCAAATCAATTTTATTAAAGACCTCAATATATCTGTTTTCAAATTCGATTTTAGAAAGTCCCAACTCATGCAGGACATTCAAAACATCTAATCGTTGCTCTTTATAGTTAGGGTTAGCCACATCAATAACATGAACAATAACATCAGCTTCAAGCACTTCTTCAAGAGTTGCCCGAAACGCCATAACCAATTCGTGCGGCAGATTAGAGATAAATCCGACGGTGTCGGAAAGAATAATATCGCAATTTTTATCCAAAGCAATTTTGCGCATAGTGGGATCAAGAGTAGCAAAAAGCATATCTTGAGCAAAAACATCAGCATGAGTAATCAGATTAAAAAGAGAAGATTTGCCGGCATTGGTATAACCGACCAGGGCCGCGACCGGAAAAGGAACTTTAACTCTGGCGCCGCGTTGAATTGCACGAGTTTTCCGCACTTTTTCCAATTCTTTTTTAATTTTAACAATACGATCATCAAGATGTCTACGGTCAAGTTCTATTTGCGTTTCCCCCGGACCGCCTAAAAAACCGCCTCCTCCGCGTTGTCTTTCGAGGTGAGTCCAACTGCGCACCAAGCGGCTTCGTTGATAAGTCAGATGAGCCAATTCGACCTGTAATTTTCCTTCGTTTGTATGAGCGCGTTGCCCAAAAATCTCCAAGATAACGGCGGTACGGTCAATCACTTTAAGATTAAGAATTTTTTCGAGATTACGCTGTTGCACGGCGGAGATAGGCATATCAACAACCAACAATTCGGCATTAACCTGTTGACATTCCTCTTTAAGTTGTTCAAGAGTACCCTTTCCGAAAAAACTTTTGGAAACAAATTGGGAAAGTTTTACGGTTTTTAACAAAACAACATCTTGTCCCATCGCCAAGACCAAACCTTCCGCTTCGGCTTCACGCGCTTTCACGTCAGAAACGAATAAAGCCTCTAAGTGATTTTTCAGGCAAGGACAAACAACCGCCACTTTTGTTTTTTTATTTTTATGAATTTCCAGCACGCGCGGAACCTAAAAAAATAAAACTTCCGCTCAACCGAATAAATTCCGCAACAAATCGGGAAGAGAACGGACAAGCGGAAGTCAAGATTAACTATTCTTCAACAACATCAATCGGAGTTGCCGGCATGATAGTAGAAACAGCGTGAGTATAAACAAGTTGAGTATGCCCATCACGTCTCAACAGCAAAGAATTGGCATCAAACCAAGTAATGACACCTTGCAATTTAACACCATTGATAAGAAAGACGGTAACTGAAACTTTTTTATCTTTAATATCGTTCAAAAAATCAACTTGTGCATTTGTAGTCATGTTTTAATTTCCTTATTATAATTATTTCACATCTATGCCATAAGGATTGCTCGTATCCAAGGCAAGTATGTCAGCCCGAATAAAGCGAACAATCACCGGTCTGGCATAAGCTGAAGCCACGCTGAACTTGAGCGACCTCCCCCAACCGGTAAGCAACAATTATGTGTATCACCAAAATAGTTAACAGATTCTAAATTAAAAGCGCAAAAAAAACATTTTTTGAACCATTGCGATGAAGACAATCGCTAAATCACTTTAATTTTTTAAAGAAAGATGAATTCGTATCAAAGAAGTCATATAAGACGGTTCTTGCGCGAGCGGCTTTAAGTTCTCGAATTTCATCAGAAGAATTAAGCGCTTGTTGGGTAGCCAAGATCATACTTTCAACATCATCAAACAACCAGATATTATTTTGAAAATAAGCATCAAGAGGTAATTTTCTGTTTGTTACAATTGGTCTCCCATAACTGATTAAATCAAAAACGGCATAAGGGACATACGTTTCGTCATCCGAGCCTGTTTTCCCCATTTCATAGACAACCACCCGAGCGTTTTGTAACAAATTGCGCCGTTCGTTTTCGGAAAGAATAGCAAAATCGTTACCACTATACGTTCTGATTTGATATTTTTTTTGCATAAAGGCATCGTAAAATTGATTATAAAATTCATAAATATAGAGAATATCAAAATCATACTTCTGAGGAGCGAGTACATCATGAGGTACGAACCCCGGAGGTAAAAAACTAATATCGATATTGTGGGTAATAGCGTCCATAAGTTTCCGTTGCGAAGACAGGTAAGAATCAAAATTCTGAAATTCCTCGGCATAAAAATCGGCATAACGATGGACATAAAGCACATTAGTTTTATGATCATTCATGCGTAAATCATAAAAAGGCGAAAATCCGCGCACAAAAATATTGATTTCCGCCGCATTTAATTCATTTGGATAAAGATTACCCGCATAAGTCACTCCGGCAATTTTATAGCCGTTACGTTTCAAAGCATATTGTAGGAAGTTAATAGCCGCAGTAAAGTCATAATCCAAATGCTGACGAGTATCACCAATACGGATAGCGACACTTTTATGATTTTGCGCAATCCGCAAAGAAGAAGTAACGAATTTTCCCGCAATTCCCCCGCTAAAGAGAACAATTAGCAAGAGTCCCGCAAGAAGAACATTTTTTACGTTGAGGTACGATGAGGTTTTGATATTTCTAGTCGAAATAGATCGGGTAAAAAAAATCCGTTTTTGTTTTTCATTTTGAAATAAGACGGAAGCGTCAGCCGTTTCCTGTTCTTTTCGTTTCATAGCGTTAATAGAATTTTTATCAGACACAAGCGATTTTTTAGGCATATCAATCCAATCCTTTTTCGTAAATATAATTTCGAAGAATATCGGTCATATGTCCGATAACTTTATCAGCGGAAAATCTCTCCAAAGTAATTTTCTGAGCTTTTAAGGCTTTGCGTTTACGTTCTTCAGGATGAGAAAGATAAAAATCGATAAGTTGTTTAAATTCGTCAGCATTTTTATACATAGGGACGGCATCGCCGTAAATTTCTTCGATTTCGGGCATATAGTCCGAAATAACCAGCGTTCCGCAAGCCGTAGCATCAAAGATACGATTACTGATAAAACCGGCTTCAATCATATCTGGTCTTGTGTCATTAAGAACAATATCGGCGGAAGAATAAAAATACTTCAGTTGGTCATTAGGGATTTGTCGAGCTTTCCACCACGAAGCAGCGTCATCAACCAAGACGTTGGTCCAATTATCACCGAAAACATCGATTTGAACACCTGTTTCTTTGGCATATTGCACGGTTTTGCGGACAGGAAAATCCGGCCATTGATTAGCCACAAATAAGACCTGACGTTTCAGATCATCTTTCGCATCAGGATAAAATTTATCGGTTCTCGTGAACTGAGGCAAGAAGTGTGAGTTAATTCCCATTTCACGATAAAGTTTATTTTTTTTAAGAGACCCCGTTAAGACGATATCGGCATTTTTAACAATATTAAGTTCATAAGGAATAGTTTCGAACAAAACAGCGATTCTATCCTCATCGGCATAATTATGATATTTATCCAATCGAAGTTCCGGTCCAGAGCGCATAAAGATTTCCCAACCTTCATTAAAGTTCCGATTAGACAAAGAGTCTTCAAAAGTATAAAGAATAGTATCAATTCCATGTTTTTTGAGTTCAGCGGCTAAATCTTCTGCCAAATATTTTTCGCCCAAAGCATAAGTATCATTATGAAGGTACTTGGTATAAGTAATTGGCAAATTAATCACCGCGCGCCGATAATCGAGTCTATACGGATGATAAGAAGCGATATCGTACCATCCGCCGACAAAGCCGCCCAGAATAATCAGAATAAAAAAAATCCCGAAATAGCGCATAATACCCTCATAAAACATATCATACCACTAAGAGGTTATGAAATTTCCGCAAACAAACAAGTAAAAAAGAGATTTAATCACCAGCCAAATTGAAAAAGGTCATAATAAGGGTTGACTAATAGACAAAAACAAGATATTTTAGAAGCCGATAAAAAATTTTTATGTTTAACTTTATAAAAATAAATTAGTATGAAGCAAGAATTGTTTGAGCGCTCTATGGACGCTGCCGAAGTTATTTACGAAGCCTTGTGTATCAAAACAAATTGTATAGATAGTAAAAACAAAGTAATACGAGCAGACTATATAATAGCCATAGATGACGATCCGACCTCAGCATTTTGGGCGGTTTGGCTGTATTACAAGATTAACCAGCAACATAGTTACCATCCGACAATAATATGTGTCGGAGGAAAAGGTTTGTTGAGTAAATACACGCATGATCGAAGTGAAGCGGAATTATTGGCATCGGTTTGTTACAAATTGGGTGTACCGGAAACGGATATACTATTAGCCCCCAATGGTCGCAACACGGGAGAGAATATTCAAGCGGTAAAAAAGATGTTGCCGTCGGGAACAAGCGTTATATGGAGTGTAAACAAGCGTCAGTCTTTGCGTTTGGAACGCTCAGTAAAAAAGCAAGCGCCGGAACTGATTTCGTATTTCTATGTAGTGGAAGAAAGCCTGCAAGAAGCCGCAAAACTGATGAATGGCAAGGGAATTGCCCAAAATGAAATGATGTTTCATGAGTTGGCAAGTATTTTGGAACGTTGCAACAAATATGCAGGAACTTTCCAAGAATCCATTGATGACATCATATATATCAATTCGCAAATTCGTGAGGCAGATTACTTTTTGCGCAAGCATTACAAGTTGAAGTTGATGAATAAAACCGTAAAAATTTTCGGTAAAAAAATCAGCATTCCCTACAAGAATTTAAGTTCAATAATTCAGTTTATGCATTTATTGAAGGAGATAAGACGTAACAAAAAGAAGATGCGCGCCAGTCTTGAGTTGGAGATAATATTCATGTTGGAAACCCTTCGTAATCAAAAGCTCATGAGTACGGAAAAAGCCGCGAAGCTACAAAAAGAAAGCAAAAAGAGATTATACCAAAAGCTATAATTTCTTTTTGAAACACAAAAAAGCCCGACTGTAAAGTCAGGCTTTTTTGATTTTAAGAAGAAGATTATTTCATTTTCTTTAAGGTCGGGAAAAGAATAACGTCGCGAAGAGTAGCGGCCCCTGTTAAAAGTTTCGCCAATCTATCCATCCCCATACCCATACCGGTTGTTGGAACAAACCCGTAAGAAAGCGCGTCAATAAAACTTTCGTCAAGCATCTGCGCTTCATCATCACCATTTTCGCGTTCTGCCATTTGTGCTTTAAAACGCTCCAACTGCTCTAAAGGATTAGAAAGTTCGGAATAAGCACAACCGAGTTCCATACCGAGCAAATATGTATCAAAGTGCTCCACCAAACGAGGATTATCGCGATGAGTTTTAGCCAAAGGTGAAATATCTTTCGGCATATCGGAAACATGGATTGGCTCAATCAAGGTAGCTTCAACTTTTTCATCAAAAACTTCCTGAACCACCTTCCCCCAGTTAGAGCAATGATCCGCATCAACACCGACGGATTTTGCCAAAGCACGAGCATCTTCAACTGTTTCAACGCTTAAGAAATCCACACCGGTTTCGCGTTTAATCAAATCGATAATAGAAACTTTCGGGAAAGGTTTAGAGAAATCGATTTCATGTCCTTCCAAAACCAATTTATCGGTTCCGAAAACTTTATTAACGACAAAGCGCACCAATTTATAGATTAAATCAGCCATATCGTTGTAGTCACCATAAGCCATATAGGCTTCGAGTCCTGTAAATTCTGGAACATGATTTTTATCAATACCTTCATTACGATAGTTTTTCCCAATTTCAAACACTCTATCGATACCACCGACAACCAATTTTTTCAAATAGAGTTCCGTTGCGACGCGGAGGTAAAAATCATTATCAAGAGCATTATAGTGAGTAATAAAAGGTTTAGCGTTAGCCCCGCCCATAATCGGGTGGAAAGTTGGTGTTTCCACTTCCAAGAATTCATTTTGATTAAAGAATTCGCGAACAGCGGAAACAATTTTGCAACGTGTAAGTAAGATTTGTTTAGCATCATCATTAATAATTAAATCGACATAGCGCTTACGATACCGTGTTTCCACATCGGTCAAGCCGTGGAATTTCTCAGGTAACGGCTCCAAAGCCTTAGCGATAATATCGAATTTTTCGGCAGCGACGGAAAGTTCGCCTCTTGGCGTTCTGCGAATAAAGCCGGACACACCGATAATATCGCCGATATCCAGACATTTCAAGAGTTTAAGATTATTTTCATCCAAATGAGATTTATGGCAGAAGATTTGAATATTACCTGTTTTATCTTTCAAATCGATAAACATACCGTCATTACGCACGGCCATAGCGCGCCCTGCGACTGTAACTCTATCCTCGGTATTTTCGCCGTTAGGCAAATTTTTATATTTTTCTTGCAAAGGATGCGCATAGCTATCTGGTTGAAAACGATACGGATAAGGATTATATCCCAAATCCTGCAATTTAGCGAGCTTATTTAAGCGGCTCTGTCTTTGTTCACTAACTTCTTCTGTCATCATAAAAAATCCAATTGAAAAAATTACGCCCAAACATTAAGAACAATGTCAAAATTCGTCTTTTTATATCACGAAGGAGAAAATATGCAAGTAAAAAAGTACGTTAATGGAATTTCCAAACAACACTGCAAACATCATCGCCACAATCACAAATAAACTCAAGTTTATCACTAGGAATATAAGGAGCTTCGTTTGCTTTATAGATATTACGCGATTTAATATTATCTTGAGGGGTATCGGGATAGATTTCATCAAGCACACCGGAAGGAGTAGGAATAGGATAACCGGCAACGGCGATAAGGTTAGACATATCGTTACTGTTCCAATTCATTTTAACCAATTCTCTACAAGCATAGCTACTCAGTCCCTGAAAAGAAATTTCGAAAGCACTCTTAGGGTCGGAAGGAGATAAAGAGGAATAAAAGAAGTCGACACCACCTAAATAAGCATTTGTAGCCTCTTTAAATCCCTCTCGAAACATATTTTCTGGAATAAGTTTAAAATCGACGGCTTGTTTATAATTAAACTCACCATAGTTACGTTGGTTTTGAAAATACATTTGAATAGTTCTTGCTAAAGTACCGATTTCTTCAATACAAGCATTTGTTTTCAATTTTTCGATTGAAAGTTTATAGCTACGAATACCCAAATACCCCAACATAATGAAGGCGAGCCAAGCTCCGATTTGAAAAACGGCTCTAACCTTCTGTTTTTTTTCCATCAGTATCCACCTTTAGAAGATATAAACGATTTTTCCATATAACATACATACTAAAACTACAAATAAACCAATGTCATTAAAATAGAGTTAATTGTCCCCAAGATAGACATCAAATTTGCGAAGGAGAAAGAAAAAGAGATAAGAAAAAAGAAAAGGAGCAAACGCCCCTTCTCTAGATTAAAAACAACAAACAGTCACATACCGTGAGCTTTTTTATGAGCAATCCAAGATTGCACCATATTATTATAACGATTTTGATTAGTTTCAAACCGATTAGTCAAGCGTTTTTTATAGGCTTCGCTATAACGATTTTTAAGTAACTGTTCCATTTGATATTCTTCTTTATGTTTAATAATATCATGAATACGTTTAAACTTATCAAAATCGATAGTAGAGGAATTATTACTGCCCAATCGTTCAAACTGATAATACCGACCTTTTCCGTTATTACCGTCGGGTCTGTATTTATTCAAGATTTGAGTAACATCCCGAAACATATCAACATTTTCAATATGTTCAACAGGAATATGCATTTTCTTACGCCAGTTCGGATAAGCGATATTACCATAGACAAACTGCAACGGCTCTTGTTGAGACCATTCGAGTTCGGAAATACCGGGAATATTCCCCATTTCTCTTTGTCCGAAGATATCGGAGAAAGGCATCAGCATAATAGCGGAGTTAGAACGCGCCAAAAACGTGGTAACGGCTTGCACATATTTATCAGGAATATTATTAGCGTCCTGACGAGGATGTTCAACGACCTTACCGCCGACTTCTTTCCAAATACCATAATGTTCCAATATCCAGTTTAATCCCTCGCGTTGAGAAGCGTATTGTTCAAAAGTATCATTAGCCTGTTTATCGGACAATATACCCAACAATTTCTGTTGCCAAACATGTTGAACATTCCACTGGCTAAAGAGCGGCGGTGTATCATGCGTAGACGGAGAACAAACTGACATTTGCGGATATTCGTCAGGATGTTTCATAGAATTATACATATCGTCGTGGCGTTCAAAAGGCAGGACTTTATAAGAAAGGATACCAAAATCTTCCATACTGCGTTTAATTTCCTCAGTAGCATTACCAAGGTCTTCGCCAATAACCAACGTTTTGTTCCGATGGCTTTCGAGAGCAACGATAGCCATCAATTCCTTCACATTATAATAGATATAGTTACCGGTTTCAGCGTTATCAGGAAAGATGTACAAGCGATGGAGTTGCAAAACATGGTCGATACGCAAGCATCCCGCATAACGCATATTAGCGTCTAAAATACGACGATAAGGTTCATACCCTTGTTCTTGCAGTTTTATCGGATTATATCCGAGCAAATACCAGCGTTGACCGTTTTTAGATAAGATATCCTGAGCAGCGCCGGCAGTACCTTTAATATAATTATCGCGATAATACCACGCTTCAAAGCCTCTAGGATGAACACCAACAGCATTATCCATATAAAGACCGATTTTCATACCGGAATTAAGGCAAGTATCTTTAACATGTTGCAATTGAACTTCGCATTGCCATTGAGCATATTTATAAAAATCGATTTCCGCCCGATGTTGATTTCTGAAAGCAATAATTTCGGGAGAATTCGGATTATCTCTATAAGCCTCGGGCCAATCCTGCCAACCAGCGGGAGCAGGATTTTGTTTAGCAAAATATTTAGAAAGCGCTCTAAACGTAGCAAACATTTCCAAATTATCCCCCTGATCGGCGCAATAGACATTAAATCGATTGCGAGCTTCTTCGCTCAAAGGCGAAAAGCGAAATTCGTCGAAGCAACGTTGCAAGATATCATCAACAAGTTGTTGCGTTGTTGTATAATCGACGAAAGTTCTGCGTCGATTAACTTTAACTTTCTCTTGAAATTCCGGACTATTGTAATAATCACGAATAGCCTGAGAATTTTTAAACTCATTAATAGCGGTGACATCCAGATAAAGATAATTAAAGAACATACGGCTATCAGGGCTATACGGGGAAGCGATTTCGGGTTGATCATCGTGAGCTGCGTGAAGGGGATTAACGCCGATAAGACCGGCACCGTTTTTACCTAAGATATAACCAAGTTGAGCAAGATCACCGAAATTACCGATACCAAGATTATTTTCGCTGACTTGTTCATAGAGTTGCACGGGAACGCCCCAAGTTTTTTTACCCTCACGGATACCAAAACCGTCGTAGCATTTTTCGGGAGCGGAAATAAGGCTAGTTTTTTGAGAAACCTCTTCACCTTTATCATTAACATAAGAGAACGAAACATTATGATAACCGAGTCGCACATCAAACGGGAATTTAAAACGATATTTACGATAAGTTACGCCGTCAATAGTCCGTTCGACTTTATCGCCGTTACTTTCCACTCTTTCCAAATCATCGATAGCGACTTCTCCGCTATAAAATTTTTCGGAATCATCAATAACGATTTCACCTTTATAATATTTTTTAGGATCTTCGTCTTCATAAAAATTCCATTTAAGTTTTTTAACACCATCTGGGAGAGAAATTTCCATAGAAGGCACTTTATTTTGCCTTAAAATAGGAATATGGTGTACAATATTAATAAAATTGGCATTTCTTTTTTCATCAATAATTTTCTCGACAAGACGAAGGTTTTCGGCTTGTTTTTCAGCATTTTGAGTAGAATAATCAAAGTTCTGATCGAGAATATCCATAGCCTTAAGTAACCCGACTTTTTCCTCAATAGTTGCCTGCAACTCAATACCGGAAAGATAAGCCAGATTACTGATACTTTCACAGATATCCATCTTTTAAATCCTTTAAACATAAAAGTTATTACATTATGAGGTGAGCATAACGGCGAAAAAAAAGTTCGCAAAAACAATTGACGACTTATAAACAGGAATTAGCACCCTATTGTCCTGTAAATTTAATTTAAGTTTGCCTCAAAAAAAGAAAAAAAACGGATGAAATAATCAATAAAATTAAGGACAAATCCGAATAAAAGAAACTGTATTAATAAGTCAGAAGACGCCGAGAAAAAGCCCCGTATAAAGCATCTGTTTTTTTTTCATATAAAAAGAGGAAGAAAATTTCTTCCTCTTTAATTTCCGGTTTAAAGCCATTACCACGGATCGGAGTATTTCAACGAAGGATCATGCAAACGATTGATATAAGCATCATTAGTACCCGACTTTTTCTTATTAATATCGCGGTAAGAACCTAACTGATCGATTTGGTCAACTTTATCAGCCCAGTTAGTATCATTAAATTCAGTTCTGTCGAAGTAGCAATAAACCGTTGCATGTCCTTCAAGAGTATTTGTCGGCACAGGGAACAAATTCCAAACAAAGTCACCATTTTGGAACATTGGGTTAACATTACTGCTATCGTTATAACCATCCTGATTATTATTGGAATACATACCTTCATTTCCTGCGCCGGAACCTAAATTATAATAGTTTTTATCATAAATAAAACCAATACGACCATGCCATCCTTCTTCATAAGGATCAAGAGCCGTTTTCAACCAAGTATTCTGTTGGAAATAAAGCGGTTGAGCCACGGCGTATTTATCGGAACCGTCTTTACTGTAAGTATAGCTATACAAATTCTGGCTACCTGTTGCGCCAGCGTCAGGATTCATATAGGAGTCGGTAGAAGAACCTGCCGCGTCTGTATAATAAGCCTTCAAGCCCAAATACCAACCTTCCGTACGCGATAAAGTCTGCGCCATGAAAGAACTGTGCGTAGTACCGTCCTGATAGATGCCGTTATAAACCAAGCTACTGACTTCCTCCATTCCGGGATAAATAATCGCTTCATTCATATCCATTCCGGTCAGATTCATTGCATTTCTCAAGATAGCCGCCTGACGTGTTGCCGGATTAACAATCCATCGTTCACTCGGATCGGCGTTAAGACCTGTGGCATCACTGGCATAAGAAGCAAACTTGCTAGCCTGAATAATTTCGCCGGCTTGTCCCATATTAAATGAAATCGGAATAAGTGTTGCCATATTTTTGTACCCCGGAGGACAAAGTGCGTATGGAACACGACCGACATAAGGATCAGCCCAAGCGACTTTATCCGGTTGAGGATCATACCCCTGAGCAGAACAATCAGAACCACAACTCCAAGAGATTCTCTTAGTCTTAGAGCCTTCCACAAAGTCGTTAGATACATTATATACACCTTTGAGGATAAAGTCCGGTAAGATATCACTCAAACGCGCCCCGCCTCGAGTAGTCAATTTAATATCATGCATAACTGAGGTATAAGCCGGATTAACCATATATTGATCATACATGGTTCCCCTATCCTCTTTACCGGCGATTTCCGGAACAATTTCATTAGTATTGGAAACAAAACGGTTAGCTTTAATATAACCAAATCCTTCGTCAGCCGCATAAGTAGAAGTAGAACCGCTATTACTGTAACTTTCTTCTAATTCGATTGCGCCTTTACGGATATAGATAGAAGCCTCTCTTGTATCATTAATATCGCTGGAACCGCCGTGAACATCGCTCGGATTAATTTTCAACATAGCGTAATAACCGCCTGCGGAAGAACCGCCTGCCGCGTAGTTTCCGTCGCTATCTCTCGCCCAAACCTGAATATACTCAGGATCGATTTCAAACATAGCGTGATCATTATCAGCCGTACCAACCGCGTTAGAAGAGTTGGAAGCGATATGAATAACTTCATTTCCTGTAACATGGAAAGAGCCGTTAACTTGAACATTTGCCTCATCTGTTATACTTTCAGGATCGACATTTGGAGCGACTTTAAAGCGAACCAGACTGGAGTCGTCTTCAACTTGAAAATCGACCCATCTCGTTCTGATTTTATCGGCATCGGCATAGAACTGAGCGCCCTCATCTTCATCAGTAGAGCTGACGTCTTTCGTTTTAATGGTAAACGTACCTGTTTTGGCATCAATTCTGTTCGCATAAGAAGAAGTCCAATGACCGGCAAAACGCATAGCTTCACGTTGCACATCAACCACGCTTGAAACTTTATCATCAATAGTATAAAGGTTGACCAAAGTTGAACCGACGACATTAGCCGAACCGTCACCGCCGGCATTATCTGCCAAGAAGTAGTTTTTAAGAGCACCGGTAGTTTGGTCGCCGGCACCGATACGCGCGCTGCCGTTTTCAAAAGCGGCCCAAGCGCCATCGGTATCTCCCATATAAGCAAGAGTAGAGTTAGTATAGAGCATAACATCGCTATTCGCTCCAAAGATTTGCCCTTTAGAACTTCCTGAAGCGATTTTATCGGGGTTACGAAAGACGACCATATCGTCATAAGCGTTCAACCAAGCATTTTGCGGAGTACTGACAAATTGTGAATAAGATTCGAAACCTGCGTGAAGTTCTTGCATACCGGCTTGTTTCAACCACGCTTTACGCGCCCATAACAATTCATCGATCCACGCGGAGCCAGCAACCCCCAAAGTAAATTCGTCACGAGAGTAGTGTCCGTCGTTAGAAGCGGTGGAACTCATATTTTTATTACCCATATACGTACGGCCCATAATATCTGTATATTTAGAGGTAATCGCGGTTAAGTGTTTCAAAGTATTACCGGCTAAATCAGCATATTCATTTTTAATAGTATTATTAACGGTTGGTTGGAAAGCGACCGGACCGGTTTCAGCTCCGCCATAACCCTCAGCAGTGTAAACACGGATACCTCCGCCGCGTAAAGAAACTTTATCAGTATCGGCATACATCATATGATTGGTATTATAAGCAGTTCCGATAGTACCATTATCAGCAATATCATGTCCGATAGTAAAAATACGACTATCAATACCACTACTTGCGCCAGTAACATTACCTAACAAGTGCACTCTGGAGCTATTATCGGCACCTTGAGCCATTAACCAACCGCCATTATGACCGGCATAAAGGTTTCCGCCCATTTCGTTAATATGCGTAACCATATTGGCTGTTGTTGAGGAACCACCGTTGATATGGACTGTACCGCCGCTTTCATTAATATAAGTTAAAGAAGAAGTCGAATTTTGGTTAATATGCACTTCGTTAGTATTACCATCGCGGAACGCTTGAATAAGAGCGCCCTCGCCACCGACACCGGAGGATTCGCCGACTAAAAACTCAATAATTTTAGAAGAGTCGGTTTTGCGTTTGACTTGGAAAAATTCATCCATCATAGCGACACGTTCGCCATCTTCTTTATTTTCCGCGCGTAAGACGATAAAATCTTCATCACCTGTACCGGTACTGTTCATACGAGCGAATTGCAAGACGTCCCATCCATCGGCAGTACGATCCATATCGGCGTTATAACCGAAATCATCTTTAGCATTACCGTCATAAAGAGCTTCTTCGCGGAACAATTGGAAGTTTTCGCTCAAAGCCGCCAAGTTACCATAAATCCAAGCCGCGCCATTATTAGCCTCCAATTTTTTATCATATGGAGAATCCGCCAAAGTTTTACTAAAAGGTTTACCGATATACAGATCAGCAACATTCGGGTCACAAGCTGTAATACTTGTAGAGATATCTTCACCGATAAAAGCTCGATTACAATCGGTATTCATGGTTAATTTTTTAACGTTAAAGATGGAGTAATAGTAGTCTGAACGCGGTTGATCATCACCTGGGGAAGCGTGTCCGCCCAAATAGAGGTCAGTCACCATAGTATTATGGTAATATTCAGCCGGGTCATCATAGTTATCCGGCGGTACACGATACAAATATTTCATACTATCATCATAACTCATGGAAACCGGTTCATTAGAAGTAATGATAAGCGAGTTTTCGGTCAACGAAGAAGCATCAAAGTCCAAATCATTAACCATAGTGCTATCCAAGAACCAAGCTCCGCCGGTACCTTTAGCCTCCATATTTTCTGTAATAACACCGCCATTAGCGCCGACAAGAGAAGCCAATCTCGCAGCACGTTTACTACCAAGATCGATTATTTTCGGATACAAGACATAAGAAACCAAGGTACTGTTATCACGGTGAACATAGACTTTCGGCATATCATAACCACGAATTTCATTAGGTTTATACCCATAAGGAAGATAGCTTGAATAACCGACACGAAAGACATCGCTCCCCGGTTGATCATCTTCAAATTCAATAACCAAAGTACTGTTAGACACCTCTGCGGCGGAGCTCATCAAGCCAGCAAAGTTTTGGCGAATAAAAGCATCCATCACATTCCCCATGGTACGCGCCTGAGAAGCGGAGTTAATATCTTGTATTTCCTGCAAACGTTCTGCGGATTTCTTATAAAGGGTTGGCGTAACCATGGCAATCAGACCGAGCATAGCGAGCGCCTCAACAAGAAGCGTACCGCGCTGTTCTGATTTATTAAACAATTTACTCATAATTTAGCCTCCTTTTATAACTCTAAAAATTCTCGATTTTAAAAATACAAGGTTGTTGCTTAGTACAAAGGTCATGACCATTTTTATCTTTGAAGAAGTGTTCATCAAAAATCCAAGTAGGCATAGCCCAATACGAGCGATTACGTCTTTCAACGGGATAAGAGTCTCGTGAATCAGAATGTTCCTGATCCCATTTTTCCATATCATCAGCAAAGACAGGCAAGAAATTAATTTTCCCTCTGAACTGCCAACCTTCCTGATTAGAATCAATATCTTTCCCCCAATGGATAACGCCCAATCTTTCATAATATTGTTTTTTATTAAGAGCGTTAACAAAGTCAAGATTAACATCACCGGAAATCCGATTAACCCATCGCGCGTCAAGTTTTTTATAAGAAACGAGATAACGTCCGCCGTTAGCCAAATCGCAACAAGTATCGGTTACATTTCCATCGGCATCGGTAGAGGGGGTGCAATTTTTACTGTCGGTTTCGTTCATAGGCTTATCCAAGCAAATAATTTTCGTAGCCATTTCGGAACCGTCATACATTTGCCGTCCTGTATTCAGGTAATCGCGTCCTCCCGGATTAGCAGAACCTTTTTTATCTTTAGCGCGAAGATAGATAATTCTTTTATCCCCGCCATTAATGAAGAAAGTATGAATATCTTCATTATCTTGAGCTTCCGAAGCCTCAAAATCCGCATAAAACATATCTTCGGGCAAGATCCATTCCAAACCTTCGCCGGCATGAACTCCCAGATTAATATCTATGGCATATTTTTTTAAGGTATTATGGTGAATAAGGAATTTATAAATAACGGCGGCAGCTTTCTTCCGCGCCATATCCCGATCATAATCGGGACGCGCTGAAAGATTATATCCGTAGATAGACGCCATAAACGTCGCAAGCAACATCAATAAATACATAAAATCAGCTCCACCATATATACATATATAAAAGATTATACTATATTTTTTCGAAAAAATCAACAAAAAAGCAACATAATCCCCTGTTTGTAACAAAACTGTCACAAAGAGAAAACATATAAAAAAAAATCATTGCATTATTAATAAAAAAATATTGTAAAAGCGTCAAGTTTTTTATAGATTTAAGCAGGTAAACAGGAAAGGAGGCATAAAAAAAATGAACGAAGTATCTCTAAGTCTTGCGGAAACCACAATAAAGATGTTAGGTGATCGTTGGAAAGTACAGATTATAGAAAGTTTAATGGACGGAACAAAACGTTTTGGCGAGTTAAAGAAGGATTTGGGGAACATCACGCAAAAAGTTTTAACGTCAAATTTAAGGATGTTGGAAGAGAATGGTATATTAAAGCGGCATGTGTATGCGCAAATTCCTCCTCGTGTGGACTATACTTTAACCAATCTCGGGTACAATTTAAAACCGGTGATTGATTCGATGGTTGCTTGGGCGGTAGAATATCGCGGTTCTTTGGTTCAGGAATTTAACGATATGAAAGAAAAAGGAAAAGCAAAAATAGAGAACAAAATCAACAAAATAAGAGAGAATATTCAAGTAAAGGGTTAAGTTCGATAAGATCTCACAAAAAGCGCCTCACAAAAATGAAGCGCTTTATTTTTATATCAAAGAATAAAAGTATATCAGCGAGCCGCGCGTTTAATACGGTCGTTAATAGCCAAGCCCAAGCCTTCAAACGGGATAGGCGCCATGGCAAGACGAGAGAAGTTTGGATTTTTGTCAGCTTCGCGCATATAAGCAAACAAGTTCGCCGCCGCCTCTCGTAAATCGCCTTTAGGGCTCAAATTCATCTCTGCCCAAGTATATTCGGAACCAAACCCGATAAAAAGCTCCCCTTCAAGACGTTCGGAAGCGTTAATGCGCAATTTCTTAGAAGGAGCATAATGTTTTAAGAGTTGCCCCGGAGAAGTCGGACGGTTTGGGTTTCCGTCAGAAATAGCGATGGTTTCGTTAAGAGTGCTTTCGAGTTCTTCTTTGGTGACGCCCCCTGCCCGTAATAAGACGGCCTGCGGTGTGGTTAAATCCAAAATAGTCGATTCAACCCCGACTTCACAAGCGCCGCCGTCTAAAATCATATCGACATTATCACCCAAACTTTCATAAACCGCCTCGGCAGTGGTGGGAGAAATGGTTTGCGAGCGATTTGCGGAAGGTGCGGCAATCGGCACGCCGGATTTACGGATAAGTTCCAAAGCGACCGGATGTTTCGGACAACGCACGGTAATGGTTTTAAGCCCCGCGCACACCAAATCGAGAGCGGGATTTTCGTCCAATCTCGGGAGAACGAATGTAAGCGGCCCCGGCCAAAATTTTCGAGCTAAGAACAAAGCTCTTTCGTCGGCACGAGCATACTCCGCCAACTGTGCAGGTTCTGCAATATGCGAGATGAGCGGATTAAAGGAAGGCCGTCCTTTAGCCGCAAAAATACCGGCCACGGCGTGCGCGTCATAAACATTAGCCCCCAATCCATAAACCGTTTCGGTCGGAAATGCGACGAGCTTGCCACCCTTGATAAGTTCCGCCGCCTGACATATATTAGCCTCATCAGCCGTAAAAATTCCGCTCATAACATCCTCGCAAATAAAAAAGCACCGTGATAATTACATTTCTCAGACATTAGCACCATAAAAAGCAAAGTCAAGCCCCTAATTTTAAGACTTTATTCACTAATAAAGACGCAAAATAACCAAGATTAAACAAAGGAGAAAACTATGACAGAAATTACATTTAACCGATCGGCAGAAGAAACCGAAGTCAAAGTTCTGTTGGCGACCTGCGAGGAAACCATAAACTACGGTATCACCGGCGGCATTATTGACCGTTCGACCTTTAATCGGCTGAAAGAATTAGTAGCCAAAGCGGATGACGGTCGAGAAAAGAAAGAAGATATTTTAATTTTGAATAATGGCAAAGACGTTGTTGTTTTGTTAAGAGTTTCGAATAATGCAACGGCTGTTGCTTTGCAGACTATAAGCGGAAGACTGTATCACCAGATAAAACAGTACAAATCCGCGACGATATTTGCAAGACACCTGCCGAAAACGGAGTTTGATGCTAAAGATATTGCTTCTAATATGGGCTTAGGCGTTGAGTTATCGTCATACAGTTTTGATAAATACCGCACGACGAAGAAGGCGGATGAATTTCCGAAATTGGAAAGCATAAATTTCGTCGCCAAAGAAAAGTTGGATAAAAAGGCATATGAAAAGACCGCCGCTTTGGCCAATGCGGTCAGATACGCGCGAGATTTGACGAACGAGCCGTCAAACGAATTAACGCCGGAAGTTTATGCAAAAGACATCAAGCGTCTGGAACATTTAGGATTAAAAGTAACATTAAAGGACAAAGATGAGCTGAAAAAAGAAGGCTTTAATATGTTGTTGGCGGTAGCTCAAGGTTCAACCAACAGTCCGTATGTGGCTATTTTGGAATATAACGGCAACAAGAGCAAAAAAGGCTATGACATTGCGTTGGTCGGCAAAGGCGTGACTTTTGATTCAGGCGGTATATCAATTAAACCGGCAGCCGGCATGTGGGATATGAAACAAGACATGGCAGGCTCTGCTGTGGTTGTATCTAGTTTGAAAGCCGCCGCACAGCAGAAATTGAAGTTAAATATTGTGGGGATTGTTGGTTTGGTAGAAAATATGCCGTCAGGAACAGCCACCCGCCCCGGAGATATTGTAACCTCCTTATCGGGTAAAACCGTTGAAATATTAAATACGGATGCGGAAGGAAGATTGATGTTGGGCGATTGCTTGACTTATGTTGAAAGAGAATATAAGCCGGAACGCATTGTGGATTTGGCAACATTAACCGGTGCGATTGTGGTAGCGTTGGGTAATGAGATGGCGGGTTTATTCAGCAATGATGATTGCTTGTCGGAATTATTGAGTATCTCGGGCGAACAGTCCGGTGAAGAATTATGGCGTTTTCCGATGACGGACGGCTACCGTAAATTGATTAAATCAGATATGGCAGATGTTAAGAATATATCAGACGGCAGAGCCGCCGGTTCTATTACGGCCGCGTGTTTCTTGGAAGAGTTTTTGCCGAATAAAACGCCATGGGCACACTTGGATATAGCCGGTATGGATATGTTTAGCAAACCCAAACCTTTATATCCAAAGGGAGCCTCGGGTTTCGGTGTCCGCTTAATCAACAAATTGTTACAAAACTTAGAGAAAAAGTAAAAAAAAGACATAAGACAGAGAGGAAAGCGTTTCTGAGAAGGAACGCTTTTTTCTTATTGCCTAGTAAGAAGAATTATGCTAAAATAACGCAAACAGGAGGAAAAATGTCAGAGGATATAGAATTAATATATAATGGCGAAGTACGTCCCAGTAAGGCTTATTTTACGCCAATAAGCAATACGAGGCTCCTGTAGAAATAGAACAAAGTGTGCGAGCTGCATCGCAACCACAAGAAAATACAGCCAGAGAAACTACGACAGAAATAAAAAAAGCGAACAAGTTGCTCCGCAACCGCAAGAGAATATGAGCCAAGAAACATCGCCAAAAAAGAAAAACAATCTCTTTAACAAATTAGTCAAACAAAAGTTATGGAACAAAATTTTCTCTCGCTAAAAGATAATAGGTAGAATAGTAAAGAGCACATCTTTTTTTTATTTTCACCTCTTTACAAATATAAACAATCTGCTATACTCCGCGGCATAAAACAATATGAGAGAAGGAAAATAAGATGAGCAAGCAGACATGGCAGCCGGGAACAATGTTATCCCCTCTTCCGCCGGCACTAATCGGCTCGGGAGATATGACACACCCCAACGTAATGACCGCCGCCTGGACGGGAATAATATGTTCGGACCCGGTATTGACTTATGTATCATTAAGACCAAGCCGTTATACGCATGAGTTGATAAGCCAAAACAAAGAATTTACGATAAATCTGCCGACATGGAAGATAGCGGAAGCGACCGATACGGTAGGCGTAAAATCGGGGAGAGATTTGGATAAATTTGCCTTAACCGGATTGACTGCCGAACCTTGCTCAAAAATCAAAGCCCCGCAAATCGCCGAATGTCCGGTATCAATGGAATGTAAAGTGTTGGAAGTCCGTCCGTTTGGCACACATGATATGTTTTTGGCAGAAGTTGTGGCAGTCAACGTGGATGACAAATATATTGACGAGAACGGCGCGCTGGATTTGGAAAAAGCGGGATTATTGGCGTATGCGCATGGTTTTTATTACACTTTGGGACGTAAAATCGGTAAGTTTGGTTTTTCTGTAGAAAAGAAGAAAAAGCGTCCGTCCGCCCCGGATATAGCCACCGTTATCAAGGCGGATGAAAAGTTCGGCAAGAAGAAAATCCAAATGCCGAAAGGAAAAACGGTTGCCGAGTTAAAGAACGAAACGAGTTTCATCGAAAACGGCGTGGAAGTGATTGTAAAAAAGCCGAAATTCGCAAAAAAAGATAAGTCATCGGCTCTTAAAAATGAGAAAGAACGCAAAGATTACGCGCGTCGTAAAAGTGTAAAATTCAGCCACAAGGAACACAAAGGTACCAATTACGAGCCGTACAGTTTCAAAAAGAAATCGGACGGCAGTTTTAAGCAAAAGCCGAAAAGAAAAAGCTGAATTAAAGTTCGTTTAAGAATAGCAACGCTCTTGAAGTTTTCTTTGCAACATAGATTGCGACAGATTATCGACTTTAGGAGCGTTTTTATGTTGGTTATCCGCCAAAAGTATCTGATTTGCATCGGTTTTATAGAGTTGCGATTTAACGCGTAATTCGGCTTGCGATTTAGCAAAATCCCTTTTCATCGCATCAGCTAACTGATAGCGGTCCATAGAATTATCTTGTTGCGGTAAGATTTCGGAAGTTGCATTCAGCAGATATTGAATTTGTTCATCGGAATAGCGTTCAAACAGCATGGTATCAAGATTTTCGGGAGCTGCTTTTCCGTCAACTTTCTGATAGTTTTGGCGTTTTTCCATACAATCCTGCCGCATTTTGGTAACATCTTCGAGAGTAAATTCCTGTTCGGGACTAAGTTTCATATCGTGTCGAAACTGCATAACGCGAGCATAAACTTCTTTACCGCTATCCCGATATTTGCTATATTCCACGCCGTCGTTAACTTCTTTATTGATAATAACGTTCGCCATATTTTCGCTGAATTTAAGTCCTAAAGCGTGTGTTGCCTCATGAGTGATTAAACTGGAGATAGAACGCAGTTCGATATGTCCTTTATTTTGCTGATAATTTTTAAGATTAAGAAAGACCGTCGGTTCTTTAACAATACCGAGTGTATTAAAAGCGATGTTATTGTCGCCTTGTCCGGCACTTAATTTATGGAGATGTTCCATAGCCTTATCGGTACCGCCGTATGCGCGAACAAATTTATCAGTTAAATGCAGTTCACCTTTTTCAACCGCTTCGATCAAGCGGTCGGCACCTTTTTCGGTCACAAAGACTTTCGTATTATCAAGATTATCGAGAGCTTGCTGATAGTCAGGTTCACCATCGGCATTTTTAGAAGCGGCGCGTCTTTTTTCGAGCCAGTTTTTGAGCGAGGACAAACCTTCCTGCACTTCTTGACGCTGTGTTTTAGAAATCTCCAATCCCTCATCAACAAAAATTTCATTTTCGTCACTCATAACCGCCTCCGTAATAATATATAAAAAGATTATACACAAAACAGCAGAAAAAGTCAAACAGTATACGCAGATTATTTAAATTCTCAAAAAAGCGATTATATCAAGAAGGTCACAACGGAAAAAACAAAATGAACTGGATATTTTTAAGCCTGATATATGCTGTTTTTAACGCCATATACACCACATTTAACGAGCAGCACCGCTATAACGGTTATGTATTGGGAATATGGCGTGGTTTTGGCGTAAGTATATTGGTATCGCCGTTATTATGGACGGTACCGTTGATAAATTCCGCTCCATACTATATTATATTGATACTGCAAGGCATAATGATAGGCGTGTATGACAGTCATATTTTCTTTGCCTCCGCGAAATATGGCAGTCACTCGTGTTCGGGTTTTATGGCGACGTGTGTTTTGATAACAACGTTTATGTGGTGGGGTATAGATTTTCGAGAATTGGAAGATTTAATCAAAAAGCCGCATATACTGATTAGTTTATTTTTGATATTATGCGGTTTTTCGGTAAGTTATTGGCAAATGATGAAAGTAAAGATAAGTCATCGAGCGGAAGAATATTTATATCCGGCGGTATTTGCCTTGGCGTTGATGAGCATAGCGACACGTTTCATCGCGATACATGGCGGCGGAATATACACGGGAGTGATATATTATTTAACAATTTCGTGTTTAACCAGCGGGATATATAATGCGATAATGTTTTTAAGAAACAAAGAAAGCCCATTGGAAACAAAAGAAAAAATGTCGGCGAAAGCTGGGCCGTCGCGAAAAGAATTGTTGCTGGCTCCGTTAAAATCAGGAAATGTGGTATGGCTGATAATTTTTAGTACGATATTGATAACCGCCAAGACTATAGCGTTAAGAGAAGCGGAAAATCCGGCGTATGTAATTGCGATGTTATTGTTATCACCGATAATCATTGATATATTTAAGACCAATCAATTTCCCTGTTCTCCGATGAGTTTATCGGTTATTATCTTTTTAGGGTTATTGCTATGGTTGGTTGGGTAAAAGGAAAGTAGTTTTATAAATAAAAAAAAGCGCCTCACAAAGAAGCGCCGTAAAAAGCTAAAAGATAAAGATTTATCCGAAGAGTTTATCCCAAAAGCTCTTTTCCTCTTCTGGAGCTGCCGCGTCAAATTGTTTTAAGCATTCTTTTTGCGCATCGGTTAATTTCGTCGGAATAAGCACTTTAAATTCGACAAATAGGTCGCCGCGTTTATCGGAGTTCATATAGCGCATACCTTTACCTTTTATGCGCAGTTTATCATTAGGTTGGGTTCCGGGTTTAACGTCAACATCGATTTCCTCGCCGTCAATACCTTTAAGTTTAAACTTACCGCCCATAGCCGCCATAGACATAGAGATTGGTGAAACAGTGAATAAATCCGCGCCGTCTCGCTCGTATGTCTTATGTCTTTTAACGGTAATAAAGACATACAAATCCCCTTTCGGCCCGCCGCGTTTACCGACCTCACCTTCACCGGAAACCCGCATACGCGTACCGTTTTCGATACCTGCGGGAATTTTGATTTTAAGCGATTTATCAAGTTTTTCTTTACCTGTACCGCGACATTTTTTACATTTATCGGTAACGGCGCGCCCGGTACCGCGGCATTGCGGACACGTTGTTTCAAAAACAAAGAAACCACCCTGTTGAGTACGCACACGCCCCGTTCCGCCGCAAGTAGCACAAACCGGAGGCTCTTTACCGTCGGCGGTCCCATGACCGTGACAAGCGTCACATTCTTTGGAAGTGGTGATATTGATTTCTTTTTCCAAGCCGACATAAGCCTCTTCAAGCGTGAGAGCAATATCATAGCGAATATCGTCGCCGCGTTCGGCATAAGAACGCTGTCTGGAGCGTCCCTGCCCTGTAAATTCGGAAAAGATATCGGAAAAGACATCAGCAAAGCCTGCACCTGTAAAGTCAAATCCGTTAAACGGATTAGCGCCGGCACCTCCGCCCATACCGCTGGTAAACGCCTGATGACCGTAACGATCGTAAGCCGCGCGTTTCTGATCATCTTTTAAGACTTCATACGCCTCGTTAATTTCTTTAAATTTAGTTTCCGCCTCTTTATTACCTTGATTTCTGTCGGGGTGATACTGCATCGCCAATTTACGATACGCCTTTTTGATTTCATCTCCCGAAGCGGTTTTGGTCACACCCAAAACTTCATAGTAGTCAGCCGTGGTAGTCATATCATCAAACCATAGAATAAAACATTACTTAATTAATCTTAAGAATATTTAGGTAGAATATTTTGACAATGCAAGTCTAAATTAACTTTTATTCCAAAATAAAATCGGTTATCATGACAAAAAAACTTGACAAAAGGATGAGGCGTGATACGATAACGCTAATTAACAATTATTATGAACCTAAAATTTAAGAATTATGGAAAAAATATTAAAAAGCATTGGGTATACACTTCTAATAAGTTTATTAGGTGAAATTGGAATTATTATCGCCGTCGTTATGTGTTATGGAATAAAGTTTTTTGGTTTATTTGAATATGTAATCCCTTGTCTGGGAATATTCTTGATGCTGGTGTTATTCATGCTATCATTCTTAAAGGAAGACGATGCACTTTTAATAACAGTGGGCTTTTTTGCCATAATATTCATATTTTATCAAATGATGGAAATATTCAAAGAGATAAATAAAAAGTTCACCTCAACAGATATAGAGGGGTTTATGCTTTTTTTATCAATATTTTTGGTATGGTGGGGAATTATTTTTTATATAAGAAAGAGAATACTCACCAAATCAAAAATTGCAGAAAAGAGTTGAAGATAAGTGAAAATCCGAAAAACTCTCAGTTAAAATCGATGTAGAATATCGAAAATTATAAAAATTAAACGGCAGAAATGTCAGCAGATGCAGAGTAAACCGTTCAATTAAACCAAGCATAAACGCCCTATTCAACTGGGACGTTTTGCTTTTAGAAAAATTAGCGAGAGATAGCAAACAAGTCTGTATAAGGCATCTTATGGTTAATAGGAAGATTAATCACACTCGGAATAAGCGGCACTGACTTTGTCATTTCGCAGAAATACTTTAACGCTGCAAGTTGTAGCGGAAGAGTTGGAATATGGAATATTGTAAGAAATCATCTCTCCGCCGCCGACGGATTGAAAATTTGTATAATAAATCCACAAAACAACACCGTCATCAAGATTTTTAATCACATTAGGCGCCCCGTTAGCGAGCCAAAGTTCAGAAACACTTTGTCCTTTATAAGCAGCAATACCGTTAAGGGAGTAGTAGGCATTTTCTTTATTTTGTTCCCATTGACAAGCCGCTAAAATCAAAATTCCGACGAGCGCGCTAATTTTTAATAATTTCATGAAACATCCTCCATCATCATGACATTTATCCAGATATAATCATCAAAACCACGGATACAAAGAGGACAACAAAGAAAAAAGTAGAAACTCTCCGTTAAATTTAAACTTTAAAAAGAGATGATAAATTATTTAAAACGCTGCTTAATTTTTTGTAAGAGCGATAGATTTACAGTATCATTGAGAGATATAATTTCAACCTGACAAGTGTCCGGTATTAATTTTTTCAAATACTCAGGAAGAGCCTTTTTGAGTTTAAGATATCTAAGATGAGATAAATCTGCTCCGACCAACCAGACTTTATCGTAACCGGATAAATCAAGAAAAGAAGGTAAATTTTTCACACCGATAAGTTGAGCTTCATGCCCTTTTCCTAAGATTAACTTATCAAAATTCCGTAAATCACACCCATTAAGACAAATATTTTGCACTTGAGAAAAATCAATATTATTTGGCAAGTTGAGACAATGAGACATTTCAATATTACACTTCGGAGCAAGTTTTAATGTTTTGACATTCTGAAGATCTTGTCTGTAAATTTCCACCGTTGCACATTCCGTCAAATCAATAAAACTCGGCAAATTAGGTATGGCTTTAATAAAGCATTTATCCCTCAAAACTTTAAGCCCGTCATATTTATCGGCATCAAATTGAACAAAATCGGTATCAAATGTTTGAAGACAATAAGTCGGTGCCGGAGAAGACATAAGCACATCACCGCGTTTACGAGCTGTTTGCGCGATATATTTCGCCAATTTTTTTTCATATCCGCCCTTTTTCGCTAAATTTTTTGCAATATTATGAATATCAAAGGGTTGAAGACGATCAACAAAAGTAAGAAGCACGACAGTTTCAAATTCTCGTTGTTTATCAAGCGGTAATTTTTCAATACACATCAACAAATCGCGAATACTGCGCGCATAGTTGGTAGATAGCAGAACTTCGGTTCCGACATCAAGTGTGATTTCTTTTTCACCACGTTTATAGGGGCGCAAAATATTTTCGATTTTGAGCGCCCCTTTGGGAGAAGTGATAGGTAATCCCATTATACAATCACCGAGTTAGAAATTAGTAGCAATTAGTATAAGCCGTAGTGACATAAGTACGATAAAATTCAACAGTCAAAGAGCATAAAGAATGAGGTTGATAATCATCTAAATCACTATAACGTACAATTTCAGCGTCATTATCTTCAAAGTCGTAATCTAGGTAATAGACCCAACGCACGGTATTATTTCCGATATACTGAGCGTGCATAGGTTCTTCAAAATCATCAAAGAAGTCGCGCATTTGTTGTCCCTGTTGAATATCAAAACTTGCGACATGCATAACCTGGCCTTTTGGAGCGCGATAATAGGTATAAGACGGCTCTGCATTATAGTAGGTATAAGACGGTTCTGTATTATAGTAGGTATAAGAAGGCTCTTGGTCGTAATAGGTATAAGTAGCCTTGCGTTTATAATAGATATAAGAAGGCTGTTGTGATTGATACTGTTGAGTATAGTAGACGGGTTGAGGTTCGACTTTTGAATTATCTCTGCGATAAGTCGGAACATAATTTGGGTTACAACAACACCCTGCCATAAGCAAAACCGCTACGGCTGCCAAAATTTTTTTCATAACTGAAATCTCCTTAAAATGTAGTATGAGGTCAAAAGACCGCAATTGAATAAAAAACTTAACTTACTAACTCTAAAATAATTTCGTCCAATAGGGTAAAGCCCTTGTCCGTAAGTTTAATATTGGCGTCATCATAACACAATAAATTTAAATGCGCAAGTCTTTTTGTCATTTTTTTTGACAAAAAGTCAAATAAATGTAAACCACAAGCATTAAAGAAGCGATTTTCGCACAATCCATCCTCAATACGAAGTCCCATTAAGAGAAGTTCAAGGGCTCTTTCATAAGGAGATAAATTTTCCGCAAGTTGTCCGTCTAAGGTCGCAAAAATTTGTCCGTTAAGCCGAAGTCGTCCATGCGCCCCCTCTCCGATACCAAGATAATCGCCGCCTTGCCAATAAGTAAGATTATGAATACTTTGCGCCGAGGTCGATTTGGCAAAGTTAGACACTTCATAACGTTGAAATCCCAGCGAGCGCAAATAAGAAACCGTGTTGTTATAGAGGGATAGAGAATTTTCCTCGTCCATAGGCTGAACATTTTTGCGATAAAAAGGCGTTCCCTCTTCAATAGAGAGTTCATATAAAGAAATATGCGAAAGGTCAACTTGCAGCGCGGTATCAATTTCCCTTTGCCAATTATCCCATTGTTGCCCGGGACGAGCATAGATTAAGTCAATCGAAAATTTCGGAAAGGTTTTGGCAGCGAGTTCCATAGCAGCAAGCGCGTCGGATAAAGAGTGCGAACGCCCGAGTTTTTTTAAGTCAAAGTCATCAAGAGCCTGAACACCGAGAGAAAGGCGATTAACGCCGAGATGATGAAACGCCAAAAATTTATCACGTTCAAAAGTATTAGGGTTAGCTTCCAAAGAAATTTCCACATGATGAGCAACATTAAATTTTTTTTGGAGTTCGTTCAAGACAACATCAATCGCTTGAGGCGATAATAAAGACGGCGTTCCCCCGCCAAAAAAGATGGATTTCACCGACTGCTTTTGCGGGAATAAATCAGTAAAATAAGCAATATCGGCCAGATAACGTTGAATAAGCGCATTTTCATCAAACGATTTGGGCAGGATAGAACGAAAGAAGTCGCAATATGGACATCGAGTTTTACAATAAGGGAAATGAATATAAACGGCTAATTTATCATCATCAGGCAAACAAGCTACAGTATTCCCTCCACTCGCCGATTGTAGAGAGGTCTTTTGAAGATTATGGTTATTTCCCCTATTCAATTCAATCATGACCGAAATGAGTGAGCAGCAACAAGGCTAATTTAATTTAGCGCAAGCCGTTTCAATACGATTTTGGAGTTCTGCCATAAATTCTTTCTTTCCGGCAAAATCTTTGATATTCATCGGCGGTAAGAATTGGAAGATAACTTTCCCCGGTTTACGAATAAACGAGGCTTTCGCCCAAAGCAAATCAGAGTTAAGAGCGACCGGCACAATCGGCATATCCAGATTTTCCGCCAAAAAGACGATACCGGATTTATACCCTTTGACTTGTCCGTGTTTACAACGCGTACCTTCAGGAAAAATGATGATGGAACGTCCATCGGCAACACGTTTCTTTGCTTCTTTAACCATAGCTTTCATGGCTTTTGCGCCGGCGCCGCGGTCAATGGGTATCATACCGTAGAGAGCCTGCCCCCATCCAAACAGCGGGATATAGGTTAATTCTTTTTTAAGCACAAATACGGAATTGGGAATAATTCCTGTGTATGCGTACGTTTCGAAAGCGGATTCATGTTTACTGGCAAAAATCACATTAGGAGTAATAAATTCTTTACCACGAACTTCAATAGTAATACCACACAGTTTAAGCATTCCGTTCCAAATCAGATTATGCAAATGTTTATCCCATAAAGCAATCATGGTTTTGCGAGAAAAAAGCCCGATAATAATGCATCCCGCAAAACTAACCGCCATAACCGGATAGAAATACAAATTAGCAATTAAAGAGCGAAGAAAGAGAGAACATTTAGACATTATCAACCATCCTTATTTTAGAAAAATCTGTCAAAAGCGTATTGTAAATAAACAATTAAGAATTTTGTATATTCCGCCGCCATAAATTTGAAACTGCGCCAATTTTTCCACCAATATGGTAAGACGTTCGGCGTATCAACCGCGACAAAATGCATCACGGCGTCAGGCATTTCATGTTGAAGTTCCAAACGGCTGCGCGGGATATGATAAAAAGAAGTGACGACATAAAATTCGTTAATATGATATTTTTCGGTCCATTCGCGCACTTCTTTGGCATTACCGACTGTATCAGTAGCTTCATAGCCCAAATCAATCGGTTGTTGATTTTTAAGGACAACATCTTTTCGAGAAGTAATAAGATTCAAACTTGTCCCCGGACGCACACCGGAAATAAGTAAACGTTCGCCCACACCGTCATTAAGCAACTGTATAGCTTTTTCAATGCGGTTAATTCCGCCGGTTAAAACCGCAATACCAATCGGCGTAGGGTTACCTGAATTATCATTAAAATCACCGTCCAAAACTTTTCGTGTCATATCAAGATAAGCGTAACCGAAACGTTTATCAGGTTCAAGCATAGCCCCTTCCGCCCATTCGTTCCAAGCGTTAATAAAGACGATACGTTCATCACCGTTCATATTATGCCGAGTAGATTTAACGGCATAATCAAGCCATTGAGCATAGATATCAGGTGTTGTCCCGTCAAAAATAAGGGCACCAGAATAAGCCTTACGCGGCGTATTATCCCAACGCGGAAAAACGGTGCGAAAGGTTTTATAAGTATAGTCTTTAACCATTTTATCGGCTCTGATGTATTCCGCCCAGTCATAGATACGAAAATCGGCAGAAGCATCAATTTTAGCAACATTTTTTTGCCGCAATCCGTAAATATCGTTGAGCTCAAATTCCATCACGGCATCCAAGCCCCATTCATGAGGATTATCAAAAAATCCAAAAGCCTTCGTGGCAATAAGGTAAGGATTACCGACACCTTTTTCAGTCATAAACCGGCGGAGGTATTGCGTAAATTCGACAAACAGAGCTTTATCAAACACTGCCGGACGATAGATAATAAATAAAGGTCTGCCGTCAATACGAATATAGCGTTTATCTTGGAAGAAAGGCAGCAAATCCTGAGCAAAACGTTCAAAATCATCACGAGAGAAAGTTTGTTCGACTAAGAGTTCATGATTACCGCCGTCCCAACGTTTGGACCAATTTTCGTTAGCCCAGTTCAAGCAAAACGGAAAATCGAGATGAGGATTAGCCAAATAATTATAGATAGGTTTCTCCATCAATTTTTTTCCGGAGAACCAATAGTAATAAAAAGCAAAAACGCCGATACCGTAATTTTGAGCGAGTTCGATTTGTCTATTCATAACATCATCATGAGCAAGGTCATAAAACCCGACATCGATTGGGAGTTTAGGCTGATAATGGCCGACAAAGAGAGGTTTAGCGGCGGTAACATTAGACCATTCTGTAAATCCCCGACCATGCCAAAGATTATTCTCGTTAAATTGATGAAATTGCGGCAGATACAGAGCAATCAGGCGAACATCAAACGGTTTGGTATCATAGGTTTGAAAAGCGACAAAATCCCGTTGTTGATTTTTTTTATCAAACAAGGAATCAACATAGCGTTGGGCCAAATTTTCCGATTGTGTCAAAGAGTGTCCGTCAATATCGGAATAATTATTTTTGACATAAGCAAAGACGGTACGGTTAAAGATAAAAAATCCGCCCAACCATAGAAAAAACAAGATTACCGCGCCCAAAGCGGCGAGAACACCGAGCCTATTCCACATAAAACCTCACTTTACGGTCAATATACGCCGCAGCGCCTCAATTTCCCACACTTTTTTTCACTTTCTCCACAATTACCTAAAAAAGATTAAGTTTCTGCTCGGCGTGTTCAAAATCAAAATTATCCAGAGGGAACAAATCAGAGCATAGTTTCTGCCACAGAGGTTGCAGTACGGGATTGAGAGCATCATTATAATCTTTCAGATAATGTATACGCATATTTTGGATATAGGTGCGCCATTTTTGTCTAATTTCATTCCTCAACGGATAATTTTCCACAAGTTTATCAACATCAACAAACAACAAAGGCGATTCATCGTCAAGAGAAAAATTAGAAGCACGACTGAGCGAAGTATTTTTCATAAAATAGTAATATGTAGCATTTAGAGCAACCGCAATAGGTTTCTGAGGCAAGATTGTCTGTAAAAAGAAATAAAAATCCTCATAAAGCGCCCGCCGATAAGTACTTTTCACATGGTATTCAAGAAGAAAAGAACGTCGATAAATTTTATCCCAAACCAATCTTCTCAACAACATCACATCATCAAGCGGCAGAGAAATAATTTTCTTTGCTAAGAAGTATCTATCAACGTACGCAGCTTGTCTTTTAGTCAAAGTAGTGTTGTGAATTTCCATAACATTTCCGGCCATAACAATATCGGTATTATATTTCAAAGCCGTCTGGTACATATCCTCAAAATAATCAAGAGAAACCCAGTCATCGCTATCAACAAAACCGACAAATTCCCCCGATGCGAGAGCAATTCCGGCATTTCTGGCCGCGCCGACATATTTATTTTCCTGTGTAATCACTTTAAAACGAGCATCATGAGCCGCATATTCAGCCAAGATTTGAGGAGATTTATCGGAAGAACCGTCATTAACGCAGATAATTTCAATATCTTTAAGAGTTTGTTTGCGCAGAGAGTCTAAACAACGCTCTAAAGTTTTTTCGGCATTATAAACAGGAACAACGATACTGACTTTAACATTTCCGGCAGGTTTAGTAATTTTAGGCTCATAAAAATGAATACCACTCGTATGATAAAATGAATACCCGCCCCAAACACCAAGTAAAATTATAGCGAAAAGCAGAATAAATTTAGTTTTAAGCCAATGAGAAAAAAACAAAGCCGCCATCAGAGCCCAAACAGTAGAAACAGTTAATGTCTGGTTCCACGACAACAAAGCTGGATAAGCAATCATTCCGCCGGTATAAATCAAGAGCAAAGCGATTAAAGCAGAAGAAAGCAGTAAATTATTTTTAATGTGCCAAGCAATCAGAACTGCAATAAATTCAATAATCAAGAGGGTATTAATATACGATTTAGCGGATAAATTAGCCGCAAAAGCAAACAATCTCCACCAATCAAAAGCAAAACAAATCACAGTCAATTGTATAGCAAAAAAGAGCAGATAGTTTTCTTTTTTGCGAAAATAAATAATAAGAGCCCCGCCCCAAATAGCGAGCATTAAGAACCAGCCTAAGAGAGAGAAATCAATAAATTTCCCCCCAAGAAAGTAGCAATTGTTTGTCGAAAGATAAAAAGCCATCACACAGAATAAATAAAGCCCCATCAGTGCGATAAAGTTCAACAATCGATTAGCCCACAAGTTCATAGTTTCACTCGCAAAGGTTTTAGACCATATGGCGCAAAGTTCTAACCACGGTTACATAAGCGGTAAGAGCGACCAGTGCTGCGGAAACAAAGGGAAGCAGAAGAATAAAAACCCAATTTTCCATTCCGAAAGTTGCGGAATTAAAGATACCCGCCTCGATTCCCTGCGCCATATGACCGATAACAAGGATAGCCGGCACGGAGAGGATAGCGCCGACGATACCGGCAACAGCGGACATTTGTGAAATTTGTTTAACATAGTTAATAGCAATATATTCATCGGTAGCGCCCATGGTATGCAAAATAGAGATAATATCTCGATGAACATTAAGACCGGTTTTCGCCGCATAAACAATAGAAGCGACACAGCCCCCCGCCACTAAAACAAGAACGGTAACGGCGAGCAATTTTAAGGAGTTAATAAATCTAAGCAATCTGGATAGCCAAAGATTATGATCATTAATGGATGCTTGAGCGGAAATTTCGGAAAGTCGCACGGTTAATTCACGATAATCGAAATTACGTCCGTTTCTGATTTTAACATCGAGGAGTTTGGGGATTGGGAGGATTTCGATATCGACATTAACGCCGAGCCAAGGTTGTAGCAGAGCACGGAGCTCAGCATCACTCAAGACGGTAACTTGTTCGACATCGGGATATTTTTCCAAAAAATTAACGATTTTGAGTAAATCATCACGACTATCTTGCGCATCAGGCAAAGGTAACACCTGCACGGTAAAGTTAGACACGACCTGATTTCTGGAATTTTCAAACATAGAGTTAATACCGAGTACACCGGCAAGAGTAATTGCGAATAAAAAGACGGAAACGGCAACAGTAACGCGTAAAAAGGTTTTGGAATAACCTTCATCAATAGGCAGTTCTTGATTTTTATCGGCCGGAGCTTTCTGCCGTCGCAGTTCGCGAATACGAGCGGCGCGTTGTTTAGCCGTAGCCTTAGAAACGGGATTACCGTTTCTGAGCAAAGATCCCTTTGGAGCGAGTTTATTTTCCAAAGTCTGAGCTTGTTTAATTTCATCCATTTCTGTCACCTTCATATAAGATTCCTCACCACAAAAAGAAACAGAGTCAGCAACTAACTTTCCGAAGTATCTTTGAGATAAGAAAGATTACCGTCGGCCAACACCAAGCGCGGATAATTATAACGTCGCATCAATTCGTTAGAGTGAGTAGCAATAACGACCGTTGTGCCCAAACGATTGAGTTCCGCAAATAATTTCATCAATTTCAGCGCGATTTCGCTATCGACATTACCTGTAGGTTCATCCGCCAACAAGAGTTCTGGGCGATTAATAACGGCACGAGCAATAGCGACGCGTTGTTTTTCCCCCCCGGAAATTTCGGAACTTTTCACATACATATTGTGAGAAAGTTCCACCCAAGCGAGTAATTCGATAACGCGTTGTCGAATTTCCTTTTCTTTCATACCGCGAATACGCAAAGGTAGAGCGACATTATCAAAGACGCTAAGGTGTTCCAAAAGTCGGAAATCCTGAAAAACAACTCCGATTCGCCGTCTTAAAAAAGCCAAAGTATCGCGATCGGTCAAAGCCACATTATTACCAAAGACTTTCAAAGTTCCGTCGGTAGGTTTCTGAGCCAGATAGAGCATAGAGAGCAGAGACGTTTTACCGGCGCCGCTTTTTCCAGTAAGAAAGTGGATAGACCCGCGTCGAAAAGAAAAATTAATATTTTTAAGCACATTGGGATTATCTCCATAGGCCAAAGCGACATTTTTCATTTCCACAATCGGTTCAAATTGTTCCGTATCCATATTATCTCCAATCATTTTTCATTTTCTTCACCTATGCAGCGTTTTGAAATACAAGATACATGAATCCCCAAAACAGCAGCATATTAAAGAAAGCGACCCGCCATTCCAAAGCCAACGAGATATGCTCTTTCTTTTTTGGATAATATATAAGCACGACAAACACAATACCCAATAGCAGCAATGTCCACAACAAAGATTCGACGGAAAAGAAATCAACCACTTGGTGACCGTTGATAAAGTTTAAGTTTTCGTCAGCAAGTTCAGCGTGATGATTAAAGAAGAAAGCGACGACGCCGCCGATAAACAAAAAAGAAAGAAACGATAGCCAAGCCAGCAAAAGATTAGCTTTTTGATTTTTATTCAAAAGATAAGCCGCAACAAACAGGACAGCGATAAAAAGGAGTTTGAAGCGAGCAAACCCGATCAACAACAAGATATCCAGAATAAGATAAAGCATCAATAAAGCAAGAGCATCTGCCCCGGGATAAGCAAGATTTTGAGTTTTCGCATAAGTAGCCTGCAAAGACAACTCCTTGACTTCTGCAACGGAAGTAGTAGGCTTAGCCACAAGACGTCTGCGCGAGCCTTTCTTTTTTTCTGTTTTTTGTTTTTTAGGTAAAACAACGATTTCCTCGTCATTTTCACCCGAACTCTTGTTTTGTCGCACCATGACCACCATATAAAAAAGAGCCGTCAACTATAAAAGTTATTAGCTCATAAAGAAAAATAACATTTTTTAAACCATAGCCCCAAAAAAGATTTGATTAAATATTTTTTCTTTATATACTAACAAGAAATAAAAAAAGGAAGGTCAGATGCTAATAAGTTGTCCCAAATGTCATTGTATATACGAAATACCGGATGATTTAATCGGTAAGACAGGTCAAAAGTTTCGTTGTCAGTCATGCTCAAACGTATGGCACGCCATGCGAAGCGATGCACTTGGGTATGAAGAAGAAAAAGAATATGAAGCTCCATACATAGAGGAACTGGATGTGACCAAACCGCCGGAACGTCCGTGGCCGTCGGAAAGAAAAGAATTTATCGTCCCCGCGGATGGCAAATCTGGGCGTAAAACGTTGTCTTCGTCGGAATTATTAAAACAAGAAGGCAATCCACACTTAGTCGCACCGATTACCTCCCCGCAAACATCGAAACCGACGGAAGCAAGCCCTATTCCGCCGCAAACCATGTCTTCAGCGGTAATATTGGGAGCGGCGCAGAAACAAAATGAAATAACGCTGACGTCGGATCAAGGAACATCATTCACAATCAGTACGGCGCCGATAAAAGAGAAATCGTCGGAAGAATATCGCAAAGAACCTCATTTGTTCGGTGAAAATGAGAGAGAATACAATTTAAAAGTAACGCCGGCAGACAGGTTTGATACACCGAAACCTTTTAAGGGATATAAAAAAACATCAGCCTTTTTAATATTGCTGTTGTTGTGCGCGGGCGTTCTGTTTTTAAGAAGAGAAATAGTAAGCTATTACCCGCAAGCGGAAGAGTTGTATAAAAAGATAGGATTAAGCGGATTATATAATGCAGAATACCTCAAATTTACGAAGATAAGCGTTAATCGGGTTATGGAAAACAAGAAGGTTGTACTTAAAGTCATGGCAGAAATAAAGAACACGTCGCCGTATATGACGTATGTGCCACTGATAACGGTCAATGATATGAAAGAACGCTTTGCGCCGGAACGGTCGAAATTAAAAGGCGGAGAAACAACCCGCGCCATTTTCACCCTACCCGCCCCGAAAAGCAATTCGGCTGTAAGTTTGAATTTAAACTTTGCTAAGCCGTAAAGTGAGAAGAAACAAGTATTGAATATTTGAATAACTCTAAACCCAAAGGAGAGAAAAATGTTAAGAGAAAACTTGCAAAATGCCCTGAAAGAGGCAATGAAGAATCATGATATGACAACAGTATCAGCGGTACGCCTGATAATCGCCGGGCAAAAAGAAAAAGACGTAACAGCCCGCGGAGCCGGCAAAGAGTGCGCAACGGATGCCGAATTATTATCCATGATGCAGGGCATGATAAAACAAAGAAATGAATCCATAAAGATATATAAAGAAGGCGGTCGCCCGGAATTAGCGGCAAAAGAACAAAGCGAGATAGAAGTTATAGAGCGCTTTTTGCCTAAACAATTAAGCGAAGAAGAAACCAAAGCCGCAATTAGTGCCGTCATAAGCAAAACCGGAGCCGCCGGAATGAAAGACATGGGGAAAGTGATGGCGGAGCTGAAAAGCGGCTATGCCGGACAAATAGATATGGGAAAAGCATCAGGTTTAATCAAATCAATGCTGTCCTAAAGAGAGAATACGGATATAAAATTTAAATGAACGACGATTTGCAACGCTATATAGAGGAATTACGCGCTCGTATTTCAATAGTAGATGTTGTCGGAGCCAAAGTCAAGCTGACCAAAAAAGGCCGTGAATATCAGGGATTATGCCCTTTTCATAACGAAAAGACACCGTCATTTACGGTCAATGAAAGCAAAGGATTTTACCACTGCTTTGGTTGCGGCGCACACGGCGATATTGTCAAGTTTGAAATGGAAGCCAATGGACTTCCGTTTATAGACGCGTTGCAAAAATTATCGCATCAAGCCGGTTTGCAAATGCCGCAATTGACGTCAAGAGACAAAAAAGAGGAAGAAGAGCGCAAATCTTTATATGACATTATGGAATGCGCGTGTAGCTTTTTTGAAAAATCATTAAGAATGCCGGATGGTGCGGAAGGGTTAAAATATTTCACCGAAAAGCGCGGATTATCAAAAGAAATCATCCAAAAATTCCGTTTAGGTTTTGCGCCGAAAAACAATGCGTTAATGGCGTATCTTAAAGCGGAAGGCATAAATGAAAAAGAGATGAAAGAGCTGGGGTTGATAGCAATTCCGGAGGATACATCTCGCCGCCCGCATGATTTCTTCCGCAATCGAGTGATGATACCGATAACCAATAAGCAAGGTAAGATAATCGCGTTCGGCGGCCGAGTGATGGAAAAAATCGAACCGAAATATTTAAATTCGCCGGACACGCCTATTTTCAATAAACGTCGCAATCTCTACAACTTAGACAAAGCGCGCGAAGTCGCATATAAAGAAAAGAAACTGATTATCTGCGAAGGATATATGGATGTGATAGCGCTGGACAGATACGGTTTCGGTTATGCGGTAGCACCGTTGGGAACGGCCTTAACCGAAGAACAGATAATGGAAGCGTGGCGAGTATGTGCAGAGCCGATACTGTGTCTGGACGGCGATTCACCGGGAGTAAAAGCGGCGATGCGCGCCGTGGACAGAGTATTGCCGATATTAAAAGCCGGTTATTCGCTAAAATTCCTTTTTTTGCCGGATAATCAAGATCCTGACGAATATTTGCAGGCACACGGACGAGAAAGTTTTGGCGCATTGATGAAAAAGACCAAACCACTGATAGATATATTGTGGCAAAAATATACGGAAAATGAAGACAGTTCAACACCGGAAAAGAAGGCCTTAATAGAAAAGACTTTATTGGGGGAAGTCGCTAAAATAACAGATGCGACAGTCAGAAGTTACTATGCGCAAGAAATCCGCAATCGCATTTATTTAGCGTTTAAGCAAACCGCGTGGCAAAAGCGAGAATATACAGTTCCACAGTCGCACCCATACGCCCCCCGCCCCCAACAGGCGACAACGGTGCAACCAGCGCCCTACAATTCCACTCGGCCAACTCAAGAACCGCCGGCTTATTTGGATAATATTCCGATAAGCGAACCGTTACCGATACCGCAAATATCTTCAGCGGCGGCCCCACACACTGGAACCACGCCCTCCCCGACGTATATTCGCCCGCACAACGGTTATGGCAATAATCGCTACAACAATAATCGCCGCAATAACTATAATTCCTCCCGCCCACAAATTAATCATATAATCAGTAATGCGCCGGAAACTCTGCGACAAAGTGCGGAAGGAGAAAATGACAAGAATATCCGTTTTATAATAGCCGCCACGCTGATTTATCCGGAATTGATAGACGATTATGAAGAGCAACTGTTAATTAGCGACATAAAAAATCCGAAATTAAAAGAGCTTTTGACGACCATTGCCGACATATATCATGAAACGGAAGAACCGTTATCATCGGAAGAATTATTGGAAAGATTAAGTTCGACACCACAGAACAAACAAATAAAGGAATTGTGGGAATTTGATATGTTGCAAAAGCGACCGCCTTTTATCAATGACTTGCGCCGCAATATTGACAAGCTCCTTCTGGAGGACAAACTTCGCAATTTAGAAGAAGAAATCAAAGCATTAACCAAAGAAATATGTCAAAACTTTACCGAAGAGTCATACGAGCGTTTAAGCGGGTTAAAAAAAGAGCGAGATGAAATACTGTCGCACGCCGCCGAGCCGGATGATTAAATATCGAAACATTTTTCATTTTTTATACTTGACAAAAAAACAAAACCGATATACAAAGAGGGTTACAAAATTATAACTTAAATATTATTAACTCTCTTAGTCTGCCTTATTTTATGTACTATGAATAACGCAGACAGCCTCACTTCCCACATGAGAATGTCAGAACAGAGGTTTAGGTTTAACTAATACAACTTCGTGCAAGAGTAAGTCTTGCTTAAATCATGATGTAAGGACTATCGGTTTGTGAAAATAGATAGTTCTTCAAAAAAGAAAACATAAAAATTCTCTATATTTTTTATGGTCCAAAGATAACTTACCTATTCGAGGTATTATTTGAATTGCGCCTTTGCGAAAAGCTGCAATTTCAATCATCAAAGCAAGAGCTTTGGTAACAATAAATGGTAAGTTTATCGGATTTTAAAGGTTAGAACGTCTGGTTTGAGAAAATCGGACGTTCTTTTTTGTACCTAATTTCCCAGTTTACGGGAAACATCTCTGTTTAAGCCGGCAAGGCATCAACGATAAAAAAAGTAAAATAGCAAATTTAGTTATTGACAAAATAAAAACAATTCGCTAAAAAAGACCTACAAAATTTATTATTAGAATATATGTAGGTCAGAAATCTTATAGTATTTCAAACAAGATAAAATGATGATGAGTATCCCAAACAGATACACATTGTATGTAAGAGCTATTGGCTTGAGAAAATAGATAGTTCTGAATGTAAGATCTAGATTACGCAACAAGGATGATTTTCTGAATAAGAAAACATCACAAATCTGTCCCTTTGCGAAAAGCGACAGATTTTCGTAAGAAGATACTATCACAATATATCGTTTGTTAATTGTTTTTCCTAAACAGAAAAACATTATCAAACAGCCCCTTTGCGAAAAGCGGTAATTTGTAGGACAAAAAAAGTTTTTCAAATCAATCTGCCTCTTTGTGAAAAGCGGCAGATTTTTCGAAGAAAAAAGATACTATCACAATATATCGTTTGTTGATTGTTTTTCCTAAACAGAAAAACATTATCAATAGCCCCTTTGCGAAAAGCGGCAGATTTTCCTGAAAAAAACTTTGACTCACTATATGATTAAGTATTTTTATTCATGGTATTCTTTGCTTTTTTGTGAAAAAAGGTAAGGTTTGAAACAATATCAACTACTTTACAAAAAACGCCTGATTTGTGAAAATCGGGCGTTTTGCTCTATTAAAGACTGAAAAAATAAAGTAAAAAAGCTCTGTTTTTTCCTTTCAAAAGCGACTTAAAAAAGGATTAAAAGCAAACAATACCAAATAAGCGAGCATATCTTCAAAAAACAAGAGATTACTATTTTTTACGGAACAATTTAATTTTTTGTGCAAAGGCTTTAATTTTGCTGACAGAAGGCGAATTAGCCAAATCGGTATCTTCAACTTTTTTCTTAATAGCAATCGCCTGTTCCTCTGCTTTTTTCATGGCCGCCGTAGCAATTTGCTTAATATGCTCAAAATGTTTATCTACTTCTTTAGAATTAATATTTAAGATACTGTTTATATTTATTTTTGATAAACCTGTACTATCTTTTTCATTTTCGTCATCAGTGTTCCATTCTTCAAATTTAGGCAACTCAACAGAATTTTGTAACACCTCTTGTGTCGCGGAGAAAGGAACATCAGAATTGCTATGAGAATTGTTATCATTTTCGGGTACATTAAAAGACGTAGCGGAGAAAGTTTCTGGTTCGACATGATTTTGCAAATTTTTAGGAGCATCAAAATCCGTCGTCACATCAGCATCAGATGTTACAGGAGCATTTTGATAATTTTCAACAACATCTTGAACAGAAATTTCACTTACAAAATTATTACCATCTTTAGTCTGCACAACACTCTGTTCAAAAGAGTCAGCCCCCTGCTCTTTTTCGTCAGTCATTGCAATAGAAACATCACTATCGTTTGAAGACAGAGAAGTTTTATCATTAACCTCATGTTTTCCAACAAAATGCGAGGTGAGTTCATCGGCATTAGGATTTAAATCGGCAGAAAAAGGAACCGTTGTTTCAGGTTTAGTAGCATTTAAGATTTCACTATCGTCAGAGCTATTCTCTGCATTTGTCGGCAAGTTATCATCGGCAATTACAGATTCGCTTTGTTTAATATAATCAGTAGCCGTTGCAGATAGATTATTATCGGATTTAAAAGTAGCCCCCACATCAATATCGGTTAATCCTTCAATTTTTATTTTCTCTCTCAACTGCGAGCTAGGTAGTTCCGAAACGATTTCATCATTATTATCCTTTTGAGAATAACTTCTGAGAATATCGGCGGAAGAAGGAATTTTAGCAACCGGCTTTGCATTAACAAGAGTATGAGTTGTGAGCTCTGGAGTTTTGTCTTGAATTTTCTGAGGAATAACAATATCTTCATCATGTTTATAGATATTTTGCTGTAATGTTTTATGTTCATTTAAGGTATTTTTTTCAGCAACAGTCATAGTAGCGACAGCAGGTTTAGGAGCAATTCCCGTTTTTCCGATATGTTTAAAAGAATTATATTTACGAGGCCCGATAATTCCGACATCGATATCGCAAGTATCCCCTTCAATACCTTCCGAAACAGGAGATTTGAGTTTTTTCTTATCTTCGCTGGCATATTTAGCCCAATTAAGCATTGAAGTACCAGCAACAAATTGTTCTATTTTTTGTTGAGACATAGCCAAAGGATTATCTTCATCCGTACCGATAATAACACCGTTTTCGGTTTCGAACACGCGAAGATTGAGTTGCTCAGCCAAAAAAGACATTTCGGGCGTCAAATTATCATCGAGTATCATAAGGGTATTAGCGAGCAGAATAAATTGTTTAACCAATTCATTTTTATCCAAGAACCAATTACCGAGCACCAGATATTTGAGTAGAATAGCAGCTTGTTTCGAACAACCGGCCTCAATAAAAGTTCGAACAGCGGCAAGAGTTCTTCTAGCGGCATATTCGACAAAGTAAACATCTTCGCCATGAAAGTTTTGCAAATTAATACAGATAATATCGAGAATAAATGCTTCGGAGCCTTTGACTTTTGGGAGCAAACGATGCAGAAAGCCGATAAGTTCGATAGCGCGTCCTTTTTTAGCGAGTTCGAGTAATATTTGCACGGCAGATTTAATCTGATTAAGTTCGACAAGCATCATGGCAAAGACCACGCCTTTAGGTTCGGGATCCTTTTGAATACGTTTCAAGCAACGTTCGGTAATAGAGCGGATTTTACCAAATTCATGTTTAATAAATTTAGCCTCAGTTTCCTCATAAAAACCGAATTGACTTTCAAATTTAGCGGCAAAATCTTCAATTTCTGCGTTTCTGGCCAAAAGCGGTTCAGCCTCGAGTTCAGACAAGCCGTCCAAAGCCTCATCAGCCATAAGTTTAGCTAAGACAGCGTCGTCAAGTCCGATGGATTTAGGAGAAAAACCGTCATTAACGGCATCAAAGAAGTATCGAAACAAATAATCTTTTTCTTTTTCGGTCAATTTGCGATGAGTATAAGCAGCGACGTCGCAAAGTTTACGAAGCACATCAGTTTTTTCATAAACAGCGGCGACAGCGTCGGTAGTAACGCCGCAAGCAGCGCCCATACCTCTAAAACGTTCCAAATAAGCCTTTAATTTATCACTTAACTCGGTTTCATCCAACTGTTCCATCATTTTTTTATAATCGACGCAATAAGGAGAAACTTTCTGAGCCAAATCGGCATCGGTTTTAACCAATTTATCCAAGACGGTTTTACGAAATTTAACGCTAGCCTGAAAATTATCCAAACCTTTCCAGGCCTTTAATCTACCATCGGGAAACTGTTCAGCGAGTCTACGATTAAAATCTGCAAGTTCACCTTTATCGAATGCATCGACAACACCGAATTGTCGCAAGGCGTCCCAAATTTTATGTCGTACGACATCAGAAGTACCTTTAATACCAGCGACGCCGATTAAGCCCCACAAGTAAGAGAAATTATCCTTTTGAAAAAGGTCAAGATTTTCGCGAGCGCCAAGATTTTTCATAAAGCGTTCAACAACAATTTCCTTTCCCAAAGCGGATAAATTCTGAAATTCAGCATCACACCACAACATAGCGAAAAGCACTCCCAACGAACAATAATCAATCATACAAAAGCAAAGTTTATCTGTCAAGCAAGAAAGAAGATGTTTTCCCTTGAAAAAGCCTAGAAAAAAAAGTATGAATTAACCACAAATATAGCTTGACAAACGAGAGAAGAAAGATTAAGTGTATAACCGCTTGCAATTTTTTGTCGGTTTATACTTCGTATAAAAAGGCAATATAAAATCGATTTTAAGGAACGACATGTCAGAAACAGATAACGAAGATTACAGTACATCTGATGCGCCTTTGTTGGATTCATTTGGGAGTGCGCTGAAAAAACTTATCGCCAAAGGAAAAGAACAAGGCTACATCACCATTGAAGAACTAAATCAAGCCTTACCGTCGGAAAAAGAGACCTCTGATCAGATAGAAGATATCATGGCGGCGATTTCGGATATGGAAATCAGCATAATTTCGGCCGATGAAACGGAAGATTTTGAAGACGATACCGGTGAAGAAGAACGATTAGAAGACGAAGAAATAATAGACGACGAAGACGGCGTTGGCAATTTGGATGGCAAAGAACTGATGCGTTCGGACGATCCGGTTCGTATGTACCTAAAAGAAATGGGAACGGTAGAATTACTGTCCAGAGAAGGCGAAATAGCGATAGCGAAAAGAATAGAAGCCGGAAAAACAGTAATGATAGGCGGTCTTTGCGAAAACCCGATGACTTTAAAAGCCATATCCAAATGGCGGGATGAATTGGTTGAAGGGACGATGCAATTGCGCAACATCATAGATTTGGAAATGATGTACGGCGTTGATTCCGAAGCGATAGTCTATGATGATGAAGCCCCGCAAGTTGATGATTTGGAACAGGTAACCAAAGACTTGGAAGGTAAGAATCTGGATGAGATCGACGACGATTTAGAAAATGACATAGAATTTGACGATACGGTGGATGACGAACCTGAAGAAGAAGACGTTACTGAAAACGAAGAATTGGACGGTGAAAGCGACAGCGAATTGGAAGATGAAGAAGAAGGCGGTCACAGTACCACGTCAATCAGTGCGATGGAAGGTGCGTTATTTGAGCCTGTGTTGGATATTTTAAACAAGATATCCAGCTACTATGATGAATTAAGCCGTATTCAAAGCCAACGCATGAAAGCGATTTTAGCCGGAAGAAAGGCACAGCCCTCGCTGGAAAAGAAATACACGAATATCAAAAAAGAATTGATAGAATTAATGAGTTCTATTCACTTAAACTCAGCTCGTGTTGAAGAATTGGTTGAACAATTAAACGAATTAAACCGTCGTTTGATGGGAGTTGAAGGAAAGCTGATGCGCTTGGCCTTAAATTGCCGGGTTAAGCGAGAAGATTTCTTGGAAGCATACCAACGCTCCGAATTAGATCCGCACTGGGTTGAAAAGATGGCTGAAAAGAAAGATAAGCATTGGCAAAACTTCATCAAAGATAACCTTGAAGAAATAACGGAATTGCGTAACTCTTTGGCGGAAATGAGCAAAGAATGCGGTTTGCCGATTTCAGAATATCGTAAAATGGTAGATACCATTAAACGTGGCGAAAGAGAAGCAGACCGTGCTAAAAAAGAGATGATTGAAGCAAACTTAAGATTAGTTATCTCTATCTCTAAAAAATACACCAACCGCGGTATGCAATTTTTGGATTTAATCCAAGAAGGTAATATTGGTTTGATGAAAGCCGTAGATAAATTTGAATACCGCAGAGGCTATAAGTTTTCGACCTATGCGACATGGTGGATACGTCAGGCAATCACACGTTCCATAGCCGACCAAGCCCGCACCATCCGAATTCCGGTACACATGATTGAAACAATAAATAAATTGGTAAGAACCTCACGCCAAATGTCTTTGGAAATGGGCAGAGAGCCGATACCGGAGGAATTGGCAAAGAGATTGTCGATGCCGGTTGATAAAATCCGTAAGGTCATGAAAATAGCCAAAGAACCGGTCAGCCTTGAAGCTCCGGTCGGAGATGAAGAAGATTCATCATTGGGTGATTTTATTGCTGATGAAAACGCATTACAGCCGATTGATTCCGCAATTCATTCCAACTTAAAAGAAACCTGCACCCGCATTTTATCTTCCCTTACCCCAAGAGAAGAGAGAGTATTGCGTATGCGTTTCGGTATCGGTATGAATACGGATCATACATTGGAAGAAGTTGGACAGCAATTTAATGTCACCAGAGAGCGTATTCGTCAAATTGAGGCAAAGGCATTAAGAAAATTGAAGCACCCGAGCCGCAGTAAGAAATTACGTTCTTTCTTAGATCAATAATAAAAAAAGAGAAGCCCCGTCACAATGGCGGGGTTTTCTTTGATAACGATAGCCCTACTCTTTTGTAAGTATATAACACAAAAGCGGCGTTTCCGATAAGGAAACAGCCGCTAATAAAATTACTCAGCAAGTTTTTGCAAATTGATAACATCATCAAGAGAAAGAACATGTTCCGTATCAAGTTTCTTCTTTAAAGTAGAAAGTTGATTAAGCGCATTAACATAATCTTGATATTTCTGCTTAAAATCTTGTGTCAAACGTTTTATTTCCGCTGAAGCAGAACCCTCACCTTCAAGATGAGCAAACATTTGTTCCATTCGCGCCTCACTACGTCTCAGCAAATTTGTCTCGTAAGTTCTCATAAAGTCTACAGGCATTTCATCATATGGAAGCACATTCAAAATAAGTCCCGTTTGCAAATAATTTTGCCCTTCATTAGGCCAATGAGCACGAGCAAATGCGGAAAAATGATCCCATTTAGCTTGAATTTGGCAACAACTCATGCGATACATCTGTCGAGAAATATCATGCAACATGCCCGTCAACATAGAAAATCCTCGTTCCGTCGCCGACGCCAACTTATAGATATCTTGGCGTAAATTAGCAATATCCACCTTAAGTTCCGTCGTCAGTTCCAAGACATTCCCCGTATAGAAGAAAGCTCGATTCGCATAAACGTCGTTATTGGGATTGATAAACCGCTCATTCCATAACCAACTCGTATCAGAATATCCCCAAATCACAAGTTTATTAATGTCAAAAACATCCATAAACCTATGATATGTCCTGTGCCACTTTGAAGTATGAATCCAATACAAGGTCTGCACAATTTCAAGCGGAGAAAGCAACGCCGACACCGGCACATCTTCAACAAGCAAATGTTCGTTTTTAACCCATTGCCGTTTATCCTCTACTTTATGCTGCTGTTCATAATACGGCTCGCGCCCAATTTTATAAACGCAATTAAACCCGACTTTAATATAATCCGGATCATAAAGACAATACTCATACCAATCGTCTTGATAATATCGGCTGAGCCATTTGCAAAAAGCTCGTTTTTCATTTGGCTTATCACGATAACCTTCAACAAAATCCCCGTCCCAATCAAACCTGTCTCCTTGAAAATAAGGGTGAAAACTTTCAATTTCAAACGGTCTGAAAAAGAATTGCCCTGAAAGGATATCGAAATAGACTTTAATAATATCGAACTTTTGAGCCAATTCATCTTCCCACAAAAGATTTTCATCAAGTTTCCTCTTCAGATACTTTGCTCTGCGATCATATCTATCTCCGGTCTCATAAGGAGCTAATTCAACAAATGTTTTAATATTAACATTACGTTGTTCGGGCAACTTTGCCAAATTGATAGAAGGAAACCATTCTTCAGTCAAACGCTTCCAATTCCACCCATCTTTAGGCTTATAGGCCAGCATTTCATAAACAAGATTAAACCCCAAATCATTTTGAAAAGATTTAGGTTGCTTATCGGATTTAAACCGCACTTGCGCAAAAAAGACATCACAACAGTAATATCCGCTATCATACAAGTATTTACTCAAACAAGCACGCATAAAACGCGCATCTAAAAACTCCTGTCGTAAAGGAACATAAAAATCATTCATAAGCATAAATTTTAAAGACACAATAATTTTTAATTAAGCCGAGTATAGACACAAAAAAACGTAAAAATCAACTGAAATCTGTCAAAGTTTTTTTTCAAAAGTCCATAAAACGATACCTTCATATAAAACGCGTTGGTATTTTTCAAACAAAAAAGCACCGGTACAAGACCGATGCTTTCTGTAAGATTTTAGTAAGATTAACTCTTAGTTTCGGAATCACCATTGTTTGATGTTTGCTTATTTTCCTCAGATAGTTTTCTGGCAAAGCTTTTAGTTTGTTTTCGCGCGGAAATACCCAAACAAATAAGCGTAAGGAGAACTATAGTTCTAACCAACAATTTTGAAGCGTCCAGATAAGAACATTTCATAAGAGCAACATCCGTATCTCTAAGTTTAGAAGAAGACGCAATAAAGTTTCCTTCCCACTCATAAAACGTTTTCAAGGCCACATCTTCAAATTCCTGTCCGGTAACAACATCAAGATTAAGCGATAAATCATCATCCGAAACAGAAACCACAACGGGATTACTGTCTTTGTTTTGTGCCATAAAATCAAACAAATGAAAGAAATTAAAGACAAAAACAATCAAGATTCCCCACCAAATAGAATTAACAATTCTTAGCCCGCGAGGGTTTCCCTTTTCCACAAGTTGCGTTCCGTGTATAAACAAAAGCAGTACGATAAACCCTATAACAAACATCACCCAAGGAGTAAAGGAACGGATAAAATTATGGTAAGCCAATTTTGCGCAGAAAAACTGCAGAGCATTAGCTCTGTCTAAATTAACGTTAGATATAACAGAAACATAACTTTCCGTAACATAGACATAGATTTTTTTATTCCAGTCAATTTCTTCCCCACACCACCCCATTTTAGCGTATGTCGTCATATACGTTTTGGGTTTATGTATGGTATCCAGTTCATCATGAATAGTCAAAGACGGACCATCGGGATTGTATTGAGCAAGTCCATAGGCCTCCAAAGTACGCGGTCCGGCATCTTCACAACTGCGGAAACTGTAAACCATTAACAAGAACAGTCCTAAAAAAAACAAAAATTTTTTCATATCTATAAAGAATTAATAATTAGTAATTTCGTCTTATCATAGTCACGTTAGATAAAAAGTCAAGAATTTTCGTATTAAAAAAAAAGTCAAACCAAACACTCCTGCTCCCAATAAGTATTCAATTGAAAAAGCCATAAGTTAAGAGCGTTGAGCACGCTAACAAGTGCGAAAAGATATTTTGCGGACAACGAAGATGACGAGTTATATAAGCTTTGCCGCAAAGAAGCAATAAAAAAGAGCCGTCAAACAAATCAACGACTCTTCCAATAGTTAAGTCACTCTGCCATCAAGGAGAGCAAGCACCAATAAGCACAGGCTTAGTTGGCAGCCTCAGCCTGTTGCGGTTCGGCTTTAACGGCAGCCTCTGCAGACTGATTATTATAAGCCTTTTCTTGTTTTTTCGCTTCATCGGCAGTTCTTGCGACATTAACCAAGATAGTTTGAGAAACTTCCGGGTGCAAGCTCAATTTAACCTGATAAACGCCCAAATATTTAATCGGTTTATCCAAAGAAACAAAACGGCGTTCCAAAGCGACACCGGATTCATTAATAGCATGAGCGATATCACGAATAGTAACAGAACCATAGAGTTGTCCAGTTTCTGCGGCCTGACGAATAACAACAGCAGAAAAACCTTTCAATTCTTCAGCTTTTTTGTTAGCTTCTTCAAAGAGAGCCTTATTGCGAGCTTCTAATTCAGCGCGTTGTTTTTCAAAATAAGCAACATTAGCTTCAGTAGCACGCAATGCTTTATTTTGAGGCAACAAGTAGTTACGAGCGTAACCGTTTTTAACATGAACTTTATCGCCCATTTTGCCTAATTTTTCGACATGTTCCAAAAGAATGATTTCCATTGTTCCATCTCCTTAGTTAGCAACATACGGCAAGAGAGCGACATAGCGTGCGCGTTTGATAGCACGAGCGATTTCTCTTTGAGTTTTTGCGGTTACGTTAGTAATACGGCTAGGCATAATTTTGCCTTTTTCCGAGATATAGCGAGAAAGAAACTTTGTATCTTTATAATCAATAACAAAATTAGAATTATCGCTAAAATTTTTTCTTTTAAAAAATGCTTTATTAGCCATTATTCCATCTCCTATTATTGCGCAGCTTCATCAGCAGCTTTATCATCTTTGCTGCTAAATTCTTCAACTTTAACCGTCATATAGCGGATAATATCTTCGTTCAAACGAGCCAAGCGTTCAAATTCAAAGATAGCATTAGCCGGAGCTGAAATATTCAAAACAACATAGTAACCTTTACGGTTCTTTTTAATGCGGTAAGCCAGGTTTTTCAAGCCCCAGTTATCAACACTAACAACTTCGCCGCCTTCTTTTTTAACAGCTTCAGACAAAGTTGCAACAATGTCATTAACTTGAGATTGACCGAGATCCTGACGTGCAATCAACATACTTTCGTATTTAGTCATCTAAAAAAATCTCCTTATGGATTCTCAACAAAATTAATGTATAGCCGTAGAAACGATTTTCTACAGCAAGGACAGAGGGAAATATAGCAAAATAATTTTAAATTGCAAGTACTTTTTGCAAGAGAAATCGCCTGATTTAAACAATTTAGTTTTCCTAAACGCGACGAAAGTATTTTTTTGTTGCGGAGCTTAAGAAAAAACGTTATACTAAAAGCTCAATAACCAAATTTTTTTTATATTTTTATGAAACAGGAAATTATATGCAGTTTAAGCAACAAGGTTGCCGCTGCGCAGTCAAGAGTTTTAAATCCGGCAGAACAGATTGAACTTATCTGCCTAAATGACGAAGAATTCTTAAAAGGCTATATAAGCGATAATCGCTTTGATGCCGAGGTGGAAAAAAGTTTTGTTGAGTTCGGGAAAATTGCTATGATTCTGTTTTACCGCAGGATTCACGGTCTGACCGAAACCGCAAAGCAAATTTTCAACCTGCGCTTTGGCAAGTTGATCTAGCTGCATAAAACCAAACGGAAAGTCTCTGCCCTCAACGGCAAAGACTTTCTTTTTTTTATCGGAATGACCAACCGACACATAAAAAAAACAATTTCGACACGCAAAAAGAACTTGACGAAACAAAAGCAATACATTAATGTCCGCAACCGTATAAAAATTATTCTAAAATTCAATTATCATGGAAAAAAGTGTAAAAATTATTATCCGCAAATTAAATGCAATCGGAAGTCAACTTGGCTATCCTTACTATTTTTATCCCGACGGCAGCTATGGCAAAGACGAAACGCGAGGGGTTGTAAAAGTCTCCAGTCCACTGGGCGTAACAGAAATCAAAGATCCACAACCGCAACACGCTTCAATCGCAGAGCGCTACACGCAAAATTTAGCCTCAGCTAAAGCTCTGGATTATTTGTACGCTAATGGTGATATCAGCCCCAAGCGACTAAATCAAGAAATCACCGGCATCATCGGCTGGAAAAATCCCGACAACGATGCGCCGATAGGCAAACGCGCCCTATGCTTTGCGTTTCATGGGTGGAAATATGATGATTTCATGAGTAATCAAGATTTCAGTCAAAACAATCATTTTTCCCTCTATGACATACAAGGAACATCCGGTAAACAAAATAGTTTCCAACTGCAAGAACTCGCAAAAAAGCATCAAATTGACATTATAGCTCTTAATCATTGCTTAAATTATGCAGAAAACGGCTTAAGCAAAGGAGATTGTTTTCTTCCCTCGCAAGAGGAGTTAAAACTGGTCGAGCCGGTATTTCTCGATTTAGTCAATCGGGTAGAGAATTTGGATTTCGGGACATCTGAAAGAGTGCGTAATAAAAGATTTGGAACGAATATAACCATATTAAAGCATTTTATATTTACCTCCAATCTCGTTATGCCGAATTCAATTGTGTGCTTTTTGTACTATCCTGAGCAGACGCAAGCTAAGTTTTATCACAAAGACTTAAACGACTGCGCCTGTATCGCTCCGGTGTTTTGGATATAACCCAAAACAACTAGCCTATAAAAAGACACCTTCAACACGGGTGTCTTTTTTTATTGTTCAAAAAAAAGTACTTTACAAATAAAACAGAGCGCCGTATACCACGCACATAAACAAAAAAAATCAAGGGAGTTTTACCACCATGTCCAATGTAAAAACCAATGCGATGAGAATTTTGGATAAGCATAAAATAGCTTATAAAACATACAGCTACGCTAACACCTCCGCCATATCAGGAACAGAAGTTGCCACAGCGCTTGGTCAAAACCCCGCGCAAGTGTTTAAGACGCTTGTAACCACCGGCAAGAGTGGCACGCATTATGTGTTTATGCTCCCTGTTGCCGAGGAATTGGATTTGAAAAAAGCCGCCACATCAGTTGGAGAAAAATCTGTAGAAATGTTAAAACAAAAAGAATTGCTCCCCCTAACCGGCTATATACACGGCGGTTGCTCTCCGATTGGTATGAAAAAGCAGTTTAAAACCGTTGCACACCAAACCGCGCTAGACTTTGCGACAATTATTTTCAGCGCCGGCATGATTGGTTATCAGGTTGAACTATCGTTAAAAGACCTGGCAAGCATTATCCCGTTAATCACAGCCGACATTATCGCCCATAGTTAGGACATAAAAAAGGAGTGCCGCTAAAGCACCCCTCTTCAAGTTTCATTTGTTTACAGCTCACCTTTTTGATATTGCCAATAAATACGACGCGCCTTTCTCCATGCGACAATATGCCCCACAGCAAAGATAATATTTCTGTATACATATTGCAACAGCACCGCCAAGATGAATCCGGCAAAGACGCCCCAAACAGCCGGCACAAAATAAAGAAACAAGGCTAACCCACCGAAAAGACCGTTTCCGGTAATGAGATTATCCAATTTTTTCTCACCCTCTGTTTTATGCCGAAAAGCAGTTTTAGCCCAACACCTACCACAAAAGTCCTCAATTTCAGAAGTTTTAGCAAATTCAGTTTCATTAGTAATTTCAAAAGGATAATTTTCATCAAACAGCAAGCTCTCAAAAAGTCTGAGATTATTAGTCCAATACACCACATTGTAAACAATGCAAGAAATAACGCTAATCGCAAGCAGAACAACGGCTGCATAAAATAATAAGTCGTTCATAACCAAAAAATTTTAAGTTCATAAAAATACTCTAACTAAGCGTAATGTATCATAAGCAATTCTTTCCGTCAACCACAAAAAAAGGAGCGCCATTAGAGCACTCCATAAAAAAACTTTTTTAATCAACCTTGTTCTTTTTGTTGCGTTTTATACAGCAGCCACGCCTTTTTAAACGTCTTCATTTCAAAAAAGCCGGAAATAAAACCGCGATAGACTCCCACAATACTTAAAGCAAACATAATCGCTAAAAGTACCGAAAAGATTGGAGGTAATTTTGAAAACGACAGAAACAACCCAAATCCGCCGCATCTTCCCAACCATTTGGCATGATGTAGAAGATTTTCTTCTGTATTTGTTTTTTTCCGAAAAATTGTCTTAACCCAACAAAGATTAAAATCATCCAATCCAGCAGGAAACCTTGACAAGATATTTTTATCGCTAATTTCAACAGGATAATTTTTATCCTTAAGTAATTGCTTAAAGATATCCAAATCTTTTCCTGAACACACAATTTGCTGAATAAAAAACAACACGACGCTAATACCTAGCATAGCAATCGCTGCAAAAAATAATAAATTTTCCATAACGATAATTAATTCATAAATATATTAAAGCGACCACGACCATATCACATTTTTTATATTGCGTCAAGCATAAAAAAATCCGCAAGCCCTTTATAAAACCATTCATCACCATCAAAAACACTCCTCCAAACTATTGACAAGAATAATATTTGATTTGACCATTTTTTTACAGTAGATTAAAGAACGAATACAGCTATATCAATCGTATGATAAAAGCAACAAACCAACATTTTATTATTCTAACACATACCTCAAAGGATAAGTCATGAAAAAAATTCTTCTCATACTCTTTTTACTGATGTGCTCGTCAAACACCGCTTGGGCCATGCAAATTTTCGTAAAAACCTTAACAGGCAAACATATTACCTTAGAGGTTGAACCCACCGACAAAATAGAAGATGTCAAAGCAAAAATTCAAGACAAAGAAGGCATTGCGCCGGATCAACAAAAATTAGTCTTTGCCGGAAAAGTATTGGAAGACGGCAACACCCTGCAAGATTACAGTATTCAAAAAGATTCCACCCTACACCTATTTGTACGGAATCCCAATCAGAACGACAAAACTTATCGCCTAAACATTTCGCCGATTAATATTGTAAGACAAAACACGGATATGTTGTTAAACAGCCTAACTTCGCGCACCGCCGGAGGAATTAACACAAACCTTAGCGGAGAACAAATCAATCCTAAAAACAATACCACCCTTTGGATAAACAGTTTAACCGGACATTCCGAATATTTAGACACCAATAACAATGGTATAATGTTGGGGTATGAAAAAAAAGAAAAACAATTCAAATATGGCATTGGCTACAGCTATTTAGACAACGATATTGAAGGAATAAAATATAACACCGATGCACATACACATTCGGGATTTATCTATGGAGAATACCAACCCTCCTCATGGTATGCCAACACCGCAATCATGTATTCACACACCAGATTTGATGAAAACGATTTAAGCAAATATAATTTCCAAACCATCAGCAGCCAACTGTTAAGCGGATACAATTTTGCTTACCTGACGCCGGAAGTTGGATTAAGATACATGCATATTTGGAATAATGCGTACACGGATGCTCAAAATATACATCTCTCAGACAATAATGAAAACTTCTTAACCGGTATAATGAGTGCCAAACTGGCAAAAGAAATAGATTTGCCGCCGGAATATAAACTTATTCCGCAAATAAAAATCTCGGCTTTATATGACTTCACTCAAGCAAACACCAATATAAACGCCTTCATCAACGATAATTATTATCGTATAAACACCGATAAAATCTCCAAATATGCGACCGAGATTAATTTAGGGATTGAATTAAGCAAACAAGACCAATGGAGTGCATATATAGGTTATTATGGGCAAATAAGAAACAATTATAATACCCATTCCGCCCTATTAAATTTCCAATATGCGTTTTAAGATAAACCTAAATCACAAAAAAGAGCCCACAGATTAGCTTGATCTGTACCCCAGAAAGTGGAGGAAAAAAGGAAATCCCCTTTGAAAAAAATATTCAAAGGGGAATTTTTTTGTTAAACTCACACAAAAGGAGATAAGAATGAGCAAAATAAGATTTAGTAAAGAAAAACAAGCCAGATTAAGAACATTAATAGCGGTAGAAAAAGTAAGCGACAAGACACTCGTTTTCACGCAAGCCTTCAAAAGGCGAGCGGTGTTATTGAGCCGACAAGGAAAAACCGCAAATCAGATATTCAGGGAAGCAGGT
>CASDOS010000013.1 GCA_949282205.1 uncultured Alphaproteobacteria bacterium | reverse complement strand
CTGGCTTGTTCTTCTTTACTAAATCTTATTTTGCTCATTCTTATCTCCTTTTGTGTGAGTTTAACAAAAAAATTCCCCTTTGAATATTTTTTTCAAAGGGGATTTCCTTTTTTCCTCCACTTTCTGGGGTACAGATCAGTAACGGAGGGGCTTAAATTTTTGGGAACCGCAATTAAAATTCTGCCAATACTTCCGATGATTCATGTGTATTGTGAATATTTACCATCGCAATCGTGTTGTAACCGTTATCAACGTGTACAATTTCACCCGTAATCGCTTCTCCAAGAGGTGATAACAACGCTAAAGCCGCGCGACCGACTTGTTCTTGGGTAACGTTAGCTTGCAATGGGGCATTTAACTCGTTCCAACGCAATATTTTGCGGAAGTCGCCAATACCGGATGCTGCTAAAGTTTTTATCGGACCGGCAGAAATCGCATTGACGCGAACTTTTTGTTGTCCCATATCAACCGCAGCATAGCGAACGGATGCTTCTAACGCAGCTTTGGCTACACCCATGATGTTGTAGTTTGGTAATACGCGTTCCGAACCTAAATAGGTCAAGGTAACGATTGAACCGTTTTCATTCATATACGGAGATGCGCAACGGCAGGCTTCTAAAAATGAATAGCATGAAATATGCATCGTATTGGTGAAGTTTGCCAGGGTTGTATCTATGGTGCGACCTTTTAATTGGTCTTTATCCGAAAACGCAATGGCGTGAACCACGAAATCTATTTTTCCCCATTTTTCACCTAATTCCTTAAAGCATGCTTCCACAGATGCAGAATCGGTTACATCGCATTTTATCAATGTCGGTGCATAGGATAGTTTTTCTGCCAAAGGTACAACTCTCTTTTCCAGGGCTTCATTTTGGTAGGAAATGGCGATTTGCGCACCTTGTGCATCTAAGGCCTGAGCAATTCCCCAAGCGATTGATTTATCATTGGCAAGACCCATAATCAGGCCCTTTTTACCTGCCATAAGTGGTTCAACTGTCATGTATAATTACCTCATATAATTCTTTTTTACAGTATGTTTTTTGAAACTAACTATCCTTGTTCTTACAGAATTAATTGTCATTTGTAAACCTTTTTTTTTATCTTTTAGGTATGGGGTGTGTGAAAGTTTTGTTACCATTGCGGTAATTTATCCTAAATGAGAGCTTTTTTTACTTCGAAAATTTGTCTATCCGCTTGTTTTGAGGCGATATATTAAAAAAATTGCGGAAAAGCAAAAAAAATACTTGCAAATCGAACAAAAACAGAACATAATCGCCTCAGTAACGTTCTCATGATTATTTTTTAAGAGGTTTTAATATGGAAAAAGACAAAGCGTTAGAAGCGGCGCTGAGCCAAATTGAACGAGCTTTCGGTAAAGGCTCTATTATGCGTCTCGGACAAGACACTAAAATTGATATTGAGGCTATTTCTACCGGTTCCCTCGGTATTGATATCGCTCTGGGTATCGGCGGTTTGCCGAAGGGACGTATCGTCGAAATCTATGGTCCCGAAAGCTCCGGTAAAACAACTTTGGCTTTGAGCGTTATTGCTCAGGCGCAGAAAAAAGGCGGTACTTGCGCGTTTGTTGATGCAGAACACGCTCTTGACCCTTCGTATGCCAAAAAAATCGGTGTCGATATAAATAACCTCTTAATCTCCCAACCTGATGCCGGTGAACAGGCGTTGGAAATTGCCGATACTCTTGTTCGTTCCGGGGCAATCGACGTGTTGGTCGTTGACTCGGTCGCTGCTCTCGTACCAAAGGCTGAACTTGAAGGCGAAATGGGTGACTCCCATATGGGATTGCAGGCACGCTTGATGAGTCAGGCTCTGCGGAAATTGACCGCTACCGTTTCTCGTTCAAATACGCTGATTATCTTTATTAACCAAATTCGTATGAAAATCGGTGTGATGTTCGGTAATCCGGAAACAACGACCGGTGGTAATGCGCTGAAATTTTATGCTTCTATTCGTATGGATATTCGCAGAGTGGGCGCTATTAAAGATAAAGAAGATGTTATCGGTAGTCAGACACGCGTTAAAATTGTTAAAAATAAAGTTGCTCCTCCTTTTAAAACAGTTGATTTTGATATTATGTACGGTGAGGGGATTTCTAAGGTTGGCGAGTTGATTGACCTTGGCGTTAAGGCTGGTATTGTTGAAAAGGCCGGGGCGTGGTTCTCCTATAATGGCGAAAAACTCGGGCAAGGACGTGAAAATGCTAAACAAGTTTTGCGCGATAATCCGGCGCTTGCTGATGAAATTGAACGCAAAATTCGTGCAGATGCCGGACATCTCACCTCTGAACTTATCGGCGATGATATAAATGAGGAAACAGTTGATCCGGTTACCGGTGAAGTGGCTTAGTCTTTATCTTTCTTGTCACTTCTTGCCGCTTTAGGGGTATCCTCAGATAAATAGGGGCGGTGATAGGTGTTATGCTTGGCTTGTGCTTGTTGTTGTAAAGAGTTATTGGTTTAATAGCTTGGAGTTGACAGAAACACCTGCATTGGTTTGAGATACCTGAGTGTATTTAGCGGTGAGAGTATATAGGGCGAGAGGTTTTGTTCGGGTAGCTCGCTGAAGGGTTTTGCTTGGGCAACTTGCCGAGAGGTTTTGCTCGGGTGATGATGATACATAAAAAAAAGTTTCGCTGTTAGCTTATGAAAAGTTTTGGTAAGATGACGCGTGAAAAGTTTTAGCAGGGTAATTCGTTTGGAGATTTTTCTCCGACAACTTGCTGAAAGGCTTTGCTTGGGCAACTTGCCGAGAGGTTTTGCTCGGGTAATTTGCCGAGAGGCTTTACTCGGGTGGCTTGCCAAGAGGTTTTGTTCGGGTAGCTCGCTGAAGGGTTTTGCTTGGGCAACTT
>CASDOS010000012.1 GCA_949282205.1 uncultured Alphaproteobacteria bacterium | reverse complement strand
TGTATCAACGTGACCGAGCTGTGCTTGAAGCGGCTGTTGACTACGAATACAAAGACATATCTTTATATGCGAAGTACAACTACCTCATTCAAAAGAACGATCCTCAGCTCTTTGACTTAGGTGTTAAGTACAAGTTCTAAAGATAGTTTTCCAACATCAAATCGTAAGATTTTTTCACCAAACTTAAATCTTTTTTAACCGCTAATCCTTAGAGTAAAAAAAGAACAAAGAGATTTGAGGAAGAAATGCGGATATTAATCTTAACAATTTTAAGTTTTATCATCACTTTAAGAGCTCAAGCCGTTACGATACATGAATTATCACCGGAAGAAACACGTTTTGTAGCGATGCGCGCCGATAAAGTGAATGCCCGTTCAGGTCCGAATATTCGCTATCCGATAGAATGGATTTACCAACAGCAAAATCATCCCGTAGAAATCATTGCCGAATACGATCAATGGCGAAAAATCAGGGATTATGAAGGAACAGAAACATGGATACGCAAAAATCTCTTAACCAACACGCGTTACGCTTTGATAATAGAAAACGGAGAAAATAACATCTACGAAAAAGACAGTTTAAATTCGGATGTTATAGCCCGTGCCGAAAACGGAGTAGTAGCCAAAATCAAGAAATGCGGTCCGTCATTTTGCCGGTTAGAGTTTGAAAATCAGATAGAAGGTTGGATGCAAAGAAGCATATTATATGGTATCAAAAAAGGCGAGTTAATTGACTAGGGGTAATTTTCCAAAAGTTTTGTCCACAAACAGACAAAATAAATTAATAAAAAGTTAAAACATCTAAATCGATTCGTTTGAATAATTAGAGGGATTAACGAAATATTAACTCTTCAAAGTACCTTTTAAAAATTAGACTTTAAAAAAACAAAACTTATACAAAAAAATATCTTTACAAATAAAATTTTATATGATAAAAAAGTTGCAAGGTGTATCTTATGCGCCGATTTTTGTGCATTCAAACATATCGTCCCCACAAGAAAAAGAACATCGGGACAGAGGAGATACTTATGATTGAAATAAAAAAACGTGCCAGTTTCGTATTAGGAATAATCAGTTTTCTATGTAGCTTATATATAGGAACAGCAGAAGCAGCCACGCGATTAACACCTGCGCATTTATATGACTGGGCAAGAACCGGTAACATAACCAGACTACAACAGTTCAAGCGATATATAAATTTGCAGGATCGCAACCACAACACGGCCTTATGCCTTGCGCAAAAAGCCCAAGACAGCAATGCCTACACACTATTATTAAAATTCGGAGCCAGCACGAAAGTAGCCTGTCATGATGACAATGATCCGATATGTGCCGTAATAGCGGGAGAAAAAACAAAAGTATCGCCTGCGGCATGGTGGTTGCTTGGCGCAGGCGCCGCAGCGGGTGCATATTTATTGTTAGACGATGATGATGACGATGACAAATGTAAACCAGAAAACGGCGAATATGACAACAAAGAAAATTGTGAGAAACAAAATCCTGGTTACACCTGTGTACAATCGGGAAAATGTTACATCAAAGATGGCCCTGCACAATGCGAATTTGGTAGTACTGATTACCAAAGCGTAGACGATTGCGGTGTACAAGGTATTTTAGGGTGGAGTTATACAAATCACGGTCTATCGGGAGAATTAAACTGCGGTGAATGTACAAAGTTACTATGCCTAAGCGGATTTGACAGCAAATATCAAAGTGTGACTGACTGCGGCACCTCTGGCGCGAATGGCTGGAATTATAAACAAGACACAACGCGTTATAACGGCGATACGGCATGCGGAAGTTGCAGTCCCAAAGAATGTCCGACAAATACAAGTATAAATCAAATCTGCCAAGACGGAAATTTCACCAAAGGAACAGTCCAAAACACCGGTTCATACAGCGGTGACAACATCTGCCAAAGCTGTAGTTTTGAATGCGATGAAGTTCACGCTTTTAAGCAAGAACAAAAATGTCAAGAAGGCGGATACATCTGTACCGCAATACAAGAAAACGGACAAACCTGCTATCGTCGTACAGGCTCAGAGCAATGTCCTATTGAATATCCCAGCACCAATCCGTGCGTATCAGCTGACACAGGATACACAACAAGCCAAGATGAAACCAAAGTTGGAGATGTAACCTGCTATAAATGTACATACAAGTGCGCATCTGGCTGGAATACTGGAAGCTGTCCTGCCGGCAAAGTATGCGATGAAATCATCTTACCGGATAGAAGCGGAAGATGCTACCGCAACGAACAATGCCCGAGTGATTACCAATACACCAGTGAAGCAACCTGTACGGCAGGAGGCTATATATGTAGCGAAAGTGCCCCAGGCTCCGGTTGTTGGAAAAGAGAAGGTGATGCTCAATGCCCCACAGGTTACGACACATCCATACAAGATCCGAGCGATTGCGGCGTTGGCGGAGCGAATGGTTGGAAAGTTGAAACCAGCGGACAATCGGGAGGAAAGACTTGCGGCAAATGCGTAGCTTTACAATGTGAAACAGGAGAAACCACCTGTGACGCCGCCGGAACAGGATTTACATTAAGTAAAGAAGAAACCGGCGATTATAACGGTAATCAAATATGCTACCAATGCAATTATGCATGCGCATCAAATTACTATACCTCAGAAACAGCATGTACCAATAACGGCAGCTATCAATGCAGCTCTGTCCAAGGCCACGGATTAACCTGTTGGTTA
>CASDOS010000011.1 GCA_949282205.1 uncultured Alphaproteobacteria bacterium | reverse complement strand
TGCTGTCCGCCTTGACCTTGCTGCTGTCCGCCTTGACCTTGTTGCTGACCGCCTTGACCTTGTTGCTGGCCGCCTTGACCTTGTTGCTGTCCGCTTTGACCTTGTTGCTGACCGCTTTGGCCTTGTTGCTGTCCGCTTTGCCCTTGTTGCTGACCGTCCTGCCCTTGTTGCTGACCGTCCTGCCCTTGTTGCTGTCCGCCTTGGCCTTGTTGCTGTCCGCTTTGACCTTGTTGCTGTCCGCTTTGACCTTGTTGCTGACCGCTTTGACCTTGTTGCTGTCCGCTTTGACCTTGTTGCTGTCCGCTTTGACCTTGTTGCTGACCGCTTTGACCTTGTTGCTGTCCGCTTTGACCTTGTTGCTGACCGCTTTGGCCTTGTTGCTGTCCGCTTTGACCTTGTTGCTGTTGTTCTTGTAGTTGCTTAATTACATCTTGCAATTGTTCAACTTGCTGCTCTAAGTTTTCATCCGCTTTTTGATAAATCTCTTCCATATGCGGTGCCACAAACATATCAAAAAAGTCATCCACCATGTCAACTCGGCGACGGCTCATTGTTGTCATTCTCTTTTTGTATAAAGTGGCATTTAATTCTTTTAATCCTTTATTCGGTTGCGAATCTTCAAACTTATTACAAATTTCTCTTATCTTTTCAAAACATTCACCGGCACTCATCTTGCGGCCGTCTTTGTCCACACCGCTCAATAATTCAGGATATAAGCGTAAACTGTGCCATTCCTCTTTCTTTAACTCATTGATAATTTTATTGTTCGCAAAAAAGCTGTTTCGCGCTATCGCTTTAACGTGCGCAATGCGTTTTTCCGCACTTTCTTTTAGTTCTTTTTCAGCTTCTTCAATACTTAACGGTTCAAGATATTTTCTTCCGACATTAATATCTGATTCCAATTCGTTTAAGTGGGCTCTATCAAAATCACCACCGAAATTTACCGCATAGCGGTTCGCATACATGTTTTCCAATTCGTCAAAGAAATAAAAACGATAGGTGTATTCTACTTTTAAACGCGTCGCTTCTTTTGCCGCTTTCTTCCAACCATCTATGTCGTTGCGTTGGGCACATTCGTTCATCTCCTTAATTAACGCGTCTTGGCGCTTGTCTATTTCTTCCATCCGCTTACTTTTATGAAATTGCGTTCCTTTAGAGTGTGCTATCTCATGGTTCATCGCCGTTGCCGCCGCATCCACACCGGTTACCAATGTCCATAACATGTCATCTATAATTATGTTTTTATCGGGTATAAAGCAATAACTGATGTTCGGATAACCATTCTCACTCCATACCAATTTGGTATCTTGATTGTCTACGGCTTGCTCTACTATCATGGCGTGTCTTTGCAATTCTTGTTGCATGTACGACGAAGATGCTATGCGCCGCCAAATCGTACTTTTGGATATGCGTTGAGCTTGATTCTTTCTGTCCCACTTTGATTGTATTTCCGGATGTATCGCATATAAACCTAAGGCAACTCCCCAGAAAAATTGTGATTCTTCATCTTGCAAATTCAGAGGCGTTTTTATATCACCGGTGGCTAAGAAATGTTCGAAATTTTCTTGATGAGAGGCGTATATCTGCTTTTTTTCTTCGCTTTCGTCAAACATCGGCGCTATTTTTTTATGCAATTCTCTTACATAACTTTCCGTATAATCTTTCGGATTACCGCTTAGAAACTTTTCGGAGAAATCTATACGCATTTGGTTTAAGGGATTTTTTACTATATCTTTAATGTGGCGAATTTGCGCTTCTCTTTTGTATCTTTCCGTGCCGATAACTTCTGTTTCGGAACTATTGACAACTTGCGCGTCTTGTTTCATTTGTTCTTTTACCGATGTTTCTTCTGTGCTTTTGTCTTTTTTATTAAACATATCCATAATACCCATGGCACACCTCTTATTTTTTATGCTATATGATTTAAAATACCATATTTTAAAAATACTGGCAAGCACTTTTTTTTCTCATATTTGCTAAGCAATTGAAATTTTTATTTTCTTGTTTTTTTGATAGTTTTATCTTCACACTTGACTTGAAATTTAAAAAGTTGATACTTGTTTTTAAATGCTTTTTTGAAATGAGGTGCGGGGTGGCTTGTTTTTATCGCAAATTTCCGATTGTTTCTTTGTTGCTTACGTCGTTGATATTTTTCGTACTGGCACTTATCGCACATATCTATCAGCTTAATATCACCGGACTTAATCTGTGGGGAGCGATTGCCGTTGCTTTAACCTTTAACCCGCTTAAACTGCAAAATAAAGAATGGCTTGTTTGGAGCTTTATTGCTCTTATCTCGGCTTTACTCCCTTTTTATCTCTCCGCCCAGATTTTCGGAGTTTGGATTTTTGTGCTTTTCCTTGCTTTTGCTCCGATTTTAAAACGCAACCACGCCGATGTTGACTTTTCCGATTATGGCTTGCTCCTGATTTTTAGCGCTTTTTTCTTTAATCTTTCGCTTATCTCCAATACCTCTCATACCGATATTCAATACGATTTCGCTTCTTGCTTCAACTATATCGAGTATATTTTAGATAACAACTTCCTTTTTTGGAACGAAAATCCCCTCCTAACCCGCCCGTCATATTCAACTTATCATCCGATTTTGCATTTCTTTTTGGCGGCGGCGGAAATACGCTTTACTCTTATCTTTACCGACAATATGCAAATCGCGGCGGAAACAGCTCAAGTCGCCTTTTGCTGCTATATGCTTTGGTATTATCTCATTTGCAATAAAATCTTACGGCTGTTTAAATTACAACCACTTCCCTATTTTTGCGGCTTGTTACTCGTTATCTTCTTTCCGGCTTATAACGCCATTTCCGGATTTTTTAATAACGATTGCTTACTTTTACCTTTGCAGGCAGGGACAATCTATTATTCCCTGCTCTATTACCAAAACGGCGAACGCAAAAACTTAATTTATCTCTTTATTTTTGCAACACTTGCCGCTCTCACCAAACTTTCCGCCATTGTGGTTTTGCCTTTAACCGCGGTTGTCCTGCTCTTACGGCTTATCCAACACAATGACAAACAAACTTGGCTTGAAATCGGTATCTTTTGCGTTTTCCTGCTCGGCGGTTTGGCGATTTGGCCGCTATATCAGCACTTTTTCTTACACGTCGGGGCGGATTTTGTACCACCGCAAGAACATTTATCTCTCAAATCTTACTCTTATTGGCAAAGATTTAACCCGTTGGGGGCTTGGTTTTATGAACGGATGTTTTATAACGACTTTGGCATCAACCTATGGGAAACCATGACGAAAACAGCTCTCTTCGGGCAATGGGACTTTTCGTATCGTGCTGATGATATTATGCCGCTTATTTATATGCTTATCTGGATATTCAAAGCGATTTTATTGTTGCTCTGGGGCGTGGTGATTTATTTTTGCTTTATCAACAGAACGACTAACTCTTGGTTAGCGCTTGTTTTGCTTATGGGGATTTTAGCGGGGCAAGTCGCTTTTGGACTAATGCACCCGTATATGTGCAATCAAGATTTTCGATATGTGGCTATTATTACCCTCGCATGGGCGATTTTGTTGGCGCAATTTTGCAATTCTATCCCTCGCAAAGGACAAGTCTGCGTCCTTATTCTTGTGAGCGTATTCGCCTTTTTGAGTGCTTTTATCTGGTGGCGCATTTCTTTTTAGCCTTGTCTTTAGCACTCTTTTTCTTTTCTATCTGTTTGACTTTGCCTTTAAAATGTGCTATTCTTGAGGTCTAAAAAATATATGTATAACTAAAAAATTAGGAATTATGGCTAATTTTTATGATTTCGTGGATACGAACCGCGAAGATTTTCAGAAATTAATGGAGTTGAACCAGTATCGCTGTAATGCTGTCGGACGGCAGTTTATGGCGTTAAGGGTTAATGTCGCCAAACCTCGTCAGGTCAATCTTGATGCCGAAACGCTCCGCTATGCGGAAGAAATCGGCGGATTAAAGCCCGGGGATACATTCAAATATCCCAATGCTCAGGGGGGAACCTCTAAGGCTGTCGTATGCTCGTTGTACGACTTGCCTCGTAACATGATTAACCCTTATCTTTATTGTTTCAGCGGTTTCTTAACTGCGCCGCTGTTTGCAATGGAGATTTTGCGTTTTTACGCAAAAAAAACAAGGAGAGTGTTGCCATTCTTGACCTCCGGCAAGGAGGGGAATAAGGGCTTGTTCCAAAAGTTGTACTATCGGTTTAGCGGGCTTATCCGCAAAACGGAGTACGACACATACACAGCCTTGATGTCCCTCATGACCGGAGAGGACTATGCCCATCGGAATTATTTTCCGAGCGATGATGACGACTCGGAGGGAAACCTTATTGAGATATACAATTTTGCCGTATCTCAAGGGCTCAAAGAGGTCACTTTCGTCATCTGTTCAGGTAATCCATTTTACGACAAGCGATTGCTTGCCGAGTGGATGTGGCAGCTCAGACAAGAGAAATTTGCGGCGGTAAAAGTCAACCTCGTATTGGCGCACTGCCCTATCTTCTTGCCTCAAACTTCCAAAGTGGTCATTCCTGAAGCGAAGATATCGGAAATTTATCTGGGTTACATTGCTGCTTGCTTGGGCCCGTTAAAGAAAGATACCGTGCGCTTTAACGGCGTGACAAAATCCACCTCGCCCGAACGTTACGGGATGCCCGGAGTTTTCAACGCCGACTGGGAGAAGTTCCGTGATATCATCGTCAACTACTCCAATATGGGGTGGCCGAACTATCAGGAAATTCTTTACGGTATTCCTCACGAGGAAGCGGTGTCAAACATTATCTTATCTGATTTGTTTGCTCGAAATTCCTACACACCGGAGGAATACGATGAAGGCATCAAAAACCTCATTGATGAATATCTTCAATTTATCGGCGGCTCGTTCCAAAAACAGTGTAAATTTAAGCAATGGCTTCTTAATACGCCGGATAAGCGTTATTTTGAATAAGTCGCAGTTTAAATTTCGGCTCCCTTCGGGGAGCTTTTTTTATGCTTTTTTATCTTTATCTCCTTTCATAAGTGGATAAAATCTTGTTGCGATTGAAAAATACACCCACCGCTTATATTATGTTGGAGATTATAATAGAAGAGGATTTTCTTGATGTGGCAACCGGTTTTGATGATTAACGGCTTTATTATCTTTGTTTGGGGCGCGCTGATGCTCCTTCCCGCCGCTGTGCTCAAATATTATTCCGGTCATTTTGACGTTACTTTTATTGAATGTTCTATCCTCTCTATGTTTTTTGGAGGAATGCTCTTTTTTGCCAACTATGGGAAAATTAAGAAAATCTCTATCTTGCAAGGTTATCTCATTACCGTTACTTGCTGGCTAATTTGCCCTTTTATCTGCGCTTTACCACTCTATGGCAACGGAGATATTACGTCTTATGCCGATGCCCTATTTGAAGCAACTTCCGGTTTGACCACAACCGGCTCTACTATCTTAACCGATGTGGAAGCTCAGCCTAAATCCGTCCTCTTTTGGCGCGCTATCCTTAATGGTGTCAGCGGTGTCGGTATCGTTATTTTTGCCGTGGCGCTTATGCCTTTCTTGGGAATCGGCGGTATGCACATCTTTACTAAGGAAAACTCCGATACAGAAGAGAAATTCTTGCCTAAAGTTCGCTATATCGCTAAAGATATTATTATTACCTATGTGCTTCTCAATATTATTTGCGCTCTTTTGCTTAAATGGGCCGGAATGAACTGGTTTGATGCTATCTGCTTTGCTCTGGCTACCTTATGTACCGGCGGTCTTTCTACAAAAAATAATTCCGTCGCCTTTTTTGACAGCCCTACTATTGAGGCTATTATCGGTATTTTTATGCTGCTCGGCTCGCTGCCTATGACTTATTTTATCCTTATCGCTAAAAAAAGAAGTCTTACCTTTATTACAGGTAATAAACAAGTTAACGCTTTCCTTAAAATTGTTGTTTTCTATATTCTTTCAATCACCCTTATTTATGCCGTTTCTGCTCAAATCGATTTTACTACGGCTTTCAGACAGGTATCTTTTAATGTTATTTCCGCGATGACGACTACGGGGCTTTCTTCTTACGATTTTATACAGTGGGGCGGTTGGGTCCCCGTCGTTTTCTTTATCCTCTTTCTTACCGGAGGTTGTACAGGTTCTACTTCCGGCTCTGTTAAAATCTTTCGGTGGCAGGTTATCGCCGCTTTCTTCAATAAAAATGCAACCACATCCCTTTCTCCTAATCAGGTCGCTGTTATGAAAGCCGGTGGTAAAATTATTGATGATAATATCGTGGCTTCCGTCTTTGTCATGGTGTTAGGTTTTTTATTCGCAATCGTATTCTTTACTCTGGTGATTACAATAACCGGTGTCGATTTTCTTACCGCTCTGGGGGCGGTTACCGGTAATATCACAAACTCAGGACTCGGATTGACCGAAGCTACGGGACCTGCCGGCAGTTTTGCCAGTTTTACACCTTTTGTTAAATATTTACTCGCCTTTATTATGGTTTTGGGACGCTTGGAAGTTATTGCCATCTTCGTCCTTTTGCATAAAATCAAAGTTATGTAATGCTCGTAAATTTTTTTTAACTCTTGTCGACAAAATTGTTGACACAATACTTTGAGATGATGTATCTTGTCTGTGATGAATTATAATTATGTCTAACCCTTTAACTCTATTGTTATGGAAGATTTAGGTTTTATTTCAGAACCGGAACAATATGCTTCGGCCGAAGATTTGTTATTTATTGCGAATTCTATAGAAGCCCAGAGTTTTTTTGAAGACGAATACGGTGAGGGCGGTATTGTTTTTCTTTGTAATGCCTCTTTCAATTCTTTACGGTTTCCTTCTTTGCCTTTTTGGGTGTATGTCGATGCAGAAATTAAAAATATTCTGTCAATGATGCCGGTCTTTATCATGGATAGCTATGAAGATATTATGGATCTGGAATTTCTGGATTTAGTCCCCTTTACTTCTGATGCCTTCATTTTTTGGAAAAATACTTTATTGGCTGTTGTTGTTACTTCAACCGGTGAAGTGGTTATCAAAAAAGTACGTTCCATTCTTACCGAGGCAGATATGCTTTCTATTACTCGGCTTGAAAACGCATGTCAGGTTAAAGATGCCTATCCCGTGGAAGTCTATGCATTAGACACTCATGAATTTATTTGTGTTTGTTGGTCTATTGAAGTTGAAGATTACGAACCGGTTATCTGGCGCCCTGTTTGTCAGGATGATATTCCTCTTGCAAAAAAATCCGAAGGTTGCGTCTTAACCGAGTATCCCATAGAATTGGGGGAAACGGCTACTATCGGCGGAGAGATTTATACCCTTTGTTATAGCAAAGACTTGGGTAAATACTTCAAACGTAATGCCGTGCAAACGCGACTTTCCGTCAATCAAGCGCAAAACGATGCAGATCAAATTGTTCCGCCTCCCGAGCCTATTGCTAAGCCGACACCAATCTTTTCTATGCCGCAGCCTAGTCTTACTAAACCGCTGCAGAAAAAAGCCGCTAACGGCAGATGTCTTTCGATTAATATTAATGGAGTAAAAATCGAAAACAATATTGCTTCGGCAACCGAACAACCGCATATTATTCCTTTTAAACCTAAGAAATAATACGGGGATTCTCATTAAAAAGGAAGAGTTTTACACTCTTCCTTTTTTGTATACCGCTCAAATTTGATTTTTTGCGAACTCTTTATTCCTTTTTTGATGTCGAACCTAAGCCTCCATTGCGCTTGGCTGTCGCATTGTCATCGTAAGTTATCCCAAAAGGCAAAAATATCCCCTGACATACCGATGCCCCCTCTTTTAGTTCCAGAACCTTGTCACTGTTGCTGTCATTGGTCAATTTCACAAATATATGTCCTTCGTTGTCCGAATAATAGTAATCACTGTCTATCACACCGATGGTATTATCCATTTGCAACCTATACTTAAAACCAAGACCTGATTTGGGCATTATTCCTAAAAACCATCCCTCCTCTATTTTTACCCTGATACCGGTCGGTAATAAAAGATTTTCTTTAGAATGCAAAGTTATAGCTATCGGAGTGAAAAAATCATAGCCCGCAGAACCTGATGTCGCACGCTGTGGTAATTTTATATTCTCATATATCCGCTTTATCTCTGCGTCATCGGCTAAAAATATACCTTTCCAGGCTGTATTAAATTGGTCGAAACTTACTTTTTCAAACTCTGCTATTCTTGGCATTGCTTTCTCCTTTTCTTTTGATGGCAATTATGGATGGTTTTCTATTCTCTCGCAATATTTTTCTTGCTTTTTCCTCATTTATCTCATAGAGTATCGCCACTTGAATAATTATTGTTTCACTTAAATTTTTATTTTTTATGAATTCTGTTAAATTAAAAAAACTGTGTTTTGGCGCATTATTAAATCCTGCTGCATGGGGATGTGCCGTTTTTGATCATCAAGTTGTCGGCGGTTGGATTGCCGTATTGCTATTCTGTATTATCGGCTGGTTTAACGTTGCTTTAGGCGTGGCCTTATGTGTTGTAGGGTTTATGCTGCATCTGATTGTTTTTCCTATTGCGGAATACAAAATACAGATGAGCGATAAAGTACTTTCCATTCTGTTGTTCAATTCTGATTTTTACAGACGGTACAGAACCGATTTGCGGCGTAAAATGTCTTTGGTGCGAATTATTGCTTTGCATTCCGACGGACATTCCGAAGTTGTTTGGAATAGAAAAAATATTTTCGGCTGTGATGTTCGGTTTACTAAAAACGGTATTTTTCTTTTCAAACCATATCCCGCATCGTGGGCTATTGTTTGCGACGGTTATGAATTCGGTAGAGAATTGGGATGGAGAGTTTGCGATCTCGTCTTTGATGAAAAATCTTCTCTTAACAAAAAAACTCTGCACTTTTTAATGGGTAACAGCTTTATATCTTTGAATGTGGATGGTTATGATAAGGATAGTGTTTTTACCTACTTCTTTCAAACTGCCATGTATAAGCCTTTGAATAGTGACATGCCGGTTCATATTGTATTAGGACGTATTTTCCAGCACCTGCTCTGCTCTATTGACGGCAAAAATTATCTTATCGGATTTCATCTTAATGAAGAAGATATTCCTATGGCTTATATCATTATCGCTCCGACAATTATTTGGAAGCATAACGGACAAGATATCGCTTTGCATGCTGATGAAAACGGTGCTTTTCTATTGCCTAAACACTGATTTTTTACTTTTTAACGGCGCTCCCTCTCGGAGCGTCTTTTTTTATCCACTTTGAGAACATAAATAGAACAAAATATTTGACTCTTAAAAAAATTCCTCCTATTTTATTTCTGAGAGGTGGTTATGAAACATTATATCGCTCTGGCGGATTGTGATTGTTTTTTTGTTTCGGCGGAACGCGCTTTTAATCCAAAATTAGAAGGAAGAGCCGTAGCGGTGCTTTCCAATAATGACGGGTGTGTCGTATCGCGCTCTAAAGAAGCTAAAGCTCTGGGACTTAAAATGGGTGCTCCTTATTTTATGGCAAAAAAGGAATTTCCTGATGTCCTGTATGTTCGCGCTAATCATGACCTTTATCAGGCAACTTCTCATAAAGTAATGGCGATGTTGCAATCTTTTACGCCGGATGTGGAAGTTTGTTCGGTCGATGAGGCTTTTCTTGATTTAACAGGTACAAAACTCCTCTATAAGCAAAATTATTTCAAAACCGCGCAGATGATTCGGGCTAACGTATGGAATAAACTCCATATTCCGATTTCTATTGGGCTTTCAACGACTAAAACGCTTGCTAAACTTGCCAGCGATAAAGCTAAAAATAATGGCGGTGTTTTTGCGATAGGCTCGGCAGAAAGGCGCAAAATCCTTTCGCAAACCCTTATTTCCGACGTGGCCGGTGTGGGGAGAAAACTGATTTTGAAAATGCGCGAAGAGTGTATTTTTACCGCTCTTGATTTTATCTGTCGCCCAGATTATTGGATTAAAGCGCAATTTGGCACGCATGGGATGGACCTCAAAAACGAGCTATCGGGAATTTCTTTGTTTAAAGTTGAACGCATCGGAAAAGCGCCACTTTCTATTCAACAAACTTCTGCTCTCAAAGAATTTAGCCGCGACCTTAATGTGCTCAAAACCGATTTATGTCGTCATATTCACACTGCCTGTCGTAAAGCACGCAGTGAAGGTGCGAAAGCAGTGCAAATTGAAGTTATGTTACGCACCAAAGATTTTAAGGTTATTACTGAACGGGCAAAGCTCCCCTTTCCTTCTAATCAGGAAAATGAAATTACTCCTTTAGCCTTACAACTTTTAACTTCTCTTTATTCGCCGGCAATTATCTGGCGCAGTGTCGGAATTACGCTTTCAGGCCTAATTTATCGGGAAAAAGAACAGTTAGATTTGTTTCAACCCACGCAAAAAAGCGATGAACGCTTAGGCAAAGTTTTGGATGAGTTGGAGCAGAAATTCGGGAAAAATATTGTTCATCTTGGCTGAGCTTTTTTTGACTCGGCAAAGGGATAACGGTGGCGAGTGGTGGTGGAAAATGCCGAAAGTCATACCTTTTTGCAAAGTTTTTTAGCTCGGCAAGGGAGATGTGAAGCGAGATGTGAGGATAAATGCCGAAAGTATGTTCCCCTTGGCTGAGCTTTTTTTGACTCGGCAAAGGGAACATAGATGGCGAATTTTTGGGAAAAAAATGTCGAAAGTATGTTCCCCTTGGCTGAGCTTTTTTTGACTCG
>CASDOS010000010.1 GCA_949282205.1 uncultured Alphaproteobacteria bacterium | reverse complement strand
AAGCGGCGGGGTTTTGTGTTATGGAGAAAAAGTCAATGTCCGACATTGTTTGCACCAAGGGGATTTGAACCAACGGCGGTTGGTTCGACTACAAGCGAAAGGCGGGCGGGAGAACGCCGGTAAGCGGAGCTTATGAGCGCCTGTGCGGCGACCTTGGTCGTCAATCCAATAGTCCCGACCACATTTAAAAAAACCGTCAGAAATGGCGGGGTTTTGTGTTATGGCAATTTGTAAATTATGGCAAGGGGCGGGATTTTGTATGGGGATCTTAAATAAATCTTTATATATGGAGTGCAATATTATTTTATAATTATTCAATATTTCGAGGACATTATGATTAATATTAAATTAAAGCAGTGGATGAAAATTGCGTTGGGTGTTGCGGTGGCGACTTTGGCGTTTTTTTTATTTGTAGTATATGGGCAAGGCGGAAAAATATTTGGTGGCTCGATGGGGCAGATAAATATTAATGACGGAGAAGTTGAAGTGTTGGCAACGATGGATGAAGTTCCGTCTAAGCCTAATCGTGTTTGGGTGGGGACGTTTCAGCTCGTGTGGAATAAATTAATGGACGAATATACACACGGACCGGTGGTTTTGAAAGATTATAATTCTTCGCTGATTGAGGCTTTAAATCGTCGGAATTTTGATGCAAATGATATTGCCGCTACTGCTTATTATGCGACGTTTGGAAATAATTCTTTTGCGAAAAAAGCGGAAATCGGAAAGGCAATCAGGGAAAAATTTGATGAAGGTAGCGATATCCTTCATTATATGGAATGGACGCATGATGGGCGGCAGTTCATTATTTATGCTATGCTTAAAAAGGAATTTAAGTTTTTGGAAAAATTTTCGGATTTAGGGAAAAAAACTTTTGGGAAAAATAAAACGAAAACGGCGTTTTTTGGTATTGATGAGGATTCTGATGAAAATTTAGATGATACAGTTAACGTTCTGTTTTATGGCGAAAATGATTATGCCGTGGAATTGCTAACTCGGGGCAAAGATGTCGTGCTTTTGTATCGAACCGATGCGGATAAGTCTTTTGATGTATTGTTTGCTGAGATGATGGATAAAAAAGAGAAATATTCAGGAGCGGCGGATTTTGATGAAATAGATGAACTGCGTGTTCCGAATTTTGATTTTTATCTAAAGCATTATTTTGATGAATTGAGCGGTAAAACAATTGTGGGCGGTGAACGTGATGTGATTATTCAGCAGGCGTTGGAAACTATTGAATTCAAAATGGATAGAGAAGGCGTCAAATTAAAGAGCGAAGCGGCAATGTATATGGGGGATGGATTTATGCCGGTGAAAAAGCCGAGGTATTTTTATTTTGATGATACATTTGTTTTGTTTTTGATGGAAAGAGGGCGTCAACGTCCGTATTTTGCCATGAGAGTTCAGGATATGAAGCCGTTTCTCGGAGATTAGGCGTTTTTCTTAAATTAAAAAATGGTTACAAGCGCTTCGTTTTTGTGATAGTATTTTTTCAGAAACAAAACTATTATATTATGAAAAAAATTATGATTTTGATGCTTGTGGTCATAATCGCATGCATCTCATTGATTGGCGCAGGTGGTATTTTGATTGCTTGCGGCGTGGAAAAGATTGGAACAACAGCGGTTTATATGGGTGCTTACACCGCTGCGTTTACAACTATTGCAATCTTTGTTTACGTTATAGCTAAAACGGTTGAGCTACATCGTAAAATAAAAAAATTGCGTAGACGATAAATTAAGGGGGATTGTTTCTTTTTTTGGAAACCTCCCCCGGTTTTTATTTGGGTGTGTTTTGTAAAATTGGTACAATGTATTGATGAAAAAAATCAATATCTATTTTTCTGCATTCTTCTAGAGCTTCTGGGTAATTGTATAAATTTGTGATTGTTTGGTATTGTTTCCAATTTTTTAATAGAGGATGATGATATTTAAAGTTTTTTAATTTATAGGCGAAATCGATATTATTATATTTGTCTATCCATGGTAAAATAATTACTTTTTTATTTAGTAAAGTAGCCCAATATAATCCATGATAAGAGTTGGTTAGTATTATATTATATGATGATATAAACTTTAAGGCTTCTTCAAAAGTTGTTACTTTGGTGTTGTATAGACATGGTAGTATTAAATCCTTCTCAATTTGTTTTGAATAATCTCCGTGTAAATACAAAGCATAATTCCCTAAAATTGTTGTATTATTTTTATATTTTGTGAATAAAGGGGATAGGCAACTTGGACACGGTGCATATAAATACTTTGAGGGGAAATCTCTTGTGGAAAGTATTATATTATCGGCATTAATATCTATGAGTTTATCTCTACCAATGTAATTATCAAATCCTACACCAAAAAAAATGATTTTGTTGTATTTTGATAGTTTAAGTATGTTGCGAATAGCTTTTTCAAAATAAGGTTGAAGAAGTCCTCCGCCTCCGACCACAATAGTTTTGTTTTTTAAATTGAGGAATGTGTTGAAATAGCAAATGTCTATATTATATGCATTTTCTTGCAATTCTTTGAAATATAATGAGGGTGAACAAACAAGGTCTCCAATGTTTGGGGTTTTTACTCGCCAAATGTTGATAATTTTAGTTGTTTTTTTGTTTGAAAAATAGATGATTAAAATTTTTTTTGTAATTGATTGTATGTTTTTAATTATATTCATGTGCAAGTTCTTCTTTTGTATGTTAGGCTTATTTCTTGCTAAATATGTAAAATGATTGTTGTTGCTTAAGTTTCTCGTACTGTTTTAGGTTTCTATATTTTAATATTTTAGCAGGATTACCTCCTACAACAGCTCCTTGCGGTATATCTTTGGTAACAACTGCTCCCATTCCTATGACGGCGCCTTCATGAATGGTGATTCCAGGTAGAATTATTGCTTTCCCGCCTATCCAGACATTATCTTCAATTTTGACTGGGCGATAAATTACTTTTTCATCGTATGGAAGTAAGTCTGGAGTATCATAATTGTGATTTGCAGTCCAAATAGTTACATCTGGTCCAAAAATTACATTATTACCAATAATTAGTTTTCCCATTGCTTCAATGAGGGCACCGGTAGCTATTCTGACGTTATTGCCAATTTCTATATTTTCAGGGTGGAATATGCAACAATTCTTTTGTACGTCTACGCCTGTTCCCACTTTTTTAAATTTCGGTAAAAGTTCCTTTTTGCTATAGTGAAATATAGGAAACCCATAAAAATAAATTATTCGTTTATTTCCCTTTTTAATTTTTTTCAAAAAAAGCATTGATTTGTTCTCCTATTTTTGATGAGGCCTTTCCCGTACCATAAGGGTTTTTTGTTCCGTCGAGTCTCGTTTCATTTTTTGATTTTGATAATATTTCAGATACTTTGCTTATTATTTTTTTTGTATCAGCTCCTACTAATTGAGCGAAGCCTGATTGAATACCTTCTATTCTTTCTGTTTCATAACGCATGACTAACACAGGATTACCAAAGCTTGGAGCTTCTTCTTGTATACCGCCACTATCTGTAAGAACTAATTTCGTGTTTTTCATCAAACAAACAAGTTCAGGATAGGTTAATGGGGTGGTTAATATGATGTTTGGTATTGTTGATAGTTTTGAGTAAACTTTATTGTGTACATTGGGATTAGGGTGCACTGGCAGGATAAAGTGATGGTCTTTAAATTTTTTAGATATAAATTCTATGGATGATAATATATTGTCTAATCTTTCACCGTGATTTTCTCTTCTATGTACTGTGATTAATACCATTTTATCGTTAAATGAAATTCCTTTTTGATTAAGTTCTTGATACGCTGTGTGGATAGTATCTCCTGATAGACAGTAAAGAGCATCAATTACAGTGTTGCCCGTTAAATAAATTCTTTTTTTCGAGATGCCTTCTTTTATTAAATTGTTGTATGCTTGTTCAGTAGGTGCAAAATGCAAATCAGTAATGCGAGCAGTCATTTGTCTAATAGCTTCCTCAGGGAATGGCTCAAATAAATTTTCTGAACGGAGTCCAGCTTCTACGTGAAATATCGGAATTTTGTTGTAGAAACTTACAAGTGCGCCACTGAATACTGTTATTGTGTCACCTTGAACTATTGTTGCATCAATTTTGTTTTTTTGATAAATTTCAGACAATGATGTTATTATTCGAGCTTGAACTTCTGCTAATGTCTGATTTTGGCGCATAACGTCTAAGTTAAAATCGGCTTTAATTCCAAAAAAATTTAATGCTTGGTTTGATAATTCTTTTTGTTGTTCAGTATTGCATACTAATACATTATATGCGTTATTTTTGCGCAATTCTAAGATTAAAGGGGCTAATTTTATAGCTTCGGGTCTGGTGCCAAGAATAATTAAAATATTTTTCATTTTGCAATGTCCTTTACTATACATATTTTTTTGCGCGTAGATATATCAAATTCAAAGATTTTTTGCTCATTTTTTAGAAGTGGTAGATAATCTCCAGCAATTCCTGGATTTTTTTTGAATTGGATAATTTTGTATTTTAGAAAAGAGTAAGCATGCTGTCTGCTATATGGTTCAAGCCAAGAACCGTTAAAATGATGTATACTATAATTTTCTTTATCGTTTTCAGGAGTGCAAAAGAAATAGGAAGGGTATATGATGCATTGAGGTGCTAGAACTGTTTTGTTGTTACCGTTATATGGTTTTTCTATCTGAAAATATTTTGCAAAGTATAATGAGATGCGAGCGGTGTTTGTTGTTTGGTCCATAATGCCATTTTTTATAAAAGGAATATTCATATATTCATTTAGCAATTCATTAATGATTGGGTGGTGGGGTTTAGCTCCCATAAGTGCCGTTATGGGAGAATATTTTTCTCTCCATTTTTCGTATCCAGTGAAAAAATCATTTTCTAGGAATTTATCTATATTTTGTGTGATTTCCAAATCTGTATCGCAATAAATTCCTCCATGTTTATTTAAAGCGTACAATCTTAGGTAGTCAGAGACAAAAGCCCATTTTCTATTCTCAAAAGCTTGGGATACATAGAGGTTATTTATTTGTTTTAGAGCTTCATTATTCCACTCTATAATTTTGTAATCTGGACAATATTTTTTCCAACTTTCAATGCATTTGAGGACTAATTCTGGTTTTTCTTGGTTCCCAACCCAAACGTAATGTATAATTTTAGGTATCATATTAAAGTTCCTTGTTTAAATTTTATATCTCCACATGAGGTATTGGTAGGTGAGGTAGCGCGTGAGCTTGTGGCCTTGGCGGTGGAGTAAATCGCGGGAACGTAAATCTCGTAATTCTTCCGCAAAGGTCTGATACATCGGCTTTTTTTGTAATCTTGATGAGCGCTTGCAACGTCCTAGTTGATGTTTCAAAATGTTCGGAATAAAAGTTGCACGCATAAATTCCCATTCCGCTCTTAAGTTTTCTTTGTTGTACATCTCGTCTATATATTTGATGCCGGTCCAGTAATCTAAAAGCTGTTGCGGATTGCCGTTTTGATGCGCAATGGAACTTTGATTTATCGTATAGAAATATAACGGAACATGGATGACCGCTGTTTTAGGGGATTTAGATAATACCGCATATGTGTGCGGAAAGTCTTCAAAATGTATCTTGGGTATAAAATCTATCCCATCTAATAATTCTTTACGGAATAGCTTGGTCCAGACATTGTAGTTGATTTTATTTTTCTCTTTGGTGGTGCCTAAAAAGAATGGCTTATCTGTGATGTGTGCCTCTATTTTTTCCTTTTCATAGCACTTTTGCCACAAAGTCTTATTCATGTTTTCACAAAAATCAAAACTGACTAAATCCACTTCATATTTCTCTGCAATATAATGCGCGATTTCTAAGCATTGCGGATGGATGAAATCATCGGAATCTAAAAAGTAGATGTATTTCCCTTTTGCCAGAGCTTTCCCATTGTTGCGCGCCATCGACAAACCTTGGTTCTCTTGCGTTATAATTTGGATGCGATTGTCTTTGGCGGCGTATTCTTCTAAGATGGAACCGCTATTATCCGGAGAGCCGTCGTTTACGCAAATCACTTCAAAATCTGCGAAAGTTTGATTTATTACCGAATCTAAACAGCGATGGAGGTATTTTTCTACATTATAACAAGGAATTATTATGGATATTTCCGGCATCTGATAACTCTTATCTGTTTTAAATAATTGAAGGTTTATAATCTTGTCGTCAAGCTAATTCATTTTTCTACTTAAAACAACGACTTTTTATGATAACTCCACAACAAATATCTTGAGGACGTTCGGGGATGCTCAAAAAAAAACACCGGCTTGTTGCCGGTGTTTTGGTTTAGTTCGGGGGAACTCTTCTTGCTCTTAGTTGATACTTTGAACTCAGAATGCCGTCTTTTCAATACTGATGTCCTTAAGCGTTAGCGAATTTAATATCGTTCTGCCGTTTTGATGCATCAAGACTATTTGGTTGTTCTTCTGACGGAGTAACAACAGACTGTTTACTTTGCGCAATATCTGTACGTTTTCCGTTATCAGTTTGCCTTCCAAATTATACAGCGTCTGCTTATCGTAGCTTTCTACAACGTAAAAGTCGCCGTAGTCGATAATCCCATCTACATTCTCTTGTTCGATCTCGCCTGTCGGCGCGTAGAGCTTGTGTTCCGTTTCATTCCAATATTTGCCGTCCGGCGTAAAGTATATCTTGGCGTCGGGCGCAAAACTTAATAGCGGTTCGATACTGTTTTCTTTGAAGAAACACAGATGCTCGCCTATTACGCAACTGAAGTTGCCGTTGTTGAATTCGGATACATCCGTCGCTCGATACACTTGGTACGGTAAATTGATGCTATCTTTGTCATGATAACCGCGACGATAATTCACTACCGTTTCATTCTCCTCGCTTCCCGATTTCTTTTTCGTTTCGCTTAAATTCACAAGACAGGCAATGTTTTTACGACATCCGCTGTATAACGTTGTTTCCGCGCCGATACGCCCGTCAGGATAATGATAATACAGACGTCCGTCGGCGTGCATGGCTATGCTGAAATACCCGCCGAATACGGCAACACCGTTGCTTACGCTGTACTTGACCTGACCTTGTTCGTCGCATATCGTCCAGTCATAGATTGCCTTGTCGCACAGTTGGATTTTATCGGCTTTCTCGGTCTTTGGAGGCGCGGCTTTCTTGCTTGCTCGAACGTAGCCGCCACTGAATTTGATAAACTCAACATCGTGACCTTTGTCAATCAGCTGACCTTTGTCGTTGTACAAATTCTTGCTCCCGTTTTGCCATAAAACATACCAGTCATCCGCTAACGGCGTAAAGTAATCGATGTCGTCAAACATCAAATGACCTTTGCGCGAATACATCACATATTCCCGCCGATAACGATAATTGCCCGCTTGCGCAACGTTGTTGGTCGGCGGATATAACAATATGTAATTTCCGCTCTTGAATATATAGGCACTTTCCGCAAGTGCTCGGTGCTTGATGAGCTGACCGTCGGGGGCAAACAAATCCAATAAACTTTTATTGCGATGGTTAATGTACTGTAACGCATACGCTCCGTTGGCATAACTTAATACTCGAACTAATTTCTCCTCGGCGTTGGTAACTGCCAGAGGACTGATCCTAATAATTTTCATAGCTACATAAATCTAAATTAGACATAAATTTATTTGAACGCGCCGAGTTTAACACTATTTATTTTTATTTGCAAGTCCTTTTTTGACAAAAATGTTTGACGCGGTGATTGCTTGTGACGGGGAGGGGAAAATTGCGGGCTACTCATAAAAAAAAGTTGTTTTTATTTGACGCGCTCTCCTCGGTATGTTATACTTTTCTTAAATTGTTATGGGTATATTGTATCTTAACTTTTAATGTGTGGAGAGATTGCGATGTTTACCGATATTCAAACTTCTAATGGCGATATTAAGGCGGAGGTGCTCTTGCAGCCTTTTTTGAAAAAAACTGATGCCGTAGTCGAAATTACTCCTGATGTTTGTTTTTCTGTCTTGAAAAATACAAACGCGCCTTCTCATATCAAAAGTATGTTGCAATGTGTTGCTCGGTTGGCGCCGGCTAAAACTAAAGACTTTAAAGAGGTTATTCTGGCTACGTTTACTAATCGGGAACAACCAAACGATATTTTGCTTTTTGGGAAAAAATTGGCTGTCGCAGGTAAATTTGAACGGGCGTTTAATCAGGCGCTTAAACCTTGTGACGGTGATTATTTGTTGTCAGCGGAAGAAAAAATTAAAAAAACAGCGCTCACTTTGCCTCAATTTATCGGTGTGTCCCTGCCAGATGGCGAGGATTTGTTGTTTTTGGCTAAAAATGTACATTTACGCGAAGTGCCACATCTTAAAGGACAACTTGATTTTTCTAAATGCCGTTATGTTTCTCTGCAAAGGTGCGATTTGAAAGCGGTCAAAAAAATCGTGTTGCCGAAAAACGCAGCGGTCAATCTTACCGAATGTCGAAATTTACCTAACGATTTAGATATCAGTTCGTGCTGCGATTTGGTTATGGAAGGTTGTAATCTCGCGGAATTGAAAAAACTTGTTTTTGCCGACGGAGCCGCTGTCGATTTGTTAATGGCGCAAAATCTACCCCATGATTTGGATGTTTCCCGTTGTGCGAAAATTGATTTGTCTTATTGTGATTTGACTAATCTCTCTCAGCTTAAATTTCGCTCGAATGCTTTGGTTTATATGCAATATGTTAAACAATTGCCGCGGAAACTGGATTTGACTAATGCCAAAATGGCTGATATGACCGGTTGCGATTTTAAAAATGTCGAGATGGTCACTTGGGCCGATAATATGGTGCTCTTTCTTGATGAGGCAAAAAATTTGCCGCGGCGGTTGGATTTTTCCAAATGTGATTCCGTGTCGCTGCATAATACCGATTTGTCCGCTGTTCATGAGGTGGTTTTTAAAAATAAAGAGCAAATGCGAAAATCTCATTGGAAACCCGGGCGTAATTGGAATGGTGTGGTTCGGTTTGAATTTGATGATGTCGCCGAAAAAAATTCTTTTTTGCGGAAAATGAAGAACCTTTTAGTGCGTTAAGGATTTTATATGTTTGTCGATATTGAAAATTTTAAATCTTCTTTGGCGGTTGAGAATATCCTTACTCCCTATAAAAAAGGCAGACTCTCTTTTGATAAAAAATCTCGCCTCCCCAAAGAGCCGATTACGTCCGATGTCTGTATGCAAATCCTTAAATCCACTAACTATCCACGAAATATCAAAGATATGCTCCTTTGTATTGCCGAACTTCCGTCTTCAGAACAGCCGCAATTTAAAGACGTGGTGTCGGCTTGCTTTGAACAACGTGAACAGCCTAACGATATTCTCGTTTTGGGCAAAAAATTGGCGGTAGCTAATGGCTTTGAAAACGAATTGAATGATGTTTTGAAACCGAAAGACGGCGTGTTCTTGCTTTCTGATGCAAAAGGGGCTAGAGGTTATCGCAATGTGTATTTGAACTTGTCTGATGAGGAGATTAAAAATATTGAATGTTATGAATGCACCGGGAGTGAATTTCAGGCTGTTAATCGGAAAGTGCTTCCCCGTCGAATGAGTTTTCCTATGGTGGAAAGCGTGTATTTCACAGATTGTAATTTTGAGGGTGTCAATGCGTTGTCGTTTCATTCCGATGCTATCGTTTTTATGGATAATACCGCTCATCTGCCCGAAAAACTTGATGTGTCGACGTGTCAATATTTTGTGGTTAAACCGGATATGCTCCCCATGGTTGAAAATTGGACTTTTTCCGAAAACGGCTTGGGGATTGATATGCGACGTATGAAACCTTCTGCTGATTTGGATTTGTCGCGGTTTGGTTATGTTAATCTAATGCAGAGCGATTTAAAAGATGTTTCCGGCGTACGTTTTCGTGATGGCGCGGTTGTGATTTTGAGAGATGCGAAAAATTTACCTCAAAATATTGATTTTTCTAAATGTGTTAAGATTAATTTGAGCGGATGTGATTTGAGCGGACAGCAAGAATTGTCCTTACGCGACGGCGCTGAGGTTAATTTGGATACGGCTCAGAATCTGCCTTTTAATATTGATTTTTCTCGCTGTGTTAAGGTCGATTTGAGCGGTTGCGATTTGAAAGGACAGGCTCAGCTTTGTTTTGATGAAGCGAAATCTGTGTATCTGGAACAAGTGGAGCTCGGACAGAAAATTTTGAACTTCCCGAAATGCAAAGATTTGAATTTGCAGGGGACTTCTTTGTTGCCAAGAACGAAACTTTATTTCCCGATGGCTGAGATTGTCAACTTTTCTCAAGTGACGAATTTGCCGAAAGATATTGACGTATCACATTGCGCGAAGGTTAATTTGAGAGGTTGTGATTTGAAAAATCAGCCCAATTTGCGCTTTGCCGACGGGGCGGAGGTTACTTTGCATACAATGGATTATCTCCCTCATAATCTTGATTTTTCTTCTTGTGCGGTCTTGGATTTATTTGATTGTAATTTGCAAAATCAACCGAATTTACGTTTTGCCGATGGGGCGGCGGTGCGGTTGATTGAGGCTTATAATACACCAAAAGTTCTTGATTTTTCTCCTTGCAGGCGTGTTCGTTTGGTGAATTGCAAACTCGATAATACGCTGGCGGTTATCTTTAAAAATCAAGAACAATACGAAAATAGCGATATGGGGCTTTTTGTAAAAGAAGATATGAAAATCTTTTTTGCCGATAAAATGTCCGATGATGATTGGAAGGAAATCGAAAACTTGAAAACGCAACAAAATAACGGTTTGAAAAAAGTGTGGCGCAATATGAAAATTCTTTGGAACGATAGGAGATAGTTATGTTTGTGGATATTACAGATCTTAAATCGGCGTTGGCCGTGGAAAATATTTTAATGCCTTATAAAAAAGGCAGGCTATCTTCCGATAAAAAAATGCGCCTCCCAAAAGAGAAGATTACGTCTCAAGTTTGTATGGATGTGTTACGCTCTACTAATTATGCACGCAATATTAGAGATATGCTCTTATGTATTGCCGAGCTTCCTCAAGTCGAACAGGTGCCGTTCAAAGATGTTGTTCTTGCTACTTTTGTCGGGCGTGAACAACCTGAGGAAATTATTGAATTAGGGCGAAAATTGGCGCGTCTTTCCGATTATGAGGATAAATTTAGTGAGGCGGAAAATGGCGTGCACACTTTTTATTTGGCTTCCGCACCGCAACGCAGTATTGTGTTTAAAACCGATGAGGGAAATTTGTTCGGTATGGATTTTGCATCCTACGATAAATTGATTTGTAAAACCGATAAGGTTCTTTATTTGGGGCGATCGACAGATCCTGATTCCGATGATTATACTCCGCCGGTTACCTTGCCGCCCGTTATCGAAGCTCCGAAGTGTTCGGTTGTGAATTTTGGCGAAGATAGATGTTGCGACGGAACTAAATTGCGGAAATTGATACTCGCAGAAGGTGGGGACGTTTATATGCAAGGGGTTAATCCGTTGCCCGAACAGCTTGATATATCCGATTGTGAGAAAATCGTGGTCGGGAATCGTGATATAGCGCTTTATCAAAATTGGAAGTATCGTCCCGATGCGCTCTTTTATCGTTCAAGTATTGATAACTTTTCCGGTGTGGTTGATTTTTCGGGGTTTGGCGGAATTGATATCTCATCTTGTGATTTTGAGCCTAATACGCAAATCAAATTGCGAGAGGGGGCTAAAATTCATATCCATTGTCAGCCTTCGTCTTTATTGCCCGATAATCTGGATGTTTCCGCTTCGCCTGAAGTGGCGTTGGCGGTTGATGACTTGTCTAATCTTGATAAACTGCGGTTTCAAAAAGATGCTTGGGTTGCTTTGAGAGGGGTTAAAAAATTTCCGCCAAATATTGATTTTTCTGAATGTGCAGAGGTGAGGTTGTCCTCTTGTAATGTGGCGGATGTGCGAAAACTCGAATTTAAAAACGGTGCGAAGGTTAAATTGTGGCGTGTTGAAAATTTGCCGGCTGATTTAGATGTTTCTTGCTGTGATAATGTTGAAATTGATGCTTCGAATTTATCTCAGGTGAAAAGTCTGCACTTTAAAGACGGGGCAAAGGTTAAATTGTTGCGTGTTACAGGGCTGCCCGATGATTTGGATGTTTCTTGTTGTGATAGTGTTGAAATTGATGCTTCGGATTTATCTCGGGTGAAAAATCTGCGCTTTAAAAACGGCGCGAAAGTAAAATTGACGGATATTCGATTATTGCCGGCGTATTCCGAGTGTTCAAATTTGTTACCCGAAAATCTCGATTTTTCGCAATGCGATGAGGTTGACTTGAGCGGAACGAATTTGAGTGATTTGAAAAATCTGCACTTCAAAAAAGGGGCGAAAGTTAAATTATGCAAAGCAACTGACTTACCTCCTGATATTGATTTTTCTCAGTGTGCAGAGGTGGATTTGAGCGGATGCGATTTGAAAGATCAATCTCAGATGAAATTTGCCGACGGGGCTAAGGTGGTTTTAACTAAAGCGACAAATTTGCATGGAAATGTAGATTTTTCTAATTGTGATGTGGTTAATCTCGAAAGGGTGGATTTGAAGGAGTTAAACGGGCTTAAATTTAAGTCCGGCGCGCGGGTGATGCTTACTGCGGCGCAAAATATTCCCGTTAATGCCGATTTTTCTAATTGCTCCTTCTTCAGCGCGCAATATTGCGAATTTAAGAAATTGCCATGTATCCGGTTTGCAGATGGGGCGGAAGTGGATTTATCTCGTACGAATGGTTTGCCTGAAATTGTTGATGTGTCTGCTTGTCAGAAGGTTGATTTGACTTCCGCAAATGAGAAAAATACGCAAAAAATTATCTTTAAAGATGAACAACAATTGGCGCAGTCAAATATCAAGTTGTCGCCGTCGCAACAATTCAGAGCCGTTATTTTAGATAAATTATCCGAAAATGAGAGAAAAAAACTCTTATCGCAAGTGTTGATGAGCGAGAAACTTAATCGTCGTGATGCGCAGGAACAACAACACGACAATACGGCGTCTGCACCTGAAGCCGGACATCGTGTCGGTTGGAGTAAATTGTTGAGTAAACTTTGGGGTAATAAACGGACTAGTCGTTGATTTTAGAGTGCAGTCGTGAGCGAACCGAGGCGAGAGTGTTGGCTGATGGTTTCACTTTGAGGATAAAAAATAAGCGTGCGACCTTTTCACAAAGGTATGCACGCTTTCTTCACTTTCAGAACGGGATTATTATATCTGATGTAGCTTGATTCTTCCCCATAATACCAATGCGCCGAGGGCGTAGATGGTTGTCCATAAGAGTAAACTCTGCATGAATGGCGTTCCGTGTATGTGGCAGGCAATGCTTGGCACAATCAGGAACAGAAAAATCAGGCTCAGAATAAATCCGGCTCTTTTTTTAGTACTAAAAAACTTTTTCATAAAAATACATATTTAGGTTGTTATCATAATTCTCTCAGACAAAATAATTCAAAAAGCCCTGTATATTTATGCGCTTTATTTTATTTGTCAAGAGATTTTTTAAAAAAAATGTTGCTGTGGATAATTTTGCGGGTCGGGCTAACGGTGGTGTGTGGGGAGTGTGGTGCTTTAGGTTGCTTGTTGCAAGGAAAAGTTGGAGCGTACTGCGGGGGCAGAGATAGGAGTTTGCGTTTGGATAGAGGCTAACATAGGTGCTAACGGTGGTGTGTGGGGAGTGTGGTGCTTTAGGTTGCTTGTTGCAAGGAAAAGTTGGAGCGTACTGCGGGGGCAGAGATAGGAGTTTGCGTTTGGATAGAGGCTAACGTAGGTGCTAACGGTAGTGTGGTGGGGGCGAATATGTGGAGCAGGAGTATGGGAGCGCAAAAAATGAGCGAGTGCAAAAAAGAGCGGACGTGGGAGAACGTGGAGAGAGTGTGTGAATTGGATAGAGGGCGAGAAAGGAGAAGTTTGGGAAAATTAAAGAGGTGCGAACACCTCTTTTTTCCGATTATTCTGCCGTACTTGATTGGCTTTCGGTTTTTATGGGCTTATCCGTCAAGGTTAAAGTTAATTCCTTATGATAAACTTTCAATAAGCCGGCGACGAGATTCCAATTTAATTTATGCTTACCCAGTTCCAACATCTCAATTTTTACGGTGGGAAATTTTACATAACGGCTCACTTCCTCCAACGGCATTCTTCTTTTTAATCGCTCTTGCAACAGCAATTCGCCGATTTGCGGTTTTAATGAACGTCGCAATCTCTCACCGCGTCGACAATTGGTGATAAATTCTTCGGCGGTTATTTCTGCGAGGGGATTTGGCTGTTTGGGTTCTGTATTTTCCATGATTTTTTCACTCCTTTTTGCTGTTAAAACAAATGGCACAGCTTAAAAGCAGTGCCAGGGAGTTCGAAAATCACCTAAGAATGACTCTTCCTGCCTTTATATATACGCAGAAAGCTCCCTGACAATCGTCAAGGATTTTATTTTCTTAGGGAAGTTTTCGACAACTCCGCTCTCATCTCTGAGGGCTCTTTCATCATAAAAGACCTTTCCTAAATTGCAAGACTTTTTTTGTGTGCTTGAGCAAAGTGGAGAGGGGAGAGAGTGCTCTGCGTAAATGCCGTTTGTACTATTGGGAAGTTGTAACAGTTGCCCTTCGGGGCAAGTTGAACCTCTGTTCAACTTGGAGGCTTGTTTTTTTGATGTGTTTCTGATGTAAAGATTCCTAAAAATCTATTCGCAAGGGCTGGTTTTGTCTGCTAAACTTATTTTAAGCTCCTTGTTATAAAATTTTAATAAAATACTGATAATACACCAACTTTTTTGTTTTTTGCCTTCCTCGATATTTTGTAATTTCGGCAGACTGATGTATATTTCTTGCGAGAGTTCTTCCAAACTTAAACCGCGTTTCTCTCGCTCGGCTTTGAGCAAGTTGCCGAGCTTTTGCCGAAATATGGCGGAGCATTGCATACTCATAATTCCGTATTCTTTGTAACGTGCCAGTTGTTCTTCGCTAAAATTTGAGGTATTGCTTGTGTTTGGTTTTTCCATGATTTCTTCACTCCGTTTGCTGTTAAAACAAATGGCACAGCTTTTTTGAAGCAGTGCCAGGGAGTTAGACAATCACATAAGTATGACTCCTCTTGCCTTTAGGTATACGCAAGAGGCTCCCTGACAGTCGTCAAGGATTTTTTACTTATGAGAGCCGTCTAAAGCCCTACTTCCATCTCTGAAAGCTCTTTCATCATAAAAGACCTTTCCTAAATTGCAAGACTTTTTTTGTGTGCTTGAGCAAAGTAGATAGGGGAGAGAGTGCTCTGCGTAAATGCCGTTTGTACTATTGGGAAGTTGTAACAGTTGCCCTGTCGGGGCAAGTTTGCTCCTGCAAACTTGTT
>CASDOS010000009.1 GCA_949282205.1 uncultured Alphaproteobacteria bacterium | reverse complement strand
TGTCAAACCTTTGATGAGCTTAAAATTAAAGTTGAAAATTATATCTATTATTATAATAATGAACGTTGTCAGTGGAACTTAAACAAAATGACACCGGCTCAACACCGATGCCATTTGCTTAATCCTCCCGCTTGACTTACACCCCTCAGGGGATTTCTTTTTTATTTCCACTTTTCAGGGTACAGATCATTTATGGAGAGAGGGTGTTTTTTGTTTTGTCCTTATCCTATTTGCTATTTAACGGCGCGTTTTTATTTTTTGTATCAAGTTTAATACCGGCTCTTCCAACCACGCCTTATACACAATGTATACGGCGAGGAATATAATCGAATACCCCAATATCATCAGTATTATCGGCAGTAACGTTAGGAATATAAACAGACTTCCCAATAACACCAAGCCCATTATTAAACAGCCTAAAGTGTTTTCTTTTTGCATCTTTTTGATTTGAGCTTCTATATCTCTGTTATCATCGGGGTCGGGGTATATGTATTCGATTTCCATGTTTGCTCCTTTAATTTATGTTACTTCTTTCTATGTAGGGGGCTTTTTTCAAAAAATCAAGCTCTCGCTCAGATAACTTTTTCCAATTCCGTATAATAACTTGCCGTTGGCGTCTTTTCGCTTCTTAATTCGCTTAATATCATATACGGCATGTTCAAATTATGAAAACGCCCGGTGCCTAATTTGTTTTCGGGATGCGCCGTACCGCCGTGAAAATCCGAGCCGCCGGCGGTCAATAATCCTAAATCGCGGATGATATCCAAATACAGTTGGCGATTGGCTTTCGGTTGCGCAGAGTGGAAAACTTCAACCCCGTTTAAACCATATCCTTGCAACTCTTTGATTGTATTATACAAATCGTCTTGCTTCAACTTGGTGTGTATCGGATGCGCCAAAATCGCTTTGGCGCCGTTGTCGCGGATAAATTCAATTATCTCTTGCGCTGGTTGGGGCGTGTTTTCCACATACGCCACGCCGCCTTTGGCGAATATGACTTTGTAGGCTTCTTGCGCGTTTTGTATGTAACCTTTTTTCAATAATATATCCGTAAAATGCGGGCGACGGATTTGGGTACGCTTTCTGCCGTGTTCGTCTTTGGCGACTTCGTCATACTCTATTTCAATTCCTAAGTTTTGCAATAACTCTATCCTTTTTCTCGCCATTTGTTCCCGACGTTCCACTTCCGCTTGTTGATATGCTGCAAACGCGCTTATGTTTTTTTTCGGTATGTCTAACGCCAATATCTCCATTTCCACATGCGGATAGTATACCGATAATTCCGAGCCGTTGACGATTTCTATTTTACTGCTTATTTCATCGGCTGTTTGGTGCAATTCCTCTAATCCCGATACCGCATCGTGGTCGGTCAGAGCTAGGGCTTCTAATGCCATACTTTCGGCTGCACGCAGTAATTCGCTCGGGGTTAAAAAGCCGTCGGAGGCGTTGGAGTGAGTATGTAAGTCTATCATTTCAGTTCTTTCAGTCTCGTTTTTGTAGGCATGCTCAACAGAGCGATTGTTGCGTCGCTCTTGCGGTCTTATTCTTTACATAACTTAAAAGCGTAAAGTCAAGATGTTTGTGAAAATGCTGGCGTTGGTGCCGCTTGAACTGCCAGCGCTGCCACTCGCTTGGCAGGCACACAATGTTATGGTCATAAGCAATATCGCTAGGGGGCGCATCATCGTTCCTTTTTCTGCTTTTATGTTAATTTTTCATGATATATTACAGTTTATGCGCGAAATGTAAAAAAATATTTAACTTTTTTGTCTTATTAATGCTTTTTGGTTGATACTTGGTCTAGGATATAAAAAAATGAAGTTTAAATTGTTGAGTTGGATATTATTGGTGGTTTTATTGGGGAACGCAGAGGCAAAGGCCGGTGCTATTGAAGATTATTTCACCGGCTTGAAACAAGATGTTAAACAAACTTATAACGAGGGTACTTGGAATCTAATGATACCTCTCAGAGTTTGGCATAATCGCTTAACTTATGATGATGAACATATTGATAAATATAACGAAGAACCGTGGGGCTTAGGCTTTGGCTTAACTCGCTATGAGGGCGAAAATTGGCATGGTCTTTATGCGATTGCTTTTAAAGATTCAAACGACTATATGCAGACTATGTTCGGTTATGCTTATCTTATCAATAAGGCTATTGATGAAGCGAAAAATTGGCATTGGGGATATGGTTATACTCTGGGCGTTACGCAACGGCACGAATATTCCTATATTCCTATTCCGCTTCCGCTTCCGATTGCCGCTTTAACTTATAAAAATTTTTCGCTTAATGCAACCTATGTTCCAGGGGTTAAAAACGACGGTAATGTGCTCTTTACTTGGTTGAGAGTTGATTTGTAGTTGAGGAAACGAATCAATCTACTTGATTATCTTCTTATTTTTAAAAGAAAAACAGCCCAATCAATCGGGCTGCTTTTTGTGATTAGGAAAATGGCTGTTCTTTTAAATGATGTTAATAATTGCTATTCATTGTTGAAGGATTTTTTTTAGAGTTGTAAATACAATGGATAGTGTATTGTGCAATTATCTTACTTGATATAAGTCAAATTAAATATTTTTTTACGTTAAACTGATGGTGAGGATAATGAGTGAGGTTAAATTATATCAAGGTGATTCAATTCAAATTGTCAAACAATTAGATGCTGAAACAGTCGATTTGATTTTGAGTGATATACCTTATGGTATTTCATATGAGGAGTGGGATGTTTTGCATGATAAAACTAATTCGGCGTTGGGGGGGAATTCAGGGGGGCAACTTAAAGCCGGAAATGTATTTAAAAGGCGGGGGAAACCTCTAAATGGTTGGAGTGACGCGGATAAAAATATTTCTAAAGAATATTATGATTGGTGTAAATTGTGGACAGCGGATTGGTATAATGTCTTAAAACCCGGGGCTTCAGTCTTTATTTTTGCCGGCAGACGCATGGCTCACAGATGTATTGCTGCTATGGAAGATGCAGGGTTTATTTTTAAAGATATGATTGCTTGGGAGAAAACTCAGGCTCCTCATCGAGCTCAGCGTGTCAGTGCTGTTTTTGAACGGAGAAAAGATGAGAAAAATGCACGCTTATGGGAAGGATGGAGGTTAGGTAATTTAAGGCCGATTTTTGAACCCATATTATGGTTTATGAAACCTTATAAAGTTGGCGGAACGATTACGGATAATTTATTGAAGTATAAAGTTGGGGCTTTTAATAATGAATTATGGAAAAAGTATAATCCTCTGTCGTCCAATATAATTAAAGTAAAAACTTTTGAGAGTGATTCAGGATTTCATCCGACGCAGAAGCCTATTTTGTTAGTGCAGAGCTTAATTGAATTATCGACGAAAGAAAATCAAATAGTTTTAGACCCTTTTATGGGCTCCGGAACTACTGGGGTGGCATGTAAAAATCTTAATCGTTGCTTTATTGGGATAGAATTAAATAAAAGATATTATGATGTTGCCAATTGTAGAATTAATGATATAAATCAGTTACTTTAATCTAAATTCGTTTATTCTATCTATTAATTCGTTTATTTGTTTGGTCTCAGTGTTAATTCTGTATTTCATGTATAATTTTTTTAATTCTTGGTGGTTTAATTGATTTATATCATGAGTTATTTTTTGTATCCTTTTTTCTTTTATTTGGGTAAGTATGTATTTATTTGTTTTTATAAAACAGCGTATCAATTTATCGCAATATTTTAAATATTGTTCAAATTTTTTATTATTGATTCCTAAAATATTTTGTAGTCTATTATTGATTACTTTCCAGTATTTTTCTTTGTTTCTATTATTTTTATATAAAGGAACAGGAAATAGTGTATTGTATTCCCATAATTTGAGTATGTTTTCAGAAGGTAGGTTTGCTTTATAGTGTAGTATTAGTGATAGGTATTTATAAGGTAACATAACAGTAGGAGTTTCTTTAGTGGTGCAATATTGGTATGCATCGCTGCCTGAAGTCCACTCATGGGTATCTGGATATATGATAAGTCCGCCTAATTTTTTTGTGTATCTATTAAGCCATTTTTCAATATCGGCTAATTTCAAAAAATCTTTTACATTAGGTGCTTTTTGACTTCTTCCCAGTCTAAAGCTTTTGGCATCGCAAACTACTGTTTGGTTACATATTTGTATATTGATATCTTCATAGCTTGCTTTCTGTTTTATATAGTTGCTGGTTAGATTTATTTTTCTTGCCCATATGCAAATTAATACTTCTACCAGTTTAGAGTATAATGTTTCTTCACTTGAATCGGATTTATATAGGTCTGGTATATATCCAGAAAACAGTAATAATCTACTAAAGTCCTCTTCTGAAAGAGTGGCTAATTGGGTTTCAAAATTATTGCAAATTGTATCTGTATCGAGATGTTGGTTTATAGCATTATCTACAAAATTTTTTATGAAGAACATAAGATGGACAATTTTCATTTTATTGTTTTCTTTCAAAAATATCTGAGGCAAAAAAATCTTTTAATGAAATGTTAAAGAGAATACAAATTTTGTGGAGATTGATAATGGAAATATTTCTTTCTCCTCGTTCAACACTCCCCCAATACGTTCTGTTTAAGCCGGAGTTAAGAGCGCATTCTTCTTGGGATAAATTTCTAGATAATCTAATTTCTTTTATTCTTTTTCCAATTTGCGTGGTAATCATAAAAAAATACTCCTCATCGCTGAAGAGTATAGTCATATGTTTCTTTCAAGTCTACCGCTTTTAAGTATCATTTTATGGTAGAATATGAATGTGTTTTTGAAAGTTATTCATCCCACGGGAAAACCAGCCAAGCATCGCCGGGGAGTGTTACCGCACTTATGTCCGGTTTTTCATGGCAACATTCTTTCGAGATTAAGGTGCATTGTCTGGCTTGCGGAAAACGTTTTCGTAAATAACGCACCGTTTCGCCGCTGTCCGCCAAATCGTCTATGAAATATACATCGTCGCCGTCAAATAATCTGTCGGTCGAGATGTCTTTGGTCTCGCCGCGCTTGTTATCGCTGTCATATGATATCAATTTCATTACACGAATATCGCGAATGTTTAATTTATATGCAATCAGTTGTGCAGGAACAAGACCGCCGCGGGATACCGCAACTAACGTCATTTGGCTGATGTCGGCGCAGTCCGCAGTTATCTTTTCGGCTATTATATTGCTCCAGTTTTGGATTTCTTCCCAAGTGATATAATGCTTGTTCATCTTTAGTCCTTTTTCTTATTGTTTTGTTTCAGGTTTTTTATGACGCTTTTGCTTCCGGTTGGATGATAATTTCTCTGTCGCTCGGTTTGGAAACGATACCGTCGGCTAATTTGGGTTCAAACCATGTCGATTTCGGCGGCATCAGCATCTTTTTATCCGCAACCGCTATCAGCTCATTCACCGATGTCGGGTAAACCATGAAACCAACACTGTACGGTCGCCCATTTACTAATTTTTCTATCTCTTTTGTGCCTCTTATCCCGCCGACAAATTCTATCCGCTCATCGTTGCGCAAATCTTTAATCCCTAATATCTTATCCAGTACTTTTTCACTCAAGATACTGACATCTAATTGTGATACGGGGTCGTCTCCGAGAGGCGCTCCTTTGTAGGTCATTTCATACCATTGGTTATTTAAATACATCATATATTGTCCCTTCTTCTCCGGTTTGCGACATTCTGACGGAACAACCGAAAATTCTTGACTCAATGCTCGCATAAATTCGTGGGTGTTTTTGCCGTTTAAGTCATGTACAAAACGGTTATAATCCCAAATTTTCATCTCATCTGCAAAAAAGGCCACTGCCAAGAAACGTGCGGTTTCAGAGGTGCCGTCTTCGGCTGCCAAGCGAGAGGCGGCGGCGGAACGATGGTGCCCGTCGGCTATGTATGCCTCGTTTTGCGCATTGAAGGCTTCGGTTATCAGGTTAATTTCTTTATCGTTGTCAATTATCCATAAACTGTGGCGGACATTGTTATCGCCGATGACGCTGATGTATGGCGCTTCGTTTAAGGTTATTTGTTGCAAGAGATGTTTGATTTCCGGTATCTCTTTATTGATGAGCAGAGCAGGGCCGGTTTGCGCGCCTACCGTGCGAATCTGCTTTACTCGGTCGTTCTCTTTAACTATTCTCGTTAATTCGTGACGCTTAATCCGACCTTCATCATACGCTTTGACTGATGCCGCTACCGCTATACCCGTTTGTATGTGCTCTCCCATCACCATTTGGTAGACATAGTAACAGGGCTTGTTTAATTCTTGCAATACACCATCTCGCAGTAGTTTTTGAAAATTGGCGGCGGCGCGCTCATATACACATTCTTCATACGGCGATATTTCTCCGGGGAAGTCTATCTCCGCTTTCGAAATATGCAAAAAACTGTATGGATTGCCCAAGGCCTTGACTTTTGCTTCTGATGATGACAATACATCATAGGGGGGGGCGGCTACCTGACCGGCGTAAAACGGGGTCGGTATTATTCCCTTAAACGGGGCGTATATCGCATTGGTATCTGTCATTTGTTTCCCTTTCTTACGGCGCTTCTTTGCGCTAAAACGCTCAAACATTAGACGCTCTTTTAGTTCTTGTCTAATGAAATACGCACGTTGTACACTTTATTTTGTAGCCGAAGTGGTGGCGTGCTAAATCATAGAGGCTTAATTATAAAATTTTTTTATGCAAATTTAATGACTTATTCTTAAAAGTCAAAAACTTTAAAAAAAACTCTTTACATTCAAAAAACTTTGCGCTATTAACTCTTTCAGTCACGCACTCGTAGCTCAACTGGATAGAGCATCTGACTACGGATCAGAAGGTTGTGAGTTCGAACCCCGCCGAGTGCACCAGTTAAAGTCTCCGATACCACCGTCGGAGATTTTTTTTTCGTTCATACTTGCGGATTTTTATCTGTTTATCTATGCTCGAATTTTGGCGGGTTGGTCTTTGGACGCAATATTGTGGGTATAAGGCTTAAATAGAGGTTGCTTTGCTTAATCCTCGCTTGTATAGTAATGCGAATATTTGAACTTTCTTTGTTTGATATAGGGGCGGTTATGGCTAAATTCTTGGTTAATCTTGTCAGCTTCGGCTTGTTGATGGCCGTATTGCTTTTTGCAGGTATCTTTATTTGGTTCAAAACTTCCGGTTTTGATATTCCTGATTATTCGAATCTGGCTACTTATGAACCGCCGGTCACTACTCGACTTTATGCCGGCGACGGGCAGGTTATGATGGAATATGCCGCGGAAAAACGTATCTTTGTGCCAGAAGATAAAATCCCTGAACGTGTTAAACAGGCCTTTATTGCCGCGGAAGATAAACATTTTTATTCGCATCCGGGTATCGATTTTATCGGTATCATTCGCGCCGTCTTTACTAATGTTATTAATTATGCCAAAGGTAAACGCTTGGTCGGCGCTTCTACCATTACCCAACAGGTCGCTAAAAATTTCCTCCTTTCTTCAGAACGCTCGCTTATTCGTAAAATTAAAGAGGCGATCCTTGCTTATCGTATCAGTAAAGCCTTTTCTAAAGAACATGTCTTGGAACTCTATTTGAACGAAATCTATCTCGGGAATCGGGCTTATGGCGTCGCTGCCGCCGCTCTTAACTATTTTAATAAATCTCTTGCCGAATTAACTCTCGAGGAAACCGCTTATTTGGCTGCGCTGCCTAAGGGACCAAATAACTATAATCCCAAAAAACGCTATGACGCCGCTATCGCTCGGCGCAACTGGGTTATCGGACGAATGCTCGAAGATGGCTATGTGACCGAAGATGAAGCTAAGGAAGCACAGGCTAAACCCCTCGTTACCGTTGATAAAAAATTTGGCTATCTTAAAGACAGCGAGTACTTCAGCGATGAAGTCAGACGCGTTATCTCTAAAAGTTTGGGCGAAGATGCCGTTTTTGAAGGCGGACTAATGGTGCGTACTACTCTTGATCCGAAATTGCAAGAACTCGCCACAAAAGTCTTTCGTAAAGGCTTGATAAATTATGATCGCCGTCACGGCTTTAGAGGAGCTACCGCTCAAATCGACTTAAACGGTAATTATCAAGAAGAACTTAAAAAAGTTGAACTCCCAAAAGGTGCCGAAAAATCTTGGAAAAAAGCTGTGGTGTTGACTGTCGCTCCTCAGCAGGCTAATGTTGAAACAGTCGATGAAAAACAAGGCGTTATTACACTTAAAAGTTTGACTTGGGCGCGCAAAACGCTTAAAAATCAACAAGTCAGCGCTGCTCCGACAAAAGTTGCCGATGTGCTTAATGCCGGTGATGTGATTTATGTCGAAGAAGTTGCAGACGGCGTGTTTGAACTTCGCCAAGTTCCTAATGTCGAAGGCGCTATGATTGTGCTTGATCCTCATAACGGTAAAGTTTTGGCTATGGTCGGCGGTTTCTCTTTCAATAAATCGCAATTTAATCGGGTTACTCAGGCGTATCGTCAAACGGGCTCTACTTTTAAACCTGTTGTTTATGCCGCGGCTCTTGAACTCGGGTATTCTCCGACCGACCTTATTCTTGACGCGCCGTTTGTGCTTGACCAAGGTGTCGGATTGCCTCTGTGGAAACCGTCTAACTATTCGGCAGGATTTTCCGGCTTGACTACTCTTCGTCAAGGTATCGAAAAATCTAAAAACCTAATGACCGTGCGCTTGGCTCAGGATGTCGGTATGGATAAAGTTGCGGCTATGGCTAAACGTCTCGGTGTCGATGATAATTTGCCTCAGCTCCTTTCAATGTCCTTAGGTGCTGATGATACACGCTTGGTCGATATGGTCACCGCATACGCCGTCTTTGTTAATGGTGGGAAAAAAGTTACGCCGTATCTGATTGAGCAAATTCAAGACCGCTATGGCAAGAGTTTGTATAAAAATAACGATAACCATTGTATCGGTTGTAAAGTGGCGCATTTTAATCCTGATGATCCGGTACCCGAAATTACCGATGACAGAGAGAGGGTTTTAGATGAATTAACCGCTTATCAGATGGTGTCGATTTTACAAGGCGTCGTTCAGCGCGGTACAGGTGCAAGACTTTCTCAACTCGGTAAAACGTTGGCCGGAAAAACCGGTACGACTAATGATACTAAAGATGCATGGTTTATCGGCTTTTCTCCGGATTTGGTGGCCGGCGTGTATATCGGTTTTGATGATCCGCGTACACTCGGGCGCGTGGAAACCGGTGCGGCCGCTGCTTTGCCTATCTTTTATGACTTTATGAAAGAGGCGCTTAAAGATAAGCCGAATTTGGAATTTCGTGTGCCGAAAGGTATTCGTTTTGTGCGCATTAACCCAAAAACCGGTAAGCCGGCGACGCTTGACGACAAGGTGGTTATTACCGAAGCACTCAAACCTGATTTTGATTACAATAACACGCAACGGGTTATCGGGGACGGTGGCAAGTCCATGCTCGAAGATAAGAGTGAAGAAGAGTTTGGGCTCGGTTCCGAATACTAATAGGGGTGAGGGGGCGTGCTAAAGGCAACTTGTTGCCGTTGACTTTGGGGTGTACTGGTAAGCGGGTAGGTGCTTTGTGGTTTGTACACCGCGTTGTCTGATTTAACAATAGCACCACCCTTTATCCCACCCATTGCAAAAATAGGGGCAACTTGGGGTACTTGTACCCGTGGACTTAGTCCTTTATGGAGCGAAGTTTCGGGTGCAACGCGCGGACTTCTTACATTTTTGCCGTGGACTTTGAGGCGTATCGGTAAGCAAGTGGGGTGCTTGCACCCGTTGACTTAGTTCTTTGTGGGGAGAACTTTCGGGCGCAACGCGCGTGCTTTTTACATTTTTGCCGTGGACTTTGAGGCGTATCGGTAAGCAAGTGGGGTGCTTGCACCCGTTGACTTAGTTCTTTGTGGGGAGAACTTTCGGGTGCAACGCGCGGATTTTTTCTCTTGTTGCCGAGCTTCTTTATTTTCCTCACCAAAGGGGGCATTGTGGCGGTGTGTGATTAAAAATCGCAAAGTCGTATTCCTTTGCCGAGCTTTGGGCAACTTGGGGTGCTTGCACTCGCTTACTTTAGTTCTTTGTGGGGCGGAGTTTGAGATGTAACGCGCGGATTTTCTCTCTTGTTGACGAGCTTCTTTATTTTCCTTACCAAAGGGGGAAGATTTGGCGGTTTGAGTGTGTAAATTCCGTTTGTTCTGTTCTTGTCGCGAATTTGTTGCCCTTTGGGGCAGATTATGCCACAGCATAATCTGGTGGATGAATGGTTGAAGTGGCTTTTTATGGAGCGGAGAAAAGTTTGCTTTTTTCCGGTTGCGCTATTTACTTTTTTATGCTATTCTCTTCTTATGTTAGATTAATGGGAGGGTGTAAATGTTTGTAGATATTGAAAATCCTAAATCTCCATTGAAAGTTATCAATATCTTGACGGCGTATGATAAAGGCGTGGTTGTTAAAGGTGTGCGTCAACCAAAAGAAAAATTAACACCAGCAGTTTGTTTTGATATTCTTAAATCTACCAACTATCCGCGGTGTATCAGGGATGTACTTCAACTTATTGCTAAATTGCCGGATGAAGAACAAGCGCAATTCAAAGAAGTTGTACTCTCTTGCTTTGATAATCGTGAACAACCAAAGCCAGTTTTTGATTTGGGGCAAGAATTAGCAGAAAAATCAGGTTATGGGATAGAATTTGCGAAACTTAAAAAAATTAATGAGGGTCCATATTTGTTTTCTGAAGCAGATGCACAGAAATGTTATATGTGTTTTAAAAGTGAGTTTAAAGATGAAGATTTTAGCGCGTATGATAAAGTGATGTTTTTGAGTGATAAAAAAATTCAATTTGGCAAAGATGTGAAGTTTCCCAAAAATATGGAAATTCCGAACTCGCTAGATGTTTCTTTTTCTGATGAGTTTGGATGGGTGGAGTGTAATCTTTTAGGGGGGCAAAGTATTCGTTTCAAAGATGGGGCAAAGGTTAATTTGTGGAAGGCGGAAAATTTACCGGCAAATATTGATGTGTCTTGCTGTGATGAGGTTGATTTAAGAAGATGTGATTTGAGTGAACAGCCTAATCTTTGCTTTAAAGATGGGGCATCAGTTGATTTGAGTGGTGCGAAAAATTTGCCTCCTCATCTTGATTTTTCGCAATGTGATGTGGTGGATTTAGGATGGTGTGATTTGAGTGAACAGCCAAATCTTCGTTTTAAAGATGGCGCTAAGGTTTATTTGGGGTATGCGAAAAATTTACCTCCTAATCTTGATTTTTCTCAATGTGATGAGGTTGATTTAAGTGGGTGTAATTTAAGCGAACAGCCTAATCTTCGTTTTAAAGAGGGGGCAAAGGTTGATTTGGAACTTGCCCAAAATTTACCGGCAAATCTTGATTTTTCTATGTGTGATGAGGTAAAATTATGTGGATGTGATTTGAGTGAACAGCCTAATCTTCGCTTCAAAGACGGTGCAAAGGTTGATTTGTACAGAGCTGAAAATTTACCGGCAAATCTTGATTTTTCTATGTGTGATGAGGTTGATTTAAGAAGATGTGATTTGAGTGAACAGCCTAATCTTTGCTTTAAAGATGGGGCTAAGGTTGATTTGTACAGAGCTGAAAATTTACCGGCAAATCTTGATTTTTCTATGTGTGATGAGGTTGATTTAGATGAATGTGATTTGGGTGCGGTTAAAGAGTTGGTGTTCAAAAATAGGCAACAGATGGAGGACAGTTGCGCTGAATTGCCTCAAAATTGGAAAGGGAAACTCGTCTTTGCCGATGAGCAACCAGAACCTCCTGCTTTAGGTTTGGCGATGTCCGCAAAAACTCCCGGCGGTAGGTCTTAACGTTATTTTCCGGTTGTTTGACGGGGATGCTTTTTTTCAGGTTGCGCAATTTCTTTTTTTATGCTATTCTCTTCTTATGTTAGATTAATGGGAGAGAGCAAATGTTTGTAGATATTGAAAATCCTAAAACACCTTTGAAAGTTGCCAATATCTTGATGGCGTATGATAAAGGCGTGGTTGTTAAAGGTGTGCGACAACCGAAAGAGAAACTGACGCCGGAAGTGTGTCTTGATATTCTTAAATCTACAAACCATCCGCGTTGTATTCAAAATATGCTCCAACTTATTGCTAAATTGCCGGATGAGGAACAGGCGAAATTCAAAGATGTCGTGCTCTCCACCTTTGATAATCGTGAGCAATCAGCAGATGTTCTTCAATTAGGACAAGAAATAGCCGAAAAATCCGGCTATGGGATAGAATTTGCAAAACTTAAAAAAATTAAAGACGGATACTATTTATTTTCTGATGCCAATGTTCGGAAATGCTTTATGTGTCTTAAAAGTGAGTTTAAAGATGAAGATTTTAGCGCGTATGATAAAGTGGTGTTTTTAAGCCATGAGAAAATCCAATTTGGCGAAGATGTGAAGTTTCCGAAAAATATGGATGTTTCTAAGTGTGATGAGGTGAATTTTAATTGGTGTGATTTGCAAGGCGTGCAAAGTATTCGCTTTAAAGATGGCGCAAAGGTTAATTTGAAAGTGGCGAAAAATTTACCTGCAAATATTGATTTTTCTATGTGTGATGAGGTGGGTATTCATAGTACTTATTTCACTTCTTATGGTGCATGGCATTTTAAAAAGGGGGCGAAAGTTACCATCCATTGCATAATACGAAGAACAGGTGATGAGTTGTTTGAGTTGCCTCATAATTTTGATTTTTCTCAATGTGCAGAACTTCATTTATCTAATTGCAGTTTGAAATGTTATGGTGATGGCTATTATGACTATTATGACTATGATGATGACTATGATGATGACTATGATGATGAGGAGGAGGATGATGATGATGATGAGCAGGATGAGCGTTTTGATTTAGTTTTTGCAGAAGGGGCTGAGGTCATTTTAGGTAATGTACAGGACATTCCATCAGATGTTGATTTTTCTCATTGTAAGAAGGTTAGTATTTATGGTAGTGATATGGATTCCTTATATGAATTGTTTTTGGGTAATGTTGAAAGTGTTCATTTGGAGAATATTGAATTTTTACCGGAAGATATTGATTTTTCTCAATGTGCAGAGGTTAATTTAAGATCTTGTGATTTGAGCGGACAACCTAATCTTCGTTTTAAAGAGGGGGCAAAGGTTGATTTGAGTGATTCGGATAATTTACCGCCAAATCTTGATTTTTCTATATGTGATGAGGTTGATTTAAGTTACTGCAATTTGAGTGAACAGCCTCATCTTCGCTTTAAAGACGGTGCTAAGGTTAAGTTGCGCAGGGCAAAAGATTTACCGGCAAATATAGATGTGTCTTGCTGCGATGAGGTTGATTTAAGAGGATGCGATTTGAGCTCTCAACCTAATCTTCGTTTTAAAGATGGGGCTAAAGTTATTTTGTACAAAGCCAAAAATTTACCGGAAAATTTGGATGTATCTTGCTGTGATGAAGTGGATTTAGATGGATGTGATTTGAGCGGACAACCTAATCTTCGTTTTAAAGAAGGGGCAAAGGTTGATTTGAGTAATTCGGATAATTTACCGCCAAATATGGATTTTTCTTCTTGCGCAGAAGTAAACTTAGAGGGGGGAAATTTGAGCTCCGTTAAAGAGTTGATTTTCAAAAATCGCGGGCAGATGAAAAAAAGTCATGCCATACTTCCTGATGATTGGAAAGGAAAACTTGTGTTTACTGATGAACAACCAGAACCTCCTGCTTTAGGTTTGGCAATGTCCGCTAAAACTCTTGGCGGTAGGTCTTAACGTTATTTTCCGGTTGCGCAATTTCGTTCTTTGGCGTTGGTTCTTTTCTCTATTGAATTTAGCGGACTAAAATGTTGCGGGTGAGCCATACGGCGGCGAATATCGCACTCACGCCAAACACAACCGAGCTTGTCATATACACAAAGCATTTACCGAATTCCGCTTTGTTGATTAAACTGACACTCTCTAAGCCAAAGGTCGAAAAGGTTGTAAAAGCGCCCAGAAATCCCGTTGCTATCAATAATTTTAATTCGCTCGGTAAATTCGCCTTAAGCGTGAAAATCTCTGTTATCATGCCCATTAAAAAGCAACCGACAATATTCGTGCATAATGTTGCGGTCGGGAAGTTCATACTCTTACTTGCCAGACCTAAACTCAAACTGTATCTTGCCAACGCGCCCAATGCGCCACCCAATGAAATATATAATAAGTTTAACATTTTTGCTCCTTTAGCTTTTTTACTTTTCGCACTTTAGTTCGCTTGTTTTAAAAATCAAGTGTTTTGCTACAAAAAAAACACCGTCTTCTTGCGAAGATCGGTGTCGGTGTTTTTTTCGCGGTTATGATTGGGTAATTCTTGCCAGTAGCTGTAATGTGCGCTTTTCCGGTAACGAAGTGTCGGTGCTGCGGAGCATTTGTATGCATCGTGCCGATTTGCATAGATGCCACCAACTCAAAAATCTTCTCAGTAATTCCGGATTGTTGCTGTTTAACATCTTGTGTTGATTCTTTTCTGAGAGCGCATAATGTCTGTTGTATATGCAAAAAGCGTTAAAGTTTTCAGGTTCGAGCAGTTGGGCTTCTACTTTCGGAGATAGGCGACGATATTGTAGATATTTCTCAAATATATCTCGGTTTTCCGGTTGCAGCAGTCTTTTTTGTATCTCTCTTGAAAATTGCGCGGTTTGTATGTAGCGTGTCAGTGCTTTGGCGTTTTCCGGCTTGAATAACAATTCTTCCGCTTTCGGATTTAAATATTTCCCGTTGTTTAAAAAAGTTTCATATTGCATAAAGCGGGAGGGATTGATTAATTCCGGATGCAGATTGTTTTTTAACTGCGCTTTGGCCGTATAGAGCTTGAATGCGCCGATGTATTCATCTTCCAACATCATTTTTTGTACGGGAGCTGATAGCCAGTTGCCGTTTTCTATATACGCCTTTAATAATTCACGGGCGGATGTTTTTAGCAATTCCGGTTCAACTTCGGGGGCGATGAAATGGGTTTTGATGTAGCGTTTGAACAATTCCAAGTGTCTGATGCGGATAATGTGGCGTTGAGCCTCAATCGGCAATTCTTCTCCGTTCTCAATCATTGTGCGAATTTTTTTAGCGTTCATAATTGTAGGCTTAATGGTTAGACATAAAAATATATAATTGCCGATAGTCTATCAAAGCGTTTTCGCTTTGGCAAGAGATTTTTCACTTGCTTTTTTGCATACTCTCTTTTATATTTGCTTTCAGGCGTTCGGGCGTTTTGTCTGTTACGTTTAGCATCTGAGAGGGTGCGGGGCTTCAAAATCCCTGTCTTACGCGGTGTTGGATATGGCATCGTTATACGCGCGTCTTTATAAATCCGGCGTGCGTGATTATATCCCCGATTTCGGTCGGGGAGCTGTTGGCGTATGTTCAAGACGTTTGTCTAAAGGCTTTCAGGGCTAATCGTAAGATAGTATTTTGAACTCCCCTGACCACCTTAATCAAAAGGCGGTCTTTTTGTTTGGGGGCAATATGCAACGGATAAGATTAAGAATTGATAAAAGAAAAAAAATATATACCGGAAAAAAAATTTTAACGGCAAAAGATAAGAAAAAATTTGAAAATATGCAGTTTTCCTCTAAGAACCCTAAGGATTTTTTGGCGGAAATAAAAGGAATTGTGCGGCATATCGATGCAACTTATAAGTCGCCTAAAGATTGTGAAAAAGCGCGGAGCTTAGTGCACAAAGCGGCTAAGAAAAAATTAATCGACGCTTTGTTGAAAGATTTGCATTACGGGCTTTCCGATGTTGAATTGTTGGCGCTGATTTTTAGCTATACGATGCCGTTTGAAAATGCGTTGGCTAAAGCGCTGAAAGCGATTAAGTCTTATGGAAATCTGGCTTCCGTTTTGGTGGACAGATCATCTGACGTGATGGAAAATATTAATATAAACGGTCGTCAGGTGACTTTGTTGGCGTTAATTCGCGGCAGTTGTCAAAAAATGTGTTGGGAATTTTTGGAATAAGTGGTTCGCAATAAAAAAACGGCTGTCCTTCTCGGGCAACCGCTTTTTGTTGTTTGCTTAAATCATCTACTTGCGTAAGTTTTGGCTTATATTGGTATAGATGGTCAAAATTTCTTTTCCCCGCGGTAATTCCCGTATTTTGATGATGTCTTCATCAGAGAGGTAGAAACCGTTTTGGACATATTCCAATATAATCTCAGAGGCTTGCGGTAATGCGTATATCTTTTGCAACGCTTCACTTGAAAGTATTCCGCTGTTTCGGACGTATTCCAATACGATATTTTCGGCGTTTGGCAAATCGAATAGTTTGAGCAAAATGTCATCATCAAACCAGATTTTGTTTTGTATGTATTCCATGATGATTTCCGATGCGTTTGCTAGGTCGAAAATTTGGGGCAGAATTTTGTAGTGCAATATCTTTCTGCTTACTACATAATCCAACATCGCTTTTTCGGCATTCGGTTGTGCCAAAATGTTGCTTTGCTCAAGATAGGATAATTCTTGTGAGTCGAGTTTTTCCGCTTCTTTTTGCAGTGATGATTGATTGTTCATAATGCTTTGTTTTTAATGGGTTTGACATAAAAATTTGTTTCTTGAAATCCTTTATAGCACATTTTAGCGACAGATGCAAACTTTTTTTTGTCAAAAAATAAAATTTATTTTGATAGTCAAAAGGTATGTGTGCAGGGGTGGGGGGATGGCATGGAAAAAATATACTTTTATTACATTTAAAGCGTGCATATTTGTCACAAACATATTGTCTTCTTTTCCTTTTTTCCCTATAAAAAATTCAAAAGGAGTGTTACCATGTCTATTCGGGTTTTGCCATCTAATCTGGTTAATCAAATTGCCGCTGGGGAGGTTATCGAGCGGCCGGCTTCGGTGATTAAAGAATTAGTCGAAAACGCTCTTGACGCCGGGGCGACACGTATTGAGGTGACACTCAAGGCCGGCGGTAAAACCTTAATCGTCGTCGAAGATAACGGAAAAGGAATGAATAATGAAGATTTGGCGATGGCCGTTGAAAGACACGCTACTTCCAAACTTCCTTCCGATGATTTGTTTAATATTCAATTTTTGGGATTTCGTGGCGAGGCGCTGCCTTCTATCGCGTCTGTTTCTAAGATGAAAATCTCTACCCGTCAGGCTGATGATGACAGCGGATGGGAACTCGAAATTAAAGGCGGTGTCAAAGACGATATTAAACCTTGCGCCAAACCTAAAGGGACGCGTATTGAAGTGCGTGACCTCTTTTATGCCACGCCGGCTCGCTTGAAATTCCTTAAAGCCGACAGCGCAGAGGCGGGGGCTTGCGCCGATATTATCTCTCGTATCGCTTTGGCTAATCCTGATGTGTCGTTTTATCTTTATGTCGATGAGAAAAAGAAAATAGCTCTCTCTTCTTCTACCGGAGATTTGTTTGATGCGCGCTTGCGGCGGGCGGCCGAAGTGATGGGACGCGATTTTTCCGAAAATGCTCTCCAAGTGCAGGGGCAACGCGGCGGTATGTCTCTTTCCGGTTTGGTTAGTCTGCCGACCTATAATAAAGCCAATACACTCTTTCAATATCTGTTTGTCAACAATCGTCCGGTACGGGATAAATTGCTTCTCGGCGCACTTAAAGGCGCTTATGCCGGTGTGTTGGAAAATTCTCGCTATCCGGCGTGTGTCCTCTTTTTAGAAGTCGACCCGATGTATGTTGATGTTAACGTCCACCCCACCAAAGCCGAAGTGCGCTTTTTTGACCAACAAGGCGTCCGTTCGCTCCTTGTCGGCGCTGTTCGTCATGCGCTGCTTGAAGGGGATAAACGTAGTGCCGATAAACTTGACCTTAACTCGCTTGTCAATGATTTTATTCCAGAAAACGGTTGTGATAATGTCAGCGCTTCATCTAGAGCATCAACTGTTTCGGTTTCGGGGGTATGCATTGATGAAGATGATGATTTGCCTATTCCAAGTCGTCCTTTTAGCGGTGGGGCTTCTTCTTCTGTACTTGGAGATTTTTCTCATACATCTTCCGCATATTCTTCTTATCCATCATCTCGAACAACTTCCTCTTATTCTCCTCAACGGGCTTATCCGTCGTTTCAAAGTCGTCCATCTTCCGGCTTTTCTTCTCGCTCAACAGCGGTTCTCCCCGATTTGGAACGCAAATTCTCAGTCAAAACCGAAGAAGACTATATGCCAATCTCCGATGAAGATGTCGGACCACTCGGCGTGGCTAAGGCGCAATTTCACGATACTTATATCTTGGCTCAAGCCGAAGACGCGCTCATCCTTGTTGACCAACACGCCGCTCACGAGCGCATCGTGCTTGAAAAATTAAAGGCGGCAATGACCGCAGGGGAACGCCTGCCTTCGCAACTTCTTCTCCTTCCTGAAGTGGTCGATTTATCCTTAACTCAAAAATCCGCGCTTTCCGGCGAATATGATAGTCTTGCTAAACTCGGTTTGGTGGTGGAAGATTTCGGTTCCAGCGTTATCGTGCGGGAAGTGCCGGCGCTTCTTAAAGATGCGTCTATCAAAAAGATGATTGTCGATTTGGCCGATGAAATGGCTGAGTGGGGCGCAACCACCGTTGTTGAAGATAAAATCAATCACATCGCTGCGACAATGGCTTGTCATGGTTCGGTGCGTGCCGGTCGTCGGCTTAATTTGGCGGAGATGAATCATCTGCTGCGCGAAATGGAACGTACGCCTCATTCCGCCCAATGTAACCACGGGCGGCCGACGTATGTGAGGTTGGATGTTAGTGATTTGGAGCGTCTTTTCCACCGTTAAAAAGGGTAAAATTTTGCGATTGAGCTCGCGTATGGTGCTCCACTTCGTCGCGTCACGTACGTTTATGTACGCTCGTGCTCCTTGGGAGACATCCTCGTCTCACTCACAAAATTTTCCGCCTTTTTTGGGGGCTGATTTGAGCGTCTAATCGTAGATGGAGGCCGAATTGGCAAAAATTCATGTACCTCTATGTACACTAGGATTTTTGCCATCGGACATCTACTTCTATCCATCTCAAAGTGCACTTGTGCACGCTTATTTTATCGTTCTCCTCGGGTACTGCCCGTCGGGGTACTGCCCGTCGGGGGACTGCCCGTCGGGGTATATCCTTAGTTTACTCACAAAATTTTCCACCTTTTTGTCACCGGATATTTGTTTCTATTCATTTTAAATTTGGCAATTAATGGATATTTGTGACTTTATTAAAGATGACCGGAAAAGTAATATCGTTTTTACTGATGAACAGACAAATGAGCCGTTAAAAAGAAATCCTTGGATACAAATGTTCTTGCTATGAAGACGATAAAGTCAAACGACGGATATTAAATACACAACATATATTAAATACACAACATAAATGTTACTCGTAAAAAAAAACGCCGATATACGAATGAAAAAAATGATTGTTCAAAAGTTGGGGGCGAAGATATTTGTTGTTGCACTATTTCTTTTTTTATGATATAAAGTGCGTATCTTAATGCTTGGGAGAGTGTCGATGTTTGTTGATATTGAAAATTTTAAATCGGTGCTTGCAGTGGAGAATATTCTTACTCCTTATAAAAAAGGTAAACTGTCTCCTGATAAAAAAAAGCGTTTGCCTAAAAGTAAAATTACGCCCGATGTTTGTCTTCAAATCTTACGCTCAACCAATGCCCCTCGCAGTATTAAAGATATGCTTTCTTGTATCGCCGAACTGCCAATCGAAGAACAGTTGCGTTTTAAAAAAATTGTTTTGGCTACTTTTGAACAACGCGAACAGCCTGAGGTTGTTGTTGAATTAGGGCGAAAATTAGCTGAAAACGGTGGCTATTCGAGGAAATTTGAACGTGTGCGGGAAATTGGTGAGGGGGAAGTCTTACTTTCTGCACCAAAGCTGGCTTATAGATTTTTATCCAGTAGCAATTTCTTTAATCATGTGGATTTTGCTAAATATGATTATCTCACTTGTTTGTCCGATGAAAAGATGTTGTTTACTGATGTTCAAGTGATGCCGGAATTTGTTGATTGCTCTCATGCGCCGAAAATCGAAATCTCTTATTCGGATTTGTATCGTCTCAAAAAACTCGATGTGGCGGAAGGTGCCGAAATTTATTTTGAACATAATAGAAATTATCCCGCAAATCTGGATTTGACCAAAGCCTCTAAAATCGGTATCGATATAACCGATTTATCTCAACTTAAACATTGGTTGTATCATCACGATAATCTCTTTTTTGTTAAGAAAAATGAAGCCTTATTCCATGATTTGGACCTTTCTCATTTTAGCGGCGTCGAACTCTGTTATTGCGATTTTGACGGCCTCAAAAATATGCGATTGCAAAATGGTGCAAAACTGAAAATCATCAGCTCGTCAAAGCTGCCGGCTCAGGTCGATTTCTCTAATTGCGATGAAGTCGAATTTCGTGCGCTTAATTTGAGCGAATTTTCTCAATTGCCTTTTAAAAAAGGTGCGAAGGTTAAATTGGTCAGTATTACTGATTTACCCGCTAATGTTAATTTTTCTCAATGCGCGTCCGTCTATTTGTCTAATTGTGATTTGGAAAAGCAATCTCGTTTGGTCTTTGCAGACGGCGCAGAGGTGGAATTTATTGATGTTCATAATCTACCTCGACATACGGACTTTTCTAATTGTAAAAGCGTTGTTTTGGCAGCATGTAATTTGGGTGAATTTTCGGAATTGTCGTTGCAGAATGCCGAAAAAGTCAGCTTTGCAGAGGTGGAGTGTCTGCCTTCTAATATTGATTTTTCTCATTGTAAGGAAATTTGCTTGACGGGATGTGATTTGAGCTCGCAAAATATGCTTTCTTTGTCGAACGCGAAAATCGTAAATCTGTCTGAGTCTTCGAATTTGCCTTATGAGCTTGATTTTTCTCATTGTGATAAGGTCAATTTGATGTGGTGTGATTTAGTTAATCAACCAAATTTGCGCTTTGCAGACGGGGCTGACGTTAATTTATCCGGTACGGACCATTTACCTTATCATTTGGATGTTTCCGTTTGTTCTTCAATTGATTTGAGTTATTGTAATTTGAATGAATTGGCTGATGTCCATTTTAGAGAAGGGGCGGAGATTAATTTGCAAGGTGCTCATAATATTCCCGCGTATTTGGATGTTTCTAAATGCGCAAAAGTGGACTTGAGTAATTGTGATTTGGGGGAATTATCCATCTTGGCTCTAAATCAAGTTAAAGAAATTAATTTAACATACGCTCAAAATCTACCTTCGGGTATGGACTTTTCTCATTGCGATAAGGTCTGTTTGCAACATTGTGATTTGTCTAAGCAGGTTTATTTAAACTTTAATGACGGGGCTAAAGTTGATTTGGCGTTCGCAAGAAATTTGCCCGCTGATATTGATTTTTCTAAATGCGATGAGGTTAATCTTTGGAAGTGTGATTTGCAAAGACAATCTTATTTGCGGTTTAATGACGGGGCGAAAGTCAATATGTTAGAAGTCGTAAATCTGCCTGATAATGTTGATTTTTCCAATTGCGCAGAGGTTAATTTAAGCGGGTGTGATTTGAGCGGACAGACCGGCTTGAAATTCGCCAGAGGTAGCTCGGTCGCATTGTGTCGGGTAAATACTTTTCCAGAAAATATTGATGTGTCTATGTGTTGTGATGTGGCTTTTAACAGATCCGATTTACAAGGGGTTAAAAATTTAACTTTTGCTCCGATGGCTGTCGTGGAGTTTGTTGATGCTAAAAATTTGCCGCCAAAATTGGATTTTTCTCAATGCGCCAGTGTAAGTTTAGAAGGCTGTAATTTTGATACGGTTAAACAAATTGTCTTCAAAAATCGGGAACAATTGAAACTAAGTCGGGCTTTCTTTCCTAAAAATTGGAAGGGGAAAATCTATATTGCCGATGAAATGGATAATGCACAAAAGGAGAATTTAGACGCGTTTTCTATGCTTAATATCGGGCGCAGTCGAGCATAGCTCTGTTGATTTTTTTGTTCATAACCGCAGATTTTGCGTGCATATTTTCTTCTTTTTTCCTAAACTTGAAACAAGTTTAATTCTTTGCAGGACAGATATTATGCAGTGGCATAAAGTTTATCATGGCGCTTTTCGGGCGGTTTTGTTGAGCGGTGTGCTCTTCGGTGCGGCGTGTACTTATCAGTATGAACGTTCTTATCCCGTGTTGAGTGATGATGAGGAACTTTCCGCTTTGCCGTGTCAAAGCGACGGACAGGGCGGTTTCTTGGGGTCGCGCTTGTGGTCAAGCAAAGAGGCTACAGAGTATTGTACTCTTCGTCAACAGCCTCAAGTGGGCTTAAATGGACTTCAAACTTGTCCCAATAATCGTAAATGCTCCGATGAGGCTTTGCTTCCTTATCAACCTTGCGCTCAGCCGATGCCGACTTATTACAGCGATTTATCCGCAACCGAGGCGGCTGAAGGGGTATTGCTTATTCATCCGGTGACGCGGACTCAGGTCTTGTGCTATGATTTGCCGGGGGAAAGTGCTGCGCAATGTGCCGAAAATTTTCGGGCGGCAGGATATGTCTTAATTACTGATGTTCCGCAAGTGTCCGCTAATTACGATTTCTTACGCAAAAATACTTATCCGACCAGACGTTGGCGCAACGGTGGGGAAGTGGTTCCTCGCTGGTAGGATAACCTCATAACTTGCGGCGGCGGGTGTGTGGTTTGTGGCAGTCGGCTCATAACTTGCGGCGGGTGTATGGTTCGTGGCAGTCGGCTCATAACTTGCGGCGGGTGTATGGTTTGTGGTGGTCGGCTCATAACTTGCGGCGGCGTGTGTGTGGTTTGTGGCAGTCGGCTCATAACTTGCGGCGGGTGTATGGTTTGTGGTGGTCGGCTCATGGCTTGCGGCGGGTGTATGGTTTGTGGCAGTCGGCTCATAGCTTGCGGCGGGTGTATGGTTTGTGGCAGTCGGCTCATAGCTTGCGGCGGGTGTATGGTTTGTGGTGGTCGGCTCATGGCTTGCGGTTTGCATCGAGATATTTGGGTATTTTTGAGGGCAATTAGCGGTGCCTCATTTTCCTTTCGAAATGGTTGAAATTTTTAACTGCAAATTACTTGTTCTTCCTTATCTCTTTCGAAATACAACTTTTTTGTGAGTTGTTTAAAAAAAACTTGACAATGTTTCTATTTTGTTCTACTTATTCCTCAAGGGCGGGATAAAAAAATAATAAGGATAACGCATGATTTGTCGGTTGAAAACGGTTGCCTTTGACGGAATTGAGGCGAAATTGGTGGAGGTGCAAGTCGGTATCAGTTCCGGTATGCCGGGGTTTGTTATTGTCGGATTGCCCGATAAAGCTATTAATGAAAGTCGTGAACGCGTACGCGCGGTTTTTGCTATGCTCGGAGTGGAATTTCCTCACGAACATGTTACGGTTAATCTGAAACCCGCTGATCTGCTTAAAGAAGGGGCGCATTTTGATTTGCCGATTGCTTTGGGTGTCCTCGGGGCGATGAAACTGGTTAATCAACAAATGTTGCAAAATTTTATCTTTATGGGGGCGCTTTCACTTGACGGAACTCTCGAAAAAGTTAATGGGGTTTTGCCGGCAGGGGTGAGGGCTTTGGCGGAAAAGTTTGGGCTTGTTTGTCCGAGGGCTAACGCTTACGAGGCTTTGTGGAGCCAATGTCATCCGATTTTGGCGGCAGAACATATTACTGAGCTTCTTAATCATTTTGCAGATAAAAAAATGATGAAGCCGTTGGATGATTATACCGAAAATTTGGCCCAAAAAACGGCGCGGCAACAATTGAATTATCCTTTCGATTTTGCTGATGTTAAAGGACAGGAAAGCGCGAAACGCGCTATGTTAATTGCGGCGGCCGGCGGGCATAATTTGTTGATGATCGGACCTCCGGGAAGCGGTAAAACTATGTTGGCGGAACGTTTGGTTACAATCTTACCACCGTTAAACGTGCGGCAGGCTCTTGAAAATGCAATGATACGCTCGGTTGCTGGTGTGTTGCAAGATAATGATGCCGCAGATGATGAAGTGTTGGATTTACGGCGTCCGTTTCGCGCTCCTCATCACAGCGCTTCCATGCCTGCTCTTGTCGGTGGCGGGCGGCGTGCAGTTCCGGGAGAAATCTCGTTGGCTCACAACGGCGTGCTGTTTTTAGATGAATTGCCCGAGTTTTCGCGGGTGACTTTGGATGCTCTGCGACAACCTCTCGAAAGCAAAAAGGCAGTCGTGGCGCGTGTGGAGGCGCATACAACGTATCCGGCAAATTTTCAACTGATTGCCGCTATGAACCCTTGCCGCTGCGGTTTCTTGGGAACGAAAGGGAAAATGTGTGCAAAAGCACCGAAATGTGCCGAAGAATATTTACATCGTATATCGGGGCCTTTTTTAGATAGATTTGATATGGCTATCGAGGTGCCGGCGGTGAGCCCTTATGACTTGACTTCCGATAAAAAAGGTACATCTTCCGCCGATATGCGCGAAAAAGTTATGGCGGCTAGGGAAATTGCTGCGGAAAGATTTGCAACTTTCGGAGCGAGAAATTTATGTTGTAATGCCGATTTAATCGGAGAATTTTTGCACAAAGCGCTCGATTTTGATGCGGAAATGCGGGATTTTGCCGCAAAAACTGCCGAAAAGTGCGGATTAACCGCTCGGAGTTTTAATAAAATTTTGCGGTTAGCAAGAACAATTGCAGACTTGCAAAATCAAAAAAAGGTCGCTAAAATGCACCTAATTGAAGCCTTGTCTTATCGACATCGGCTTTTTGCAAAACCTGATAGGGAGAAATTTTAATATGTCAGCAACAAACATTTTTAATAAAGTTTATTGCGCAGTTGTGGCGGTGGGGCTTGTTTTTGCAGCTTCGGCCGTTGTTGCTGCGACTCCGGGATGTCCCGAGTGTCCGCCCGATAAAGATGGTAGTATCTTTCCGGGGGGCTCGTGTGAAAATTGTAAAAGACCAAAATCTGATAAAGCCGTGCGAGTCGTCGATGGGACTCGGGTGAAAAATTGTCCGAATTGCCCAATGCCGGTGTTTAAAACTGCAAACTATCCTTTAGCTCAGGCTCGTTATAAGAGTAATGCTGTTGATAGAAATTGCTGCGATTTGGCTCCGTTTGCTTTGACACACGTTGATTTTAGATTGCAAAATCAAGAAGGCTACAGCCCGTATGCAAATCATGTCGGTAACTATCGTTTCAGAATTTTTGGTTGCCGTCGTTATACAAAAGAAGCTATGTTGAACCATGGACGTGTTATCCAAAAGGATATGGCTTTTAATGAAGTTTTCAAAAAAGCTGCCGATAAATGCTACAAAATTATGGATATTCCCGATGTATGCTTAGCAGACCCGGCCGTTAAATTGCCGGAATATGTTTTGACGGCGGAAATTACAAACTTCTTTATGAATATTTGTGACGAACATGATTGGGATAAAGCTCAGAAGAAAAATCGTCGTAACGGAACGGCCGAAATGACCGTTACTTGGCGGTTGATGAATTTGAGCCAGACTAAAGTGCTTTGGAAAGGGATTACTTCCGGTTATGGTGAAGTGCAATACGGCGTTTATGAAGCTGAGGTTAAATTGGCAGAGCTCGCTTTTGCCGATGCGGCTGCCAGACTTTCTTCTTTGCCGGGATTCGAATATCAACTCTCTCAACGCGTAGCTCCCGAACAAATGGCTCAGGAACGTGCCGCTTTGGTTGCGTTTGATGAAAAATATAATCCGGGTAAATGCAGATTTGCTAAAGAAGTTGCTTATACGCAAAGTTGCGCTTATGCTCCGCAACCTCAATGTCCGGCTATCGCTCGTCCCGCTTGCCCGTGTGCCGCTATCCAGACTTGCACTTGCAATCAGCCGTTGTGCACTTGTCCGCAACCCGCTTGTAACTGCACTATGGGCGCACCTAAAGTTGAGGAATTTGTTGATGTTAAAACAAAAACCAAAACTATTGAACAGAAAATTATTACTACAACAAGAGTGGAAACTCCGCAACCGATTTGTCGTCAGGTTTGTAAACCCGTTTGCCAGAAAAAAGTAACGACAACTACGGTTACTACTGAAACAGTTGAAACCTGTCCGGTGAAATGCGAACAACAATGCGAAAAACCGAAATGTCGTAAAGTTTGCACCGAAACTTGTGTTGTCGGTATTGATGGCGTAAAAGATCAAAATCAATGCAAGACAGAGTGTGTGGAAGATTGCGGTGAACCGAAACCGGTTGCTCATGAGGTTGTTGAGGAAATTCTCATCGCAGCACCAGTGGAAGAAAAAGGTGGCGTTGAAGTCGAAAATGTTACCGTGGCTCCACAAATTGAAGAGAAAAGCGGCGGTGATGATGGTTTTCGTAAATATGAAAATTGTATCGATGAAAACGGTAATGTGATTTCTGATGGCAGTTGTACCGTAATTGACGATAATTGGGTTGATTTGGACGGGTATAATGTGGATGCGAAACTTTGTATTGTCGATCGTCCGCCGTATTCCGAATTGAGCCCCGAAAATATGCTCAAAATTCGTGGATCCGTTGTCGAAATTACTAATGCAAAAGAGAAAAAAGGTATGGGGTTGCTTATCTCTGATTCCTTTGTGTTGACTTCGGCCGGCTTGGTTAATAAATTGCAGAATACTTATGATGTTAAAATGTTGAACGGTGATGTTGTTAAGGCAAAGGCTGTTCGGGTTAATCCAAGTAAAAATACTGCGTTGATGCATTTGGAAAAACCGGTTGAATATACGCCGATTTCACTTAATCTTGACTTGCCGCCGATTGATCAAGAAGGCTATATTTCTTTAGGCTTGTTGGATAAAGACGGTGAAGCGGCGAAGAATTATATGGATGATAACGGCAAAATTTACGGTTATCGTTATTCCGATACGCTTGGAACCGAAATTATTGTTGATACGTTGGTACAGAAAGTTGCTGTCGGCAGTGTGTTAATTGATAAACTCGGAACCGTAAATGGTATTTCTAACTCCGCAAAGCAAACAGAAGAAGGTATGGATTTGTTTATTCCGACTGAAACAGCTTTGAGAAGTGTGGGCTTGTCTATCTGCGAGAAATTGTACGACAAGAAGAGCCCTTGGGAGAAGACCGTTTATAAGCCTGTGACCGAAAAGATAAAACAGGAAACGAAAGCTCCTGAAGCTATGCCGGAAGCAAAACGTAAGTAATTTGTTAAAGGCTAAATGAAGTCTTTGGGCTTCGATAGTTTGTGCTGACGAGAGGTGGGCTTTGTGCACACCTCTTTTTTGTGCGGAGAGGTTGGCGGAGATAAACAGTAGGTAAGGTTGAGGAAGAGAAAATGGAAGAAGTGTCAGAGATGTTTTAAAAGTGGAGCTGGAAAGTATGTAAAGTACGCTGATAGGGCTAATGGAGGTTTTGCGGGGTGTGCTGACGAGAGGTGTGCTTTGTGTGCACCTCTTTTTTTGTGTGTTTATTGCTGGAGGTGTTAGAGAATTTCTTTTTATGGACGAAAATGTTGACAAACCGGTTTTCCTTGTTATACTGACGGCAGTCAAAATATTATTCTAACTTAATACTTTATATTTATGGATACATTAAAAAAACAATTAAACGATATCGGATCAAGCATCGGGTATCCTTTCTACTTTTTTGAAGATGGTTCTTACTCAAAGTCTTATGTCAATGGTAAGATGAACGCTATTATGGTGGTGAAAAAGCCTTTTGCTGATGTTTCAGGCGATTGCTTTTTTGTTGAAACAAAAGCAAACAAGGTTGTTCAAGAAACAGATGCTACTGTTCAGCCGGCGGTTGATGATAAAAAAATTCAAGAACCGCAATCAAAAGAAGAAAAAGAACGTGCTGAAAAAATTCGTGAAATTTCTTTTTCTGTGGCGCTCGGTTGGTGTCCGGAAGATGACGATATTGCCTTTTTGATTAAGTTTGGCGATGTCAAAATGGTTAAAAAATTTATTGATACTTGTTGGAAACAAAAGTATTGGCGTGATGGTCGCTTTTGGGTGTCAAAGGATAATCGTATCGGGCTTGATTATCCTGAGTCTGTTATTGCGTTAATTGAGGGTGGTCATGTTGATATTATTAAAGACTTTTTTGGCAATGCGAAAAATAATTTTGCTTATTTGGGGCAAGAGGTCATTTTTTCTCTGTATCGGTATGGCGCACCGGAGCTTATTCAGTATGTATGGTCTACCACTTCAGATTTGTGGAGGAACGGAGCGGCGTTTGTGCGACGAAAAGATATAAGTCTTTATAAAGCGTATCGAAAGCATGTCGGTAGATTATATGATAGAGATGAATTTGAAGATGTGGTGCAATATGGGACGGTTGAAATGCTTAATGTTTATCTAAACAGTGTTCCTCGTCATGAAAACATAGATAGGTATATGATGTTCTTTTTGATGAAATATGGCAGCGTCGATATGGTCAAAACATTTATTCAGAATAGAGGGCTGTCTGATCAATGGCGTGATATGCTGACTTATGCGGAAAGAAAAGAACTTCGTTCTATCGTCGGGGCGGCTTAAGTTATCGTTTAATCTTGTTAAAAAAACACTCGTTTCCTTTATGGAGCGAGTGTTTTTTTGTGTGTTTATTGCTGGAGGTGTTGGAGATTTTTTTGTAGACGAAAATGTTGACAAAGTATTTTTTTTGTTTATACTGGTGTTGTGAAAATTTATTATTCTAACTAAAACCTTATAACTATGGATGTATTAAAACAAAAATTAAACGATATCGGAGCATGCATCGGGTATCCTTTCTACTTTTTTGAAGACGGCTCTTTTTCTTCAACCTTCGTTTGCGGTAAGATGAACGCTTGTCTTGTGGTCAAAGGTGCGTTTGCCGAAAGTGATAAATGCTTTTTTGCAAGTGCTGAAATTGCTCAATTGTCTGAAGTTAAAGTTACTGAAAAAAAATGGACGCAAAAGTCGGTGGTGCCCAATACGGTTAATTGGTTCAAAAAATATCTGAACGATATCGGAACCGCAATCAATTATCCATTTTATGTCTTTGATAATGGTGCTTATGCTAAAACAGCCTCTCTTGCGGACAAACAGGCGGTTATATTTGTTAAAAAGCCTTTTACTTCGGTTGAGGGCGAATGCACTTTCTTTTCACCTGATGAACAGAAAGTCAAGCAGTTTAATGAGAATTTGAAAAAACTCAAAAATCAGCTAAGGAAAAGGAAAGAAATTATCTTGCGGATGCTGGCAGGTGAAAAGGTTTCTGATGAAGATGCTTTACTAGTGGTTGAAAATGAAACTCATGATTTGGTCAAACGTTGTATTCATTCCGTTTGGCAAGAATACAATCATGGTGGGTTTATTATTCACCACATGTATGATACGATTTTTATAATTTATCGCAAGACCTTTTATGGATTGGTTAAGAAAAATTGGTGGGATATCTATTGCGTGAATGAGGATGTATTTAAGTATTATTGCTTACGTTATGAAGGACGTCAAGATTTTTTCCCATTGTTTTTTCAGTATGGAACACCTGAAATCTTGGAGAAAATGCTAGGACTTTTTTTGACAAGGCATTTTGGTTATGCTTTGGAAGAGAAGTATTGTGAACATACTGATGCGGGTGAGCTTGACATAACTTATTTTAGACGGCGTGCGGTTGAATACTTTCGTCCTTTATATCTTATTGAGCGTAAGGAAGTTCAGGCCTATAAAGTTTATCGCAAATATATTGATCGGCTATATCTGATGTGCAGAGAAGTTGATTCTTGTGTTTATGAGTATTATTTTGACCGTTTTGATTTTTATTTTGATGAAGAATTTGATGCGATAGTTGCGCTTGAGGAAAGAGATTTGTTCAAAATTTTATTGAATGGCAACTGTTTATCGAATGAGCAAAAGGCAAAGTTAATTCAAACAGGCAATATTGATATGATACAAACGTATATCGAATGTTGCGGAATTGACGAAGAGTTTCGTGAATTGTTGCTGAATTCCGGTAATGTGGAAATTGTTGCCCTTGCTCAGGTTAATGTGATTTCTAATGCCTTTACTTGTGTAAAACATTTCTTCAGTGTGAAAGCTAAGGCTTTTCCAGTCGCTTAATTTGGTTTATAAAACACCCGCTCTTTTTGTAGAGAACGGGTGTTTTTTTGTGTCGTAAGGTTGGAAGAATAGCAAGGTTGGTTTAAGTGTGTGGATGTTCATACTCTGTTTTGTTATTTAGAAAATATATGGGGAGAGTGTTATCCTATGGGGCAAAGGGTAACGGGGCTTAGACGGATGGATTTTTGTGAAGTTCGTTTTTTATGAAGCGTACTCTTAACAGTTTTAATCTGTTCTTGTTCTTACTCTTATTTCAGCGAATAGATGGTTTTGTTGTTTGCTATATTCATCGTTAGAGTTCCGTATTTTAGTTTCGTTAAAATTCTTGACTTATGTTTTACCCTATATATTATTTAAGTGAATAGCTTATCATTATGTTTAATTTGGAGGATCCGGTCATATAAGCCTCTTAAAATATTCCGGTATAATTATGAATAGCGTTGATACAAACATTTTTTTGACAACCGGTATTATTGCGACAGTCCTCTTTGTTGCTTTGTTTATTTTTTCTTGTGTCACTGTTTCAAAGGAACGGAAACGCATTCAAGATGAACTTAGCGGTAAAGCCGGCGTTTTTGATGGTCCGGCAGGTGAGCCTTTGTGGAATGGAAAACTACCCGAAGAAGTGAATGATTATACTAACCCTCGATATGTTTATGAAAATCTGGTTGAGGCAGAAACGTATCAGCCTAGCAACGGACGTATTGTCGGTTATAGAATTTCTCCGAAACTGGTTATTCATTCATGTGTGCGACAGATTAAGCCCTCTTGGGTGGCGAAGTATCGTGATCGTTTAGGGGGGGAATTATTGGAATTTTCTGATGTCAGGGCATTGGCTGCCTCTTGGAAAGAAATTTCTGAATTACGAGTTGCGGCGGGAGATAAACCTCTGGATGTAAAATCTGTTTATGCGACACATTGCGGTTCTGTGGTTATCTGTAATGTTGAGAACATGATGTGGGATTATCCTTCTGATTTGGCTACACTAGAGAATTATCTGCTCATCTTAAAACGCTGATAAACGAAAGGCCTTGTACGAAAACGTACAGGGCTTTTTATTTGGAATTTATTTTATGGCCTTGCTTATCAATATAAAACCAAGCGTCACTCTCCCAATAATGGTACTCGCCTTGTGAATTTTCTACGGCTTTTTGCGTGCCTTTATATGTTACTTTTGCAATTCCGTTTTCAAACGGGTAGCCATAGGCAAATTGTGGCTCAATTAACACTTGTCCGTCCGGTGTGGCGTAACCGATTTTTTTACTTTTTGTATCAACGATGCGGATGGTGCCGTCTTTTACGTAATCATCGCCGTTATCGTACTGATAGATGGTGTAAGGCTTATTTAGATTGCAGGCGGTGCAAAGCAATAGGGCTAATAGAAAAATTTTATTCTTCATGCGTGGTTTCCTCGTTGAGTTTTTTGTTGGAGTTTATTTTTGCAGATTTGAGTGCATTATGTCTATCTAAAGTTTCATTTGCAGATATATCATATCGGTTAGCTGAATGCCTCCTTCTATAATTGGATGGTCATAGTTATCTATGAAGAAGTTTTTTATCGTATGCGATTTTTTAAATCCGCACTTTTCATAAAAAGGAATTGTTGTTGGACTATCGCCTGTTCCGACTTGTAGGATAGAGTGACTTTCTTTATATTCTTTCTTAATCCATTCAATCAATGCTTTGCCATAGCCCATCCCCTGATATTTCGGCAATACGGCAATGTTCTTGATTTCTAAAATGCCGTCATTTTCGTCTGTGACAACACACTCGGCTTTGATGCCGTTATCATCGAGCACATACATTGTACCTCTTTCTAGATAGCGGTCTATCATGTCTTCTTGTTCATCGGCTAAAAGCAATAAATCAAGATATTGTTTTTTATCTTCTAAGACTTGGTATATTCTCACTCTTGTTTCCTTATAAATGTCAAAAATATATAATTATAGTTCTTGATTGAGAGCTGTTTGCAGTTCGTTTATCAGGCGGCAAACATGGAAGCCATCGCAGACCGCATGATGAACTTGAACGCTCATAGGGATTATATAGCGATTGTTGATTTGTTCGTATTTTCCAAAAGTGAAAATTGGTAGCAAATAAGCAAAACCTTTTTCCAGATTGAGATTAAAACCTTCAAAACTTGTCCAAGGTATCATGGATACATTAAAGGTGTTTTCCGGCATGTCTGGCTTTCCGATTAGTCCTTTGTTTTTGCCGTATTGGGCGAGATCTTGTTGGTAGGATTGATAAAAATCTGCGTAGGTTTCAGATGGCTCTGTCCAGATGCTGGTAAATGTTTCTGTTTCGGGATTAAATACCGTATATGAGGGAATAAGACGGTCATAAATACCAAGTTCGCCTTGTGGATTGTAGTTGGTACGAAATTCCTCATGGCGATTAATTATCTCGGTTAATCTAAATAGTAAAGTTGAATATAGGTGCTTATCTTGTTGTTTTATAGTTGTTATGTCTAGTTTTACCGTCATGCTGTAGGTGCATGGAATTGCGTGACGGTAGTGGTTGAAATATTCTTTTCTTTCCCAGTTATTTATATCAATAAGCGTAAATTTCATCTTTTTTCTCGTTAGTTTAATGTTTGGAAAATTATTTATGCGTTATTTATTAGCATATTTTTTGGTAAAGGCAAGGGGAGAAATCGGCTTTATTTATATGCAATTTTTGAAGGTTTTTGAGAAAGGAAATCATGCATCGGTTGATAGGTTGGTTTTTGTGGTTGATTTTGGTAAAATATGTTTCTATATTTCTAGAAATGTTGAAATATACTCTAGATTTAGGAGCTGGTTATGAAAAATAATTTAACGGAAATTGCGGCGGTGTTTGATGCGTTAAGCAACGAAACGCGTTTGCATATTTTTAGAATTTTGGTGGAGCATAGTCATGATGGGATTACTCCTACGGAAATTTCTCAGCTGATGGGGGATTTTCCTCGTAATACCCTTTCTTTTCATCTGAGTTTGATGGTCAATGCGCAACTTTGTTCGGCGCAGAAATTAGGTAAGCAAATCTTTTATAAGCCGAATTGCCGTTTGATTAAAGAAATTACGAAGTTTTTGTTGACGGATTGTTGTGACGGAGAATGTCTATGTTAGAAATATTTACGGATTTAGCGGATTGGGCTATTTTGCAAATGGGGCTTGCCAAAGATACTCATTGGGGAGCTGCAGTTCACTTTTTTATTGAAGACAGTACGAAGATTTTTGTGCTTCTCTATGTGTTGATTTTTATTATCTCTTTGTATCGTTCGCAGCTTAGTCCGGAACGTGTCAGAGATTATTTATCCGGTAAATCGCGTTGGAGCGGATATTTTTTAGCTGTATTTTTAGGAGTGGTTACGCCGTTTTGCTCTTGTTCGTCTATTCCTATCTTTATGGGATTTCTAGCAGCTGGTGTGCCGTTTGGCGTGAGTATCGCTTTTTTGGTCAGCTCGCCGTTGATTAGTGAAATTGCGGCAATTATGTTGCTCAGTATGGGAAGCTTCGGGCTTTATATCGTTTCGGTTTATATTGTATCGGGAACGATTATTTCCGTTCTGGCTGGTTATTTGGCGGATAAATTCAATTTAGAAAAATATTTGGCTTTGCAAATTCCTCAGGTTGTTGCTCCGAAATGTGCGTGCGCTTCGGTTAAAGAAAAGGCGAAGGCTTTGATTTTATACGCGCATTACTCGTCGCTTTTGTTGCAACGGGGTATTTGTTAAATTGCTTATAGGAGGTTTTTTATGAAAGATATTAGAATCTTAGGTGCGGGATGTGCTAAATGTGTGGCGACGTTAAAATTGATACAAACGATTGCTGTTGAACGTCAATTTCAAGGGAATATCCGTAAGGTCGAGGATATTATGGATATTTTAGAGTATGGCGTTATGTCTACGCCGGCGGTTGTTATTGATGGAGCTGTCGTGTTTGCAGGCGACGTGCCGGATAGAAAAACAGTCGAAGGATGGTTTGATACTTTGTAATTCTAAAAAAGCTCCGTTTCTTCGGAGCTTCTTTTTTTTGCTTACATATATTTCATGCCGACAACACATTCATTGGATAAGCAAGTGCACGCTTGTAGGGCTTCCGGCGGTGATAATGGTATGGCGTATTCATGCGTGCCGGTGGTGTATATTCCTATAGCTGTGTCATGTTGCGTCGGACTGTAGATGTTTTCCATTTGTGGCATGTCTATCTCATCAACCGCGGTTCCGATATATAATGATATAAATCCTGATGATGGATCTGAGCCCCAGTCTGTTGTTGCCATTTCTAAGCATGCTGATTTGTTTAGCTTGTCCGCGTATAATTCAAATGCTTTTTCTTTGCCATGGGCATCTTTGGACGGAAATATCTTAACTTTGCCGCCCAGTACATGAATGATGTTCTGGGCTGATTGGGGTTGCGAGAGCATGGTGTACGGGACTAAACCCGCTTTGATGAGAACTTGCTCATCTAAGCCGCTGAATTCGTTTTGTTGAAAAAATAAGGTGCGGATGTTTATTGTTAATTCTGCCATTTGGTTGAGTAACTGATTGACTTTGTATTTACCCATCGCTTTGGTGTATCCCATTATTCCGCCAACGGATAAAACTCCGACAATCGCCAGAACGCCTAGCATCTCTATCATCGAACGGCCTTTTTCATTACTCTTCATGGCTACCTCGGGTCTTTGGTTACGAATTGCTTTTTATCTTAGTTTTATGGTTCTTAATTTAATCTTAATTTATCCTTTAGTTTAGCATAAATTTTATTAATTGTAAATCCTGTCAATAGTGCTATGACTATGGATATAGTTATATAAAACCATGCACACTTTGCTTCGCCCAACGGATAGTTGTAATACCATATGTCACTCTTTATTTGATTTAATACGTTCTTGTCTTGCGGGAATGTTGTGGCGTAAAATATGTATTTAACGCACATTAAACCCAGAAAATGATGCAGCATGATGTCAAAGGTATGATTGGCACAATACATTAAACTGCGACTCTTTTCTAATACCGGACTTAAAACGCGTGCGACGCGTACCCAGAACATTATGCTTAATAAACTTATAGCGTATATCCCTATCATCGGTTCGTTGATGAAATTTAACCATGACGGTATGTGATTATAGTTCGGAAATATGCTTTCCAAAAGGCTTATCAGACTTAGCAATATGATAAAATATAAAGGCGAATTTATGTTGTCATGCTTTTCTAAAAAGTGACGATAGCAATAACCCAATGCAAATGCTGGCATGAAATATATGCTGCGGTAAAATGTTAAGAGCAGATTTCTTTCTCCTTGATTCTCAACGGCGTGCGGAACGCAAATACACGCAATAACTAAGCTGAGGATGAAAAAAATTATACTGATGCAACTCCCGATTTTTTTTTCTTTTATTTCTGAAAATGGCTTTAATAACATAAAACTGATACTCTGGACTAAAAATAACGGAACGATAAACCAACCGGCCATGTTATAAATAAATTGATGACCGTCGGTCAGCGGCGCTATTAATAAATTCCTTAAATCGAATTTTCCTCCCAGCGAAAAACCGTGGTAATTATTTAAGTACCAACACAGTATGCCGTATAATATATTCCATATATATAAAGGCAAAAGTAAACGAAGTGCTTTGCGTTTGAAAAATTCTTCGTAGCCGCGCTCGAGGTTTAAAAAATATCCCGAAACAAACATAAATATCCCAATGTGATAGTTTTGATAGCGCAATAATCCCCCTAAGTCCAGATAATCAAATGTGCCGATGTGTCCGTCTACTATCATTAATATTCCCAATATATATAGCATCTTGAAACTTAATGAGGTGTTTTTTTCAGAGGGGGGAAGTTGCTTTGTCATGCGTTAACCTTTTGTAAATGTTTCTGCCTTATTATCCTTCTTTGAGAGAATAGTAATCGCATAAGTTTTAAGGTTTACTTAACGGATTACGTTCGCTTATTTGTTTATTTCGTGTGTATAAAAAATAAAAAGGGCTTTTAACTTTTGCTCGCTTCTTTTAAGGTCGCATACAGTATTTTAACCATGGGGGATTAGTATGGCTTCTTTTAATGTTTTGGGGTCCCGCAGACGTTCTTGGAGTACACAGACCGTTCTGTTGTTTGTTTATAGCGCGGTCGTGACTTGTGCTCTGGTTCTGGTGGTTGCTAAAAATTTTGAAACTCCCGAACAAATTGTTGCTGAAGAACGATTGGCTGCTGCCGGAAAATTGGAAAATGCTCAATTGCAAGACGCAAACAATATGGCTGTGCCGCAGGTTTATGTCGACGCTACGGCTGAAGATGCCGAATCTTTTGATAATCCCGATGTCGAGTGGACGGTTGATGGTGAAGAAACTCAGCCCGAAGTTAAACAAGATGTGCTTATGGTCGAAAAAGGTGATCACTTTATCGGCCTTTTGCAACGAATCGGTATGGAATATCTCGAAGCTAATCAGGCTGCCGAGGCTCTTAAAGAGGCGGGATATGATGTCAGAGGCTTAAGAGCCGGACAGAAAATTGATATTGTTAAAACCGTCGATGTTCCTTTCGGCGAACTCTTGAGCGTTGATAAAATCGTTATTGAACCAACCGCCGGAACTAAATATATTGTTACCCGTAATGAAGATGAAAAATATGTTGCGGAAATGGAACAAATGGAACTGACGGTCGAGAATCGTACCGCAGAAGGCGTTATTAACTCCTCTTTGGCCGCGGCTATGCAAAATGCCAGCGTCCCTTCCAGCGTTATCGGTAATTTTATTAATATTTTTGCTTATACCGTCGATTTTCGTTCCGATGTTAAAAAAGGTGATTCTTTTAAAGTTATGTTTGATCGTAAAGTCGCTCCAGACGGAAAAGTTGTTAAAAACGGCGATATTCTTTATGCTGAACTTAATCTCGGTAAAGATAAAATCTCTCTCTATCGATATGAAGACTTAAACGGCGGTGTCGATTATTATAATGATAAAGGTATCGTGCTTAAAAGAACTCTTGATAAAAAACCGATGGAATTTCGTTCCGCTCGCATTTCTTCTCGTTTCGGCTGGCGCAGACACCCAATCTTGAAACGGCGTATTCTTCATAGCGGGGTTGATTATGCCGCACCGAAAGGAACCCGTATTTATGCCAGCGCAGATGGCGTCGTTAAACGTGCTCAAAGAGCCGGCGGTTATGGTAATTATGTTGTTATTCGCCATAATTCCGAATTTTCGACAGGTTATGCGCATATGAACAGCTTTGCTAAAGGTATTCGCCCCGGCGTTAGAGTTAAACAAGGACAGGTTATCGGGTATGTCGGTTCAACAGGGCGTTCTACAGGTCCGCATCTGCACTTCGAGGTTATTAAAAACGGTAAAAAAGTTGATCCGTTGAAGGTTAAAGCCGCTACCGGTACAAATTTGGCCGGTAAAGATTTGCAACGTTTTAAAAACGAAGTCGCAAAAATTGTCGCTTTGATGGAGGGGCAAACCGATTATGCTAACGTTGATACCAAGCCGGTCGAACAGGCTTCCGAAACGGTTGCTCCCGATGTAACACAAATTCCTTCTTCCGTTAATTGAGAAACTGTTGGGGGATTTTAAAGGGGGAATTATTGCTCTTGGGGGCTTATTCGAAATGATTTGAAGGGCGGTATCTTACCGCTCTTTCTTGTGTTTATAATTACTTCCGACGGTTGGGACTTTTTTTTATTTTAATGCCGATTTTACTTGACTCTTTTAGGCGCTTATGTATCATCTTTCTGCTAATTTATGTTTTTTTTAGGAGAAGAAGTATGGAATTGAAAGGTTCTAAAACTGAAGCTAATTTGCAGGCTGCTTTTGCCGGTGAATCTATGGCTCGTAACAAATATACTTATTACGCATCTAAAGCTAAAAAAGAAGGATATAATATTATTGCCGATAAATTTGAACAGACCGCTAATAATGAAAAGGAACATGCTAAAATTTGGTTCAAATTGCTCCATAATGATGAAGTGCCTTCTACTATCGAAAACTTAAAAGATGCTGCGGCAGGCGAACGCTATGAGTGGACTGATATGTATGATACTATGGCTAAAGAGGCTGATGAAGAAGGTTTTACGAAAATCGCTACTTTGTTCCGTATGGTCGGTCAAATCGAAAAAGGTCATGAAGAACGCTATAACGCTTTACTCGAAGCTCTTGAAGCAGGTAAAGTTTTTGAACGTCCAACTAAGGTTATTTGGGAATGTGCTAATTGCGGACATCGTATCGAAAGTTTGAAAGCTCCCGAAATTTGTCCGGTTTGTAAACACCCGCAAGCATATTTCTTTGAATTGCAAGAAAAATTCTAATCTCTTGTTTTGATAAGTGAAAAATTATGCAACTCGTCGTTTTGATGGCGGGTTGCTTTTTTTATAGGGAAAATATGAGGTGATGAGGATAGCTTTTCTTGATGTAAAGAAGGGTTATCCGTATAATGTTGGGGAAAGAGAAAATCGCCATTTACTCCTTTATTTCCTCACCAAAGGGGAAGTTATGGCGGAGTATGATTAAAAATCGCAATACCTCTCTTTGTTGCCAAGCTATTCTTATTTCCTCACCAAAGGGGATGTTGTGGCGGAGTATGATTAAAAATCGCCCCCCATCTCTTTATTGCCGAGCTCTTCTTATTTTCTCACCAAAGGGGGCGTTTAGTTATGAAGTTTGTTGAGGTGAGAATTCGGATGTTTTTTCTTGTTGCTGAATTGAGTTTTTTGTGATAGTCTTCTTTATATCAGAAAATAAGGAAAAATCAATGTTTGTCGATATTGATGATTTTAAATCTCCTTTGGCGGTGGAAAATATCTTAACACCCTATAAAAAAGGGCGGCTTTCACCTGATAAAAAAACACGTTTGCCGAGAGAAAAAATCACTCCTGATATCTGTATGGAAATTTTGCACTCGACGAACTATGCCAGAAATATTAAAGATATGCTTGAATGTATTTGGAAATTGCCGAAAACCGAACAAGCTCAATTCAAAGATGTCGTGCTTGCGACTTTTACGCAACGTGAGCAACCGCAGGTGATTTTTGATTTGGGTGAAAATTTGGCTCTTGCTAACAGATTTGAAAGAGAATTTGAAGAGGCACGGAAAATTAAAGACGGAGAGTTTTTGTCTTCTTCCGCTCAAAAAGTTAAATGTTATATTAGTTTAGAGAAATTTTTTGCCGAACAGGATTTTAGCGTATATGATAAATTGATTTGTTTGAGCGATGAGATAATTAAATTTGCTCAAAATGTGAAATTTCCTAAACAAATGGAATTCCCCAATTCTTCAGAAGTATGGCTTCAAAAGTGTGATTTTTCCAGGGTCGAAAGTGTGCGCTTTAAAGAGGGCGCAAAAGTCAAATTAGGTGAAACTACAAATCTGCCTACTCAACTTGATGTTTCCATGTGCGGTTGTGTGCACTTAGAAGGGTGTGATTTGTCGGAATACTCTCAGCTTTTATTTAAAGACGGGGCGGAAGTGTGGTTGAGTGTTGCTCGTAGTTTTCCGCAAAATCTTGATGTTTCCATGTGTTCTTATGTAAACTTTGCTTGGTGTGAATTAAAAGAACAAACGCAACTTCGCTTTAAAGATGGGGCTAAGGTTTCTTTTTGGTGGGCGCGGAGTTTGCCTGATAATCTTGATGTGTCTAATTGCGCAGAGGTTACTCTGGTGGGGTGCAAGTTGAGTCATCTGTCGGAGCTGAAATTTATGCATGGCGCAAGCGTCGATTTAGGCAAAGCTCGTAGTTTACCGCAATATCTTGATGTTTCTATGTGCCAAGAGGTTGATTTATCTCAAGCCAATTTGGCTGGGGTTGAAACTCTGATTTTTAAAAATCGCCAGCAGATGACGGAAAGCAGTGTGGAGTTGCCAAACAATTGGGAAGGGAAACTGGTGTTTACTGATGAAATGGCTTCGTCTCAAATAAAGCAGCGTTTGGGGAAATTTATCGGTAAAATGTTGGGTAAAGATTATTGATAGGGCTTGTTTTTTCTTGTTGCTGAATTTCCTTTTTTATGCTAATATTTTCGTATCTCAAATTGTATGAGGCGCTTAAATGTTTGTCGATATTGAAAATTTTAAATCCGTTATCGCTGTGGAAAATATCCTTACTCCTTATCAAAAAGGCAGAGTGACACCCGATAAAAAATCGCGACTTCCCAAAGAACCGATTACTCCTCAAGTCTGTATGCAAATCCTTAAATCTACCAATAATCCCGTTAATATTAAACATATGCTCGAATGTATTAAAGAACTGCCTCCCTCCGAGCAGGCAAAGTTTAAAGATGTTGTTTTGACGACTTTTACGCAACGTGAGCAACCGCAGGTGATTTTTGATTTGGGTGAAAATTTGGCTCTTGCTAACAGATTTGAAAGAGAATTTGAAGAGGCACGGAAAATTAAAGATGGAGATTTTTTGCTTTCTTCGTCAAAACTTGCGCGCGGGTTGATGACGCGTGAGACACAATTGAGTGATATGAATTTTAAACCGTATGATAAACTGTCAGCTATGGCTATGAATGTGTATTTTCACGGGGATGGACCATTTCCCGAAATATTGGAATTTCCAAATGCTCAAACCGTCGATTTGTCTTGGTGCAATATGCGAGGTGTACGCAAAATTGCCGCTAACGAACAGGCTAAAATTTGTTTGGATTCATCGTGGAATTTAGAAAATGATGTCGAAATTGATGCTTGTAAAGAGATTTGGGTAAGCTGCTATGATAAGGCGCAATTTGAACGCTGGAAATATCCCCACAACGCGTTGACATTTTACTCTTATGATGATTTGGAAGGAGAGGTGGATTTGTCGCTGTTTCATAAAGTGGATATCCAACTGCTTAGTTGCAAAGACGTTACTGATATACGGTTTGCAGAAGGTGCGCAGATTCAAATGTCCGCGGTTGTCAATCTGCCCAAAAAACTCGATTTTTCTCAATGTGCCGAGGTGGTTTTGAATGATTGTGATTTGTCGACAGTTGAACAAATTATTTTTAAAAATCGGGCGCAAATGCCTAAAAATGATTTGCGACTTGCTGATAATTGTATAGTCGTTTTTGCTGATGAGCAAAAGAAACTTGATTTTATGAACTTGATGGCAATGGCGCAGATGAAAACTAAGACATAAATGTAAAAGGAATTGATAAGTGTTTGTTGAAATTACTGATTCTAAATCTCCGTTGGCAGTTGAAAATATTTTAACTCCCTATAAAAAAGGAAGGCTTGCACCCGATAAAAAATTACGCTTACCAAAGGAAAAAATAACTCCTGATGTTTGTATGACTGTATTGCGTTCTACCAACTACGCGCGCAATATTAAAGATATGCTGGAGTGTATTCAACATTTGCCTGACGCTGAGCAAATACAATTTAAAGAAGTTGTGTTGGCTGTCTTTGATAATCGTGAGCAGCCGGAAGCTATTGTTGAATTAGGACAGAGATTGGCAGAAAATTCCGGTTATCTTGAAGAATTGAAAAAAAAGAAAATGCCTAATACGGGGGATTATTTTTTCTCCGGTTCAACGTGTATGCGCTTTTTGGCGTCATTTTTGGATGTTGATAATATGGACTTACATGGTTATGACGGATTATTCTTTTGCGGCTATGGAGAGCGCTCCATGAATTATATTCGGTTTATGCCTCAGAATATTGTTGCGCCTCATGTGGAATGTTTGAAGCTGAAAGATGTTGAATTTAATAATGGACGTGAGTATTGTATCAAATGTAATGGCGTGGTTGAACTGCTGGATGTGTCATTGCCTGAAAAAATGGATATTTCCGAGTGTCTGGAAGTTAAAGTTGCTGAGGATAATTTGTATGCATTTGTTCAATGGAAATATCGTCCCGAAACACTTACATTAGTTCATAAAAATAAAACTTTTTCCGGAATTGCTGATTATTCCAAGTGGAAAGCGGTTGAATTTATTTCTTGTGATTTTGCAGATGTTACAGAGATGAAATTAGCGGATGATATGCGTGTTATTTTCAGTAATATCTCTAAGTTTCCGAAAGGTCTTGATGTTTCTCATTGTGCAGAAGTACGAATGAAAGATTGTGATTTGAGAGATGTCGCTCATATTTGTTTTAAAGAGGGCGCTAAGGTTACTATGCGTGATGTGGAAAACATACCTGAAGATTTAGATGTTTCTATGTGCTCTGAAGTGGATTTGAGCGGGTGTAATTTGAGAGAGGTGTCTCATTTTTACTTCAAAGACGGGGCAAAAGTTACTTTGCAATATATGAAGAATTTGCCTCGAAATTTGGATGTTTCTAATTGTGCAGAAGTTGATTTAAAAGGATGTAATTTGTATTGGGCTAATCTTCGCTTTAAAGATGGCGCAAAGGTTGATTTGAGCGATGTGAAATATTTATCTTCACATCTTGATTTGTCGTGCTGCTCTGAGGTTAATTTATATAACTGCGATTTGAAAGAGCTTGATTGCCTCCATTTTAGAGATGGCGCTAAGGTTTCTTTGATAAGTGCTAAACATTTGCCTAAAAATCTTGACTTGTCTCAGTGTGATGAGGTGGATTTAAGTGAATGTGATTTAAGCGAACTTCCTAATCTTCGCTTTAAAGAAGGCGCTAGAGTGGAGTTAAGAAATGTACGAAATTTACCTAAAAATCTTGATGTTTCCATGTGTGATGAGGTGGATTTAAGTGGGGGGAATTTAAGCGAACAGCCTAATCTTCGCTTTAAAGATGGTGCCAAGGTTAGATTGAGAGGGGCGCAAAATTTACCTAAAAATCTTGACTTGTCTCAGTGTGATGAGCTGGATTTAAGTGGGGGGAATTTAAGCGAACTTCCTAATCTTCGCTTTAAAGATGGTGCCAAGGTTAGATTGGTAAGGGCTCAAAATTTATCTAAAAATCTTGATTTATCTCAGTGCGCTTATGTTTTGTTATTTGATGTTGATTTGAGTGATCTTTCTTATCTTGAGTTGCAAGATGGGGCAGCGATAGAGTTATGTTATGTGAAAAATTTACCGGCAAGTTTTGATTTTTCTCGCTGTGATTATGTGACGTTGAGTAATTCTGATTTGTGTAATTTTTCTTTTTTGACATTTAAATGTGGTGCTTGCGTGGAGTTATGGAGTGTGGAAAATTTGCCCCAGCATTTGGATGTTTCTAATTGTGATTATGTGGCTTTTAGACGGTGTGAATTGGGGAATTTTTCTCATCTGTGTTTTAGAGAAGGGGCGAGAGTGTATATGACAGAAGTTACCGATGTGCCTGAAAATATGGATGTTTCTAGGTGTTCTTGGATAGATTTTACTGATTGTGACCTAAGTCATGCGAAAAAGTTGGTTTTTAAAAATCGTCAACAGATGCTGAATAGTCATGCAAAACTGCCGGATGATTGGAAAGGAACACTTGTTTTTGCCGATGAATTGGCTAAGGATGCTTGGGGGGTGGCGAAGGCGGCAAAAGCTCATGCCGGAAGATAAAAAGGGGAAATAAATGTTTGTTGATATTGAAAATTTTAAATCCGTTATCGCTGTGGAAAATATCCTTATTCCTTATCAAAAGGGCAGGATTGCACCTGATAAAAAATCGCGACTTCCCAAAGAACCGATTACTCCTCAAGTCTGTATGCAAATCCTTAAATCTACCAATAATCCCGTTAATATTAAACATATGCTCGAATGTATTAAAGAACTGCCTCAAACCAAGCAGGCGCAATTTAAAGAAATCATTTTGGCGACTTTTACGCAACGTGAGCAACCGCAGGTGATTTTTGATTTGGGTAAAGATTTGGCTCTCGCTAACGGCTTTGGGGTGGAATTCAATAAAATATGTCAAAAAAAAGGACAAACGCTGTTGCTTTCATCCAGTCGCGCGGAGCGCGTGTATGTCGCGAATGATTGTAGGCTGGAACAGATTGATTTGAAAGGTTATGATAAGCTCTTCTATGAGGGGAAAGATAATCTTAAATTTCAGTTTATGGACTATTTACCGCCGATTATTGAGGCTCGGCATTGTTCGTCTGTTGATTTTGAACAGGTGAGTATTAAAGGGGTTAAAAAAATTGTAACGAACGAAAATTGCGAGGTCTATTTTACGAATTTGCGCGATTATGAACGTGATATGGATTTATCGACGGCTTCTTGTGTTTATGTTGATGTTAATGATGTTGATTTGCTCGAAACGTGGAAGTGTGCGCATGAACGATTGGTCTTTTTTAAAAAAGATGAGTATTTTATGGATAAGCTATTGGATTTGTCTTATTTTGATAGTGTGTATTTTTCCGGATGCGATTTTGAACCTGATACGAAACTTGTATTTAAAGATGGGGGCAAACTTGAAGCCCTCTATATTAGTGCTTTTCCTGAAAATGTTGATTTTTCAAAATGCTCGGAGCTTGTTACAGTCGGGTGTTACTTTCATAATCAACCTCATATGCGGTTTCGAAATGGGGCGAAAATCAGCTTGGTTTTTGCGCAAAATTTTCCCGCTAATCTTGATTTTTCCGAATGTGCGGAAGTGGATTTATCGAATTGTGATTTGAAAGATTATGATGCGCTTAAATTAGCTCCGAATGTTATTCTTAATTTGAGCGGGGCGATAAATTTACCTCAAAATATGGACTTTTCTCAATGCGCGGAAGTGCGTTTTTATCAATGTGATTGGGCGCGGCAACCGCATCCTTGTTTTAAAAACGCTAAGAAAATTATAGCAAAATCCATGGGATATACGAATATTTTGACCGAAGAGTCTGGAGTCGAAAATTGTGACGAATTGATGTTGGATACTTGCGACTTTTCTAATTTCAAATCGCTTAAGCCTAAAAAAGGAGCCAAAGTTAATTTTCGTTTTGGGAAAAATTTTCCTACTGATATGGATTTATCACAATGTGCGGAAGTGGTATTGAAAAACGCTAATCTTAATGGCGTGAACGGACTTAATCTTGCTAATGCGCATAAAGTTAATTTGCAGGATGTTAAAGAATTTTCGGGGGCAATTGACGTTTCAAACGCCGATGAGGTGGATATGAGTTGGGCGGATTGGGCAAATCTTGGCGACATAAAATTTAAAGACGGGGCTAAGGTGAATTTTGAATATTCACAGAATCTACCTTCCGATATTGATTGGAGCAAATTTTCGGAAGTGAAAATGCAGTTTTGTATATTAAATGCCCGGCGGGATATGGTTTTTCGAAACGGCGCTAAGGTGGATTTGAGTATCGCAACGCTTCCAGAATGTGTTATGGATTTTTCGTTATGCGCGGAAGTGAATTTGAGTGAAACCACAGTGCCGAAAAAAGCGCATTTCATTTTTAAAAATCGGGCGCAGACGGAAGAAAGCAAATTGGTGTTGCCGAAGAAATGGAAAGGGCGGATTAGCTTTAAAGATGAGCTTGATGATGTTTCTAAATCCCAAAAAAATACTTCTTTAGGTGGTCTTTTCGGGAAATTTTTTACTAAGGATGGGAGATGATTGAAAGTTTTGATTATATTGCCGATGAAAAGACGAAAACGCTGGTTATCGGTTCTATGCCGGGAGTGGCGTCCCTTAACGCTCAACAGTATTATGCTCATCCGCGCAATCTGTTTTGGCGGTTTTGCTTTGAGGCGTTCGACGAAAGTTTTAATCTCGACAATCCGCCGTCATACGAAGCCAAAAAACGCTTTATCTTGCAACATCATATCGGACTTTGGGACGCGGCGCACAGTTGTATACGCGAGGGAAGCCTCGATACGCGTATCAAAAATGTGGTGCCGAATGATTTTGGTGCTCTCTTTTCGCTCTATCCGCAAATCGACAGACTGCTTTTTAACGGGCAGACCGCTTATAAACTCTTTGCTCGTGCTTATCCTGATTTATTGGCGCAAAAAGAATTTTTGGTTCTTCCTTCCACCAGTCCAGCGAACGCGTCCGTTCCGCTTGATAAACGTCGCACTTTGTGGTTTGAAGCACTGCTTTCTTAGAGTGAGTGTTGCTTAAAAGTGTTTGAAAAGTTGCATAAAATACTTGAAAAATTAGGCCGAAAGACTATCATCAAAGCCAGATTTTTTGTGGTTGTTTTGGTGAAAGGATTTTAATTATGCCTAAAATCGCTGTTGCCGGTGTTAAGGGGAGTACCGGTCGGGAATTCTTAAATCTTTTGGCGGAAAGTTCTATTCCGGTTGATGATGTGTTTGCTTTGGAGGCTAAATCTCCGCTCGGTACACTCGCTTCTTACGGCGAAGATGATGAATTGGATGTGTTTTCACTTGATAATTTTGATTTCAAAAAAGCTGATGTGGCTGTGTTTGCTACCACCAAAGAACAGGGTAAACGTTTTATTAAAAAAGCTGTTGCCGCGGGGTGTCGGGTGATTGATCTTTCCGGCGCTACATTCGGTGATAGCTCCGTTCCGCTGGTCCTTCCCGAAGTTAATGGCGATGACGTGTTGAAAAATGCTAAACACCAGATTGTTGCCGTGCCGTCTTCCGCTGTTTATCAAATCTTGTTGCCGCTTGCCGACGTAATTAAAAATAATCCGCTTAAACGCTTGGTCGTCACAACCTTTAACTCTACTTCTTATCACGGGCATGAGGCTATGGATGAACTCTTTACGCAATCTCGTAAAATCTTTTTGAACGAAACGTTGGTTGATGATGAACAAATCTTTAAAAAACAAATCGCTTTCAATGTCTTGCCGCAAGTCGGCGAATTTATCGGCGAGGAAACTTCTTTGGAGTGGGCTATCAATGCCGAAATTAAAAAACTTTTGGGCGGCGATATTAAAGTACACGCTAACTGCGCTTTTGTTCCGACTTTTATCGGTGATGCCGCTTTTGTTAATGCCGAATTTGAAAGTGATGTCGATGCTAATGATATTCGCGACTCGATGACTAAACAGAAAAATGTTGTCGTATTCGATAAAAATGTTGATGCCGGCTATGTCAGCGTTGATGATGTGCAGGGGGAAGACAGCGTTTATGTTTCTCGCGTGCGACAAGATGTTTCGGTTGAAAACGGCGTCAGCTTTTGGACTGTTGCCGATAACCTTCGTGCCGGCGGGGCAAAACTTGCTTTCTCCGTGATGACGGCGTTGTTGGCTCAGGCTTAAATATAGTGAGTTGTCGTGGCGGCGCTTATATAATAAATATGTATTTGACTGGTTGGGGATGGTGCTATGGTGTGTATGTTTAGATGGTTGGCTGTGGGGCTTTTAATTGTCGCTCTCTCGGGCGGAAATGTCAATTACGCTTTTGCGGCGGCGGCTTCCGCTAAGGCGAAGTCTTCTGCGGCTCAAAACGAATCGCAAAAAACAGTCGCGGACGATATCTATTCCGATTCACCGACTTTCGACTATAAAACCGTTTCCGCTCAATTGGTCGAAATTGAAAATAATATTAAAAATAAACAGTTTACCAGACAGAGTTTGGATGAAAATTCTTCGTTCTTAACGCAGCAGGAAATCGTTATTGAACTTGCAGCAAAGGGAATTGAAAAAAATTCTAAATATGTTCAGGACGCACTCGATGCTCTCGGACCGGAACCCGCTGAAGGCGAAACCGAAGATCCGGCTATTGCCGAAATGAGAGCTAAATATACCGCCGCCATGAATAGCTATAAAAGCCGTATTATTGAGGCTAATTTGCTTAAAACCGAAATCGCTCGCTTGGGGGCTATTATCTCTGAGGCCAGAAGTCGTATCCTTATCGGTAATTTGGTGGCGGAACAAAATGTTTTGGTTTCTCCGCAGAATTTCTTTACCGCTATTGCCGATGCCGCCGTCTTTTTTTGGGAAATCGCAACTTCGCCCGTGACGTGGTATCAGGGGCTTTCTCAAGATGAAAAAATTAATGTTGTTCACGGTGGTTGGTATGTCTTGCTGATCTTGGGATTGGCGCTGTTTCTCGGATTGTTCTTGAGACAGTATATTATTAAAAAATGGGGCTATGGACATACCGAAGATTATCCTCGTTATGGCCAGAAAATCGTTGTGGCTGTTATTACCGCTATCGCTTATGGCGTTATTCCTTCTCTCTTAATCGGCGGGTGTTTGTTGTGGCAATTGACTAACGAAACTTTAACACATAGTAAATTCGGCGTTGTTCTGGCTAATGTGCTTTATTACGCTCTCTATATTACTCTTATTCGTGCTTTGGCGCGTGTTACTCTTGCTCCGTGGAACGGACGCTGGCGCTTGTTCAATATTTCTGATGAACGGGCCGAACGTGTCTTTTCCGCAACGACGCTTTCCATTATTCTTTTGGGCGCAATTGCTTGTATTTTGCGTATCGCTAACTATTTTGAAGCCAGTGATGCGCTAACGTTGCTTTTGGAAGTGGCGAGCGATGCGATTAAAGCCTTCGTTATTGTGTTGATGACTTCGCGAATTTTTGGCGAAATTAAACGTAAAGAACCTGAAGCAGATGTTGCCGATAATAATGAAATATCCGCGGGTGAAACAGAAACCCTCGATGATGTTGAAAAACAAGTTAAACCGATTGAAAATGCTGCCGTTATTAAAACTGACGGAAAAACCGAAACCATTATTATTAATCCGCAGTCTTCCGAAAGTGCAAAATCCACGGCTGATAAAATCCAAACTTTGGCGCCGACGGCCGGAAGCGCGGCGGCTTTGCTGGCGGATGATGAACTTGATAATATGAGTATGTCTTCTAAAATCATTCTCTTTACTTCTTTGTTTGCGGTTGTTACTTTCGGGATTTCTTTGTTCGGTTATCCGGGGTTGGCTACTTTTATCTTTAATCGTTTTATTGTTTCGGTTTTGCTTATCGGGGCGTTTGTGATTGTGCGCCGCTTTATCTCCGACCTCTTGCGCAGAAGTATTGTCTTTTGGATCAGAACATTTAGGTTGCGCAAAAAATTACTCTCTAAGGCCGATTTCTTGATGACTCTTTTGGTGACACCGCTGTTGTTGATGTTTTTGGCTTATTCCTTATTGCGCTTGTGGGGAATGTCCGGTACTTTTATGCTCCAAGGAGTTAAAAAACTGGTTTTCGGTTTTCAGGTTGGCGGTATCAACATTTCTCTTATCTCAATTGTTACCGGTTTGTTGGTCTTTTTAATTTCTCTGACGGTTGTCAGAATTATGAAAAATCGCTTGTCCAATAATCTGCTTAATCGAATTAATATGGATGAGGGAATTAAACATTCGCTTATTTCGGGTTTTAGTTTTACAGGGTTTATTATTTCCGCTATCTTGGCGATTGTTGCGATGGGGGTCGATCTCTCTAACCTTGCCGTTATTGCAGGTGCGCTTTCCGTCGGTATCGGTTTTGGTTTGCAGGACGTGATTAAAAATCTTGTCAGCGGTATTATTCTTTTGTTTGAAAGACCTTTTAAAGTCGGTGACTGGGTTATTATCGGCGGTGAAGAGGGGAAAATTAAACAAATTAATATTCGTTCAACCGAGGTCGAAACCTTTAATAAATCTAGTGTTATTATCCCGAATGCTACCCTTATTTCTTCTTCGCTGACGAACCTTACTCATGGTAATAACTGGCAAAGACAGATAATTACCGTGGGGGTTTCTTATGATTCTGATGCCGAAATGGTTACTAAACTTTTGTTGGAATGTGCCAGAAGTTGTAAGAAAGTTATGAAAGTGCCGGCGCCTTATGTCATCTTTAAAGATTTTGGCGCGTCTTCGCTTGATTTTGAATTAAGATTGTATGTTTCCGATATTTGGAGTGGTTGGCAGGCAAGCAGTGATGTGCGCTATGAAATCTTAAGACGTTTTCGTGAGGAGGGTATCAATATCGCTTATCCGCAAATCGTTGTTCACCAGGGTAGCGAAGATACAAGCGTTAAAGGTTGGCAGACGAACGTTTAAACTTTTCGAATTTGTTGTTGATTTTGGGGGCGAAATGTGCTATACTCGTAAACAATATAAAATGCATTTATTATGACTAAAAAAAATGAACAAAATCGGCGATATGTTGGTGATTCTCTATATTATTTTGGGTATTGTTACCCTAGGGGGATTGTATTTTAAAAATATGGTGGTTATCAACGTTGCATCTTCGCTGTTGGTATTAACCGCCGTGGTGCTTCTTGTTATCCTTCTTCGGGACGACTATAAGAATAAAAAAAATAAAATCCTGTCGTTAAGGATTTTGCATAATGAAAAGAGTGTCCGCGTTTTGCTGACGCTCTTTTTTTATGGTTGTGTTCTGTTTATCGGGTATTTTGAGATGGTGTTTTTAGGTTGACTGTAAATTGAAATGATGCTATCACTTTCCCGCTATCTATTTATTTTGTATATTATGAAAAAATGTGTTTTTTATTCGGTTCGCTTGTTGCGTGGTGTTGCTATCGGTGCAGCAAGTATTTCTGTTTTCGCTTTTTGTATAAATCTCTTGACAGTGGGGACTATTGCGGTGATTGTTGTCGTTTTAGCTATGGTTGTTATTTTCTGTTTGGGAGAAACTTTTTAATCAATTTGCGAGATTATTTTGTTAACACTTGTTTCTTGAAAAGTGTTGATTTTGCTTTCAAAAGGAGAAAAATTAAAATTTCTCCTTTTTTTGTGTTTATCGAATCTTTTTTTCCATTCGCTTCTTTATGACACTGTTGGGGAAAACTTTGCTTTTATCTTGCCTTCTTGTTTTGCAGATTTAAAATTTGTTCAGTTGAAACTTTTGGGAGGTTATGATGAAAAAGTTTTATGTTGTCTTGGCTTTGGCGCTGTTTGCTTTTAATGCGCAGGCGTTTGATTTGACTGAAGCAGCTAACAAAATGGCGGATGGTATTAATAATACCGCAGAGGCTATTGAAGAGAAAAAAGCTGAACGTAAAGCTCAAGAAGCGGCCGCGGCTCAGGCTAAAGCCGAACGTGAGGCGGAAGCTGCTCAGGCTAAGGAAAATTTGAAGGCAGGTATTGAGGCTAAAAAAGCTGAGGCGCAGGCTAAAATAGATGCGAAAAAATCTGAAATTCAAGCTAAAATAGATGCGCAAAAAGAGGCTTCCGAAAAGGCTAAAGCTGAGCGCGAGGCTCAACAAGCTGAACAGAAAAAAGCTATTGAAAATGCTAAAGACAGCTTGAAAAATCTTAAAAATGCTTTTTAGTCCTTTGAGGATGGCGTTTATTTTTTTAGGCAGCTCCGTTTTTTAGGGGCTGTCTTTTTTATTTCTCGGCAGGCGTGTTTGCATACGTCTACTTTGGGCAGCGACGGGGCATAGGGGAGTGCGGCGCAATATGATTGAAAATCGCAAATTACTCCTTTGTGGGCGATTTATCGCCATTGTCTTAGCAAGGGGAAGTGGTGGCGCAATATGATTGAAAATCGCAAATTACTCCTTTGTGGGCGATTTATCGCCATTGTCTTAGCAAGTGGGAGTGGCGGCGCAATATGATTGAAAATCGCAAATTACTCCTTTGTGGGCGATTTATCGCCATTGTCTTAGCAAGTGGGAGTGGTGGCGCAATATGATTGAAAATCGCAAATTACTCCTTTGTGGGCGATTTATCGCCATTGTCTTAGCAAGTGGGAGTGCGGCGCAATATGATTGAAAATCGCAAATTACTCCTTTGTGGGCGATTTATCGCCATTGTCTTAGCAAGGGGAAGTGGTGGCGCAATATGATTGAAAATCGCAAATTACTCCTTTGTGGGCAATTTACTGCCATTGTCTTAGCAAGGGGTGTTGGTAGTGTGGTGGATTACAAGCCGCAAATTTCTCTTTTGTTGCTAAGCTTTTTCTATTTTCTCGGCAAGGGGGATTTTTTGTTGACAAAAATAGTTGTCATGCGTATCTTAGGCATAGTTTTTTGATTGTGTGCTTTTAGGCGCGTTTTCTGATATAGGCAGGTTTTGATGATACATGAACTTTTGGCTCCCGCCGGTAATATTGAGGCTGGATATGCGGCTCTTCATTATGGGGCAGATGCGGTTTATTTGGGCTTGACACAATTCTCCGCACGGGCCGGTGCAGAAAACTTTACGTTTGATGAATTGGATGCGTTTACCGCTTATGCGCATTCGTTGAAACGTAAAGTCTTTGTTGCGCTGAATACGATTTTGAGCGAAGAGGAAATTGCGCAATTACCGCAAATCTTTCAGGCTTTGGATAGGGCTAAAGTTGATGCGTTGATTATTCAAGATTTGGGCGTGTTTTATTTGGCTAAACAATTGTTGCCGAATATTGAACTCCATGCCAGTACCCAAATGGCTGTGCATAACGCCGAAGGTGCGAAATTTTTACATTCGCTCGGATTTAAACGGGTGGTCTTGGCGCGCGAATTAACTTTAGATGAAATTCAAAAAATCGCTAAAGCTGTTCCTGAGGTGGATTTGGAAGTATTTGTCCATGGGGCGCTTTGTTATTCTTATAGCGGGCAATGTTTGTTCTCTGCGCTTCAATATGGTAAAAGCGCTAATCGTGGTCGCTGTGTGTATCCGTGTCGCGCTGAATTTGATGTGTGTGAAAAGGGAAAAAATCCATCTTCTTTGCGGACACACTTGTTTTCTATGAAAGATTTGGCTTTGGAAGAAAAAGTGCGCCAAATTCCGGCTTTGTCTCTTAAAATTGAAGGGCGTAAAAAATCTCCGCTTTATGTGGCGGCGGTTACGAATTATTATCGCCATATTTTGGATGGCAAAAAGAAAAATCCTTCTGAGCCGGAAGATATTAAGCAGATTTTCTCCCGCCCGTGGTGCCATTTTCATTTTGACGGAAAGGATAAGGCGATTGTTGACCGCAATTTTGTCGGACATCGTGGTCTGGTTATCGGAAAAGTTGAAAAAGTCGGTAAAAATCGTTTGACGTTCAAAACCTCTCACCAACTGGCTCGTTATGACGGGTTGCAAATTGATGTTGTAGGCGATGAGAAACCGTTTGGTTTTGGGGTGAAATCTCTCTTTGTACAGGGAAAGCCGCAATTTCAGGCCGAAGTTGGTGATTTGGTGGAGGTGGAACTACCTCTTGAACGGCCGAGATTGCAAATCGGAGCGCCGATCTATCTGGCTTCTTCTTCCGAAGTAAAAGGGCGTTATGCGTATGATAAGCCCAAAGCAGGAGCGTATCGTAATTTAACGACTTTGGCGGTTACGGTTGAAGTTTCAGCTACCCAAGTATGGGCGATGTGTGATGATTTTGCTGATATTTCCGCAACACTTTCAGGGCAATTTGATGAAGCAAAAGATGCCGAGAAAGCTATCTCTTCCATTAAAACCGCTTTTGAGAAAACCGGCGGTACACCGTTTAATGTTAATTTGACTATTCGCAATCCTCAGAAGCGTTTTGTGCCGATGTCTATGTTGAATGATTTAAGACGCCAGATTTTGGAACAAGCGGAACAACACTTTGACGAAGTATCTAAAGAGGCGGTTGCTTATGAATTGCCCGTTGTGAAATCGTGGAGAGATAACGAGAGAGGAAAAATTGAAACACCTCATTTGTGCGTTTTGTCTTTGAGTTCTAAAGTTGAGGATTTTTCAAGCGATGAAGTGGCGCATTCTTGGTTTGTATTACCGCAAATTTGTCGTAAAACTTCTCTTTTAGCTGAGATTGTGCGCAACTTGTATGCTCGTGGTGCAAGGAAATTTGTTGCTGAAAACTACTATGCGTTTGAGCTCCTTAAACCTTATAAAGATGTGCAAATTGCTACGGGAAGTTTTATTTATGTTATGAATCGTTATGCGGCGCAAGTTTTGAGTAATCTGGGCGTAGCTTGGGCTGTGCCGGCGTTGGAAAGCTCGCCTGAAAATATGAAGCAACTGGCTTTATCCGCAGCCCTGCCTTTGGTGCAGGTGGTTAAAGCATTTCCTCCGCTCTTTACTTCCGCGGTTTGTATTCGCTCTAATGATTGCGCGGCATGTCAAGGCGGTGTTAAGCGCTATGAACTTAAAAAAGACGGGAGAACCTTTGAGGCGGTATCGCATGATTGCCAAGTGCAAGTCTTTGATTCTAAGCCTTATGTGCGTGAACCGATTGCGGAAATGGCAGCTTATATTTCTCTGTCACAGGCTTTTGTGACAATTTGATGTTTTTTGTGCAATTTTAGCTTTACTTTTCTATAAGAATTTATATAATGCCTGACATAAATCAATTTTTATGTCTAACTATTTAAACATATTATTTATTATGAGAAAAGTTTCTATTCCTGACCAAATTTTACAAGAACTGGCGGACGAATTAGTTAAAGTTACAGGTGCTAAAGTTAGTTACAAATCTCGTGTGGTTATGTGCATCAAAGGTGGTAATCATGATTTGCCTTTTGATGTGTTGAGTCAAGCAAAAGATAAATTTGGCGATATTCTTAAAGATTATAGCATTTTGTGGATTGCTGATGCTCAAGAAGAAGCTAACTATGCGGCGATGAACGCTGAAAACAGTCTTAATGCTAATCTGAATGAGGGTGGTTATGATGAAAATCAGGGGGTGATTGCTGACAATCAAGCTGATAATCATGACGAAAATACTTCGGAGAAAGCTCCGGACAAGGATAAAATGAAATGTGTTATCCTGTTAGATGGTCCGGCTATCTTGACGATTTTATTGGCCAGACGTTTTGGCGGGGCAGCAAGCGGAAGCTCCTTGTGGCTTGTTTATAATTGTTCTTATGCTCAATCGCATTATGGGTATAAGGGGGATTGTATTCCTTATTCTTCCGAAATTATCAGCTATATGGAACAGCTATTTATTAACCATTAATTCTGATTGACTATGAAAGACAAAGTAGAAAACAGAGTTAAGGCTTGGAAGAAAATCTTTACGCAGGGGCATGACGGTATTGATGAAAATTCTTCGTGGCAGGATATTTTGAATACCTTGCAACTTTCTAAGGAAGAAACACAGAAACTTGTTGCGAAGGCCACGGTTGATTGTGGTATTTTTGAGGGAAGTGAACGAGATTATCTTTATGCTTTACCGCATTATGTTGATGTTATGCGTATTTTGCAGAAGTTTTTTGTGGAAGACGCAGGTAATATCGCCAGTGTTGATTTTCAAGATGGCTATAAGGTGTATTTTTTACGCTATCCTAAAGTTGAAGAAAAACGAAAAAAAATGCTGATTTTGGTGGAAGCTGTGGTGGTTTCTACTTCTCAGATTCCTTCTGAGGTTGATTTTTATACTTTTTTGACGCAATGGACGAGAACCAAAAATGTTGTCATTCGGTATGATAATCATATTCCTCAAGAATGGATTGATGAAAAGAAAAAAATTGAAGAACGTGAGAAGAAACACACTTCAAGAGGAAGTTATACTTCCGGATTTGAAAACATCCCTTGTTGAGTGATGGGCTTGGAAATTAAAAACGGTGGCTTTTATAACCACCGTTTTTTTATATTCTGAATACCATGTGTTTTATGTGTGGGTATCTTTTGGCTCTTATTTATTTTTTGTTTTTACTCTCAATTACATATTGCGACCAGCCTCCCGCATAGCTGTATATTTCTTTAAAGCCGTGTTGGGCCAATATACGGCAGACGACATAACTGGTGTAGCCTTTGAAACAATGTATCATTAACGGCTTATCTTTCGGAATGTCGTTTAATCTTTCTCTGATTTTTCCCGCAGGTATGTTTATCGCATTTTCTATATGGGCGGCGTTGTAGACTTCCGGCGGACGAACATCAATTACCGTCATGCCGGTAAAATCGGTGCCGAAATATGGCTTTACTAAACCTTGGCGGATATTTTCTATTGCCATGCCTATCATATTTATCGGATCTTTCGCACCGGAATAGGGGGGCGCATAGCAAAGTTCCGCATCGCGCATATCCGCCGTTGTACCGCCTAAACGCATGATTGTTGCAATCACATCAATGCGTTTATCCACGCCTTCTTTTCCTACCGCTTGAGCACCTAATATCTTACCGCTTTCTTTATCATACAGCACTTTTAAGGTCAAAGTTTCGGCATTCGGATAATAGCCGGCGTGTGATGAACCGGTTATCAGCATTTTTTCATAATTGATACCTTTGGCTTGCAGTTGTTTTTCATTATTGCCGGTGAATGCGCCGGTTAAGCCAAACACTTTCACAATTCCCGTACCTTGGGTGGATTTATATGGATATGGCGTGCCGCAGATATGGTCGGCGATACATCTTCCCTGACGATTTGCAGGACCTGCCAAGGCTATCATCCCTTTATCTTGGCTGATGAAATCCGTTACTGCCACATTATCGCCGCATGCGTATATGTCTTCTACATTGGTCTGCATATATTCGTTGGTGACAATAGAGCCTTTCGGGGTTAATTTAATCCCCGCTTTTAAGGCGATTGCTGCAACGGGGCGAACTCCCAATGCTAAAATCAGCATTTCGGTTTTTATCAATTTGCCTGAATTCAGCACAATGCCTCCAGCGATAATTTCACTCAAACCATCGCCCAATTCCAGTTTGATACCGGCTTTTTGCATTTCTTGTTCTAAATAGCAGACGGTGTCTTCATCCATTGGGGGCAAAATTTGCGGCATCATCTCAACCAAGGTGGTTTCTATACCTAAATGGTGTAAATTTTCGGCCACTTCTACACCGATAAAACCTCCGCCGACGACGGTTGCTTGCTTGATGTTATGCTCTTTGATATAAGTTTTGATATTATCGGCATCCGCCAAATGCTTAACCGTAAAGTGAGGGATTAAATCCAAGCCGTTGATTTTGGGTATAAAGGGAACAGCTCCAGTGGCGATAACTAACTTGTCATAGGTGTAGGTTTCGCCGTTCTTGGTGGTTACGCTTTTAGTTTGCGGATTGATTGCTGTTACTTCGCTATTTAGTTTTATATCAATGTTAAACAGCGACTTAAACATTTCCGGTTTGGCAACTTGCATATTCGCGCGATTTTCAATTACACCTCCGATATAATATGGCAAACCGCAACTGGCTATTGAAGTTTCTTCCGTCTTTTCCAATATTAGAATTTCCATATTTTCATCTAAACGACGCAAGCGTGCCGCACAACTGCCACCTCCCGCTCCACCGCCGATAATTATCGTTCGCATACCTTTTCTCCCATTGTTAACAATGCTTTTAGTATAAAAATGCTTTAGCTATTTATGCAAGGGCTATTTATGGTTATCCATGGCATCTAGCGCTTTTAAGTTATTCGTGTGCAGATAATTTTTCAACAGGGCTATCAACGGTATATAGTGCGTTTTTGCAAATTCTTGGCCTATTTTGAAAAAGGCGGTGTGATTATCTATGATAATCGCCCGTTGATATTGCTCCAACGAGCCGGCATAACGCCATATAATACCTTTTGTTTGTTTGCTCTTTTGCGCAAAGCTTTCTAAACTTCCGAAATAATAGCGGGTTATCGGCTTCTTTTGTGCGAGCAGATTTTGTATGGTTTGAAAATATCTGTCATCGGGGCGGACGGCGTTATTATCCGTTTCGCCCTCAACGACGATTAAGCTTTCTTGCGTTTTTGATACGGCGTCTATGACCGTGTCCAAAACTTTAGCGGTGTCTAAAACCTCATATAACTCAGACATCCTTTCCTCCTATCTTTCTTTGCGGCACATAAAGCGATAGGCAGCCAAACGTGGCGCGTCTTTGCCATAGAATATCGCATTATCGCTATTTACCGGCACACTTGATAATTTTATCTTGCCTGCCGGATTATTCATCTTTTCGTAAGCCTTATAGATTTGTCCGAAACTATGCAGCGAATATTTAAACACCGGTACGGGCATCTTGTAACCGCTGATGTTGGCATACAAAATATCTTCGTTCATGTCGTAGTGCTTCATGATATATTGCAGGCGGTTATATATATTCTCGGCATTTTTGGCGTTGATGTCTTTGGGCTTTATCAGTTGCAAGAAATGTTCCATATGTTCGTGCGGAATTTCCATCGTCTTTAGGGTTGTGGCTTCATCTTTGAAGTAATAGACGAGGGGATCGGCGTAGCAGGTCAATTCTTGTTTGACGATGTGTTCGGCGAATTTGCCATAATCTTTGTTATCGGCGTTAACGTTCAACAACAAAATTTCTTGCGATTTATTTAAGCTCTCATAATCGCTTAAGCGTTTGACGCTCACTTGTTTGCCTATGCTGTGCAACATGTCTTTTAGGGCTTTTATCTCTAATAACTCCAATGTATCGGCTTTATAATCCAGAACATCATCTCGGGTTATCAGCACGATTTCATCTTTGGTCAGAAAATCGGCGCAAGTTTGTTTTAAACGGTCTTTCAAATCTAAATTCGCATTAACGACATTTTGTAACGCACCATTGCTCGGGCGGTTTAACATGGTCATAAACATTCCCACATCCGGCATATTGATTTTTTCTACCTCTACATTGCCTCGGTTATCTACAAAGCAATCGGGTTGAAAATACAGCAAGCCATTATCTTGATAATCTTTTCCTCCTTTTTCGGCATATTTTTGGCGGGCGAGAGTGGTGGCTTCAAGGAAGTTTTTGTCGGACCTCAGATATTCTCTCGTATATTCAGCCAAAGATAGACTCTTATTTAAGGCTTCATCTATTTTGGCCTTCAAGTGCGGGATTTTTTCTATTGGAAAATGCGTAGGGCGGTCGGTTGCGGTTGGGCGGATGAAGAAAAAGCCGCTCTTGCTGCCGACGTGTTCGCCGTTATGCATATCCAATCCTAAGCTCTTGGCCAAAGTCGTGAATTTGTTGACCAATATCGCGGTTTTGTTATAATCGTTCTTTTCAAAGGATTTTTGTATGGCTTCTTTTAGGCTTAGTAACTCCGGATAGGCTTCCGTTTGCAGTTGGTTGCTTATCAATTCTTCAGGCATTGCAAAGCCTTTTTCTTTTTGCAGATTATAACGGAGCATATTTTCTTCGCCCAAGTCAAAACGGGTAAAGTTTCCTCCGGGGCCTTGATCCATACGCAAATGGCGGTATGCGCCGGCGCCTCTTAAACGATAGCTGATATTGGCGCTGTCATCAGGGAAAAACGCCAGCAATAAATCAAACGGCGGTTGTTTGCGGATATTTTTGAAATTGTTATGTGTTTGTATTATCGCTTCGGCACTTGGTTCTTCTACAGCTCTGATGGCATCGGCCAAATCGTAATATGTCTTAAAGCTGCCGCCCGCCATCTTTACGCGGCCGCAATTATCTATTGTATATTCATAGGACATTGTTTCATCTCCATTGATGTTCTTTATTTTCTATTTACAAAATTTTCAGGATTATTTTTTGTGTTTTAGCCCACAAAAGCGGATACGGAAATATATGGCACTAGTAGTGCCACCAGAATTGATTTGCTCTCTTTATGTTGCAAATAATTTTTTCCAATGTATCTTATCCTCTTTATGAAGATGAATTTTAAAACTTTGATTAGCTTAGCCTAATTCGTTCGGTTGTCAACTGTTTTTTCAAAAAAAAATAAATCCCGTCGTGGTGGCGGGATTTATCTGTTTAATTACAGAGGCTTAAAACAGATTTTTTAACAACCCTTTAGTTTCGTTTTTTAAGTCTTCCGCAACGCCTTTTATGGCTTTTTCACCTTCGGCGGCAATCTGCTTTAAAGCCTCACCGCCTTGCTTGACTACCGTATCGTATGCGGTGGTGAATATCTTGTTTAATATCGTTACCGCCGTTTCGGTTATGCTCTGACCTTGCTTGCCGTTTTCTCGGCCGATGTCTTTTAACTCGATTGTCGGTAACGGAATCGTTGCCGTTGTGCCTTGTTTGCCCAATGATGCACCAAGATTGATTTTTCCTTCGGTGATGTTTAATCTGTCGATTACGACTTTTTTGCTACTTTGCCCGTTTTCTGTCGTCGAATCGGTTTTTGCTTCGCTTTGAACCGGCTTTGTTTCTGCTTTTGAACTTGTGGACGTGTTCTTTTCTATATTCTTTAACAAATCTTGCACGTTATTACGCGTTACGTCCTTGATTTCATAGGATACTTCCGGTGCTACGATATTGATGCTTTCTACTTCTATGATGTTGGTTCTTAGTGACCCTATGTTTAATTTTACCGACGCTTCTCCGATGCTTAAGATATTCTCTTGTTGATAACCTTGCGGATTACCTACTTTTAAGCCCTGCAAGCTCATGCTCCCTTGCATCAATGATAGCTTAAAGCCATCTAAACTGACGTTGGTGCCGGTTATCTGACTGCCGTATTGATTAACCAGCTTTTTTACAATCGGTTCTAAATTTTGGTTTAGATAATAGACGCTGCCCGCAATCGCCGCTACGAAAACGCCCAGTACAATGTATCTCTTTTTCATACCTTGCCCCCTTTGTGTAGATGTGTGGTTCGTATCTTTTTATATTCGAAAATCTCGCTTATGGCAAGTGTTATCTTCTTTTGAGGACAGAAAATTATATTTGTGGGTATGTTAGCGTTCGCTTTGTTTGTTTTTGCACAGTATCGGCGCATTGGCGATGTGTATCAGCTTTTTATCGTCTATAGGTTTATTTTGCAGACAGCAATCCATTATATATCTCAGTACCGCGAAATTTTGAGAGTAGGCGCTTTGCGCCGTGATATTTTGCAGCCTGTGACCGTTGCGATTATTTATCCGGCGTGAGATGTCGTGCCCTTGGTGATCATATATCGGGGCGTCCTTGTTTAACTCTAACGCAATGTATTTGCTGTGTTTCGAATTATGTATCTTTATACTGTCCGTATCGCTTGCGTTTAGTGTCAGGCGTTCATATTGTTCGGGGAAATTGGTCTTGATGACGGTTTCCGGATTGCTCAAATCTTTGTCATTGCACATTATCGAAACGTGATGGTAGAGCGTCTTTTCCGCTTCCAACGGAAAGGCAAAACTGACAACGTCTATATTTTGCCACAGCTTGGTAACGGTTTTTTTGTCGTAGAGCTGATTGGCGATGTTTTGTAATGCATTTAGACAACGATGCGCCGAACACGCTCCCGCACAATAACTGAATATTTTTAAGTTGCGGAGGTTGGCTTGCAGTTCTTCCATCGTATGACGGCTGCCTTCCGTTACTTTGCCGTCTTCGTCAAACGCTAAATCTTTACCGATGTAATGACTCCAGTTTTCTTCGGCAAAATAACGCTCCGGTTCGTTGAAACGTGTCGGTTCGGTTATGGTTTTCATTATGGTGGACGCACTGATTTCTTCCGGAAAACATTTCGGAATGCATACGGAATATATCGATACATCGTCAAATTGTTTTTGCTTGAATATATCTTTACTCGCATGATTGAAGAAATAATTGACTTCTTCCATGTTTTGGCGATTGCTCCGATTGACGCCGAAGAAAAACATATTTTGTGTGCTCGTTTCGGGTATGTCTTCGCACAACTCTAATTCTCGTGTGGCGTGGTTGTAGGAAAACAGGTCGTAGTCAAAATCTTCGTATAATTTGCTGGAACTGTCTATACATAGTTCTTTAACGTTTTCAAAAAACTCAATTATTTCCGGTGAGCGGGTGTCTTTCTCGCTGATGTTCGTTAAGTTTTTGGTGGCGGCTATCATCTGCGCACGCAAGCCTAATACAAAAAATGAAAATTCTTTGGGCTCTATCTTGTAGCCGTCGGCGTTGATGTGTAATTCTTTATCTGGTATGGCTTTCGTTAAAAACTTATTAAAATCTTTAATGAAACGCGCCATTTTAGGGGGTGTTTGCCAACCCGATTGTTCGTGCTTTTCGTTGATAAAACGGCGCTTAAACTCTTTATAAAATATTTCGGCATACGGATTGGACACTTGTTCTCTCCCTTGGACTTTTTCCTTATTTAATCCATTATAGCATGTTTTTTAAAATTGGTTAAGCGAAAAATGTATCTCAGAGAGATTTTTTTTTGATATAAACAAACAAGACCGTCTTTTTGAGGCGGTCTTTTACTTTCTTGATATAAAAACTTATTGCAGATAGGTCTTGAAAAATTGCTCTATCTTGTCAAACGGTATCTTTTGCAGATTGTCATACAAATCTACATGGTTGGCGTTTGGAATTATCAGCAATTCTTTGTTATCCCCTTTCAGTTTCTTAAACGCATCTTCGCTGAAATAACGGCTGTGCGCTTTTTCTCCATGTATCATCAAAATCGCATTTTTGATTTCCGAACTGTAGGCCAATATCGGTAAAGTCATCAATGACAACGACGATGTTGTGTTCCAATTGCCGTTGGAGTTGATTGAACGTTTGTGGAAACCACGCGGCGTTTTATAGTATTCGTAATATTCTTTGACGAATAGGGGCTCGTTGCCGCTTAGTTTTTCCGGCAAGCCCGGCGCTTTTGCGTAGTCTTTATTGAGATAATCTTCAGTGCGTTGGTTATTCAACTGTTCTCTTAAAGCATAGCGCTCTTTTTCGCCCATTGCATCAAAGTAGCCGTTGGCGGTTACTCGGGTCATGTCATACATGGTTGAGGTTACGGTGGCTTTGATTCTTGTATCCATGGCGGCGGCGTTTAATCCGAAACCGCCAAAACCACAGATTCCGATAATACCGATTTTATTGCCATCAACTTGCGGTAAGCTGCTTAAAAAGTCCACAGCGGCGCTGAAGTCTTCGGTATTGATATCAGGTGAGGCGACATTGCGTGGTTTACCGCCGCTTTCTCCCGTGTATGACGGGTCAAAGGCTAAAGTGATAAATCCTCTTTCCGCCATGGTTTGCGCATAAAGCCCCGAGGCTTGTTCTTTGACGGCACCGAATGGACCGCTGACGGCAATCGCTGCGGATTTTTCGGCTTTCTTTTCTTTGGGAATGTACAAATCACCTACTAACTCTATCCCATAGCGGTTATGGAATTTGACCTTTTTAACCTCTACCTTATCGCTTTTGGCAAAGACTTTATCCCATTTGTTGGTGGTGTGCCAGTGCCAGAAAATGGCGGAAAGAGTTGCTAAAATAACGATTGAAAACAGTATCTTCATACGACCTCCTTTGTATGTTAACTCTTATTCTTGTTTAACTCTAATTGTTAGAGTTTACTCTAAGTCAAGAGTTTTTTTCATCGGTGTTGATTTTTTTATTTGGGGCTGATAATGTTTCTTTTGTATGGAGCTTTTGATATGACAGATAATAAAATCTTTATTCGTAAAACTTTACCTCATGATGCGGCGGATATTCATCATATCCATGTTGCCGCCTATAAAACTTCTTATCGAGGCTATTTACCTGATGATGTTCTTGATGCGCTTAAAATTGATGATGAAAAAATTGAACGCACCAGAATTTATGTCGCCCAAATTGAATCTTATGTTGCCGTTTATCAGAAACAAGTTATCGGGTTTACGCATCTGGCTTTTCCGCAAAATAATGTGGTCGAAATTCAGGCTCTTTATGTGCATCCGCAATTTCAACGTTTAGGTGCGGGACGGGCGTTGGTGGAATTTGTTTGCGCTTCTAAAAAGCGGCTTGCTTTTTCTAAATGCGAGGTATGGACGCTTAAAAACGGGCCGTCGCTGCCGTTTTATCATAAGCTCGGTTTTGTGCAAGAACTCAATGTGCAAGAAAAATCTTGGAAGTATGGTTTACCGATTATTAAGCTCAGCAAAAAACTTTAGACTTTTATATCCTATGGGGCATATTTTAAGTCGTATCTCTTATCTTTCGGCGGGTTTTATTCTTTGCTGTGGGCGCAACGGATATTTATGCTTCAGATAATCCTTTCCTTCTTGTTGCAAAGTTAATCCTTGATATACTTCTTGAACCGGCAACTCTATCAGAGCCGAAACGGCGGTTTCTTTTTGCTTTTCATCGTGCCACTTATCTATTTGACTAAATCTTTTTAATATCCACTGTGTTGCCGCGAATTTATCCATATTATGTTGTTGTTCCACGCGCTTGATATAGCCTAACATCCATAAATAGGCGGACATATATGATTTATGCTGTTGCGTTGATGTGCCGTCTATCTCATCTTGGGCGAACATCCCCTTTTTGTTCATAAAATCCATAGTTTGCAGCTCTTTTTCGCTCATCTGCATTATAGCTTGGCGGTGTTTTTGATTTTTTTGCTCCATATCCATTAGATAGTGCGGCATTAGTTCGGCAAATCCCTCGCTTATTTGCCCCAAATTATGAAAATAATGCCCATGCACAACGTGGCTCAATTCGTGGATTAAACCGACTTTTAGCGGAAAACTTAAACTCCTCCCGAAACCTTGTTGAAACCAATTTCTATCTACGCACAAACTTAAAGGATAGGCTGTATCTATATCGGTTTTTACTTCGCAAATTCCTTCTTCTATCGGCAAATTTACTGCTCGAGAATATTCTTCTCCATTTTTGACAACGATAAAAGTAAAGCGAAGAGGTGGTTCGTGTTGTAAAGGTAATGAATCAATTTGTTGGGCTAATTGATTGATATGTTTGATAAAATTCACTCCTTTGTTCTCTTCTTCATAAGCCTTGGCAACCTCTTTATTAAGGGCGAGGCGGATAAATGGCGTGGCGTCTATCAATTCATATTCCGAGGTGTTTATCATTTTATCTCTATCCAATAACGTTTATATTCTTCACTGTCTTTTTTCCACGGGAGGGTGATGATATTTTCCAATCTTCCGCCGTTTTTCTCTATGGCTTTCCAGGAGCCGATGTTACTTGATTTTGCGGCGATTAATAACTTTTTCATACCTCTTTGGCGTGCTTCTTCAATGAGTAACTTTAATCCTTGGGTTGCATAGCCTTTTTGGCGCTCGCTCGGGCGTATGCCATAGCCTACATTACCACCGACGTACATTAAAAAGGCGTTTAACTCGGTGCGTAGATTAAATTCGCCAATGAATTTATCGCCCTCCACAAGCCAAAACTTTATCTGCGGGGCATTCGGGTAATACTTGCCGTCATCACGCAGGCGAGGGGTGGCGTCATACGGTTTTAATAACTTGGTTGCCAAATATTTATTAAAATCAGTGGCTATTTCGGCAATTTCTGCATCTGTTTTTATGGCTTGCGAACCGGCGTAAAAGCCTTCTTTCAGCGCCGCTATATAGCTGTCTTGATATTTTATGCTCGGTGTTATCAGTTCCATTTTATTTTTCTTTCGGGAGGATGTCTATTATCGTAAACTCCGATTTGCAGCCGGTCTTGAATTTTATTTCCCAGTCCGAAATCCCTGATGTTACGATAAAATCTGTTTGCCTGCGCTTTTCGTGGCCGTATATCTTGTCATTTAAGCCCCACCAGAGACTGACGTTATTTATAGGAAACAACTGTCCGCCATGTGTGTGTCCCGATAATACCAAATCAACTCCTGATTTTTCTTGGCTCGCGTAATCGTTTGGTTGGTGGTCGAGTACGATTTGATATTTGTTCTTGTCTACGTCTTTAAGAAGACTTGTCATATTCTGTCGTCTTCCTCCGCGGCGGAAATCATACGCGTCTTTTCTGCCGATGAGGTAAAATCTATTGTCAATCAGCTTAACTTCATCTTGTAATATCTCAACGCCATGTTTTTTAACTTCGCTTATCATGGTTTCATTATCGTATTCGGCTAAACTTTCTTTATTTGAGCGGGTGTCGTGGTTGCCCAATACGAAATAAATACCGTATTTGGTTTTGAATTGTTGCAGATTTTGCAGGAAATCTCGCAAATCCGCCAAACTCGTGCCGTTATCTATCAAATCGCCGGTAATTACCACCATATCCGGCTTGTATTGTTGCATGTTCTCTATATGTTTAGCAAATTCTTTTCCCGTGAAAGTCGTGCCGATGTGAGTGTCTGCAAATTGAATGATACGCAAAGGTTGGCTTAATTTGGTACTCTCCAGCTTATATTTTGTATGCCATACATGATGTGCTTGGTACCAGCCGTTTAATAAATACAAGATGCACAAACTTACGGCGGCTATATCCGCATAACGATGATTGCAGGGTGTGTTCCTGATTTTATCCGTACACCATACTAAAAAATCCGCAATGGAGCAGAATGCTATTAAATGAAACATAATTATCGCCGTATTCATAAAACCTATTAGCCATAAGCATGGTGCGAATATAAGCAGAGCGCTCAGTATACCATATATCAATATCTTTGTTTTGGGACGTTCCGCTGATGTATTGGTTGTCATGCCAGCAATTTTTGCGCCGAGATAGATTATTCCGCAGATGCTGATGATAACTAAACTGATTTTTATGACACTCCACAATGACATTTCTTTTCTCGCTATGTAAATTCTGATTTTGATATTTTTACCCAAACTCGTGGCTTTGTAAAGTCTTTTTTAGCTATCATTAAAGCGGTGAACCTCAACAAAAAAGCCTCCCGTTTTTTATAAAAGGGGAGACTTGGAGCTTAGAAATTTAGGGGGGGACGCCAAATATTTTGATAAATTTTTTCTTTATATCAGGCATAATATTATTCCGGCGCCTAAACACCATAAAAACATCAAGGTAGGTGTCATACAACTGTATTCGGCGGTGTAATTAACATACCTTGGGCCGTTTTTCTTGTCAGCCAATGCATCCATGATTAAACCAATGATGATGACTCCAACAAAACCAACGGCGAAAATAATTGCTTTGGTTTCAAATGATAAATGTTCCATACGCGATAGAATTATTTGGTTTGACATAAAAATTGTTTTCTTTCTTTACTTGTAATCCTTATGACAAATTTTGTCAATACTTTGCTGAGGGATTTTCTTATTTCCTCGGTAAAAGAGGGAGTGTTGGCGCGGTTTTTGAGGGAAAGCCGCAATTTGATGTTTCGTTGCGGAGCTTCTTTATTTTGACTCGGCAAGGGGGAGTTGGTGCGATTTTTTGGGAAAAGCCGCAAGTTGATATTTCGTTGCCGAGTTTTTGGCAATTTATTGCCATTGACTTAGCAGGGGAGGTGATAATTGGGTAAACTTTGTTCTTTTAGTATTAAAAAAGGACTTCCTTTTTGAGAAAGTCCTTTGCTTATTTATCCTATGCGGCTAAAGATTTATTTCTTTAATGCTTCTTCAATCGCAACGGCAACGGCTACGGTTGCACCTACCATCGGGTTGTTACCCATGCCGATTAAGCCCATCATCTCTACATGCGCAGGAACAGATGATGAGCCGGCAAATTGCGCATCACTGTGCATTCTGCCCATTGTATCTGTCATACCATATGATGCAGGTCCGGCGGCTACGTTATCCGGGTGTAAGGTACGACCTGTACCACCACCGGATGCAACGGAGAAGTATTTCTTGTTGTGTTCAACAGCCCATTTCTTATATGTGCCGGCTACCGGATGTTGGAAACGTGTCGGATTGGTGGAGTTTCCGGTAATCGATACGTCTACTCCTTCTTTTATCATAATCGCAACACCTTCTGATACGTCATCGGCACCATAGCATTTTACTTTGGCTTTGTCGCCGTTTGAGAATGCTTTTTCTTCAACAATCTTCAAATTGCCGGTTTTGTAATCGTATTCCGTTTCAACAAACGTAAAGCCGTTGATACGAGAAATGATGTATGCAGCGTCTTTGCCCAAGCCGTTTAAAATTACTCTTAATGGTTCTTTTCTTACTTTGTTGGCTGAACGCGCAATACCAATCGCTCCTTCGGCGGCGGCAAATGATTCGTGACCTGCCAAGAAACAGAAACATTTGGTTTCTTCTCTTAACAACATTGCGGCTAAGTTACCATGCCCCAAGCCTACTGCTCTTTGGTCCGCAACAGAGCCGGGAACGCAAAACGCTTGCAAGCCGATACCTATTTTTTCAGCCGCTTCGGATGCGTTCTTTACATTTTCTTTCAATGCAATGGCGCAACCTAATGTATATGCCCATACCGCGTTTTCAAATGCAATCGGTTGAATGCCTTTGACTAATTTTTCGACATCAATCCCTTTGCTTAAGCACAAATCTCTGGCATCTTCAATCTTTGAAAAGCCATATTGGCTCAATACCGGAGTAATTTTTTCTATTCTTCTGTCATAACCTTCAAATAACATGGCTTACTCCTTATACTATATCTTTCGTATATTTTATTTTTTGATGATGCAGGATGGTGCATAAGCTCAGGGCATGGCGTTTGGGATGCAGAGCAAAAAATCTGCCGTGATGATTGTCTTACTTGGTCAAAAGAAACCGGGTGTGTACCAATACAAAAGAAGTAATCAAATAAGATTATAAGCCTCCTTAAAATGAAGGTTCTTTATTTGCGAAGAGGGGAGCGCTTTTGTGGCGGGTTATTGTGTACTAATGAATGAATTTTCATGCGACATTTTGCTGACAAATTAAAAATAATTAAAAAAATATTACTCAACTATTGATTTTAATATATTATAATTCATATATAAATATTGAACTAGAACTATTGGTTTAATTTTTATTTATGGAGATTAAAATGCCTAAATATGGTGATAAAACAGCAAAAGAACTTGATATTTATTTGAAAAACTATCAACCTGAACAAGGGAAGACTAGGACAGGACTTGTTGCTCCTGCTAAAGATATGTTTCGTAATTATAATACAATGAAAGAAATGAAACTAAAGGAAAGTGATTCTTTTTTTCACTGTAAAGCAAATTATGAAGCAACAAAGCGAGGTGGCGTATATGGTGCAAGTGTTGCCAATATTATTGATGTAGGAAAAGAAATGAAAGATATATTCATCAACAAATATCCCCTCAAAGACAGTGTACGAGATTATCGGGCAAATTTAAGAGGACAGAGAGGTGCGTTGCAAGGTAAGACCTTGGAAAAGACCTGTCCGACACATCATACGAAATATAAATAGGGAGAAAATATGAAAAAAAAGTTATTAGTGGTGATAAAACATATCTTAAAGGCGATAATCTTTTTTTGTATGATGTCAGTGTTGGTTATTAGTTGGGCTATAACCTTGGGAATATCACCTTTATGGTTCTATTTGTATGGAACGGTGGTTATCATAGCTCTTGGTGCATTTGGGCTGTCTTATTGTCAGAAATATCGCAAAATTGCATATATTGTTTTTGGTATGGCGCTTGTTGTTTTTATTCTAATGGGGAAATATGTTCCGGAAATTAAAGAACAACACGATATTGATGCTTGTATGGACAGTGGAAAGGTGTATGACCCTGTTCAAAAAATCTGTCGTGATGATTGTCTTACTTGGTCAAAAGAAACCGGGTGTGTACCAATACAAAAGAAGTAATCAAATAAAATTATAAGCCTCCTTAAAATGATCTGTACCCTGAAAAGTGGAAATAAAAAAGAAATCCCCTGAGGGGTGTAAGTCAAGTGGGAGGATTAAGCAAATGGCATCGGTGTTGAGCCGGTGTCATTTTGTTTAAGTTCCACTGACAACGTTCATTATTATAATA
>CASDOS010000008.1 GCA_949282205.1 uncultured Alphaproteobacteria bacterium | reverse complement strand
TTTCGGCTTGGCGCTCGCTAACATCTGCTATAGCTCTCGGTAAAAAACGTTTCCCAAACGTTTTTTATCCTGCGAGCCCTCTGCTACGCTTCGTCGCGTTACCCCACCCTTAAGAGTAACTGGTGGACCGTAGAGGTAACGCTCCTCTGCTACATCCATGTCAAGGATGCGTTCTACTTTTAAACTAACGGTCCAATTTCTTATCCGCATAGAGTATATCGCTTTTACCATATTTTTTGTATATTGCAAGCCTTTTTTGCTTATTTGTGAAAAATTATTGAAAAGTTAACTTTTTATGTGTATAACTCTTCTCGTATTATATGGTTAACCAGAAATAATTAAAGAGATAATATGAGCGATAATATTGATTTTAGAGTGGATTATAGCAAAATTAATGTCCTAGATGTGTTTAATGGCGATAATGTCAAATTTCCACTCGTCTTGTCTATCCCACATTGCGGTACGGTCTTTCCTGATGAATTCTTGAAGGCTGTTAAACCAGATGTCAATACTTTACGCAAAAATGAAGATATCTTTGTTTATGATTTACTTAAATCCGCTATCGATGAGGCGAAAATTACAGCCGTTAAACTTAATCTTAATCGCGCTTTTATTGATGTGAATCGTGCTAAGGTTGAACTTGACCCTAATATGTTTTTTGATTATCCTCGCGAAGATATCGGACTTAATCAACAACGTTCTCGCTACGGACTCGGTATTATTCATAAAATTACTGCCGATAGTCAGCCGATTTATGCTGGCAAAATCTCTTATAAAGAAGCTGAGCAACGTATTCAAAATGTTTATGATCTCTATCATCAAACTCTTAAAAATTTGATTGATAAGGCTATTGCTAAATTCGGTTTCTGCTTGGTCCTTGATTGCCATTCCATGCCCTCTAAAATCTGCTCCATTATTTCCGAAAGCCCGCGTATCGATTTTTGTTTGGGGAACCTGTTTGAACAAAGCTGTCCGAATAAAATCAGCTTCTATGTCGAAAATGAACTTGTTAAACGAGAGTATTATGTTTCTAAAAATCGTCCTTATTCCGGCGCGTTTATTACTTTTAATTATTGCGAACCTCGTAAACAATCTTATACGCTTCAACTCGAAATTAACAGGGTAATTTATGCAGATGAAAATACATTGGAAAAAAATAATAATTTTCAACGTGTTAGCTATGATTTAAGTAAGGTCGTTACTCAGTTGGCGCATTTTTTACTGGATTTTTAAAATAATTGTGATATCTATCCTCCTTGTGTGTTGGGGAAAATTCACTTTTTTCTTTCAACGCTTTGTTAACTTACCCGTGTTGAGGGATAGTCGTTCTTTACGCTAACCGGGCCGAAAGTTTAAAGACAGGGACGCCCTTTGCCCTTAAAACGGTATCGAGGATTTTTATATCGTGCTAAAAAGCATCTTATTCCTGTTGGTTTTGATTAGTTTCATTACCACTCCTACCAGAGCTTATGAAGCATATAATTTTTCAGCGGCAGATCTACTCAAAGAACAACAAGAGCTTGCAATAGCTCAAAATCATCAGCCTCAAGTTTTTGAACTTTGTCAGATTGCCGTGGATAATGCAGAGAAAAAATTTCAGATTAAATCTAATCTTTTACAAACTATCGCTTCCGTTGAAAGCGGACGTTGGAACGCTCAGGCCGGTAAACGCGTCGCCTGGCCATGGACCGTCCATGCTAACGGTAAAGGCCATTATTATAAATCTAAAGCGGAGGCTGTCGCTGCCGTTAAAGATATGCAACAACGCGGTATTTCTAATATTGATGTCGGATGTATGCAAATTAATCTGAAATATCATGGCGAGGCTTTTGCTAATCTGGATGAAGCCTTCGATCCAGAAAAAAATGTTACTTACAGCGCTCAGTTCTTGCGGCAACTCTATAAACGCAATAAGCAGAACTGGACGAAAACGGCGATGCATTATCATTCCCGTAATTTGAGAAAAGGTACTAATTATAAAAATCGTTTGGAAAAACATTACGCGCAATTTGTCCGTGAAGACGGTGAACAGGCGCAGTTGTTTTAAATGTTTTATTTTCGATTTGATTTTCTATATATAAAAAAAAACTCTCCTCCTTGCGGAAGAGAGCTTTTTTATGGCAATAAAGAGTTGGTCAGCCGTATATCCGTTGATAAAGTTTGTAACGCTCTGCTTTTAGTATGGCTTTATCCAGATTAAGACCGCTGTGATGCGAAAATTCAACGACTTCGTCATCATTGTATTCTTGTAGCAATATTTCCCAATCGTTCAAATTGAGCGGACAATACTTCATGTACTCTTTTACCAAACTCATGTCATGGCGCTTGAGCAAACCTCGCAGACTTTCGGTTTCGGCACATTCCACATCATTGTCGAATCGGCGTTTTATATACCCTTTGACCATGCTGTTTTCCGCATGGGCGAAAAAGATGGATTCCATTTCCGTGTCTTTATCCAAATCATTGTACAAGATGCCGCCGTTGTTGTATATTTTTATCGCCATTGCCAGTACGGTCGCTTCATGTTGCGGCAGCACATCACTCAGGTTGTTCTCCAAGATAATATCATATATCTTTACACATAAACTGTATTTTTTTGCGCGTAACAATCCTAAGCGGAAGTAATTGGCCGCATATCCCATGCAAAGTTTGGTTACCTCTTCAATCGTGTCGTCATCATAGATGGACATTATTTTATCTATGTGCTCTTTACCTGTGATGTGGTATTTTTTTGCATATTGCAACAGTAAATGGCGATCTCCTCGCTCTATCAGAGCCGTCAATGCGTTATTTTCCAATTCATCATAATATACGATAAGTTGCTTCATAATGTAGTTTTCAACTTCTGAACTGCTTCCGTATTTCATTAATACGGTTTCTTCTTCTTCATTGTGAATTTTGTAGCGGGAAACTCGCGCTGAGCTTAATAACGCCGCTTCTCTTGCTGTCATTTTCATAATCGATATTTTTAATAGTTTAACAATAATTTTCTTTATGGACAAATTTTGTGCAAAAAAATATATTTGTCAATACTTTTTTAGGCATCTTCGCTCATTCTTTATAGTTTGGAATTTTTGCTTGCATTTATTATTTTTAGTGCTTATTCTGGCTTGAGTTTGGGAAATATGCAGAGATTTGAGATGATTATGGAAAATATTGAAGAGAAGAAAAAAGAAGAGTCTTGGGGGGAAACTTTTAGAACGGTTATCTATGCAATTGTTATTGCCGGGTGTATCCGTACTTTCTTGTTTGAACCGTTTAAAATTCCCTCGGGGTCTATGTATCCTACTCTCGAAATCGGTGACTTCTTGTTTGTTTCTAAATATACTTACGGGTATTCCCGCTACTCGTTTCCTTTCGGAAAACCCGCGTTTGAGGGCAGAATTTGGCAAGATTTGCCCGAACGCGGCGATGTGGTCGTTTTCAAATTTCCGGGGGATAATAAAACCGATTATATCAAACGTGTTATCGGGCTGCCGGGCGATACCGTGCAGATGAAAAACGGACGCTTGTTTATTAATGGCGAAATGATACAAAGACAAGAGGTCGGTAAATATGTTATTGATGAATATACTATTTTGCCCATGACTTATACCGAATATGTCGAAACACTTCCTAACGGACGTCAACATCGTATTTTAGAGGCTTCCGATGATAAATCTACCGATAATACCGTCGAATTTAAAGTCCCTGAAAATCATTATTTTATGATGGGCGATAATCGGGATAATTCTAACGACTCTCGTAAAGATGTCGGTTTTGTTCCGCTTGATAATATTGAGGGGAAAGCCAGATTCTTGTTCTATTCTCATGATGATTCCGTGGTCTGGTATAATCCGATTAGCTGGATTATGGCTATTCGCTGGAATAGGTTGTTTAACGTTATTAAATAAGTCTTTTGCGAATTGTGAGGGAGGAAAGGCGTTGCGTCGGTTGATGCGACGCCTTTTTATTGGTATGCGCATCGTGGGGAAAATAGAGATAAGGAGGGGGGAAATAATCCTTGACAAAAATGAAAACCGTTCCTATGGTTTGGGCACTGTGTAATTATTGTATAACTTAAAATTCTTATGTTATGGCGAATACTATTTTGAAACAATTTAATGATATAGGAAAGAAACTTGGGTATCCTTTCTATGTCTATCCGGACGGAACTTGCGGTAAACATATTATTTCTCCAAACGGTAAACAGAATTTGGCGCTTATGGTGAAAACCGCTTTTGCTTCATATGATTTGAAAGCGGATCTTCTGACTGAACGGATTGAAAATGAAGATGAAATTTGGGCGTATTTGATGAAAATCGGTGATAAAATCGGCTTTCCTTTTTATGTGTATTCAGACGGTTGTTGCGGAAGTAATGCGGTTTCTCCGATTAATAATTTGCCGTTTGTTATGGTGGTTAAAAGAAAAGTTACGATCAAGTGTTGGCGAGATGATACTTGTGCGCTATCGACAGAAAATGATGAAAAGAAAAATGAACCTGAGGAAGTGTTTTGGGTAATGTCTGAGGTGAAGAGAAATGATTGGGTGGCTCGGGCGCGTGCTCGGGTTGACGCGGGGGGAATCTTGGACGGTGTTGAAGAAAATGCGTTTTTTAGCGGGGCATCCGATGCTGAAATTGAGGCGTATTTTCATGAACATTTGTTTTCTGAAAGTGTGGTGAAAAGGTACATCAGGCGTGGTGATAAACGAATTTTGCTCGCTTTGATTAAATATCAGACGCTTTCGGATAAAAATCAAGTGTGCCTTGTTGAACATGGCTGTGATGAGGTTATTTTGAATTATTGTCAGGAGCATACTTTGTGTGTTGACGCGGTTATCAGAATTAATCAAATGAAAAGAATGCAAATGCTGAGGCAAATAAATTGTTGGTGATTGATGAACTGAAACGGGGCGGCGATATTTTGAAATTTTGAAAAAGGCTTTCTCTTCATTGGGAGAGCTTTTTTGTGGTCGGAATAAAAATATGTTGACAAAACTGCTGAGCTGCGCTATATTTTTGGCAAAATGAAATTATTATAACCCTTAATTTTTTTGTTTATGAGTAATACTATTTTGAAACAAGTTAACGTAATTGGCGAAAAACTTGGTTATCCTTTTTATGTGTATGCCGACGGTTCTTTCGGGAAAGATGAAGTTGCTAAAGACGGTCGTACTAAGGCTGTTATTAAAGTAAAGAGCAAATTTCCGGTTAAGTCCTTAAATTCGGATGTCGTCATTACGGTATCCACCAGAAAAAAAGAGTTGTTTGCGTGTTTTTCTGAAATCGGACGGGCTATCGGATATCCGTTTTATGTATATTCCGATGGATCGTGCGGTACAACGTTTCAGTCGAAAATCGGACATCTGCCTTTTTTTATGATGGTTTACGGCGGTGTTGCCGGTGGACACTCCTCTCCTAAAGTGGAAAAAATTCTGGCTAAGTTTCAAGTGGCAACCGTGCCGAATGAAGAGACCGGTATCGCTAAATCTCTGCCGACAAGCTATGATTTGGATTGTTTGCAAGATGTGCGGCGTAAATTGAAACTTAATGAAGAATTAACTACTCCGGAAATGCGCGTTTTGGTCAAATTCGGTACCGAAAAAGAAGTTTCGGACTATGTGGAACATCATTTCTTATATTCCACGTTGTTGGCGGATTATTGTTCGGATGACGTCGTGCTTAAATATGCACGACTTCGCTTGATTTCGGTTACTAATTTGCTGAAAATGCTTAAAACGGGACGCTTGACGTTGATTGAGAAAATTCAAGAGGTCTGCTCTTTTAATGCCATCAATTCTCAAAATTCCTATTTTAAGAATATTGAAGCACTTATTCAGAACCGAAAACAGAAACTCTTGAAAACGCAAATCCGTAAGTACGACGCTTGGTTTGAAAATCAGGAGGTCTTGCTGGTTAAATCGGCCGATGAAGAAATGATTACTTATTATCTTGACTATCATCCGTTTAAAAAGCCGGCGCAAAAAGCTCTTATTGAGCTCGGATATCCGAATCTTATTCAACTCTATCAGGAACGATATGGATTTGATGCGGAGTATTATCAGTTGGCGCATTTGAAACGCTTGTTGTTTATTTAAACGAGTAATCGTGTGAGCAACAATTGGGGGTAATTAAAAAAAGGCTTTCTCTTGATGAGAGAGCCTTTTTTGTTGTGGAAATTTGAGGCTTATGCGGCGCTCATGATTTCCTTTTTGATGCGTGCGCGTGTGCGCCAACGTTTGAAAATACCGGATTTAGGGTCTTCAATGGCTTTGAAGAAATCTTTCCATGTGAGGTTGCCACATTCAATTTCTTGTTTGAACCACTTTTTGTGTTTCTGCCATTGAGCAGGTTGTGCAAAGTGGTGGAACAGCTCGTCCCATGTCGCATGACTGATTACCCAGCTTAATGCTGCTGCGTACAGAGCTTTACCGTTGGGCTTAAAGTTGGTGGTACCGAACATGTAGCTGTCTGATACTTCACCCTCGGGGGTTAGGTGCTTCAATATGCCGAACGCGATAGCCAGCGCATGAGAGCGCAACTTCTCGTGTTTTAGGCAAACCGGCAGAGCTTGCATGATAAATGCGTACTCTGCTTCTCCCATCAGTCCAGGTTCACCGCCTAAACAATAGTTTTGTGAGGCGTATTCGCGATAGGCTTCGGGGAGAGCCTCAAAGGTTGGTGTCTTGTCATCTTCATGCAGGACAGCACCGTTGCTGATGCGCTGCATGGCGATTTCCAACATAATTTCTCCCAGATAGTTGTCTTTTCGGCACACTGTATCGGCATAGAGGGCCAAAAATTTCATAAATTCGGGATAAATTCTGTTTCGGTATTCCGCACGTCCGGCCAATTTAGGCAAGATGACATTGTTAACAACTTCTGCCCAAGGTTTTTCGGATAGATTTTCAACTCCGGTTGCTTTTTCAAGATAAGAAAAAATTTCCATAATTGTAAGAAAAAAAATTAGTTAATAAATATAGTTTGTCACTTCTTAGTGTAACACAATTTAGGGGGATTGCAATAGTTTTTTTGTCTAAAAGGCGTGTGGCGGCGGGGTGAGGGATAACAGTGTAGCGTGAAGATGGATAACAGTGTAGCGTGGCGGCTTTAAAATTAGGCTTGAGGTGTGGCGATAAAGGGGTAAAAAATTGCTTGCATTTCCATAGATTTTAGCGTATTTTGAGGCTAATCGTGTTATTAAAAATTTTTGAGCGGATTTGATGATAAAAAAAATTGAAGAAAAATTAGGATATACATTTCATAATCCCAAACTCTTACGGCAGGCGTTGACGCATGCGAGCTTTACCGCCGATATTCATGAAAATTATGAGCGGTTGGAGTTTTTGGGCGACAGAATTTTGGGTGTGACGATTGCCGAAATGCTTTGTTGCGCGTTTCCGAATGAACCTGAGGGGAATCTTTCGCAACGCTTTGTCGGACTCGTTTGTAAAGACGCTGTGGCGGAGGTTGTGCGTGAACTCGGGGTTGAACGGGCTATTGTTGCGGCAAATGTTGATGTTCGTGATAGTTTGAACGTGCTTTGCGATGTCGGTGAGGCGCTGATTGCGGCGATTTATCTTGATAGCGGCGATATGACCGTGGCTCAAGATTTTATTCGGAAACATTGGACGGCTCTTATCGACCGTAAATCTCGTCCGCATAAAGATTTTAAAACCAAACTTCAAGAAGAAGCACATCACTTTAATCTTAATCCGCCTCTCTATCGGATGTTGAAAAAAACAGGCTCCGAACATGAACCGTTGTTTCAGGTCGAGGTTGCTTTTGATAACGGAAAAAACGCGGTCGGCAGAGGTAAAAGCAAAAAATTAGCCGAACAGGAAGCCGCGCATAAAATGTTGGAAATTTTGGGTGTTGCCGATGACTGAAAATAAAACAAATACGACGGTGGTAGATAGGAATATTGAAGGTGGTGAAGCGCAGACACGTTGCGGGTTTGTGGCGTTGCTCGGCGCGCCGAACGCAGGTAAATCCACCATTACCAATAACTTTGTCGGCTCTAAGGTCAGTATTGTTTCGCCCAAAGCGCAGACGACGCGCACCACCGTTAAAGGTATCGGAATTTGGGGAAATTCACAAATTATCTTTTTAGATACACCGGGGATTTTTAAACCGAAACGTCGGCTTGACCGTGCGATGGTCGCTTCCGCTTGGGGCGGTGTCAGCGATGCCGATATGACGGTTTTGGTCGTTGATGCCAAACGGGGATTTGATGACGAAACCAAAGCCATTATTCAAAAACTTTCCGAAAATCATATTGACGCGGCTTTGGTGCTTAATAAAATCGATCTTGTAAATGAGGAAAAATTGTTGAAACTTTGTGCGGAACTCAATGAAGCATATCCGTTTAAAGAAACGTTTATGATTTCGGCGATGGATGGCAGGGGAACTGATGATTTTTATCAATATTTGGCGGATAATCTGCCGCAAAGTCCGTGGTTTTATCCTGAAGAGCAGATGTCCGATTTGCCGCTTAAACTATTGGCGGCCGAAATTGTGCGTGAAAAATTATTTCTCTATCTGCGCCAAGAGTTGCCATACGCCCTCACCGTGGAGCCCGAACTTTGGGAAAGACGTGAGGATAATTCGGTTCGTGCCGAGATGACGATTTATGTGGAACGGGACAGTCAGAAGCAAATTGTTCTTGGGCGTGGCGGGGCGATGATTAAAAAAATCGGACAATCCGCACGTCTGGAACTTGAGGATTTGCTTGAAGACCGTATTCATCTGTTTTTGTTTGTTAAAGTGCGGGAAAATTGGGGCGAAGATCCGGCGCGCTACGCCGATTGGAATTTGGATTTTCGCGCGTAAATCTTGTATATTTGCATATGCTTAATAGGACTTTTTCTGACTCGGCAAAGAAGAGGTGGTTGTTGGAGTGTGTTCTAGCCGCAAGTTGTTTTTGCGTGGAAAATCAATGCATATTTTGACTCGGCAAGGGGTGTGGGTGGTTAGAATGTGCTCTGACCGCAAACTGTTTTTGCTTGGAAAATCAATGCATATTTTGACTCGGCAAAGGGGAGTTGGTGGTTAGGTGTGGTAAAAGCCGCAAGTTGTTTTTGTGTTGAAAGTCAGAGCTTTTTTTGACTCGGCAAGGGGTGTGGGTGGTTAGAATGTGCTCTGACCGCAAACTGTTTTTGCGTGGAAAATCAATGCATATTTTGACTCGGCAAGGGGTGTGGGTGGTTAGAATGTGCTCTGACCGCAAACTGTTTTTGCTTGGAAAATCAATGCATATTTTGACTCGGCAAAGGGAGGTGGCGGTTGAGTTTAGGGTTTAAATCCGCAGATAAATGCTTATATCTATCCCAAAACTGATGGAGGTTAATATGGAAATTTATCTGTTTATTGCATTGGTGTTTATGTATCTCTTAACAAAAATGATGCTCCCAAAACGGGCGCAAAAGAAAATTTGGACCGGCGCTTATATCGTCTCTTTTGCCATTACTTGTGTTGCTATCTTTTTTATTCGCTCTTACGCTCAGGATATGTTGATGCGTGCCGGCGAACTTAATTGGTATTATATCCTCTATGTCTTTGGGGCGATTAGTACAATTTTGGGCGCTATTAATCTTTGGATTTATAAAAAAGGCGTCATAGCTCTGTTTACCGCATCCGATGATGAAGATGATGATGAAGATGATGATGATGCCTAGTTACGGTGCGGATTTTTGTTGTAAAATTTTTGAAAACAGCGTATCTTGCCGATAATTGTTTTTATCTTTAACGGACGGATATGCTTATGCCTCTCTATCGCCTTAATAATATTAAACTTCCTGTTCATGCCACCGTTCAAGATGCCTTTAACGAGGCTCTTCTCTTGTTACAGTTGACGGTTGATGTGGTTTCGCAAATGCGCGTGGTTAAAGAATCGATTGACGCGCGCAATAAAGCTCATTTAATCAAAGTGTTTGCAGTCGAGTTTGAGTGCGACAAAGAGTTGGTGGAAAGTTCGGATTTGATGAAATTGCCTGCGGCGGAAAAACTCGATTTTCAAAATAAAGGCAAGGCGTTGGTTGATTTACACAGACCGGTGGTGGTCGGTTCGGGACCGGCTGGTATGATGGCGGCACTCTGCTTGGCTGAGGCGGGGCTTAAACCTCTTGTTTTGGAACGTGGCGCCAGTGTTCTTGAACGACAAAAGGCTGTCGATACTTTTTGGAAAACAGGTCAACTCTCCACACAAACAAATGTGCAATTCGGTGAGGGCGGTGCAGGTACGTTTTCTGACGGCAAATTGATGACCGGTATTAAAAAAGATAAATTTACCGCAAAAGTTTTACACGAATTTGCAACCGCCGGAGCGCCTTCCGAAATCCTTTATCTTGCCAAACCGCATATCGGTACCGATAATCTGGTGACTATGGTGCAGAATATTCGGCGGAAAATTATAGCTCTTGGCGGCGAATATCGTTTTAATGAAAAAATGGACGATATCTTATTGCAAGAAATGACGCTTGATAATGGCGAAAAGTCTTCTCGGATTAAAGGAATAAAAGTATTGCGTGCAGACGGTTCCGCTTATCAACTTGATACCGATATTTTGATTTTGGCACTCGGACATTCGGCGCGCGATACCTTTCAGATGCTCTATCATCGCGGTCTTCATATTGAGCAAAAGCCGTTTGCCGTCGGTGTGCGGATTGAACATAAACAAAAAGATGTTAACTTAGCGCAATATGGGCAAAAATTTTGTAACTCGCCTTATCTCGGAGCGGCTGACTATAAACTTGCTGAACATCTTGATAACGGACGAGGCGTCTATACTTTTTGTATGTGTCCGGGGGGAAACGTCGTCGCGGCGACCTCTCTTGCAGGACACGTTGTCACCAACGGGATGAGCGAGTTTGCACGCGATAAAGAAAATGCTAATGCCGCTGTGTTGGTTAATGTGGATGAAATTGATTTTGGCTCTTCTCATCCTCTTGCCGGTATCGAATTTCAGGAACAACTTGAGAAAAAGGCTTTTGCTCTCGGTGGTTATAATTACTTCGCGCCAGTCCAGAAAGTCGGCGATTTCTTGAATGGTAAACCGACTTCGGCTTTGGGGAAAGTCCTTCCTTCTTATCGGCCGGGGGTTAAACCTTCCGACTTTAAGCAGTTGTTTCCGAAAGCTCTCTATCAAGCTCTCCAAGAGGGTATTCGTCGGATGGATAAAAAATTACATGGTTTTGCTGATGACGATGCCGTTCTTACCGCCGTCGAAAGTCGCTCTTCCTCCCCCGTGCGCTTACTTCGCAATGATGCGTATATGAGCAATATTTACGGGGTTTATCCGATTGGCGAGGGCGCAGGATATGCCGGCGGTATTACCAGCGCTGCTACCGATGGTGTAAAACTCGCCGCTGCTTTGTGTGGATTGAAATAATATATCGTTTAGCCTGTGATTAAGTTGCGCTAAATGATTGAGCTGCTTTATTTGTTGTTCTAAACTGTTCGTATATGTCTTTGTGAGTTAGTGGGAGATTATCATGAATAAAAAAACTTTACTTCTCGGTTCCGCTTTGGGCGGTGTTGCTATTGTTGGTGTTGCCGGTTGGCTCTTGCTTGCCGACGGTAAACCCGAAACGCTGCAAAACTATTGGAACGGTGAAACCGAACTCAATGTTACCGATAAAAACGGCGTTCTCCCGCTGATTAAAGCTGTTCAAGCTAAAGATGAAGCCGTAGTCGCTTATCTGATTGAACAGGGTGCCGATGTGGATAAAAAAGACAGAAACGGTATGTCTGCCGTGGAAGCCGCTGCCGCTACAGGTGTGCTTTCTTTGTTCGAAAAAACAGCGCAGGCTTCTAAAATGACGTTAAGCGAACCCTTGTTTTTGGATAAGGCTCTTGACGGCGGTAATTTGAAAATTGTACAGTTCTTGCTCGATAAAGGTGCTAATGTCAATGCTACGCTGCAATTTAAAGGTAAACATATGCCTGATGAATTGCCCGATTTTAAAGACCCGCGCGTTGTTACGCCCCTTAAAAAAGCCGTGATGCTGGGACAAGCCGATATGGCTGCCTTGTTGCTTAAAAACGGTGCTGAAGGCGCTGAATATTTCTTGGTGCAAAATGTTCGTTTAGCTTCGCCGCAAATGGTTAAAGCCTTGGGCGATAGTTTGAAAAATTTGCAAACTGTTATTGCCGGTAATGTCGATTTGCTTTCTTATGCCGTCCTTGTGGCGCCGAAAGATACTATTGCGTATTTGATTGATAAAAATGCCGGCGATGTTAATCAGGCTTTCCAAAGGGCACTGGTTTATCGTAAAGACGGGGATAAAATTATTTTGGATAATGTAACTTATAAAGTTACCGATACTTCCGATGTGCTGAAACTTTTTGCCGATAAAGGCGCTCGCGTTTCTTCAGAAGCTATGGAGTTGATGCTGAAAAAAGGACGTAATGCGGATTATTTAACTTTGGCGCAGTGCTCGCCGAACCCTAATGCCTTAAATGCCCAAAATCAGACAATGCTTATGGTTGCTTTGAAAAATGGTTATGAAACGGCTGTCGACTTTTTGCTTAAACAAAATATTGATTTGTGGATGGCTGAAAATGATGGGAATACGCCGATTGAAATGGCTGTTAAAAATGCTCGGAAATATCCGAAAAATTTGGAGAAAATTGAAGCTAAACTTGCGGATGTTAATGAAATCGGTTATAAAGGTGAAACTCTTTTGATGTTGTTGGCTCAACAAGGACTTGAAGCTGATTTTAACAGAGTTGTTGCAAAAGGGGGGGATGTTTATAAAGTTGATAATGCCGGCGTAAATTTGTTGATGTATGCGGCTTTGGGCGGTGATGAGCGAATCGTGTCGTTCTTGTTGGAACAGGGGTTGAAGGTTAATGCCCGAGATAATGCCGGCAGAACGCCGTTGATGTATGCTATTGAAGGTGGAAATAAACAGGTTATTCAATTGTTGTTGGATAATAAAGCGGATATTAATGCTGTTGATTTTGAGGGTAAAAATGTTTTGATGTATGTCGCTGAATTCGGTACTGCTGATTTTGCTGACGAATTGTTGAATAAAGGGGGAAGTTTAGCCGCGGTTGATAATAACGGACGGACACTCCTTATGTATGCCGCGCAAAACGCTAATTTGCTTATGGTTGAAAAATTGCTCCAGAGCGGTTTGGATGTTAATAAAAATGATAATGACGGTATTAACGCTATTGTTTATGCGGCAAAGGGCGGTAATGCCGAGCTGTGCCGCTTGTTGGTTAAATACGGCGTGGATATTTATGTGCAGGATAAAAACGGTAAAACCCCAGCTTTTTATGCCGCAGAAAAAGCTGATGCTGATGTTTTCGCTGCGGTGACGGATCTGTTTATGACCTTTAACAGCATTGATAAAGAAAATGGTAGAACCGTCTTGATGGCTGCTATTGAAAGCGGTAATGTCGATATTATACGCAGAATCTTGGACTCCGCTCCATTTCTTAATAAAAAAGATAGATTGGGCAGAACCGCTTTGATGTTTTTGGTGGATAAAGGCAGACCGGATATGGTACGCGAATTTATTCGTAAAGGCGCTAATGCCGAAGCGCGCGATAATCGCGGTAAATCTGTCTTGATGTATGCCGCTGAAGGCGCTACCGGTGTTAATATGGTTACGGTTATGCAAAACTTTAATACGGCGCCCAATCGTAATCTTAATGTGCGTGATGCCGATGGTAAAACTGCTTTGATGTATGCCGTCAGCGGTAAAAATGCTCAGCTGATTAAAGCGCATATGCTTTTGGAGCGGGGAGTTGATGTCGATACGGTTGATGCTACAGGTAAAACCGCTTTGATGTATGCTGTCGGTAATCGGGATATCAGAGTGGAAAAATTAATGGTTGCCGAATTGTTGGAAAAAGTCCAGCGTATTGAACAAAATGATGATAACGGACGTACCGCTTTGATGTATGCCGCTGCTAATCCGCAGGCTGATACCCAAATCTTAACTTTGCTCTTAGAGAAAAAGGCTAATATCAACGCGGTGGATAATGCCGGTAAATCCGTTTTGATGTATGCTGTGGAAGGCGGGGATATCGGTAAAGTCAAATTGTTGCTTGATGCCGGTGCTAATAAAAATGCTAAAACCTCTGATGGTAAAACTGTTTTGGATTTTGCTAAGGCTAATGGGGATTGCTTTGTTAAAGCAATTAAACAATTGCTTTAGAGGGGCTTGCTTTGATGTGTTTCGGAAAGAGAGCAAAAAAACTCCCGTATTAAACGGGAGTTAGGGGGAGAAATCGATTTCTTACAGCTTATCTAACCGTACTTCTCTTGTGCAGCGAGTTGCGCAATCTGTTACATAAGAGTTAGTGCGTTAGTTTGCTTAGCTGAAAAATACAGCTATTCTTTCGTTGGCAAAATACCGATCTTCATAGCACGGCTCAATCTTTTCACTCGCTTCTGTTCCATTGAAATGTATGAAGTAGTGCGGGGTGTGGTTGAGCTTCTCTTTGCACCAGCAACGGCAGTCTAAGTGGCTGTCTACCTCTATGCCATATTTACTTAATACGGCTGCAGTGGCTTTGATGCGATTGCGGGATTTTTTGTCTTCGAGGGTGTTTCTGAAATTTTCCCAGGGGGGTAAATCTCCTTTCTTGCCCTCAAATTCAAACTGTGAGGCGATGTGGGAAGCGTATGAATGATTGTATACGCTTTCCGTTTCGGCTCGCAGGGTCTTTTTCCAGAAAATTCCAGACTTCAGACGCTAACCCCATACCTCGTCTTTACGAGTGATGTCCAATGCGTTCTTTATTTCGAAACGATTGGTCCCGTTTATCTTGTAAATAATCGGAAGTGCGGTCGGTATCAGTGTGGGACTGGTGGAACGTACTTCCGAATTCCTTACAGGTGCCGGATTGGGGATTTCGGCATTGCAATTGCGATTGCGCTTGCGGTTTTGGCCTTTGTAGCGCTTGCTACATACAAGAAGCGTTAGAACCATGCAGACAACCGATATTGTTGCGGGTTTGCGGCTTTCGTCTTTCAGGCAATTGACGAAACTTTCAGGATTGACACATAACGTGCTCATGATGGTATTGACCATCTTTCTGTCTGTTGCTTTCATAAGAATAGAGATTTAATAGTTAGACATTATGATACGGATTACATTTTGCTTTATAGACGATTTTTTATATTCCGACAAGAATGTTTTTTTGATGTGAAACTTCAATACCTGCCAGAATGTATGTAAAATGGGGCGGGACGACTGCTTGCCGGTTGTGGATAACTCTGTGGATAACTTTTATCGAACCTCAATTTGTCTATTTATTTCAGCTACTTAATTCAAATTTTTTTTCTTAGAGTTAATGGGACCGAAAAAATATGGTTCTTTTTTAGAAAAAAATAATGGCCTTTTTTATATAGAAAAAGCCCCTCGTATGATCTGTACCCTGAAAAGTGGAAATAAAAAAGAAATCCCCTGAGGGGGGTAAGTCAAGCGGGAGGATTAAGCAAATGGCATCGGTGTTGAGCCGGTGTCATTTTGTTTAAGTTCCACTGACAACGTTCATTATTATAATAATAGATATAATTTTCAACTTTAATTTTAAGCTCATCAAAGGTTTGACAAGATTTAAGGT
>CASDOS010000007.1 GCA_949282205.1 uncultured Alphaproteobacteria bacterium | reverse complement strand
GGAATTCCGGTTTCATCATTAAGTGGTGGTGTTTCTACCATGAGCAGCAGCTATGGCGGTATCACTTGCTATAAAAAAGCATGCAGTACTGACTATTACTTAGATGCGCCAAGTACTTCATACTTTACACGAACATCTACAACAGGTACCATTGGCTTAACTTGTTATAAAGCTACTGGATGTAAATCAGGATATTACAATGGTGGTAGCAGCCATGATTATCATGGGTTCAAATGCTCACCATGCACATACTCTTGTCCTCCAGGTTATTCAACCTCTGTAACGTGTGGAAGTGGTGAGAAAAAGGTAAGTGCATATAAAGTGAAAGACCAAGATGTATCAACTTGTCCATCCTCAAGTTCTCTGTGCTATAAATGTATAGAAGATGAAAAATATTGTACAGTTAGTAACGGATATGACTACTATAAAGGTTACAATTGTAATACATGGTCAAGTTACACTCATGGTGAATGTGGCACTAAATATGCAGAAATGGCGACATCCGCTAAGTGTCATCCACTAATAGGCTCGACACTTTCAGAACAGTCATGCCAAAAAAAGTGCGGAAGTGACAGAGATTGTATGGCGGATTGTGTTGGCGATTGCGATGTAGACTCTTGGAGAATGTGCTGTGAACAATGTACTTCTGAGAATTAACAATAATACAAATTTGCGTAATGTAAAACGTGGGCGTATAACAAAAAAGCCATTACCTTTACAGGTAATGGCTTAAATTTGTACAAGAAGTTAACGCTGAGTAACATCCATCACACACGAAGAATAGAAATTTCGTCCCATAAATTTTACAATACATTCGTGAGTGTATCTGATACCACCACTAATGCTTTCAGTCGAAAATTTATTCTCACGTTCAGGATAATATTCGGTAAAATCTATCCGCTTTCCATCAATAGATAAATATTGATCATATTGATTTACGTTCAAATCTGATGTAAAGATATCCTTCATATCATTAGGAAGAAAGATGTATAAAATGCTGCCATAGGTAAGATTTTGAAAATACCACCCGCTTTCACGAGAAGATGAAGGATATTGCGTATTTACCTGTAAATCAGTTTCTAGATTAAGTGAACTATCATATAATTTACTGACTAAATATGAATCCCAATCACCGGGCACTCCATTTCTTTCTCCATCAAGAAGATCAGTTTTTGAATCTGCCGGATTACCGCTAATCGTTGCCGAACAGTGTATAATCCGTACGCTGTCATTTTCAAAAACATCTCCTGCTTTATATTCAATATAATCTTGTTGATTATTCTCTATTTCATAGAAATAAGTTCCTTCTGAGGGATAATTTTTAGGATACTCATCAAGCCTTGTATTAACACTAGCAATTACATCAGCCGGATGTCCTGCATCAACAAAGGTATCGGTAATGACTTCACCGTTGCTATAATAGCGGTCACGAAAAACATGCGCATAATACAGCAACGGTAAATTGTCATGAGCTTCTTCCCAAACATATCCGGTTCGGTATTCGACTTTCACAAGTTCGGGTTCTTCTTTCCATGTTACAATCGCACCAATGTATGATACCACTAATTCAATAGTTTGTATATTTTCATCTGGTGTACCAACATCAACTGTTTCCAACGTGATAGGGAATTTCACATTATAGAATGTCGTATCAGCCTTTGCACCGGTTGCGGTTGAGATTTCGTTGACCGTAACAGCTCCCGGCATTGTCGCATTTTGTTTCAAATACGGCATAGTGATTTCATTATTTTCAACATCTATTGCTGTATAGGTTTCATAAGACATATCCAACTGAATCATCTGTATGCCTAACTTAAACAATTGGACGGTAGAATACAAAACAGGATCTTCACCACTTTCCGTAAAGACAAAGTCTTGACTGGCAGGAGTAACCTCTAGTTCTTCCAATTTACTGACATAAACGGTATCATACTGAGCAAAAAGATTAATTCTTGCCTGAGGCTCGCATACCATTTTGTTTCCATAAGCGTCAATATAGCTACTATTTTGTCTAAATAGCAAGCTCATTTGTTCTTTAGGATTTACAATATACGGAGATGATACACTGTTTGTTCCGTCCAACGCTTCAATTGTCGTAGACAGCTTGCCAGAAGCTTCACCTAATTCTATTTCAGTTGTAACCGCTCCTAAATAAGTTACGGAAAAAGTCAATTTCTGCTTATTTTCCGTCTTAGCATTCATACACTCAATTTCAAGATTAAAGGTAGCATTAACCTCGTACCATGTGGTATCGCTAATACTTGCTCTTGTTTGAGGAAGAGGTTTTACCGTAATAGATTTCATTACTGTTTCAGAACGAGCTGTCGGATCAGAGGCATCGGTTGTTCCGGAGCCACCCAAAGCGGCTTGATTAAGTTTCACATAAGGCATCTCAACTGTTTTGCCATCGACGGTTGTATAGTTATACACTTCGTAGGCCAAATCAAAATTGATGTCCTGATCACCAATCAAGAATTTCTGGGTGATTTCGTTAATAACCGGATTCTGACCACTCTTAGAAGACTGGACTTCAGGTTCCGCTTGTACATTAGTTAATTTAGTTAAATCATCCACATATACTGTATCGAGTCTAGCGAAAAGCTCAATAGTTGCTTTTGGCTCACATTCGAATACAGATCCATCAGAATCGGTGTAGCTGCTTTTCTGGCTAATAACCATATTAAGCGTATCACCCTTAGAGACCTCAGCCGGAGAAGTACTTGTACCGGTACCTGTTCCGCTGTCATTAGTAATTTCAAACGCCACCTCACCATTATCTGGATTGGGAGTAGGCTCCGGAAGAACCGGATCATCGCTACTACAACTAACGTTTAACACACATGCCATCACAGCGGCCATACACATGTATACAGCACGCCAAACGAAACTTCTAGTTTTCATAAATTAAAGGATTTAGAGTTTAACTTTAGATTTCAAAAGTGCAATGTGTTCTCGCACACCTATCTTAACGATAGTGACATGATTAAACCTCCACAAATTATAAAAATCATAATTCTCGAGACAAAATAAGTACGAAAACGCTGTCATATTATCATAACTTATTTAATAATCAAGAATTATTATTAACTTTTTGTCAATTTTTAGTTTTTTTATATGGAACAGACAACAATCTACTTTTTCTCAGAACTTGATTATAGACAAAGATTATTGAATCATACAAATAAGTAGAGAAGATGCCCAACAAGCATTCTTAGTCAAAACTTAACATCTATATGTGTTTTTATGAAATTTCATACATAAATTCACTTTTAGTTGATTATTTAAACAGAACAAATACTAAAGAAAAAACAAGCCATTAATAAAGTTAGGTATTAACGGCTTGTTCGGTAAAGTGTTCATCTAATCTGTTCTACAGCTACTTGCTTTCAAGATATAAGTAACTCCTGCTTCAAATGTGGCTGTAATATAAGAACATCCGGTAGATGTTTCTTCTGTCTTTTTGCAGCTAGAATTATTACTTGAAGGTGAATCAGAGTAACAGAATAAAGAATATCCTTCACTATTTTTATATAGGGTAGAATACGGTATCCTATAATTTGAAGGTCTTACCACGCAAATACCTATTTTGACTGTTCCAGGTTTACCTTGTGTTGTCGCTGTAACTGTAGAGCCAGCACTTACATAGTCGGTATTGTACCATGTTCCATCAGCATCCCGAACTACCCCATTTACAACATTTGTTCCGCATCCTGAGCCAGCTGCAACCTTAAAGGTAAAATATCCTGCTTCACAACAGTAAAATCTACCATTATACTGAGCATTTGTACATCCTGTTGAAGTTGATGATTGAGTATATCCCGTTGAACATTTCTGTTTTTGACATGTATACCCATGATATGTATCGCCTTCTTCTCTTGTAAAAAACGCTGAAGTGTTTCCACTATAGTATCCATCTTTACAACTTGTGACCTTGTAACAAGAACCTTTTGTTGTGTAATTAAAATATGTAGAGCTTGGTTTTCTATCGTCATAATAACCTTCAGGACATCCTTCTATACAGTTTTTATAACAAGTATAGCCATTATAACCAAAGGGCTCACAAGTATAACCATCAGGTTCTGAACTATAATAACCGCCCTCTGTGCATGATTTCTTTTTATAGCACTTTGTAGCACTACCACTGCTCATAGTAGAAACACCACCACTTAATGATGAAATCTGAATTTCACCATTAGCAGATTGCGTCTGAACGCCTCCCGCATTAAGAGAAGTTATGCTATCTATACCACTCGCAGACATTGAATTTACTCCGGTATATCGGGTATCTGTCACGGATTTACATTCTGTTCCACCAGTGGCAGAACAAGATGAATACCAGCCATTACTTGTATTACAACTGCAACCAATGTAACATCCTACACTGTTGCTATTAGCACTGGCAGCATAGCTACTGCAAGCTATTCCTTCACCCTTGGTTGTATGTTCTACAAAGACATCTCCATACCGATAGCTACCTATTGTGTAGTTTGCATAAGAGCTATTATACGACCCTTTGCCAGAACAACCGGTTATTGCATAGGCACTTCTACCGCAACAAGTGTATGATGCATAACTACTATATTTGTAATATTTATATCTATCTTTTACGAAACAATCCCCTGTATATGGTATTTTTGTGCAACAATTCTGTGCGCTACCTTGAGTTCCGGCACTTATCCCAGATGTATTACCAAAATATGGAGATTTGCAGTTTGATGTGTATCCATCCTGTACTCCACAGCTTGTTGCACGATAGCAAGTTTGGCTATGCCCACATCCTGAAGTACTGTCTGATGTGTAGTTAAAGTTCGTCGTGTCCCTACTACCAGAGCTCAACCAGTCATTACTACTGTTGCACCCACTTGGATAGTAAGCGTTTATAGTATTTCCACTTGCTGTTACGTCTGTTGAAACATTTGTATAATTAAACTGTGTAGGATAATCTTTCGTACACTTTGCACCTGTCGCATAAGGGCATGTTACACCATTTGAGGTACTATTTGAGGTATAGAAATATGTCGTATTAGGCTTGTTACTGTTTGCAACTGTATTAGCACGGCAAGTCGATGCACGATAACATGTTAATCCTGTACCATATGAAGTTACCCGATTGAATATATACTGATTTGGTGTGTATACGCACCCTGTTGCGCGGAAACATCTTGATCCACTCGCATACGAGCTGACTGTATGGAAGAAGTTTGTATTCGGAGTGCTTGCGTATGCACCATTGCTCTTTGCACATCCTGTTGCGCGATAACATCTTTCTGTACAGTTTACTGTTGATGATACAGTGCTAAAGAAATTTGTATTCGGACTGAAACTATATGCACCAGCATTTGTACGACATCCTTCGCCTCTGAAACATTTACTACCTGAACCTATTGAATACGAAGTATTGAAGAAACTTGTATTCGGAACGTTCGGATGTGAACAATTACATCCTTGTACTCGGAAACATTTGCTCCCTGATGCACCAGATGATATTACCTTAAAGAATGTTGTATTCAAGCTAAATGTATATGCGCCGGCATTCGTGCGACAGCTGATACCTCTGTAACAGGTCGAACCACTTGCATATGAATGTACCGTATTGAAGAAACTTGTGTTCGGTTTAGAAGAATATGAGCCTCTTGTTGTTGCACAACTTCCGCCACGATAACAGGTCGAGTCAGAACTTGCATTCGTTGATTTTAAGACGTTGAAGAATGCTGTGTTCGGAGTAGATGAGTATACACCGGCATTGAAACGACATCCTCCTTGAGCTCTGTAGCATGTCGAACCTGACGCAATTGATTTTGTTGTTATAAAGAAGCTCGTGTTTGTTACTACTGCAGAAGTACTTGCACATTTTGCACCGCGATAGCATGTACTTCCTGATGCTAATGACTTGTGTACAACAAAGTATGTCGGATTCGGTGTGGAGGTGTACGCACCGGCCGCGGTATTTACTTTTTGACCGCGATATGCTGTCGATCCAGATGCCAATGACTTAATCGTTATAAAGAACGATGTGTTAGGTGTCGAACTATATGCACCAGCCGCCGTATGCGAATTTTGTCCACGGTATGATGTCGAACCTGATGCTAAGGACTTAATGACATAGAAGAAACTTGTGTTCGGTGTTGAACTATATGCTCCGGCCGCAATATGCGATTTTTCACCACGATATGACGTCGAACCGGATGCTAATGACTTAATCGTTATAAAGAACGATGTATTTGGTGTTGAACTATATGCACCGGCCGCAATGTGTACACTAGAACCACGGTATGCTGTTGATCCTGAACCTAAAGAGCCTCCAACCAAGAAGAATGACGTGTTTGGACGTGATGTGTAAGCGCCACTCGGATTTGCTCGTTCAGCACGGTATGAAATCGAACCTGATGATAATGACTTAATTGTTATAAAGTATAATGTATTTGGTGTTGAACTGTATGCACCGGCCGCAATATGCGATTTTTCTCCACGATATGATGTCGAACCAGAGGATAATGATTTAATCGTTATAAAGAACGATGTATTTGGTGTTGAACTATATGCACCAGCAGCCGTATGCGAATTTTGTCCGCGGTATGATGTTGAACCCGATGCCAGCGATTTAATTGTATAGAAGAAACTTGTATTCGGTACTGAACTGTATGCACCGGCTGCAATATGCGATTTTTCTCCACGATATGATGTTGAACCAGACGATAATGATTTAATCGTTATAAAGAAACTCGTATTTGGCATTGAGCTATATGCACCAGCCGCAATATGCGATTTTTCTCCACGGTATGCTGTCGAACCAGATGCTAATGATTTAATTGTTACAAAGAAACTTGTGTTCGGTGTTGAACTATATGCACCAGCAGCCGTATGCGAATTTTGTCCGCGGTATGATGTTGAACCCGATGCCAGCGATTTAATTGTATAGAAGAAACTTGTATTTGGTGTTGAACTATATGCACCAGCCGCAATATGTGATTTTTCTCCTCGATACGCTGTCGAACCTGTTGCCGATGACTTAATCGTTATAAAGAAACTTGTGTTCGGTGTTGAACTGTATGCACCAGCCGCTATGTTGCAACTTGAACCTCGGTAACACCCTGATCCTGATGCAAAGGAATTAATTGTATAGAAGAAACTTGTATTCGGTACTGAACTATATGCACCATTATTTAAATCTTTACACCCTTGTCCTCGATAACAGGTACTTCCTGATGATATAGATTTTTCAACATAGAACCATTGCGTATTTGGCGAAGAACTATATGAACCACCGGCAATGTAACAATTTTGTCCGCGATAACAAGTACTACCTGATGCAAATGAACGTATTGTTACAAAGAACGATGTATTCGGTACAGATGTATATGAACCCACCGGTAGCAGACATTCCTGACCGCGGAAACATGTTAAACCTGTTGCTGTTGAGCTAATCGTGACAAAGAATGAAGTGTTTGGACGAGAACTGTACGCACCCACACTCGCTTCGCATGATGTCGCTCTATAGCATCTTGTTGCATCGTTACATAATGCTCGGATATCTCCAAACCATGGATACCAGTCATTCTCAATCTCTTCGTGATCTCTTATATCTTCGAAACCTGTATCGCACCCTATTTTCTTATAGCATCCTGAAGCATCGTTACATTCGTTAATTTCATATAAACATGCAGGATATATTTCTTTATCTTGCAACCCTGTATAAAAACTATCCCAATATGGCGCATTTAAAGAACTTAGATATAATTCTTGCTTACCTGTTCTGTTGTCTACATTGGTCGCATTAATGAATGAACTGTAAAAACGGTTTTCTTCACTACATGAAATCTTTTTCCAACATTGGTGTTGCGCATCATCTTGGTGGCAGTTCGTTGTAATATATGTACATCCATTGTTTGCACTTGTAATTCTACAACCCACACCTCTAATACACGAAGAATTATTTACAGCGTTGTATGTGTTTCCTGTTTTGGTATATACACCGTACCCAGGGTTTATGTCCGCATAGAAAGCATCATGATATGGATTATTCTTTGCATAATTTGCGTTGTAATTATAGCCGCTTTGATTCTCAACTATATCCATCCATTTTAAATATGCTTCTTCACTGTCGTATAAAACACCCTCATTTACATGGTTTCCATACCATTTACGAACATTATTACAGCCTGTCCATAAATAACAGAAGTTAGGAACATCGTTACAATTTAATCCATTTCCTGTATCGTTACCTGTACCATTGGATTGTGCATACGCACACACTATTTTATTTGTTAAATTGTAATCTTCCGTGACAAGTCCTGTTCCGGTTGAATTCAGCGTCTTTATTAATTGAATTGTACCGCTAGCATCTTTTTCGTTTGACATTTGGTCTTCTGATAAGTACGGAATAAAGTTATCCCATCCTGTTGCTAACTGGGCACTATCATTACGGTAATACTCTTTGCCTGTGTTCAATTCATCATGATTACAGTCATATACTTGCATACAGCCAAAACCGCCGCAGCGAGTTTCTTCACGATATTTACAGTGGTACCCCGTATTTTCATAGAAAAATCTTCGGTCTGTGTTACATTGCGCAAATCGGCATTTTCCACCATATAGCTTTGTATCAAATCCACAACGAGCATCATAAGGAACCAACTTTCCGTCTAAATTCCTAATAACTTCATTATTTCCATCTTTAAGTTCTTCTTCATACTGCGTCGAATTCGAGCTATCAACTTCGATGAAACCATATGAGCAACCGCAATATTGCCAGTATGTGATGTTATCTGCGGCACCTTTACATGATTTTCCATATCCAACTAAAGCATCGTCTATCGAGCAATTCTGATATCCTTCATTCGCAACAAGAGTCGCGCAACAGTCATCATCTTGATACTTCGCTTCTCCGTCGACATAACAAAAGCTCGCACCCACTCGCGGATTTGAGCATGTTTTGTAAGAAGAATCGCAATCTCCCTCTCCGACTCCATAAAAACCGTTAGTATCACAACTAGTGTCCCCGAGTCGGCAAACCTTAGCCATTGCGCTCCCGGAGTACAGTATACTTAATAAAGTAACTGTAATCAATATCAGTTTTTTACTCATCACATACCTACTTTTAAATAGAATAATATCTTTGCTAAGATACCATTATTTTCGACAAATGTCAATATTTTTTAGTATGCGAATCGTAAAAAAATTATTAATTTTTATATCTTTTTTTATTATTTATTTAATTTTTGAGCGCAAATTTTCAAGCAGCCCTTCTACACCCTTAGGTGACTTTGCTATATACGATGTATATTCATTTCTTGCCGTTTGCGCCAAACTCACATTCTCTATAATTATATCTATAATCTTTAGCTTTCCATTATGTTCATACACGCGCCACTTGACATCTATCGGCTGTCCATCCGGCACCGGAACCGATGTGTTGACATATATTTGATTGGGATTATTCGCCGATCCGGTACCGTTAAATACAAACTTCTTCCCCTTAAACTCGTCAAAGCGTTTCGACCATGTTTGAACGTTAAACTCTTTGTATAAATCTATAAATTCTTTTCTTTGTTGTACTGTTGATGTACGCCAATAACGGCCCAACACATATTTTCCTATAAAATCCAAATCTAAATTTTCAGTAAACAGTTGCTTAAAGACCTTATTCTTTTCTTCTTGAGATGATGTTGAATTTATAATCTTCTCAATCCCCTCTTTTGTAAGATTTTCCACCATAGCCGTCGCTTTTGTTCTATCTATGTCCGCACAAGCCATTTGAGCAAAACACATAACACTCAACACTAAAAGCAGTATTTTTTTCATATCGTCACCTTCTTAATTTTAATTAATAATCGTCATCCATATCGTCCATATCGAAATCATAATCCGGAGTTTCCACCGCATCTACCCCACAAGTCTTTATTTTTTTTCTGTTTTGTAGATACATAGATTTAACAGCTTCATAGTAATCTACCGAACCCTCTTCCAAACTTTCCAGCATAGACATATTTTCCGCATATAAATTCAAATATTTCAGACCACTGGCAGAATAATACACTAACCACGCGTCTTCACCCCCACTCTCTTGGGCTATCCAGTATGCAGGAGAGCTGTAACCATCAACTACAAATCCAGTTGCCGCACGAGGAGTGCTTGGTCCCATAATCGGCAATATTAAAAAAGGACCATCAGGAACACACCATGACGCTAAAGTTTCATCAAATCCTGTTTTATTTTTTTCCATCCCCCAAGATGACGCCACATCAAACAATCCAACCACTCCGAATGTTGTATTTATAACGAAACGGCCCAAATTGTTACCTGAATTTGAAAACTCACCTTGAAGCAGATGATTAACAGCCGATATAGGCTCATCTATATTATTGAAGAAATTGCTTACCCTTTGCCGGACATATTCATTTGTTACAGCTTTATATCCTTTTGCAACCGGACGCAGCATATATTTATCTACTTTGTTATTAAAAGAAAACATTGCCCGATTGTAACTCTCTAACCCGGATGTTTCCTCCGGCATATTTTCACAATTTTCTTTCGTCCCCGCACAACCGCATAGTCCGCATATCGTTAATATTGCGACATATCTAGAAAATTTATTCAACATTCCCTCTTCTTTAAAATAAAAAACATTTTTGTTTAATATACCGTTTTTATTTGATAAATCAACTATAAATTTCCTGCTATGTGAATGTATTTAGTTACCTCGTTTTAAATGTTACAATTTAGAAATGTTTTGTGTTTTGCAAAACTTTTTTATTTGGTTAATATGCGCTTATGTTCTAATTTTATTTGGAGAGGTAGATTAAATGACTAGTACTTATAATAAGAAAATTGATTTGTTTGATTGCGCAACCGCTCAGAGGGTTATTGGTCAGGATAAATTCTTAAATGCTTTTAAAAAAGTTTTAGACCATGGCGCTTATTGTCAGGGACCTGAAACGAAAGAACTTGATGAGAAATTAGCTCAATACTCCAATGTTAAATATTGCGCTACTTGTGCTTCCGGTACTGATGCTTTAACTTTAGCTTTGATGGCTTGGGATGTTAAACCAGGTGATGCTGTTTTTGTTTCTTCTTTTACTTTTGTTTCTTCAGCAGAATGTGCCGCATTGCTCGGGGCTACTCCGGTATTTGTTGATTCCAAACCTGATACTTATACAATGGATCCAGCTGATTTGCAAAAGGCTATTGATATCGTTAAAAAAGAAGGAAAATTAAACCTTAAGGCTGTTGTCGCAGTTGATATTTTCGGTTCTCCTTGTGAATATGATGAAATTATAAAAATAGCTCATGAAAATGGTATGAAAGTTTTAAGCGATGCCGCTCAGTCTTACGGTTCTACCTACAAAGATCAAAAAGCAGGTTCCATTGCTGATATGACCGCTACTTCCTTCTATCCGACAAAGCCTTTGGCTTGCTACGGTGATGGCGGGGCTACTTTTACGAACTCTACCGAAGAAAATGAATTGTTGAAATCTTGTCGTGTTCATGGAATGAGCTCTACTGATCATTATGACAACATTAGATTAGGCGTAACCGGTCGTATGGACTCTTTCCAAGGAGCTGTTTTGCTTGAAAAACTCAAAATTTTTGATGATGAACTTGTAAAACGCACACAAATTGCTAAGCACTATGATGAAAAATTAAGTTCTTATTTCGGTAAACAGCGCATTTTAGATGAAGCTACATCAGCTTATGCTTTGTACACTATTACTTGTGAAAACAGAGATGAATTGGCCGCTTTCTTAAAAGCAAATAATATTCCTTGCGGTACTTACTACCCAAGACCGGTTAATACTCAAACAGCTTATGCTAAATGGAATACAAGAAGTCTTCCTGTTTGCGAAAAGTTATCAAAAACCGCTTTGAGTATTCCTATGCATCCATATTTGGAAGCTGATGCTCAAGAATATATTATCAGCAAGATGAACGAATTTGCTGAAAAATACGCAAAACAAGCGGCTTAATTTTATTATTTCTTTATTAAGGCACTCTATTGAGTGCCTTTTTTATCATTTTTTACATTCCTTAATTTACTTGTTGCCCCGCCCAAAAAAATCGATTCATGCACTTTATGATGATATCCACCAGTAAATCGTAAGGATTGTAGCGAAAAATGATAAAGGTCTATAAGTATCTCGTGATGATATCCACCAGTAAATCGTAAGGATTGTAGCAGATTTAGTCCCTTTTTACTGAAAGATATCCGTTATCCATACTCTTTTTATTTTATTTATACATATTCCTTAATTAGTTTTATTGATTTTTTTAATCTTTACCCCTATATTGTTTAGTAGCATAATAATTTTTTAGAAGAAGGGGAATTTATATTATGTTAGAAAGTAAAGAATTTTCTGCTTATAGTAATGGTCAGGTTATTGATGAAGGTTTAAGGAACTTCATGCTTAAAATTTATAACTATATGGCCGGAGGTTTGTGTGCCACCGCTTTGGCTGCTTATCTTATTTCAAATAATATGTCTTTATTAAGACTTTTCTTTAATGAAAATGGATATTCTGCGTTGGGTTGGTTGTTCTTAATCGCACCTCTTATTGTGGTTTTTGCTTTTAGTTGGGTTTTACAACGGGGAACTTTGCAACAAGTTCAAGCTATGTTCTGGGGATATTCTATTCTTATGGGAGTTTCTCTTGCTCCTATCTTTTTGGCCTATACCGGAGCTAGTATTGCTCGCGTCTTTTTAATTACAGCTGCCACCTTTGGTGCTTTAAGTATTTATGGCTATACAACTAAAAAAGATTTAAGCGGTTGGGGCAGTTTTTTAATTATGGGTGTTTTCGGTGTTATTATTGCCTCTATCGTTAATATCTTCCTTAAAAGCTCCGGTCTTGATTATGCTTTGTCTTATTTAACCGTTTTTATCTTCGCTGGTCTTACTGTTTATGACACGCAGAATATGAAATCTTTGTACTATGCAAACGGTATGGGTGGCGATATTGCATCCAGAGGAGCTATTGCCGGTGCTTTATCTTTGTATCTTGATTTTATCAATATGTTCATGGCGTTATTGAGATTGTTGGGAGACAGAAGATAATTTTAGTTTCAATAGAGCTGGTTTAAGCCAGCTCTATTTTTTTATAAAAGAGGAGGATTATATGCAGCAAAATATTTTAGAACTTTTTGCTAAAAGACATAGTTTTTATGAACTCAATAATAACATGCCACTTTCTGATGAAGAAATTAAACATCTTATTCAAAAAAATTTACAACTTTATCCCAGCCCATTTAACTCTCAAAGCGCTCGTATTGTCCTTTTATTGGGAGAAAGACATCTAAAACTATGGAATATTGTGTTACAAACACTTATTCCGCTTACGCCTGAAAATAAACTTACGACACTTTCTGAAAAAATATCTAAATTTTCAAAAGCCTATGCGACGATACTATTTTATATTGATAAAAACACTGTTCAATCTTTGAAAGATAAATTCCCCCTCTATGCCGCTAATTTTGATAATTGGAGTTATCAGGCAAATGCTATTTTGCAATTTATGATTTGGACTTCTTTGGCTGATAACGCTATTGGCGCAAATTTACAGCACTATAATCCAATAATTGATGAAAAAGTAAAAGCGACTTTTAATATTTCTCCCGATTGGGAATTAGTTGCACAAATGCCTTTTGGCGGAATTGTTTCTACACCAACCCCGCATATTGTTGAAGATATAAAAAAGAGCTTTGTGATTAAATAAGTTCACAAAACTCTTTATTCTTAATTTTATGCTTATTCAACCGTAACAGATTTTGCTAAATTTCTTGGTTGATCAATATCTAAATTTAGAGAATCTGCGAAATAGTATGCGAATAGTTGAAGCGGGACACTAAATAATAAAGGAGATAAAAACTCGGATATTTCTGGCACATTGATTGTATCATCAAATAACTCTTTTTTATTTATCTCACTATTCGTCATCGCTATTAAATGAGCATGTCTGGCTCGAGCTTCTTCGCAATTTGAAAGCATTTTTTCAAGCGTTTTACTGTGTTGCGGCAATAGTGCTAAAATTGGCATATTATTATCCAGTAAGGCGATGGGACCATGTTTTAATTCTCCAGCGGCATAACTGTTGGCATTAATATAACTGATTTCTTTTAATTTTAGTGCTCCTTCTTGTGCTGTCGCTATGTTTATACCGCGCGCCAGATAAAAGAAATTTTTATAACCATTGTATTTTTCTGCGCACTTCTTTATTGTTGTACTTGAAGATATTACTTCTTCTATTTTAGTGGGAAGCATTAATAATTCTTGCTTTATTGGTAATAATTGTTCTGTATTTGTGTTTTTTTGTTTTTCGGCCATAGCCAGAGCTAACAAACAGAGAGCTGTTAATTGTGCCGTATATGATTTTGTGGCGGCTACGCTTACTTCAATGCCTGCATTTAAGGGGAGTACATATTTTGCATATCTTACAATACTCGAATCCGAACGATTGGTGAGTATTAATATCTTCGCACCTCTTTCTTTAGCTTGCTTTATGGCAGTAATCGTATCCGCGGTTTCTCCTGATTGCGATATACCTATACTTAATGTTTTGTTATTCGTTAGGTGCTTTTTATAAATATATTCACTTGCCGCTTCCACGGTTACGCTTATGTTGCACAAATCTTCTATCATATATTGCGCCACTTGTGCCGCATGCAATGATGTTCCGCAGGCTATAATTTCTATTTTATCAATATTTTCTATTAACTCCTCAATATCTATATTTGCAAATCTTATCGATTGTTGAGGAGATGGCATATATGCTGAAATCATTTTCCGAACAATTTGCGGTTGTTCATTAATCTCTTTTATCATAAAGTGCTTATAACCTTGTTTGGATATAGCATCTTGTGCGATATTAACCGTTTCTACTGGTTTATTTAAAATTTTTCCATCGAAACTTTTAACAACCACACTATCCTTTTTTACAATCGCAAGTTCATTATCTTCTAAATGTATGATTGCTTGCGTTTTGCCTATAAGCGCCGGTATATCGCTAGCTATAAAATTCTCATTTTTGCCCACTCCGATAATGAGTGGTGCATTTTTTCTTACCGCAATGATTTTATCCGCTTCATCATGGTGCATAATACACAATGCAAAAGCGCCTTTCAGCATTGATATCGCACGAATAACGGCTTGTTCCAACGATGAAATACTCTTATATTCTCTATCTATCAAATGTACTATTGTTTCTGTATCTGTCTGAGAGAAAAAGTGATAGTCTTGCTTTATTAATTCATCTTTTAATTCTTTGTAATTCTCTATAATTCCATTGTGGACAAGAACTAATTTTCCGTCATTTGATAAATGTGGGTGCGCATTTTCTATTGAGGCCTCTCCGTGCGTTGCCCAACGTATATGTCCTATTCCCTGTGATACTTGTCTATTACTTATATGTTTGGCTTTTATAACTTCGGTCAGATTTTGTAATTTTCCTTTTGCTCTAAATACATCAATTCCTTGATTATCATTTAACGCAATACCTGCCGAATCATATCCTCTGTATTCCAGACTTTTTAGACCTGATAATAAAATTTCATCCACCGCGTTATTTCCGATATACCCTACAATTCCACACATATTTTCCTCCCTCGTTCTGTAATTGATTAAATACGGCCTAAATTCTTTAATGTTTGCAATATATTTTCTTTATTTCGCTTTTTTATCGGTTTAATGGGGCGGCCGGCATATACGGTCCATGGCTCAAATTTATAATTTGACGGCACGAAACTTAATGCCCCTATACTCACCCCTTCCGGAATATGATTATTAGGCATCACAACTGAATTCGTGCCAATTCCTGTGTATTTTCCCATGGTCACATCACCCTGAATTTCTTTAACCTCCGGTACTGAATGAGTTATTAATTCATTTACATAATCATTGCTTGATAGCCAAATTCTTACTCCCGAGGCAAGACTTGAGCAATCTCCCATTGAAAATTTATACTTTCCATCTCCTCCGGATATATATGTACCTGGGGCTATTTCACAATCTGAACCTATCTCGCACGCTGCTGATATTCTGCAAAAATCTGCTATCCTTACATTATCTCCAACGGCTAATAGCTCAGGTTTCTTTATTATGACATATTCTCCCTTTATGAAATTTTTTCCGACCTTCATCATTCTCTCCCGCTTCTAAATTTTGGATAAGGAAATTATGAACATCGTTTTTTTTGCTGGCAAATCATTAAAAATTACAAACTGTTACAGTTTTTTATACTTTAATCTGTTTTTTTAAACTAGGAAAACTGAATGTTAATTACTTATATTTTACCTGATAAGATGGTAGCAAATTTATTATTAGCAACAAACTTTCTCTTTTCATTGCATTTCTCCCATGGCTTATATATGCTTTAAGCCTCCTTGCGGAGGCTTAATTTTACTGAATTACTTTTACAATCTTACCACTCACTTTTTGTTTCGTTTCTTTGTGAACCAAAGTTACAGTATCCCCTTCTTGAAAGTAGTATCGATATATCATCTCCACATTTACTCTCAGTTTATTATTAGGACACTCTGTTTGCTTCGAAAGCTCAGACGTAAACGTAAAATTAAAGATATCGGCCACATCAGAAAAAATTGTATTCACTCTCTTATTTTGCAGTAGATTTCGAGAATCCTCATTATCTTCCAATTCTAGCGTAAAATAATTGTGTAACATTTTTCGATCACTTACCATAATATAGTTTCCGCTAAATTGCGTTGTACATTGCCCATATGGCGTGCGTTCCAAGTCACGAAAGAAATCTATCATCAGAAGGAATTTATCTCCTTGAGAAACCTTATTGACATTCTTTTTATCAATAGCCATTCTCAAAACCACTCCTTCGCCGTACTCATATGAGGTTACATTATAGATTTTCGCCTTATCCTTAATCTTTAATTCTCCCAACATTACTTTTGCCTTAAATACCGGACGTACACCGTAAGTGGTTTCATTACCTAAAATAATAATATATTTTTCCATAACAGAACAAATTAATTATTTAACATTATAATACTTTAACACAGTGTTTTTATATCACAGTATTCTTATTTGTAAACCTTAATCAACTATCGTAATACCATATAAATGCCGATAATAATGAAAGTAAAAGAAATAAGTTTTTTAACTACATCATGTCGGGTTAAGTTTTCTTTGAAGCGGTTGCCGAAGATTTTATAAAGCATAAATCCCAATAAAAGCGTAAATATACTTTGTGATGAACCAATGGTCTCAACGACCAAAACCGGAAGGTAAGCTAAAGCTATTATCATAGCTAAGGTTCCGGTTTGATTTAGTATTTCGTTAAATAGAAATAGCTTGATTTTCTTTTTATAATGCGGAAATGCGCTTATAATATCCGACCTGTATTGTGGTACAATTAGAAGAAACAAACTTATTGATGTTGCAAAAAGGGCAATCCAGAATACGACCGTTACAAAATCCACACTTTGCAAAGAATATTTTGATAACACTGCTGACAATGACAGCAAAACAGAAACAAGCAACATCAGAACAAAAGCAATATTTAACTTAAATTTTTTACTATCAAAATTCAGTAAAAAAGTTGACAACAAAATAATACCAAATCCCAAATATTGCAGAAAGCTCAATTTTTCTCCTACAATAAAATAAGCAAGAAAGGGAAGAGTAACTTCTCCTAATGCAAATAACGCAACAACAATTGAAGTGTCAATGTTATGTAGGGCGTGATAATAAGGAATTTGATAGCATACTTCAATGAGTGAGATGATAAACAATATTGCTAAAATCTCTAATGGCGGAATAATCGGCGTTCCGAAGAAAAATAAAAACGGAATGATAATGATATTGGTGATTGTGGCATAAAATACGAGCGAAGGCACTTTCTTAAAAATATTATTAGAAAAATGCGCATCCACAATACAAGACAAAGCGTGTAAAATCGGCGTTAAAAAGGCAATCAGAACATACATATTAAATCCTTAATCTTTGTTTAGTTAGGAAATTTAGATTTCTTTTTCATTTACAATTTTATTATTCAATTTTTTATTATTGATTTTTTGTAAAAATGTTGTCAAACAAGTGTCATAGTTATGGTTCCATTGTATTAATTTCCAAAAAGAGATAAGCGTTTCTTTATGATGCGAATGCTCTATTCCAAGTTTTCTTTTTAGAAATCGTTTGGTACACCTATAAAATCTAATCCATTTGGATGGTTTTAAAATGATTATTTTGTCTGCTTGTTCAATAATTGGATTAATCCAATCTTTGAAATAAACTCCTTCAAAAATCCAATCTGAATTAGAGTTTAATAGGTTGTCTAACATTATTTTACGTTGATTTTTATCGCGCTTTTGCCCATAAAATTGTCTGCTATCATTTACCCAATTTATTTCATCTAAATCAATATGTGGGATATGATATTGTTCTGATAGCTTGTGTGCTAAAGTTGATTTTCCGCTTCCTGGGCCACCTATAATGAAAATTTTCATATTTTTACTTTCATTTTATTACTAAGTAAAATTTAATCGGATAACAATGATAATACAATAGAAAAATACTATATATTAAGCCCTCAATAATTCTGCTTAAATTACTCTTTTCAAAACTATGCAAATCGGACTGGTTGAAAGGCTTGAAATACATACAAAAAAAGCACCATAGTCGGTGCATTATCAAAAATGGTGCGAGATACTATGCAGTTATCGGACTGAAAATTATGAGGGTTTTGGAATTTTGAGCAAGAAAATTTAATAAAAATTAAGCAGTTTTGACTAGCATATTAAGGAACATAATTGTCCTAAAAGTTTTAATTATGAAAAAGATAGAAAATAACATAAAATATCTACATTGGTATAGTTTCTGGGAAAATTTTATTCTTTTTTATCCTGTTAAAATTTTGTTTTTTGCCGAAGTCTGTGGAAATTTGGTTGAAGCAATGAGCCTTTTTGCTATTCAAAATATATCTATTACACTTTTAGAAATACCAACCGGATGTCTTTCTGACAAATGGAGTAGAAAATGGGTATGCCGTGCTGGTGCGGCTGTAATGCTATTTTCTTTTATACTTTATGCTTTTGCCGAAAGTTACTTGATTTTAGCAATTGCTTCTGTTTTGAACGGACTATCATGGGCTTTAGCTAGTGGAAATAATCGCGCTTTGCTTTATGATAGTATGGCGCAAATTAAAAGAAAAAAAGACTATCATCAAGAAGTTTCAAAAAATATATCTTTAGAACAACTTTCATTAGCAATAAGTTCTTTGATTGGTATGATTTTTGTTTTTATATCTTTGCGTGCCGTGATGCTTGCGAGTATCTTACCCGCCATTATAGCCTTTGCAATAACACTACAACTCGAAGAAGTTAAAAAATCTTATAAAGATAAGAGCACAAGCCTTATTCATATCTTTAATTCAATAAGACATCTTCTTAAGCATAACAGATTAAGAGGAGTTTCTTTGGCTGAAACTTTGCATTATGGATTGAATGAGGCTGCTTTTGACTTTAATGCTGTATTTTTCAAACAATTTGTGCCGGAATGGAGCTTAGGAATATTCAGAAGTATCGGTCATTTTGCCAACAGCCTTGGAAATTATCTATCGTTCTTTTCTGCCAAACATTGGGGATTAAAAACGACCATTCTTTTAGGGGCTTGTTTGGATAATTTTATCAATATCATTTCTGTTTTAGCGGCAAGTGTATGGAGCCCAATTATCAAAATAATTTCTACATTCAGCAGTGGCTTAAAGGAGCCTGCCATTGAAACTCTTTTTCAAAATGATTGTAGTGAGCAAGAGAGAGCAACTATTTTATCAATAATTTCATTGTTTAGTTCTTTATTTTATTCTTTATGCGCCGTTTTAATCGGAATACTGGCTGATATGACAAGTCCTTTTACGGCAATGTTATGGGCGTATATTTTAGCTTTATTGAGTAATAGTATCTTTTTCTTTGCATTAAGAAAAAATAACAAATAACATATTTAGCAATATCCTTTTATTTTGCTAAAGATTTTTCGGATAATAGAGGGGTTCGTTCATTACCTTCATTACAGCATAACTCTTCAGATACCGTTTTTAAGTCTTTTACTGGTTGTTCAAATTCATATACCCATAACTTAAAACAATTATCTCCTTTATTGCAAAAAGCATCAACTTGTACAACATATACATAATTATCATTTTTGAATAAATAATCATGATTTCCACCGCTACCGTAGAAATGTCTTATACCATCAAAAATTACTATATCCGGCTCATCTAATGTACTTTTATTTTTATTCCAGGAGACATATCTATAATTTTCCCTTTCCACTTCATCCACTCTTATAATGAAATTATCGGTTCTAAAGGACAATATCGGATGTGCAAAATCCTTTATAGACGAATGTAGAACCTTTTTACTTTCTTCTAACATTCTTTGTTGAAACTTTTTTTCTTTATCCGACGTATAATTAATTGCTTTTAATTTATAATTATCTGGGGCAAGCCAAATTATACCATCATACAGCATATAACCACGCCACCCCACACGTTTCCAATCTTTTTCAACATCTGATTTTATAATCATTTCTTTTAAATAATTATCAAAAAGCATATTATATTTTTCTATGAATTCCGCTTCATTATTTATATCAGGTGATGGATTGAATCTTTTAAGTGGATAATCTACATATTGGGCAATTTTTTCGGGATTATTTTCTTTTATAAGATTAATAAAGTTTTGGATATGTTGTTTTTCTTCTGTTTCAAGACCACCAGAAGCTTGAGTTTGGTATGCAGAAGATAATATCATTAACAAAACAAGCACTATTCTTAATAAGCTTTTCATATATTTATCCTTTAGAGTATCTAATTGAAATATTTTATTAGCTAAAAAATAAGCTAATTATTGGAAAAAACAATTATTCAGTGATAACTTTCCAAAGTTCAGGAAAGGTTGAACCGATAGTGTTGTAAACAAAGTGTCCTTTATTCTCAAAAGAATGTACCTTAATATTTTTATAATGAGATAAAATTTTATCTACACTGTCTAAAATCGATTTTTCATCATCTGTAGAATAAAATAAAGATATTTCTTTAATATTGTTTAAGGCATCATTTTTCATTTGAAAATTTAAAAAATCGGCACATTCCTTTTCAATATCTAACCATGGTGCAACAAGAATAAGTTTGGCTAATTTAATTTTAGGATTTTGTTGCAGATATTTTAGCATAAAACCAGCACCAGCACTGTGTCCGACAATGATTTTGACATCTTTATTATAAAAATTTTCAAATGTTTTTAGCCATTCTTTATAGTTTGGATGAAAAGGATTTGGCATTTCTGGTGTTTGGCATAAAAAATTATGACACAAAAATTGCTTTTGTAACCAAGGAAACCAATGAGCGTTTGAAAGAGGGGGCATATTTGCATCAAAAAACTCCTCTTTATCGCACGTTCCATGTAAGATTAGCGCTTCTTTCATAACCTCTCTCTAACTAATTTATATACTACTATTTCATATAAAATAAAAAATGTAAAGGAAACAAAAAATTCTTATAATTCTTTTATAATCATCAAAATCTAACCAACTGAAAGATTTGAGACACTTACAAAAAGCACCTCAAAGAGTGCGTTCTAAAAAATGGTGCGCAATATTATGCAATTATCGGACTAATTGTTATGAGGATTTTAAGAAAATAATAAGGGAAGTTAAAACTTATCATAATAAAATTTTAATGTTTTCAATCTAAGCTAAAATTAATGGTATAATTAGAGGGACATAACATGATTTTGTTTCGAGCTAAAAAAATAATTTTTATGATTTGTTTTGCATTTCTTTTTTTCTCCTCTCTTGTTACAGCGGAACAAATAGAACAAGATATTGATAAACAGTATGAAAATATTGTAAAACATATAAAAGATAATCCCCAACAAGCCATAAAAGACTTAAAAAAATTAGCAGATAAAAATAACTCTGCCGCTATCGAATATTTAATATTGCTTAGTATATACGAACCTCAAAAAGTAAATACACCAGAATTTGAGAAAATAGCTCATCGCTTACATACAGATGTCATTGCACAATATGAAAAAATTGTTCCGGATTCTCCGTTTTATGAAAGATATCAAAGCCAATATGAAGATAAAGTGAAAGATGATTATCTCAACTGTTACAAAGATTTAAGTTGTTTAATAGAAGTCGGTGCGTTTAATTTTTCGAAATTTTTTAACATATGGGATAAACAAAGCATATATATGCGTTATGTGCCTTGGAAAATAGTTGTTCCTTGCCCAACAGCTCAAAAACTTCACTTAACAGCAATTATGGATGTTGCTGGCGGTGGTCATGGCGCAGAAACGTTGGATATATCTAATTGTGACCAATATCCGCAATACGATTTTCCGTCAGACGTTGAAGAATATTATAACTATATTCAACAAGAACTCAGATTTGACACCTCTGGTTCAATACGTTATGTTCATATGGCAGAAGATGTCTATAAAAATATACTAAATCATTATGACCCAGATTGGAACTTTGAGCGCCTAGATTATCCGGAACAAGAATATTTGCAGGCATTGCCTCTTGAAGCATGGGCAATGGAATCATATCCGAATCATAAATATTTTTCAGAGGTAATCAACCATGGTATCGGATTCCATAAAGCGGTTGATAAGTTAGCACAACATTATATAAAAACGTTCAATGTTTCTGAGGAAAAAGCCTATCGTTATGCTCATTATATAATGATTCCAATGGCAGCACAGAGTTCTATTGTTGATAAAGACACGTTGCGTTATAAGATTTTTTTAGGAGTTCCTGTTCAGGAAATTAAAACGTGGATTGAAAATAAGAAAATAAAAGGGGAAGTCTTTACAGAACCTGAAACGCCGGATCAAAAAGATGAAATTTTAATGGTAAGCATACACCGACCGGATGTATTAAAGGTATTGATTGAAGCTTGCCCTAATAATGAAAAAAAATTGAATTGCATAGGCTTAAATACGGATGTCAATGCTCAAAATGAATTTGGCAAAACTGCTTTAATGTATGCAGCTCAATATGGATTTATGGAGAGCGTAAAAATTTTGCTTGAAGCCGGAGCAGATATCAATGCTCAAACAAAGAAGGGAAATTTAGAAGATAATAATTGTTGGGATAATATTTGCATTGCAAATGGAGAACGTACGGCCTTGATGTATGCCGTGCAAGAAGGACATCTGGATATAGCAAAATATCTGGTAGAAAAAGGAGCGAACATAAATCTGAAAGATTCAAAAGGAATGAGCGTTTATGATTATTTGAGTGGAAAAGCTCCATATTTAGGGAATTTCAAACGAGCCCCAACATCTCTAGTAGAAGACTTTTATCCGCCGGAAAAATATGAAAATAAAAATGTTATTACAAAGCAAGCGAAAGATTTTGAAGAGTTCTTAGATAAACATTTAAAAGTCCGATAAGTTTATAAAAATCGCCAAATTAAAAATTCTCAAAATCGGACTGCTTGAAAGGCTTGAAATACATACAAAAAAAGCATCATAGTCGGTGCATTATCAAAAATGGTGCGAGATACTATGCAATTATCGGAATGAAAATAATGATAAGTTTGTAAATTTAGGCCTTAGAATAAAAGCATTTACTAAAAATATACGAATTAACCAATAACATAAATGCTTAATATGGAGACCAATATGAAAAAACATTTTTATTTTTTTAGACATGGACAAAGCGTCGGTAATAAGCTAGGTATTGCAGGAAGAAAGCCTAGTGCCAATTTGACAACTATAGGGAAAAAACAAGCTCAAAAATTATCTGAATTTCTGTCAGATAAATCTTTAGAAGTCATTTATTCAAGTCCATTAAAACGTGCTGTTGATACAGCTCATATTATTGCTAAAAAATATAGTAATATAGATATAATTACAGATGATGCTTTGTGCGAAGCTGCTTTCGGCTTTTGGTATAATGATACTTCTGAAACGCAAAAACGTATCAATGAGACCTTTGAAAGAGTCAAAACTTTTCTTGAAAGTATAGTTAAATCATCCACTTTTAATAATATTGCTATAGCCTCTCATGGAGGAATTACCCGCGCATTATGTTGGTGTGCTGGATATAAAGTAGAAGGGATAAAAAATTGTCAATGCTTTCATTTTATATTGGAGAACGGTCATTGGGAGTTTGTTGAAAGTTTTGAGACAGGAATAGAAGTCCAAAATAAATCAGATGCACCATATAATTTGAAATAGTTAAAAACATAAAAGTCCGATAAATCATCAAAAATCGCCAAATTAAAAATTCTCAAAATCGGACTGATTGAAAGCCTTGAATACATACAAAAAAAGCACCTCAAAGGGTGCGTTCTAAAAAATGGTGCGCGATACTGTGCGATTATCGGACTAAAAATTATAAGGAATTTAAGCAGATGGGATATAATCTGGAGTTAATTAAACAGTAGTATTTGATGTCAATGAAGTTATCCAATCAATCCAAGAGCTTACGGTTGATGATCTTCTATAAAAAGTGTTATATGTTTTTACATTAAATAGAGGATATTTCTTCATTATATCAATTATTTGTTGTTTTGATACAACTTTACCTGTTTCCAATTGTTTTTTCAACACCTCACTAAAAACAGGATGACTCAGTATTTGCTTTGCAAAAGCTAACTGTTTTGTTGTTGGCGACTGTTGCATTATTCTTCTTGCCGTTGATGATAATAAAAATTTACTATCTCTTTCTTCAACCAAATCTAAATATTTGCACGCATTTAAATAATAATCTGTTTGCCTTTTATCAAAACCATATTCCATTGTTACGTCATCTTTTGTTAACTCTCTTTGATTTAATAGTTCGCATAAATTTATAATACGTTCAAAACTATCAGCCTGAGGAAAAGGAATTTGCGGTTCATTTACTAAATGCGTATTTGAGACTATCTTTTCGATGTCTTCAATATTAATTTCCAATTTATCAAAGCTATATCTCTTGAATTTATTTAAAGTCAATGAATTATAATTATTTAAGTCATTAAATTTAAAATCATACAAATAGTAAATCCCATTAGTATGAACCATGAATATGGTTTTAATATTTTTTCTTACCCTACTAGACCATAGACGCATAGGATAATATAGTTGCCTAATAACAAAGTCATCAGCAAAATGCGATTTAGCTTCAATAATAGAAAAAGATTCTACACCTTCATAACCTGCATCTATTTCTATCTGTGCATTGTTTACATTTATATTTAAGATTTTTTCCGTTTTTGTGTTTTTAATGTTAAAATTAAATAATGATGATGACATTCTACCATTAATGGTAGGCAATAATTTTTCATCTTGTATAAAATCTTCTAAAATTTCTGAAATATAAACAGCATTTAACGCTAAAGATTCACTATTGATATTATCCGGCAATAATGTTTGTATATTATCAGGAAAATTAAAATACGAAATTTCATTCGAAGATTCAATCATTGGAAATTTGTGAAAAATATCCATCGGAGCAATTACATAGTTACCGCGTGTTATCGGTAAAATTGATAATTCATTTTCCGTAAAAATTCGCGGCAATTGAGATGCATTATCAAATTTCGTCATAAGACGAGCTTCTTTAAACTCATTTATCTGACTTGCTGAAATTTCAAATTTTCCGTCTTTATCAATTTGATCTAATATTTTATATTTTTCAAAAATATTGTTCCAATAACTATTTATTTTCGTCATAGTTTCTTATTAAAACCTCATCAACATTACCGCGATTGTTAGCATTGGAATTTATAACTCTTTTAGCGGATATCTTCTCAATATTATATTCTTTATATAGGCCTAAAATAAAATCAGTAGCAGAATTAGACAGCAAAAATTTAATACCTTTTGCATTTAATTCGTCACATACTTCTTTTAATCTTCTCTGTTCTTGTTTTCCAAATCCAAGATTAGTATAACCTGTAAAATTTGAAGATGCGGAAACAGGATCGTAAGGAGGATCAAAATAAACAAATGTTCCTTTCTTTAATCCTTTAACAGCTGCTTCAAAATCCCCACTAAGAAATGTAACATCTGCATTTTGAAAATAATTATGAATAGCACGAAGAGTTGGTTCATTGACAATATTCGGAGACTTATAACTTCCAAAAGGAGAATTAAATTCACCCATACTATTGACTCTAAATAGTCCATTATAACATGTCTTATTAAGATAAATAAGTCGGGAAGCTTTTTCTGTAGCAGACATTCTATGAAATAAAGGCGTTCTATCTAACTCTCTTATTTTGTAGTAACTTTCAGAATCATTTTTGTAAGTGGATAAATGCTGTATCAGCGATTCAACATCATTTTGTATTGTGATATAAGTATTAATTAAATCCTTGTTAAAATCATTAATAATGGCTTTTTTCGGTTGTAAATAAAAGAACAGCGCACCACCTCCGACAAAAGGTTCGCAATATGTAGTAAACTTCGGAACGCGTTTTATCAGTTCTGGAAGTAATTGCCTTTTACCACCAGCCCATTTAACAAAAGGAACGACCAAGTTATTTTTTTTCATATTTCAACTCATTAACAGTGATTCTATTAAGAAAATTACCATACTTATTACAATCATAAAGTAAAAAAGTTAAAAAATCAACAATAATGTTCTAAAAATGTTCGTTTGAGAGATTGTTTATATTAAATTTTATCGGACTGGGATTTTATTTAACAAAAAGCTTGATTTTATTGGCTTTCTCTCAAAAGTCCGATAATTCATTTAAAAATGCTTTTTCCAAAACCACCAAAATCGGACTAAATAAGCGATTGTTTAACAACAAAAAATCCGCCCATTTGGCGGAAATATCAAAAATGGTGCCGCTAGTAAGAATCGGACTTACGACCCCGTCATTACCAATGACGTGCTCTACCACTGAGCTATAGCGGCATTTACGCTAATCGTTCTAAAGAAATTACTCTTCACGATTGCTTGCGTTAGAATAAACAATCTTTTTATAAAATCAATAGAAATTTTTTGTTTTTTTCATCTATTTTGCAAATATTTTCTTTTCTTGCATTATTTATTTGAAAAAAATATTCGTTGATGCTATTGATTAGTTGGGTGTAACTCTTTGGATTTTTCTTGATGCAAGATAATAAAACAGCTCGTAAATCTAAAAATTCTCCGCAATTGTCTCAGAATGTGCGGAGATTCTTGTGGCTTCGCAATAATTTTGCTTATTGCTTGGCTCTTTCCGCTTTTATTTGGTTTGCGGGAATTGCTTATTATATTCAAAACTTTATCGGTTGGGAATCTGTTTTAGCTGTTCAGCCTACTGAGTTTGCGGTTTTATTGTTAGCTGCATCCTTGCCTCTTTTATTGCTGTGGTTCCTTCTGGCATATATCGAACGTAGCAGTAGTTTAGATGCTAACGCAGAACTTTTTCATAATTATATTGACGGACTGTTGTATCCTGATGCTGAAACCTCCAAACAAGCTAAAACTTTGGCAAAGACACTTTTAGAACAAACTCAAAAATTACAACAAGAAAATCAATCTGTCGTTGCACAATCTCTTAATCTAAAAAAAGATTTAGATGAACGTCTTGGGGAATTTGCTAATATTCTGCAACTCCTTGATTCTTATTCGGCAAAAACTTTGACGGATTTAAACGACGGTGTTAAAAATCTTGCCGATAAATGTACTTACATCACTGATAAAACGACTAATTCGGTTAACAATATGAAAGATTGTTCTGCCGAAATTGCTAACAATGCTTCAATGTTCTTAAGTCGTGTTAATCCGCTCTTAGATGAAATCTCCGCGCTCTCTTCCAATGTTAAAAATAATATCGCTGACAATAAAAACAATCTAGCAGAGATAAAATCTCAATTAGAACAAACAACTAATCTTAGTCAGCAACATATTGATAATATGTTGGAAAAAACTGCGGAAAATACACTCAAAATAGAGAACTCTTTTTATAAAACGTCAGAAGAATTTGATGGCTTGTGTAAGCGAATCGATACGAGTATCTCCAGTCTGGAAGGACGCATTAATGAGCAAAAACGCCTTATCGCTACACAAACACAAGTTTTAGACCATAATTCAGATTTACTTGGTAATAAACTTTCCTCTTATGGACAAGCTATTTCCGTTGAAATTGATAAATTGGTTAAAAACTCTGTCGAACTCGAAAAAATGACGAAAAAACAAATTTCCACACTCCGTGCCGTTAATTCAGAAACAGGTAAAGCTATACATGGTCTTGGTGATACTTTTGATGAAAAAAGACACGAACTTGAGCGTCGTTGCGAATATGTGGTAAATAGTATGCAAAATGTTATTATTGCTCTCAATAAAGAAACCGATCGTCTTATTTCCTTTACCAATCTCGCTCAGGCAAAGAATTTTGATTTGCAGAATATTTCTGAAACTATGGTGGAGAAAGTCGGTGAAATTAGTAGCAAATTAGCCCTTAAAACCGATACTCTTAAAGGTAAAGCGGTCGAAGTTATTGATAAATTTAATGAGGCTCACGAAGTTATTTCAAAAAATACAGATAGAATTAATTCTTCCTCTAATCTTATCCTTTCTAATTCGCAACAGGGAGTCAAACTTCTTGAAGAACAAAATTTCTACATAAACAATGCTTTATCTAACTTGAACATTGTTCAAGAAAAATTAGATAATTTAAAAGAGGATATTAGAAAATCCTCCGCAGAAATGGCTTCAACCTTGGCAGATTACGAAAAGAAAATTGATAAATATAACGAAAATAAAGATTCTGTCTTAAAAGTTGAACCTCTTAATCCCGACTTCAGTCAGGATAAATTAATTTCAACCGCTCAGGGAATTAATCGGACTTTTATTGCTTTAGGTATTAAAATTGATAAAATTTTTGCTAATATCGATGTTTTTGATTTATGGGATAGATACTTGTTTGGTGAAAATAAAGCATTTACAGACTTTTTATCCGGTAGATTATCCAGAAAGCAAACTGGACTTATTCGTAAAGCCTTTGATGATCAGATTGAATTTCATAATCTATCTATTAAATATTTGTATCTTATGGATATTCTTATGAAAGAAATGCTGGCACCAGATGGTGAAGCTCGTAATGAATTTATAAACTTAGCGGTCAATGCTTCCTTAGATAAGATTTACTTCATTCTTATCAAAGCCTTAAATAGTACTGAGTAAACAAAATGACAAATATTATCGGTCTTAAAAGTAATGTTTTTTTAGCCCCTATGGCTGGAATTACCGATTATCCGATGCGCAAACTTGTCGCATCGAAAGGATGCGCTAATCTGTACTCCGAAATGGTAGCTATTAATGCGATTAGTCGTAAAAATCCTAAAACTTACAGAATCGCAGATGTCAGAAATGAACCTTATCCTGTTATTGTTCAACTTGTGGGCAATAATCCTGATCTATTTGTTGAAGCTGCTAAACTCGTCGCAGATTTAGGCGCTTATTCTTTAGACATTAATATGGGCTGTCCGGTAAAAAAAGTCGTCGGGAATAATTCCGGTTCTGCTCTTATGAAAGACTTGAATTTGGCTGCTAAAATTATTGAAGCAACTGTTAAAGCTACACCACTTAAAGTTTCTGTTAAATTCCGTAAAGGATGGGATAGTCATTCCGTTAATGCTCCAGAATTCGCCAAAATGTGTGAAAATAGTGGGGCATGCTTTGTTACTGTTCATGGACGTACCAGAGCTCAAGGATATTCAGGGGAGGCTGATTGGGATATTATTCGACAAGTAAAAGAAACTGTTAAAATACCTGTTATCGGTAATGGGGATATTACTTCTCCCGTACTTGCAAAAAAAATGATAAACGAAACTTGTGTCGACGGGGTTATGGTTGGACGGGGGGCTTTGGGTAATCCTTGGTTGCCAGGGCAAATTCATAACTACCTTAATTCCGGGCTTTTACCTGTCCCCGTTTCTGTTTCTGAAATAAAAGATGCTCTTCTGCAACAATTAAACGATATGGTCGATTTTTACGGAAAAGAAATGGCTGTCGCTATTTCGCGGAAATATGTTTGCTGGTATTCGAAAAATCTTCGTGATGCCAAAAAATTTAGGGAAATTTATACTAAAATTTATGATTACTCTTTAGCCGTTCAGGCTATTGAGGATTATTTCGGTAATCAAGGTAAGGAGTTATTATGAAAATATTGATTGGCGGAGCCGGTAATGTCGGACGTAGTATTGTTGATTATCTCTCTCAAGCTAATAATGATATTATCGTTGTTGATACTAATAAAGATCGCTTAGAAGAAATTGCTAAAGAGTTTGATGTGCAAACGCTGGTCGGCTCAATCTCTCATCCCGGTATTATGGAAAAAATCGGGGCGAAAAATGCCGATATCCTTATTGCTGTTACAGATAATGATGAAGTTAACCTTGTCGCTTGTCAAGTTGCTCATACATTGTTTCAAATTCCTAAAAAGATTGCTCGTGTTGATTCTGAATATTTTCTTAATCCACTTTGGAATACACTTTATAGTGACCGAAATCTTCCGGTTGACTTGGTTATTTCTCCTGATATTGAAATTGCTAAAGCTATCCTTAATTTAATTGAAATTCCGGGAACTACCGCTGCTTATCCGCTAGTCGATGAGAAATTGTTTCTTTTGTCGTTTAAATGTTCCGAGAAGTGTCCTCTTATCAATACCGAAATTAGTGAAATAAAAAAATATTACAACAGCCCTGTCATTCATATTATTCGTGACAAGAAAAGTTTTTTTGCAAAACCTAATGAAACTATTCGTGCTTATGATGAGATTTTTATTCTTGTGGAGCGAGATAAAGTTTTTGATACGTTGCATGATTTTGGTATTATTGCTAAACAAAATGAAAATCTGGTTATCTTTGGCGGTAATGCTATATCTTATTACATTGCCAATGTGCTTGAAAAGGATGATAGTATTTCTAGTTGCAAAATTATTGAGGATGATAGTCGTATCGCTCAAGATTTAGCTGAGAGTCTTAATGATACTCAAATTATTCGGGGAGAAATGATGAGTGATGTTATTTTAGATGAAGCTGAAATCAAAAACGCAGATATCTCCGTCGCTGTTACGGAATATGATAAAGATAATTTACTTGCCTCGCTTATTGCTAAAAAAGTAGGTGTTTCACATACTTTGTCTTTAGTTAATTCAAGAGCTTTTGATAGTTTAATCGACAGCGAAGAAGATAATGTTATTGTTGATCGTTCCCTTATTACAACTTCTGCAATGTTGCAAGATATTCGCAAGGCGAAAATTAATAACGCTTATTGCTTAAAACGTGGTATGGGCGAAGTTTGGGAAGTCCGAATTGATAATGATAGTTTTAATTTAGGTAAGCGTATTGAAGATATAGGACTTCCCGAAAAATGCAAAGTTGGTGCCATTTATCGTAATGAGGAAATTATTTATCCAAAATCTGATGATAAAATTGAAGAAAAAGATATTTTAATTGTCTTTGTTTCTCCAGCAGCTATGCGTAAGGCTGAAGAAATATTCAGACTTTAAATACACTGTCTTTTATTAATTTATCTTCCCCTTCTGATGCGGATTATTTCGCTTATGCCTCTGATTACATCATGCACAACGGCTCTTTTATTGTATTCACCATTGTGAATTTGTTCTCTGCGAATTTCCTTATCTTTACTGCAATCATACGGACCTATTCTTAATTTTTGAGATTCTCTACAATTTTTTGCGGATGAATAGTGATCATCATCATCATAGCGACTAGTCGCTTTAAGCAAAATTTCTCCTGTTTCTGGATTTATATATGCTCCAGAATATTTTATGCTTAAGCCTCGCGACAAGCTGGGGCTATAGATATACTTCTTTTCATTTGCATAATTATATTCTCCTGTCTGTATTTGTTCTCTGCGGATTTCTTTGTCTCGACTGCAATCATATGGTCCTACTCTTAATCTTTGTGATTCCAAACAAACTCTTGCTGAGGAATAGTACTCATCTTTATCATAGCGACTAGTTGCTTTTAAAATAACTTCATTTGTTTCTGGATTTATATATGCTCCGGAATATTTGATACTTAAATCCCGAGATAAACGTGAATCATATACATATGGACTATCTTGCTCGCTATAGAAATTTGCTGTGTTTTCTGTTTCATATGAAGAGGTTGGTGTTGCGCTTACTTCCACTCTCGGTTCCGGTGCAGCGGTTTCTTTTGCCTCGGCTTTTTTACTTGCCATTCCCATAAATGCTATCAGACTGGCAGCCAATAACTCCTTTTTCAAAAATTTTTTATTTCCACGGGGCATGTTTTTTCTCCTCTAAATCTTTCTATATGAATTATATTAGCATATTTTTATGGCTTCGTAAAGTTTTTTTACTCATTTATTTTTTTCCTGATAGATATCCCCCGGTAAACTTGATCTGTACCCTGAAAAGTGGAAATAAAAAAGAAATCCCCTGAGGGGTGTAAGTCAAGCGGGAGGATTAAGCAAATGGCATCGGTGTTGAGCCGGTGTCATTTTGTTTAAGTTCCACTGACAACGTTCATTATTATAAT
>CASDOS010000006.1 GCA_949282205.1 uncultured Alphaproteobacteria bacterium | reverse complement strand
CGCAGCCGATTGCTCCGGTGGCCGAGCCTGTTGTTGAAGAACAAGCCGCGCAGCCGATTGCTCCGGTGGCCGAGCCTGTTGTTGAAGAACAAGCCGCGCAACCGATTGCTCCGGTAGCAGAACCTGTTGTTGAAGAACAAGCCGCGCAACCGATTGCTCCCGCAACAGCGCCTGTTGTTGAAGAGCAAGCCGCGCAACCGATTGCTCCGGTAGCAGAGCCTGTTGTTGAAGAACAAGCCGCGCAGCCGATTGCTCCGGTGGCCGAGCCTGTTGTTGAAGAACAAGCCGCGCAGCCGATTGCTCCGGTGGCAGAACCTGTTGTTGAAGAACAAGCCGCGCAACCGATTGCTCCCGCAACAGCGCCTGTTGTTGAAGAACAAACCGCGCAGCCGATTGCTCCGGTGGCAGAGCCTGTTATTGAAAAACAAGCCGCGCAACCGATTGCTCCGATTGATGCGCAAACATCTAATGAAATTTCTATGTAACTGTATGAGTTTGTTGAAGTTTCAGACTAAATGTTGCGAATAAAGATACTTAATGATTGAAAAAATAAGCCTGCTATTATAAAAAGATAATAGATTTGGGTGTAATTTGGATGCATCGGTAAATGCTGTTTGGTAAATATATCAAAAATAAACGGGGAAAAGCCTCTTTCTTTATTTTGGCAATGATTTTTGTGCTGTCAATTTTCGCAGAGCTTATTGCTAATGATAAACCGATTGTTTTGAAATATGATGATGAGTATTTTTTTCCAATCTTTAAAGTCTATACGGATGCTCGATTTGGGGGGGATTTTCCTACTGAGGCAAATTATAAAGATGCGTTTATTCGCAAAAATATAGAACAAAATGGCTTTATGCTTATGCCGATTATCGAGTTTTCTTATAATACCGTTGATTATGAATTGAATGAACCGTTTCCGGCGGCTCCTTCTTCCAGACATTGGTTGGGAACTGATGAAGAAGGACGAGATATTGTGGCTCGGCTTTTGTATGGCGTTAGGCTGTCGTTTGCATTTGCTTTTTTGTTGACTTTATTTTCTTCACTTTTTGGGGTTTTTATAGGTGCTCTTCAGGGGTATTTTGGCGGTAAAACCGATATCGTGATGCAGAGAATTATTGAAATATGGGAATCTATGCCTCAGATGTTTATTCTGATTATTGTGGCTAGTGTTTTTGTGCCGACTTTTTGGACGCTCTTGTTTATTTTGTTGCTCTTTTCTTGGACGGAGCTGACCGGTATGGTGCGAGCCGAGTTTTTAAGAGCTCGTAATTTTGAATATGTTAAAGCGGCTAAAGCGATTGGAGTGGGGAATTTTCGTATTATTTGGCGACATATCTTGCCGAATGCTTTGGTGGCAACGATTACTTTTGTCCCGTTTATTTTGGCGGGCGCTATTGTGGCGCTTACCGCTTTGGATTTTTTAGGTTTGGGATTGGGACATGAGTATCCTTCGTTAGGGGATCTGGTGCGACAGGGAAAAGATAATTTACAGGCGCCTTGGATTGGGCTTAGTATCTTTTTTGTTTTATCGTTGTTGCTGACTGCGCTGATTTTTGTGGGTGAGGGCGTTCGTGATGCTTGGGATAAGAGGAAATTATGAGTGAGCCGATTTTAGATGTGAAAAGTTTGAATGTGCGCTTTATTGATGAAAACGGTGCGCTGTTTTCGGCGGTTTATAATAGCTCTTTTTGTGTTGAGGAGGGAGAAATTGTAGCTATTGTCGGTGAATCCGGCTCGGGTAAATCGGTTACGGCGTTGTCTATCTTAGGCTTGATTAATCCTCGGAAAGTTTTGTATAAGAGTACAAATTCTATTTTGTTTCAAAATCGTGAGTTGACGACTTTGTCTGAACAGGAATGGCAAGATATTCGCGGTAATCAAATCAGTATGATTTTTCAGGAACCGATGAGCTCGCTTAATCCTCTTTTGAAAGTCGGACAGCAGGTCGCAGAAATTATTAAAGTGCATAAATGTGTTTCGGATAGAAAAGCATGGGCTAGAGCTCGATATCTGTTGCGATTGGTCGGAATCGAAAATGCCGATGAACGTATGAACGCTTTTCCATTTGAATTGTCCGGTGGACAGCGACAACGCGTTATGATTGCTATGGCGGTGGCTAATCATCCTAAAATCCTTATTGCTGATGAACCTACTACGGCTCTTGATGTTACGGTCCAAAAACAAATTTTGGAGCTTATTCTTAAACTTAAACAAAAGTTTGGTATGGCTGTTATTTTTATTTCTCATGATCTTAATTTGGTGCGTAAAGTCGCTCAGCGTGTTTTGGTGATGAAACAAGGAGTCATTGTTGAGCAAGGTAGTGTCGGAAATATCTTTAATGCACCTATTCATCCATATACGAAAAGTTTGTTGGCGGCTTTTAACCATTCTTCTTTGCGGCAGAACTTTGTATCCAGAAAATTAATGGAAGCCAGAAATCTATCGGTGGAGTTTCCTATTAAAAAGAATTTGTTTGGTGGAATTCTTAAAAGTATTAAAGCATTAGATAATGTTTCTCTTGCTCTTTATGAAGGTAAAACTTTGGGAGTTGTTGGTGAGTCCGGTTCCGGTAAAACAACCTTGGGTATGTGTTTGGCTAACCTTATTAAATATCACGGAATAATCCTTACGTCTAAGTCTGTTCATATTCAAAATGAACGTGATTTTCGTAAGAATATTCAGGTCGTTTTTCAGGATCCGTATAATTCACTTAATCCGAGAATGACTATTCGAGAAATTGTTACAGAGGGAATTAAAGTGCATTTTCCTAAATTGAAAAAAAATGAAATTTTGGAAAAGGTTAAAAAGGTTTTAGAAAATGTCGGATTGAAAGATGATGATGTTTTGGATAAATATCCTCACGAATTTTCAGGTGGGCAACGTCAACGTATTGCTATTGCTCGCTCGTTGGTTATTGAACCGAAAATTATTATTTTAGATGAGCCTACTTCCGCTCTTGATGTTACTGTTCAGGCGGAAATATTGACGTTGCTTAAAAAAATTCAGGAAACGACGGGAATCGCTTATCTGTTTATCTCTCATGATATGCGCGCCGTTAAATTTATTGCACATGATGTTTTGGTTATGAAATCGGGAAAAATTGTAGAACAGGGCTCTGTTGATGATGTTTTTGTAAATCCTCAATCCCAGTATGCCAAAGATTTAATTACGGCGGCTCTATAAATCTTCGTAAGCGCTAATAATCCTTATGTCTGAAATACTGTCGTCTTGCCAATATGCTGCGATGTTTTGAAGATATTTTAAATCTTTCGACGTTATGCTTGCACTTATTTGCGCAATGTATTCCAGATGGTTGGATAATGCTAAATCTTCGGCAAATAATTTTGTAATTTCAGTAGGTGCTATCGTTAATATTTGCGTGGCTTTGCTTTGGTTGTTTCGGGGTAATTCTCGTTCTATATAGTTGAGCGCTTTTTGACGTATTTGCCTGTTTCTTAATGCGGAGATGAAAATTTCTTCAGGTGTGCCCGTTTCTATATTCGGATATTCGTGTTTTAGCTTTTTTAAAATTAAGGGATGTGTTGGGGTTAATTCTTTGCCGAGTGCAAATAATTTGGTTATTTGTTGGGCGTAACTTAAATTTGTGTATATCAGTTGCGATTTAATCCTAAATTCCGGTGGTAATAAGGTGGATTTTAATGTTAAAATTATTTCGGCAACCGCTAAAAGCTGCTCGTCAACTGTGAAACTTTTATTTATAACGATACTGTTGTTGACGGGATTGTAAAGGGCTGCTATCGGGAAATGTTGGGGAGTTAAACCGCGTGTTTCCGTGAAAATAATTTGCTTGTCTTGTATGTATTCTTGCAGCTCTCGGTATGTTGCTGATCCTTTGGAGGCTTCTTCTGCAATCGTTGTAAATGATGTTGCTCGTATGGGAAGATTTTTGTATATATGTGGTTTGGTTTTTAGGGGGGGAATGGCAAAATCCTTGCTTCCCCGAATAATTCTTGTTTCACATATTTTTAAACCGTATTTGTCTTTTTGTGTGGTTACGCGTTGTATTTGACGATTGATATATTCCATTCCGTTATTATTAGAATGAAGAGTATGTGTTGTGATAATATTTAGGCGAGTATATATGTCGTCCGTGACTGTTAGAAAGTATCGGTATGCTTTACTTATATCTAAGTATGCAATGCCGAAAATGGTGATATTGTTTTTTTCGATGATATTTTCCGGTGATAGTATTATTGGTCGGGTATTATGATTTAACGGATAGAAACTTAATGTTCGTTTGCATGATTCTCCGAAATCCTTGTTCCAGGCTATGACAGAGGCATTTAATGCTTTTAATATATCTTTGCTTTCGTTTATATTGCTGCTGTATGCGCGTTGCATATAGGGGGCTTTATTTAAAATGCGCTTGTATATTTCCGGATATATCGCTTTTATGTCATGGCTGAATGCGCAGGTACAGGCCAAGGCATCGCTTTCTTTTATGCATTTTTCTAAAAGTGTGTTGCTTATACCTGTGAAAGTTGCTGAATTTTTGTTTTTGTCTTGGAGGGCGTGTTTGGATTCATATATAAGCCTTGTCATTAGTAAATCTGATTCTTGCGGTGTAGCCGATAAATCCGGAAGCGTTATGCAACCGTTCTGATAGGTGCTTTGTGTTTGTTGAAAGTTGTTTTGGGGGACTAAAATATATTTTGTTCCTAAAGTGAGACTTTGGCGGATAATATATCGCCCTATTTCCGAATATTCGCAAATGGTGTTCATTAAGCGGCTTAGGTATTGTTTTTGTTCTTCCGTTCCAATGAATTGGTTGTTTTGTTGAGCCTCAAAAACAGTTTCGTCAGTATAATCCGTGCTTAGAGTTTGTTTATCGTAATAGGTCATAAATTTTTCACGTTTAAGAGCTAAAGTCGCTTGGGTCTGATTTATTATTTGGCTTAAATCTTCGTTTTCAGTACTTAAACGTTCAATTTCTTTATTGATGCGTTCACGTTCTTCTTGCAAAGTGTCAGTGTTATATTGTTCGAGTATTTCTTTTTTTATTTTTTCAATGGGACGCGTTATGTCAAAACGAGCTTCGAATTCTTTATATTCACTGTTGGTTTGGAGAAATTCATCATAGAATTTTTGTATGTGTTTACTGTATAATATTCTCTTTAGCGTGTCTTGTAAATTTTGTTTTTGCGGATTCATTCCCGGTAAATAGTTGGTATTGGGGTCGGGATGATGTGTTTGTGGCGGGGTGGATACTTCTTTGTATTCATTACTGTGGTTTTCTAAAATGAATTTATTTAAAAATATTTCTCCTTCTTTGTGATAGTAATGAGGTAAATAGCTTAGTAATCGGGTGCGGAATGCATTTACGCGGTCTAACCATGCATATTCTTGTTCTAATTGAAATTGTTTGCTTGAGATGGCGCCTTCAACCGATTTTAAACGTTGTAAATTCTTTTCAAGGAGTTGTGTGTTCTCTGCTTGTGTGGTGCGTAATCGGGTGATTTTTTGCGGTTCTTCGATTTGTTTTAGATATTTTGATAATGCCTTGTTTTTATCCGCGCAACGTAGTGCTTTTGAATTCTCGCGGATATAGCCCAAATCTTCGTAGGTGATGGTTGCGGATTGACTGTACTTTTTTCCGATTATGTCATTGGAATCTTGGGTCATGGTTGTATGCAGCGTTCTCCGATTTCTTTCTCAGCTTATTCAGTATAGGCGCGATTGCTTAAAATTTTATAAATTGTTTTTGTTTTGTGATGTATATTTTGCATTAAAAAATATTGCAAATTATTTTGTGACGTTTTATAAAAGTCTGTAGTTATGTCGGCGTAGCTCATCAGGATAGAGCAACAGTTTCCTAAACTGTGGGTAGTGGGTTCGAGTCCCGCCGCTGACACCATTTTTATATAATAAAACAGCGTCAGTTTATGACGCTGTTTTTTAGTTTGTGTGTATCCTCTATTTTAGCAACGTTCGCTGCGGATAATATCAAACATAGCTTTGAAACGGTTGTCTTTATCCATATCATCTACATTGATGGGCAACTTTATTCTCCAGTTTGGATATTCGGCTATTGTGCCGGGAACGTTTTCCATAGCAATTTGACCGTAGATGTCTTCAATTCGTTGCAAAAATATCGCACTGTTGGTGCGGGAAACATATTTGTTTACGGCATATTCCAATTTTTCCGGTACGCTCTTACCGTCTAATTTGGTTTCGGCATCTTTTTGACAGGATTCTGATGGAAATGTCTGCTGGGATTCAAACGCTTTTATTAATAATGCTCTCTCTTTGTTTCTGATTTCCAGATTGTTGCGGTATTGCTCTTCGTTGACGTATAAATTGCAGGACTTGAACGTATTGATGTCTTCATCCAACCAATAACCATAGGCGGTTGCTTGGTCGTGTGTACTCGCTTGGGCTAAAGATAAATATTGATATTTTTCAGGTGCTAAAAAGCTTCCGTCTTTATCTTTTTGGCGGAAAAATACTTTGTTCGAAATGAGACCATGTTCGTACATATATTCTCTGAAACCTGCCGGTACCGTGCCTAAATCTTCTCCGATGACCATGCATTGAGCGCGATGGCTTTCAATTGATAATATCGCAACCATTTCTCGCATGCTGTAATATACATACGCGCCTTGTACTACCGGATTGTTTTCTACGAAGTATACCCAGAATAAACGCATTAAACCCATTGCGTGATCAATGCGCAGGGCTTTGGCATGGCGCATGTTTTCTCTGATTAGTGATATAAAAGGAGCATAATGCGCTTGACGCAATTTTTGGGGATGGTAAGGCGCAAATCCCCAACTTTGACCGCGCGGTCGCATCGGATCCGCCGGTGCCCCGATACCCATGTTTTCGGCAAATAAATCTCGGTTTTCCCACACTTCAACACCACTTGCGGCGGCTCCTATCGGTGAGTCAAGATATAATCCGATTTTCATGTTTAATTCTTTACATAAATTGGATGCTTCTTCTAATTGCTCATCCGCAAGCCAATGGCAATATGCATAAAATTGAATTAGGTCTTGATTGATTTGTTCAAAATCTCTGGTGTGGAATGAATTTATCTTGTCATAGTTGTTGGGCCAGAAACGCCAATCATTGTGCATGCCGTTTGCATTATGTTTTTCTAATATTGCTTCAAATAAGCAGGTATTTGCAAATGGTTTACCTTTTGAGGTTACAAATTTTTGGAAAGCAATACCTCGCAGCGTTAAACCTTTTGTAGGGTTCAGATGCTCTTGCTTGAAATATCTGTACATCGCTTTCAGTAACTTGATTTTTATTCGGTATACTCCAAGATAATCAACTTTATCCAAACTGCGTAGATGTTCAATTTGATTCTTGATTTCTTCTGTCGCAATTAATTCCTGTACTTCCGGTGATGTTTGATATTCCGGTACGGCTTTTAAATCTATATATGCGTAATTTAAAAATGCTCTGCTTAAAATGCGATAGGGGGATACATCATCCCTGCTTTCCGGAAATGATGCGCCGAGCGGATTTACTCCAACTACATCGCCTCCGTTTTGGGCGACAAGTTTGATGATGTTTTTTAAATCGGTAAAATCGCCAATGCCCATATTGTTTTTAGAACGTAACGCATAGAGCTGTATCGCTAACCCGTAAACGCGGAAGGTTTCTTCTTCCAGACCTTCTTTAAGATAGCATTTCGGTTGAGCCATGATTATCATTGTTTCGTAGGTCTTGTTGTTGATGCGGACTCTTAATTTGTAGTAGCCGGGGGAGAGTTGCTTGAAAAAATTTACTTTTATCATAACAAAATTGATGCCATCAATGATCTTTTGTTCTTCTATCGGAATTGTCGATAGAGATATTTGACCTGTATTGATGACGCCTTGCTCGTTTTCCAACTCATATGTGGCGATATTTTCTTTCTCGCTTTCCGGTAGGTGTAGCTTTATGCTCATATCCGTTTCATTGGTGAAAAATGAATTGATGTAATCAAAGCCGTCTTGCCATATCCTTTCGTCGAGTTTTTTTATGTCGGAGTCAAGCTCCGAATCCGAATCAGTTTTATATCCCATGTCTTTTAAAAAACAGCGACGAACCGCATCTGTCGTATAATGTGTTTGACCTGTTTTGTCTATATATTCGGACGATATGCCGGAAAATTTGGCTAATTCTTCTAGTTTTGACATAATTGCTCCTAAACCCTTCATTTTTATCAACAGTTTTTGTTTTTTTCCAAATTTATATTGAAATCTACTCTATTCGCTCCAATTTAGACTCATTATAATAGAAGGGAGATTTTTTATGAAAGGAAATAATGAACTTATTAACTACATTCATACACAAAGATGGTGTGGTTTTAAACAAGAAATTACTGAGGGGAAAGTTGTTGATGTGGATTTGGATGCTATTCCGTTTGATGGCGGACGCAAATTTTTTACATTGGGAACGGCGAAACTTGATGATGGAACTGAAAGAAAATTCTTTATGCCTTTGGCTAAAGGTAAAATGGATGGGGTTGATAGCGTCTTTATTAACGGACAAGAATATTTTGATGCTATGAAAGCTCCAGATTATTGGAAGTCTTTGATGGTTTTCTTTAAAGAAAATCATAACGCGGTCACTTTTAATAATGGTGCCGTGGTTAAATATCATACTATCGGTGAAAAAAAAGTCGTTCAAGATAATTTGTTTTCTGCTTCTAAACCGTTAAATGTAGAACAAAGTAATACAACTATTCGGGTGGGCGAAGATATTGCTTTTAAACAGGATAGAATGATTGAAAGCGATCATGGTGTCAGTGTCGAAGTCGAAATGAATGCTAAGTTGATGGAAGCTGGTTGTTCCGCTATGCCTAAAACTTATGGCGCTTTTATTATGAAGGAACCTAATGGGGAAATTGCTACCTTGGGTATTGTTCAGGAATTTGTTCCTAATCGCGGTGACTTATGGTCGTATGCTAATAATTATTTGGTTAATGCCCTAAATGAAGCTCAGGCTAATGGGCAAGATAAAATTAATGTGGCAGATCATAGAGAATTTATTGGAATGATGCGTGATTTGGGACGGAAAACAGCGGAAATGTCCGAGTGCCTTGCTCGCTCGAACGGTAATCCTGATTTCGAACCAATCGCAATTGACGATGCCTATCTTTATAAATATGGAAAAAGTTTGGCCGTATTGCTCTATCAAACCGAAAAAACTATTGAACAAAATATTCATAGTTTGGATGGCGCAACTAAACTGCAAGCTGAAAAGTTGTTGCAGAATTGGGATAACTTAACTCATAATTTTGTTCAACGGCAGATTAAAAAGTTGAATAATGGTGAAGCTCAAAGCTCAATCGTTCGTGTTCATGGCGATTTCCATCTTGGTCAGGTTTTAGTTACTAAAAATAATGATTTGAAATTTTTGGATTTTGCCGGTGAACCGGGATTGTCCGTTAAAGAAAGAAAAGTTAAATATCCAGAAACGCGTGATGTCGCAGGTATGTATCGTTCTATCAGCGGTTATTTGGGACCGGTTGTCGCTGAAACTTTTGCGGCAACGGGGGAAATTGTTAAACGGGCAAACGGTACGGAGAAAAAAGTTACAAATCCTGAACAGGAAGCGTGGGCTAATCAGGCCGTCTTGCCAATGATTGAAGCCGCAACTCAGGCCTTCTTGAATGGACGTAGCGAACGTGAGCCAATGTTGGCTTTGGAAATCTTGCGTAAAAATTTATATGAGGTTAAATATGAAGTCGGTAATAGACCCGATATGGCGCATATTCCAGTTAAAGGCTTGGTTAGTCTTCTGAAACAAAGTGATGAAATGGCTTATGTTAATGCTAATCAGATTGCGAGGAAACCGCTCAATGTGGCAGATTTGGTGCATGCCGTTTGGTTGAGTAAAGGTGGTAATAGCCTCTGATTTGTTGCAGTTGTTGTGTTTGGAGAGCCGCTTATATTGCGGCTCTCTTCTTTTTAGGCTTTATTAAAAAATTGTGATTTCAATCTTGATTTTTTTGTGTTTTCTTGGTATGTTAGGCTAGTTTTACTATTATTTAGAAATTAATCTTAAAATTATTTTTGCTATGAAAACAAGTCAGTTTAATTTGATTGCAAAATGCATTGTCGGTATGGGAATCGTCCTGTTCGCAATTTCGTTTTGGATTGGAAAAGTGACTGCGTCTGTTTTATTGTTCGCGGCGGTCGCAGGTATGGCTGAAATTCTAGCCCTCAGCTTTAAGTACAAAAAGTTATTCGATGTTAAATTGATGTATTTTACTTTACTGTTGCTGTTTATGGGGCGGTGGTTTTTGCTTATTGGGTGCCAACAAGTTGCTGATGCATTGTATTTGGCTGTTGTTATTTTGGGGGCTGTGTTTATTTTACGCTTTCACTTCTGGTTGAATAAATATTGTAGCTCTGATGTCGAAAGTAAATTGGATGAACCAAATGGTTGATCTTTTTTCTTCTGTTGTCCCTTGGTTTTTGACCGGGGACTTTTTTGGTTGCTGTGATGTAAATTTTATGTTATAATGTGCTTAAATATAAATTGTTAATGATGCTATGAGGGTGTTATGGCTAACTCAATGAGTGATTTTGAAAGATTTTTATACGCAAATTATCCTGATGATTATCGTCGGGCAACCGTTGATGATGTTCCCGATGATGTTATTAATGCTATTCTTTCAAAACATGAAAGACATTACCAAATTTGGAGGAGAATTCCTGAGTGGGTTAAAAGCGAATATCGCGATGTTATTCCTCCTGAGGTCTTGAATGGTAATGAATCCGTTCGCGATTTTGTGGCTGATGAACAACAAAAAATGGCTGAGGATGAAAAAGAAACAAAACAATTGCTTAATTATAGTGTTAGTTTGTTGGCTTTGGGATATGCTGCGGAAACTGTCGCCGTTATGGTCGAGAACAGACGACAAAGACAAGAATTACTCGCAGCGGCTCATGGTGGTCCTTTGTCTGAAGAACAAATGAAATTATGGCAGAAAACGCGTGAAAATGATGATAAAGCTATTCAAAAAGATTGGAAAGAAAATCATACTGAAAAATTTATTGTTCACTTGTTTAAAGAAATTGATAGAGAAAAACGTCGTATGGCGCGTAATGGCGAATCAACCGATTCTATTCTTAAAATTAATCGTATGGAAAGTGATGCAGCTCAGTTGTTGGCGGGATTTTCTGATGTGAATAAGAAAAAGGCTATGGTCGATTATTTGCGAGAGCAACCTCAACAGGCGGCTTTGAAGAGAATGAATCCTGATGTTAGACAACGTTTTGCCGATTTGTTGCGGAAAAATGGTATTGCTGTCGAAGATAAAAATTTTGCTCAAGTTAATCGTGAGAATTTAGCTCAGAGCTTAAAACAGAATTTTGAAGATTGTCGTAAACGCGAACATATCCTGTGTTCTAAATACCAATATCAAAATCAAACGTTTGACAGAGTTTCGGCGCGACAGGTTTTGGAACAAGCTCAAAATATTAATATCGCTTCTTTGTTGGCGGCTCGTCGTGCAGGTCAGCGGGAGAGTGAGGCTTAAATCTTGCTTTTATAGAGCAACGCACGCATTTCCTCTCCATTGCCACGAGCTAACAATGTCGTTTTTTAAATAAAAATCTGTTTTGCAATATTCGGTAATCGTTTCTCCCATAAAATTTCCGACGGGTATGACGTCTTCTCCATAAGTGAAGGGATAAAACATTTCATCTTCAGTCATAAAGTCTGTGTTGAAGTAATAATTCGGATCCGGTAGAACTTGATAGTTGATGCTTATATATGTTATAATTTCATCGCCGTTGGCTAACTTTTTTACTTTTGTCGGTTGACCGAAACTGCTTATCAGTTGGGCTGATGTTTTGCCTAATTCTTGGTTGAGCTCTTCATTGTATTTTTGTGAGGTGGCGCAGGAGCTTAAACTTAAAATTGTTCCTAAAGCAATGATTTTTATGGTGTTTAGCATCTTTTTTCTCCGATTATTGTTCTATCGGAAAATGTATGCTTCGTTTTGAGCTTTTCAATGGTGATACTCTATTTTTTTAATTCTCTGTCGCGATTGACATAAAAAGATTGCATTATTCCAAAACTGGCCATTACCGAAATAATTACCGTACCTCCGTAACTGATTAACGGTAGGGGAATCCCTACTACAGGTAATAAACCTATTACCATGGCGACATTGATGAATACATATAAAAAGTAATTGGTGTTTAAGCCTAAAATGACCATCTTTCCAAAATAGTTGGAGGGGTGTATCCTGAATGCAAACCAATAGCCGTAACTAATCAACACTAAGTTTAAGAATAAAATTACAATTCCTCCCATCATGCCAAATTCTTCTGAGAACATGGTGAAAATGAAGTCGGTATGTTTTTCGGGAAGAAAGTTTAGATGGCTTTGAGTACCGGATAAAAATCCTTTTCCCCACATACCTCCGGAACCTAAGGCTATTTTGGCTTGAATAATGTGATAGCCGGCGCCTTGCGGATCTCGCTCCGGATCTAAAAAAGTTAAAATCCGATTTTTTTGATAGTCATGTAGAAAGTGCCAAAGTATAGGAGCTGCGGCGGCAACACCTCCGATTGCTAAGCCAAATTTCCACCATTGAACGCCGGCAAGGTAAAATAATGCGGTGGCGCAAAATAAAACCATTAAAGATGTTCCTAAATCGGGTTGTATCATTATGAAAGCTACCGGTACCGCTACTATGATGCACGGAATTATAATGCCTCGTATGGTTCGTATTTCGTCATACGGTGTGTTGCTGAAATAGCGGGCTAATTGCAGGACAATGGCTAATTTCATTAATTCCGACGGTTGTAATTTAAAAAATCCTAAATTTATCCAACGTTGTGCTCCCATACCGGTATGACCGGCAACATCTACTATCAGTAATAGTAACAAGGTAAATAAATAAAAAGGTGTCGCTATTTTGTAATAAAATTCCGGGCGTATCATGGCGGCTACTATCATCACTCCAAGTCCCATCCCAAAACGTATTCCTTGATTTAATGCCCACGGTGTCATTTTGCCGCCGGCGGCGGAATAAAGAGTCATACATCCAATACCGGCTAAGATGGTTAGAATGATGATGAATATAAAGTTCAGATTAAAAAAGCGCTCTTTTAGGCTTAATTCCTGATTCTGGTTTAATAGTATTGCCATCTTTTTATCCTTATCTGATATCCAGCTTTATTGCTTCTTCCAATATCTTGGATGCAATAGGGGCTGCAACACCTGCTCCCGAACGGCCATGCTCTACAATTACGGCAACGGCATATTTAGGTTTGTCGTGCGGAGCGTAGGCCATAAACCATGCATGATTGCGATATTTCCATGGTAAATCTTCGTCTTTCTTTATTCCTTCCGCTCGTTCTTTTAAACTAATACGCCGAACTTGCGTTGTTCCGGTTTTACCTCCCATCTTGATACCGTCAATTCTTAATTTAGCTTGTGTTGCCGTGCCGCCTTTGCCGTTTACGACTTCATACATGCCCTGTTTAACTAATTCGATATCTTGAGGATTGAGATGGAGTGATTGAGGATTTTCGCTATGTTCCTGTTTTATAAATGTCGGGGTTATTTCATAGCCGCCATTGACTATGCGCGCTAACATCGTGGCTAATTGCGTGGGCGTTACCAATACATATCCTTGTCCAATTCCCGCAATCACGGTTTCTCCTTGTTGCCATTCGGCTTTGAAACGTTGACGCTTCCATTCTTTATCTGGAATAACACCGCTTTTTTGATTTTCTATCCCTAAGTCATAGGTCGTGCCTAAACCTAATCTGCGGCTCATTGCAGCTATCTTTTCAATGCCTAATTCAAGCGCCGTTTCGTAAAAATAAATGTCGCAGGAATTTTTTAGCGCTTCTACAAGAGTTTGATGTCCGTGCCCATAGTGCTTCCAACAATGGAATAGGTGGTTTCCTAATTTCATTCTTCCTGAGCAGTAGTAATCTGTTTGTGAATTTATGACGCCGGCTTCCAATGCGGCGAGGGCAACGACGACTTTGAATGTTGAGCCCGGAGAGTATTGTCCCGATATGGCTTTGTTTGTCAGAGGTGTCTTTTCATCATATAATAGCGAATCCCAATTCTTTTGCGAAATGCCATCTACGAATAAATTGGGGTCAAATGAAGGAACAGATACCGAGGCTAATATTTCTCCGGTGTGAACGTCTAATACGACGGCGGCTCCAGCTTCGTCGCCAAATGCGTCGTATGCCGCTTGTTGTAGGCGAATATCTATGGTCAAATCTAAATCCTTGCCTTTGATACCTTCTTGCTTTTCTATTTCTCGCATAATCCTGCCGTAGGCATTGACCTCATATTTTAGACTGCCTTCTTGACCTCGCAAACTTTCATCGTATGTTTTTTCAAATCCTGATTTGCCTATCTTAAATCCGGGAACTTGAAGCAATGGAGCGTCAGATTGCTGTAGGTCTTTTTCAGATACAGAGCCAACGTATCCTAGAGGATGTGCTGTGTACTGTTTAAATGGATAATAGCGGATTAATCCTTGGTCTATGACCAGACCGGGCCAACGGTGGTTGTTTAACATTAAGGTTGAAACTTCGTCCCAACTTAAATTGTCTTTAATCTTAACCGGAACAAAGCGACGGTGTCGCGCAATGTCTTTTTGTATTTGCTCAATGTTTTCAGATGTCAGGCTTAAAATCGGTGCTATTTCTTTCAGAAGTTTGTTGATGTCGCCGCGAACTTGTTCGGCTATTAACATTGCTTGAAAGTTTTGAATATTCGTTGCCAGCTCAACCCCGTTTCTGTCATTGATGCTGCCGCGCGGCGGTACTAATAAACGTGTTGAAAAGCGGTTGCTGTCTGCTAATAGGGCGTACTTCTCTTTTTGATAAATTTGTAAATAGTATAAACGTCCGACCAGTATGAAAAATAAAAAAATGTTGGCGCTGAATATAATTAATGAGCGTTTTAATAAAATGCGGAGCTTGTCGTTAGATTTTTTCATAACGATCCTCCAAATGAATGTAGCGACGTTCTACCCAAATGTAGTATCTTGCTAATAAAGGGTAGATGGTTATGGTTAATAAAAGTTCCAGTAAGGCTGCGTTTAGCGGTATCCACATACGGTTGAAAATGCTGGTTATCAGAAATTTGAACATGATTGATAGGGTAATGGATAGGGCAAAAAGCAACCATGAGTATGAGAACCTTTTTACATTGATATATGTAGACAGGCGGGTGGCTAAAAAATATAAACATAAAAATGTCATTACATTTATACCAAGCGGGTTGGCGCTCATGACATCGGCTATGATACCTAAAAGGAAGACACTTATGCCGTTGAACGCATCCGGACGCTGTGAACTCCAGAAATATATGCCGGTATAGAAAGGGACTAGGCGAATAAAATTCCAAAAGTCTGAAGAGCGCGGTATGTAGAACAGCAAGTCAATAAGAATGATGCTTATCGGGGGAATTGTATAAGAAATTATACTGGCATAGAAATTTTTTGTTTCCGCCATTATTCCAACTCCTTGGCTGTTTTTTCATCTGGGCTGATATCGTAGGCTATAATCTTCACAATTTCTAATTCTGATGGTGAAAATAAAGGTATTGCCGTTATGGTGTCTACTCCGGCTCTCTTTATTTTGGCTACCGGTATATCCGGAGGTAATCCTCCGCCACTACCTGAGGTGACGAGGATGTCATCTTTGTGTAATTCTGCCATTAATGGTGGAAAGATTAAATTCATTTTGCGCGTGTTGTTGCCGACTAAAATCCCTCTGTCGCGGCTCTTTTGTGATACAACCGGAATTTTGGAGTTAATATCGGTGATTAATGTTACTCGAGCATATTTGCCGCTGACTATGTCTATTCGACCAATCAGACCTGAGGCGTTAACAACGGCATAACCGCTTTTGATAAAATCAGATGCATTTCCGATGTATAATAACAGGGAATTACTGAAAGCGTTGTTATTTTCGGCGATAACTCGCGCGGTGTAACTGATGGTTTGCGGTATGTCTATATGATGTAATAGCTTTTTGAAAATTCTGTTTTCCGTTTGTAGTGCGCGCAGACGGTCTTTTAGTAAATATAATTCGCTATTTTCCTGACGAAGACGTTCGTTTTCTTCATATATATACATAATCTCGGCTATCTTTTTGTAACCATAGCTCAGACCTTCTGCTGGTAGGGTGGCTATGTGTATTAACGGAGCGCTGACGTACATTACTCCTTGGGATACGCTTGAAACAATGGTGATGTCTATCTTGTGTACTAAAATCAACAGCAGGGCTATGATGAACAGCCCTGCTAAAAAGAAGCTCTTTAATACTCGTAATACATAGTTTTCTTTTAGAAAAAGTACTCTTTGACGTTTCATTGTCTAGCCTTAGCAAAAGGATTATTCATATAAAACGCCGCGGAATTCTTCAAAGTTATCTAATGCCTTTCCGGTTCCTCTGACAACGCAGGTAAGCGGATCTTCGGCTATTGATACGGGTAGACCCGTTGCGTTGCGGATAACAGTATCTAAGTTGGCCAAGATAGAGCCGCCGCCGGTCATCATAATCCCTTTGTCTACTATATCCGCAGCTAATTCCGGAGCGGTATTTTCTAACGCCATCTTTACGGCTTCAACTATGGCCATAACCGGTTCGGCTAAACTTTCGGCAATTTGACGCTCCGTAATCACAATCTCCTTCGGAACGCCGTTTACTAAGTCGCGGCCTTTGATTTCTAAGGTCTTACCGTCGCCTTTGGCCGGAACGCAAGCTGAGCCGATTTCTTTCTTTATTCTTTCGGCACTGCCTTCTCCAACCAAAAGGTTTAAGTTGCGGCGGATGTATGAGATTATCGCACTATCCATTTTATCACCGCCAACGCGTACAGAACGTGAATATACAATGCCGCCTAATGATAATACCGCAACTTCGGTTGTTCCGCCGCCGATATCTACAACCATGGAACCGGTCGGATCATTAACAGGTAGTCCGGCTCCGATTGCGGCGGCCATTGGTTCATAGATTAACCAAACTTTTTTAGCTCCGGCATTTACGGCTGATTCTTTGATGGCTCGTTCTTCAACTTCCGTCGCACCGGACGGTACACAGATGATGATTGTCGGGCTTAATAAGCGGCGGCGATGATTTACTTCTTCTATGAAATATTTTATCATGGCTTCGGCGGCTTCAAAGTCGGCAATCACTCCGTCACGCAACGGGCGGATGGCGCGGATATCTCCGGGGGTTCTTCCGAGCATCTGTTTTGCTTTTGTGCCGACTGCCCATACTTCTTTTTTTCCATTGAAATCTTTGACCGCGACAACCGACGGTTCATTTAATACAATGCCTTTTCCTTTGACGTGTACTAATGTGTTGGCTGTTCCTAAGTCGATTGCCATGTCGGCAGAAAATAGTCCTAATAAATTTTGAAAAAACATACTTTGTCCCCGCTATAATTACATATTCCTTTCTTTTTTAAGGATAATTCGTTTATTTTGCAAGAATTTTATACCTCTTTTGCAATTTATCAACAAGTTCATTAACAAAAAAATTATCTTTTTCAGTATTGCTTCCAAAGCTCTCTTCATAGATGGAATCGGCGTTAAAACGATTGTTAAACCATGTACTCTGACGTTTGGCATATTGACGGGTATGCAGCTTGCCTAACTCAATCGCTTCTTCCAATGTATAGGTGTTTTCTAAATAGCCTTTTAATTCTTGCACTCCAAGCGCGCGCATTGCCGGTAGAGAATCGGAAAGTTGTAACGGCAAAAGTTTTTTGACTTCATCCAACGCTCCCTTTTCCATCATTTTATCAAAGCGGATACGCAATCGTTTATCCAGTTCGCTTCTTGGCGGTTTTATGTATATTTTGAAAAACTCTTGCGCCGGATAAAAAGGTTGAGGGGGGATATTGTGCCAGTAGGATAATGGTTTATTTGTATCTAGCCAAATTTCAACCGCACGGCGAATTCTGCTGTTGTCGTTCGGACTTAATTTTTGTGCGGTTTTAGCATCTGTATCTTGGAGGATTTTGTATAAATGCGACAGTCCTTTTTCTTGCAGCATGTTCTCAACTTTATCGCGTATGGCTTGAGGGGTTTCCGGTATCGGACTTAAACCGTTTAGTAATCCGTCAAGGTACATTCCCGTGCCGCCGATGATAATCGGTGTTTGGTTTTGACTTCTGGCTGTGTCAATCTCTTGTCGGCAAAGGGTTAGCCAGTCCATTATATTTCCACGGTTGGTTGCTTCGTATATTCCGTAAAGTTTATGCGGTACTTGAGCTTGTTCTTCGCTGTTCGGGGCGGCGGACAGTATCGGTATTTCTTTGTATACCTGCATGGAATCGGCATTGATGATGACGCCGTTTAATCGTTTTGCCAATTCTATGCCTAATCCGGATTTTCCCGATGCCGTCGGACCTGCGATGATGATTATCGGTATGGGGTTTATTTTAATATGCGACATGCGGCTTCTTCCACTAAATTCTGACATAAATCTTCATACGAAACACCAATGTATTTGGCTTGTTCGGGAACAAGAGATAAGGCGGTCATTCCCGGATGCGTATTGATTTCTAAAAATACAACGCCGTCTTCCGGATTGTATCGGAAATCGCATCTCGATACGGTTTTACAGCCTAATTTGTTATGCATGGTTTCGGCATAGGCTAAGCAAGTTTTGGTGGCATCTTCGGGTATATTGGCCGGTAAAACATGGAATGTTTCTCCAGAGGTGTATTTGTGTTCGTAGTCATAAAAACCGTCTTTGGGTTTTAATTCGGTCACAACATGGGCTTTTCCTTGATAGCACATTACGGTTAGTTCTTGTCCGGGGATGTATCTTTCTACAATTAATTCTGTTTCCGGATCGTTGTAGCGGATTTTGAATATGTCTTCCGGATTGTTGACGATAAATACACCCACAGATGAACCGTCCGAAACGGGCTTGACTACAAACGGACGTGCTACCGTTGCTCCGATGGTGATGAATTCTTTTGCCGTCATCTTGCGTCCAAAAGCTGTTTTGATATTGGCTTTCTCTGCGATGAGCTTGCAGAGGTATTTGTTCATGCCGATACATGAGGCACTCATGCCCGAATGTGTATATGGAATTTGTAATAAGTCCAATAACGCCGGAATCGTACCGTCTTCGCCCCAGTTGCCGTGTAACGCGTTGAAAACAACATCAGGTTTGTGCGTGTTTAGGGCTTTGATGAGCTTTTGCGTGTCTTTTAAATCATGTATGATTACTTCGTATCCTTTGTTTTTTAAGGCGGTGGCAATACTTTTTCCGCTTTGTAGGCTTACTTCGCGTTCTGATGAAAATCCTCCCATCAAAACCATTACTTTTTTAGTCATTATTTAACCCCTTATATGTTACTGAATGTTCTTATGTTGATGAATTTAAATGGAAAAATTTAAGAAAGGCTAAAATTTTCGTGAAAAAAATATTTTTATTTTTGTCGCTTTGCTTGGGATTAAGCGGACGTGCTTATGCTAACGGATTTCAGCAAATGATGAATGTCAGTATCGGTATTTTTGATGCGGCGACTATCTTGCTTGATTATAATGCTTCTGTTGAAAATTATGAAATCAGCGCAGAGGTTAAAACCGCTAATCTTTTTGATACTTTATATCCTTTTGTCGGACGCTATTCCAGTAATGGTCGTATCTTGAAAACTAAAGGCGAAAATCAAAATGTTTTGCCGGTTACTTATCAGACTTATACAAAATCAAGAAACCATGTGCGCACAAAAACAATATTTTATAATGACGAGGGATTTGCTTATCAGCGTATCTCTACGAAAGATGAGAAGAAAAATGTTGTACCGATTACAGGTGTTCCCAAAACCGCCGATGCTGCCGATTTGCAAACTATTTTTGCAGAACTTATCGGAAATTTTAATCAAACACGAAGTTGTCGACTTGTTCGCGAGGTTTATGACGGTAAAAAACACTATAACGTTGTTGCGCAAGATGAGGGAACCGAGAATCGGTATTTTAGTTTACTCAAACGTACCGAAAATTCGTACAAATGCTCTATGTATATCGAAAACTTAAAGGATAATAACGATAATATTTTATGGGATGTCAGCGCGGAAACCCCGATTTATTTTTGGATTGGTGTTGAACAAAATGCAAAATTGCCTTATGTGCTTGAAATAAGAATTGACTCTACACCTCTCGGTGCGCTAAAAGTATTGCCAACGAGTTTAAAAATTAAATAAAAATAGTGAAGGATTATAAATATGCATAATGCGGAACTTTTGTTGCCGGCCGGTTCTTTGGTTAAATTGAAAACAGCTCTCTTATATGGAGCTGATGCCGTTTATGCGGGAACTCCCGATATGAGTCTTCGAACGCAGTCTAAGTTCTCTTTGGAAGAACTGGAAGAGGGAATTAAAATTGTTCATGATATGGGGAAGAAAATTTATTTGACACTTAATCTTTATATCCATAATGAAGAGGCTGAGAAATTACCGCAGTTTGTTGATACTTTGAAAAAACTTCGTCCCGACGGCGTCTTGGTGGCAGATCCGGGGGTGTTTTATTATTTGAAGGAAAATGCGCCGGAGCTTAATCGTTTTGTTTCTACTCAAGCCAATATCTGTTCGGCGCAAACCGTTAAATTTTGGCAGTCTATGGGCGCAAAACTTTGTGTGCTCGGACGTGAGGTTACTTTTGCGGAAATGGAAGAAATTCGCAAACAATGTCCTGATATTGAACTGGAGTGTTTTATGCACGGCGCTATGTGTATGTCTTATTCGGGACGTTGCTTAATCTCTAATTTCTTAGCTGACAGAAGCGCTAATAAAGGTAAATGCGCGCATTGTTGCAGGTGGCACTATAAATTGCATATTCGTATGAAGGACGGAACTATTCGCGAACTCGTTATTAACGACGAAAATAAAAATAATTTTGAGTATTTGCTAGAAGAAGATTTTCGTCCGGGGGAATATTATGAAGTGGTCGAAGATGAACACGGTAGTTACCTTCTTAACTCCAAAGATATGTGTTTGATGCCGCGTTTGAATGATTTGTTACGAATCGGTATGGACTCGATTAAAGTGGAAGGACGCAATAAAACCGAATATTATGCCGGCGTGGTCGCCAGAGCTTATCGTCAGGCTATTGATGATTATTATGCGAACCCAGATGGTTGGGCATGTGATAAATATATGCCGGAATTGATGACTTTGCAAAATCGTGGGTACTGTTTGGGGTTTCATGACGGCAAAATTACTAATATCAGCCAAAACTATGAATATACGCGTACTTTGGGAGAGTGGTTGTTTGCAGGTTCTATTGTTGATTGGCAGGGTGATGATGCTATTTTTGAATTGAGAAATTATGTTGAAGCCGATGAAACTATCCAGTTTTTAATCCCTAATGGCTTAGACAATTTGGATTTGGTTTTGCAAAGTTTTGAGGATGCGGAAACCGGCGAAATTACTCCTAAAGTTTCTGCAGGTCAAGGGAAGAAAATTCGTATTCGTCCCGAGATGTGGGGGCTCGATATTCGGGAAATTAAACGACTTTTACCGCAGTATGTGATTGCTCGTAAATATCAACCGCTTAAAGGTGAAAATCAGGAAATGTATCAGCATAAATTAGATGAGTTTAATCAGCTTTGTCGGTGTTGATTATGCTTGCTATGCGCTCGTATTTATGATATAATCGCTTTGTAGGGAATTATTGGAGATGTGTTATGGGGAGCGTAAATTCAGAAACGGTGGTTATGATGGGGGCTGCTTTGGTCGGTGCAGGACAGGTTCAGGCGCAAGATGAAAGGCAAACTGCCGATGAAAAAACAATCTCGTGGGATGAAGCACAGAAAAAAATGCTTATTGCAGAATTGAGAGAGCAATGCGCAGGTATGAGTGATGGCGTGCAACGTGTTTTGGATACATATGATTTAGATAAATTAAAAGAAGTTAAAGCTACACTCAAAACTGATGGTCAAAAATTTGATTATATGATTGATGGTAATCAGTATTCTTTAAGCGGCGGATTTAATGGTAGACCTTTAGATATGGAAGTTAAAGGGCTTGATGGTAGTCGTTTTCAATCTTCTCAGGGGGAAATACGAAGTAGTGCCGCCGTATTTGACGAAAATGGACAGATGATGGCGATGATGCAAAAAGATGAAAGATCGGGAAATGTTGTCGGGCGTTTTCAAGATGGCAGTACGGTTTTAGATGTTGTACAAGAAGGACAACGTGTTAAAGCTATGTTACATAGTGAGGATATGCAATTTGGTATATCTAAAACTGGTAACAGTATTTCTTTGCAGGCAGAAGATGATGAACTGGGACGCTTAAAAGGATCTGTCAAAGTTGGTCGAAATGGTGCTCTTTCGGCTCAGGCTACTTATGATGATGGAACTAATGACGGTGATAAAGCGGAGTTTAAAGTTAAAGTCTCGCAAAATGGTAAAATGAAGTTAGATGCTCAAGTTACTGGTGAATATGGGGGAAAAGATACATTAAAAGTTCAGGTTGGTAAGCATGGTTATTCTATGGAAACTGTTGAAGATGGTGAAAAAGATGTTGAAAAGGGAACGGAAGTTAATGCCGCAATGCTCAAGGCTATGATAGAAAAACGTGTGACGCGGTAATGTTTTTTTAGTTTAATGTCGAAAATGCTTTACAAATTTAATTTAATAGTGTATTAGTGAGCCAGATTTTTGAGAATCGTAAAAGTCCGGCTCGCTTTTTTGAAGTTGGCAACAAGGGTTTGGAGCTAATTTGAGCGGCGGGCGTTTGATGTCGGTTCGGGCGGCAGGCGTTTGGTGTTGGTTCGGGCGGCAGGCGTTTGGTGTTGGTTCGGGCGGCAGGCGTTTGGTGTTGGTTCGGGCGGCAGGCGTTTG
>CASDOS010000005.1 GCA_949282205.1 uncultured Alphaproteobacteria bacterium | reverse complement strand
TTTGTCTTGGAACATAGCAGCCATTTGTATTAGACTGCAAAGTTGCAAAATCAAGTCCGTTTCATTTCAAAAAACCGTGTAATTGACTATATTTCAATAATTTCAAAGAACTATTTATCCACTTTTACGGGACAGTAGTGTCTATGTTTATTCCTTGATTTTTCTTGTTTTTGCACTTATTATAATCCGTAAAAGTCGTTTTTCGATTCAAAAAATAAAAAATCTATTGATAGGTAGAAAAAAACGGTTAAATTTGCAATAGATTTTATTTTAGGCGAAATGTACACAAACCGTAAATATACATACATAGATTTGTTCGCAGGAACATCCGCACTTTCAGAGGGGTTCTTGCGGTGTGGTTTTGTGCCGGTTGCTCATGTTGAAATGAATAAAGATGCTTGCTATACTATTAAAACACGTTTAGCTTATCATTACCTGAAAGAAAATAATAACTATTATAACTATATTAAATATCTTAAGCGAGAAATAACCAGAGACGAACTTTATAAATTACTTCCCAAAAATTTAATATCATCTGTAATCAATAAAGAGATTTCCGATGAATCTATAGAATCAATATTTGCTTCTATAGATTCTGTTTTAAAACGACAGCGTAGGAAAAGAGTTGATTTTATTGTTGGTGGTCCTCCATGCCAAGCGTTTTCTATGTTAAATCGTCATAATGCGGGTATTGCAGACGATAAGCGTTGTTTTTTATATTTGCAATATGGTAAATTCTTGGCTAGATATAAGCCTATGGGATTTGTTTTTGAAAACGTATTGGGTCTTTTGAGTTCAAAGAAAAATCATTTTGAGAATATTAAAATGCATTTTAGAGAACTCGGATATAAAGTTCATTTTGCTATTTTGAACGCATCTGATTATGGTGTGATTCAAAATCGACAAAGAGTAATAATATTTGGTTGGAGAAAATCGTCAGACCGTGGATGTCCTATAATTCAAAAGGTTCAAAACGATTGGACTTGTAAGGATATATTTTCAGACCTCCCTGTAATCTGTGCTGGAGAAAGTTCGTCTGAATATAGATCTGTACCGTCTGATTATCTTCGTAGATTTAGCCTTCGTAATGATTCCGATATTCTTACATTGCATACAGCCCGTCCAATCAACCATATTGATACAGAAAAATACCGTATGGCTGTTGAAATGTGGTTGAATGATGGCATTAGAATTAAAAACTCTGATTTCCCAGACAAAATTAGGACTATAAATAATACAACATCCTTTTTAGATAGATTCAAAGTGGTAGACTTGAATGGAAAGTGTCATACTGTGGTGGCTCATATTTCTAAAGATGGACATTATTATATTTATCCTTCTAAAAGGACAATTAGATCTATTTCAATACGTGAGGCCGCAAGAATACAATCATTTCCAGATGATTTTTTCTTTGAAGGTTCACGTTCTGCTATATTTAAACAAATAGGTAATGCTGTGCCTCCACTGATGGCACATGCCATTGCCAAAGCAATAGTACAGTTATTATGAATACTGAAAGATTTCCAATAAAAGCTACTAGTCATATTATAAATCTACTTGGTGATGAACTTATCGGTAGTGATAGTTTGGCAATTTTTGAATTAGTTAAAAATTCATACGATGCTGATGCCACTAAAGTAACAATTTATTTTTTAGATTTAGATTCTTCAAAACGTAAAATTATAGTCGAAGATAACGGTAGTGGTATGACTATGGAGGTTATTCAAAATGTTTGGCTAACGATTGGAACTGATTATAAAAAGAAAAAGGCTAAAATCAGTCCGATTCTTAGACGGTCTTCTTTAGGAAATAAAGGAGTCGGGCGTCTTGCTGTGCATCGTTTAGCTGATGAAATAACTCTAGAGTCTCAAGCTAGAGGAGAACTTTTTGGTTCTAAACTTCATATTAATTGGAAAGAATTAATTCAATCGGAAGAATATATTGAGGATTTGTCAGTTGTGGTTAATGATGGCATACCTGACTTGTTTAAGTGTGGGCACGGTACACGAATAACTCTTACTGGGCTTAAGACTAAGAAATGGACTAAAACCATATTAAAGGATTTAGCGCAAAAAATAGAGAATATCAAGAATCCGTTTAAAGCTATTGATTCATTTGATATTGAAATTATTTGTAACGATGAGGAAAAGCAGAAATGGATTGATGAAGCTAAAACTCCTCTTTGGGTTTTAGAGAAAAGCTTGTATACTTTTCACTTTGTGATTGAACCATCAAATAGCGGTAAAGCTATGTTTAAGTGGAAATATAAATTTAATCCGCTTAATTTTCCTGTTTCTACCAATATAATAGTTAGAGAGTCATATCGTGAGCAGGATTTATTATTAAAACCTGATTCCTTCAGTGATAGAGCTCATAATATTTTAACGAATGAGGATCTTGCAAATATTGGCCCTATATCAGGAGTATTTCATGTGTTTAATCAGAATGGAAAGATTATTGACTATACATTTGGAGCAGGGAAAAGGATTGCGATCAAATCTTTTATAAAAGATAATTCTGGAGTAAAAATATTCCGAGATAACATACGTGTATATAATTATGGAGAACCTTCGGATGATTGGCTTGGTCTTGAGTTGGCCAAGGTCCAACGAGCAGGAGATCATTTTAGTAAAAAGGTAACAATTGGTGCAGTTTTTCTAGATTTGCTTAAAAGCGAATCAGGGCTTAAAGAAAAAACAAACAGAGAAGGTTTTACCGATAATGAAACATTTCGGTTATTTGTTTCTATTGTTCAAGAAGTGTTTAGTTCATTTGAACGAGAAGCTATTAGTGACAGAGATAAGATAGAGTCTTTTACGTCCAGTACTCCAAGTGTAAAAAGAATAGGACTATCGGATACAATTAAAGAGCTTGATAGCAAATTAACCCAAAAAGGACTAATCAATGAATTTAACCCTTTGCTGAAAAAGGTTGAGAAGGATTACAATGAGATGAGAGATTTGATGCTCAATTCAGGGATGAGTGGATTGAATTTAAGTCTTGTATTTCATGAAGTGGAACGCGAAATTCGTTTCATTAACGTATCGTTAAACGAACCTAATTATGATAAGATTCTTTTGAAGCAACGAGTAAAATCATTGATTCATTTGATCGAGAATTTCGCACCAATTGTAAAGCAGAATAAAAAGATAAGAACTTCCGCATCAAAGATAATTGAAAGAGCTGTGCAAATACACAAATCTCGTTTTCATTATCATAATATAGTCTGTTCTACACCTATTTTAACTAAGGAATCTGATGATTTTGAGATCAAGGGACCTGGTAACCTTCTTCTCAGTACGATTTCTAATATAATTGACAACGCTATATATTGGGTATGCATAGAGCATGAAAAAAAATCGGAATCTAATGTTCCTAAAGCGATCTATATTAATTCCGATACAAAATCGTTTGATGGTCCAGCAATAATCATTGCAGATAATGGTGAAGGTTTTAAAATGGATATTGACGAATTAATTCAACCATATAGGACTCTCAAACCTGGTGGAATGGGATTGGGACTTTACTTTTCAAATCTTGTAATGGAGACTATAGGGGGAAAACTCCTATTTCCATCCAATGATGATTGTACGGTCCCTTATATATATTCAGGCGCAATAGTAGCAATAATATTTCCAAAAGATTAATATGATTGAAAATAACCGAATTATAATAGTTGATGATAATGAGGAGCATCTGAATCAGCTTCGTCAAGTTTTTTACGACCATGGAATTGGGTGTAAAGCTTTTTTGTATAATGGCTTTGACTTTCCTAAAGAGCCGTTGAAAGGCGTGCGCTTTGCTTTTTTTGATATTCACCTCAATCAGGCTGGTGACATAAACTCCACATTAAAGGATGCAATTGCCAACTATATTAGTATTGATAACGGACCATATGTTTTGACATTTTGGTCTAGTCATGTTGATAATATTGCTAATTTTATTGACTTTGTCAATCGAGAAAATGATGATTTTAGGAACAAACTCAAACCAATATGTTTGACTTCAATTGACAAATCTGAGTTCTTAGATCCTCAAAAAGATTTATCAGGAAAAGTCGATTCAATTTTGTCTACAGACTTAGTGAAATGTATTATAAAGTTTGATGAATCAGTATTGACAGCCGCTCAACAAACATTAAATCGTATTCTTGATATAATCCCATTCACAGATGATTGGGGTACATCAGCTCAATTCAATACAATATGTAAAAATATATTTTCGAAGATAGCCGAAACAGCATGCGGATTGACTCATGCCAAAAACACTCCAGATATGGCTGTAAAAGAGGCAATTGTGCCTATATTCAAACATCTACTTTTACATAATGAGGATGATTATTGGAACGAATATTTAACGCCACTTCAAGATGCGCGCAAGTCAAGTGATATAAAATTTCCAGATAATTTTTCAATAGAGAAATTAAATTCTATTTTACATATTGATGATTATAATCTTGAGAAAAAAACGATTTTTGATCGAGGTGCAGTATGCTCGTTCTTAAAAGAGAAATTTGAAGATAATTTCGAAAGACTATTTGGTATTTCTTATACAAACTGGTTTTCACTTACATTTCCTGGTGTTAATAAAGAAATTCGCCAAAAGTCTATACCTATAGCTGTAGAATTTAGTGCGGCGTGTGATTATAGCCAAAATAAAAAGCGAACAAATAAATATATATTAGGAGTATTATATCCTATGGAATTGAAAAGACAGCTTAAAGAAGAGTATAAAGGAGAATATGCTTTTTTATTGCCGTTCAATTTTGAATTTCAATCTGAGATATGGTCAATTGGATTAAATTTCAATTACACATTTACTATTGTTCAAACAGAAAGTCCATTAGAAAACTCTCCACTTTTTTTATTGACAAAAGAACTAATGGATACTATAGGTCATAAGTACGCTTCACATGTGTCTAGAATAGGTTTTACCTCTTTTGATTAATGGTAGATATAATGACACAAGAACAACGAAGTCGTTGCATGGCGGCTATTAGAAGTAGAGATACTAAACCGGATATGGTGGTAAGACGATTTCTGCTTTTGAAAGGCTTACGTTATCGTGTCAACAACCACAAATTGCCAGGTTTACCGGGTGTTGTTAAAAAATACAAAACTGTTATTTTTATTGATGGATGTTTTTGGCATGGTCATGATGGATATAAATATTATCGGTTGCCTAAAACAAATGTAGATTTTTGGCGACACAAGATAACCATGAATGTTGCTCGCAATTACTCCAATAATGTGGATTTAAAGCTCGCTGGTTGGCTTGTAATCCGTATTTGGGAATGCGAAATTTAAACAAAGTAACCATTCTATTTTCCGCCTTGACATAAGTTGTTAGCCGACATATCTTTGCGCCGTAACCCTTAAACAACAATGATTATGGCAAAAGAAAAAGTAAACTACCAGGAGGTATATGACCTCTACCAGTTATGCAGCGAGAC
>CASDOS010000004.1 GCA_949282205.1 uncultured Alphaproteobacteria bacterium | reverse complement strand
TTATAATAATGAACGTTGTCAGTGGAACTTAAACAAAATGACACCGGCTCAACACCGATGCCATTTGCTTAATCCTCCCGCTTGACTTACACCCCTCAGGGGATTTCTTTTTTATTTCCACTTTTCAGGGTACAGATCACTTGCTTAGAGGGTTTTTCTTTAGTAGAGTGTTTTATTAACTAGCCAACTTTTTTCTTTTCAGGAATAAAGTTTTGGTCAAGCATGATATTTTCAACAGTTAATTCTGTTGAAGGTTGGTATGCAATGCCGCTTTCAATGATGTTTCCAACGTTTAATAAATCAGAATCGTTAGATTTTAAGCAAGAAATTGTTTTGTCGTCAGCTTTGATTACCAAACTTAAAACAGGGTTCTTTTGAGATTTATTCTCAATCGTTTTTTGCTTACGAATTTCTGTTGAAACGGTTGAAATCGTATTATACAGAAGAGCATTTTCCGCGCTGATAGAATCTAGGTAACTCAAAGATGTCCAAAGTTCTTTGTGAACAGAGATATCGGTTGCTTTTTTCCATGGACGCGCTTGATATACTTCTTCAGTAATGAATGGGCAGAACGGAGCCAACAATTTGATAAATGTATCAAGTGAGAGCTTTAAGGTTGCGATTGCGGAAGAATTATCTTCGGAGTAAGCACGTTTTTTGACAATCTCAACATAGTTATCGCAAAAATCCCAGAAGCGAGTTTCGATTGCATCAAGAGCTAATGAATAGTCGTAATTTTCAAAGCTCTGTTTTGCAGATTTTATAGTGTCTGCCAATTTCTTAACCCAAGATTTATCTAAGCTATTGGTTATATCATTCAGATAATCGGCAGATGTTGAATTGCCAACAATCATAAATACGAATTTGCTGGCGTTGTACATTTTTACAACCAACTTACGACCTTGTTGCATCATCTTTTCTTCAAATGCCGTATCCGCACCGAGTTTTGCTTTGGCTGCCCAATAACGAACAGCGTCGGCAGAGTGATTTTCAATCAAATGCATCGGCGTTACAACGTTTCCTTTGGATTTGCTCATCTTTTTACGGTCAGGATCAAGAATAAAGCCGCTGATGAGTGTTTTATACCATGGAATCGTGTTTTCGTGCATTAAACTTTTGGCGATGGTGTAGAAAGCCCATGTACGAATAATGTCGTGAGCTTGTGGACGAATATCAAACGGTATGGATAAGTTTGGGTTGTCTTTTGCCATAGCCATAGCGATTTGCGGTGTTAAAGAAGAGGTTGCCCATGTATCCATAACGTCCGGATCGCCGGCGAATCCGTTTGGTTGATTTCTTTGCGACTCCGTGTATCCGTTTGGTGTATCTGCCATTGGGTCTATTGGAAGTTGGTCTTTTTCCGGCAAGATAATACTGTTGTAATCAATGTTGCCGTTAGCATCTATTTTATACCAAACAGGGAACGGAACGCCGAAGTAACGTTGGCGGCTAATGCACCAATCTTGGTTTAATCCTTCGGTCCATGTTTCATAACGATGTTGCATATAGGCCGGTAACCATTCAATTTTACGTCCGGCGGAGAGCATTTCTTGTTTCATATCCATCAAGTTGATAAACCATTGGCGAGATGGTACGAATTCAAGCGGTAAATTACCTTTTTCATAGAATTTTACCGGGTGCATAATTTTTCTAGGTTCGCCGATTAAGTAGCCTTGTTCTTTTAACATTTCTGCTACTTTCTTTTTAGCGATATGCGCAGGCAAGCCAATTAATTGATTAAAGTTCTGTTGAGCTTTTTCTTTATTAAGCGTTGTGAAAGCGCCTTCGCCATAGGTAATGTTCATAATCTTGCCGTCAAGACCGATGATTTGCTTAATCGGCAGGCCGGATTTTTTCCACCATGCAACGTCGGCGGCATCACCAAAGGTGCAGACCATCATAATACCGGTTCCTTTGTCTTTTTCAGCGTGTTCGGATGCAACAATCGGGACAGGAATATCAAACAACGGAACAATGGCTGTTTTGCCGAATAAATGTTTATAGCGTTCATCATCCGGATGAGCCACAATAGCTAAGCAAGCGGCTAAAAATTCCGGACGAGTGGTGGCGATAGTAAAAGTTTCGTCGCTATCTTTAACACTAAAGCGAATATCGTGGAAGTAACCCTCCATTTCTTTATCTTCAACTTCGGCTTGAGAAACAGCGGATTTAAATGTAACATCCCACATAATCGGAGCTTCTACGGCTACGACTTTGCCTTTTTTGTATAAATCCAAGAAGGATGCTTGAGAGATTTTTATGGATGTCGGACTGATGGTGGAATAAGTTAAATTCCAATCATAAGAGTGTCCGATACGACGGAAAACGTTTTCAAAGATTTTTTCATCTTCTGCGGTTAGGGTTTCGCAGGCTTCAATAAAGTTTTTACGAGAAATTTCTTTGCGTTCGTCTTTGCTGTTTTCAATATGAACAGGTTTGAAATTCGGGTCATAAGCAACTTTGGGGTTGCAAGCGATGTTATAATAGTTTTGAACACGGCGTTCTGTCGGCAAGCCGTTATCATCCCAACCGATTGGGTAGAACACGGATTTTCCCTGCATGCGTTGATATCTGGCAATAATATCGGTTTGAGTATAGCTGAAAATATGACCGATATGCAAAGAGCCGGAGACGGTTGGCGGTGGGGTGTCTATCACAAAACTGTTGTCACGGCTTTGTGTGGCATCATATTTATAAACCTCGTTGGCGCTCCAATATGCGTCGCAACGTTTTTCTATTTCTTCGGCATTAAATTGACTATCTAATCCTTGTTCTTCTTTATAAGACATTGTTTCGTTTACTCCAATAAAAATCAAACTGTTGCAGATTTTAGCAAGAGCTTATTTAAAAGTAAAGGATTTAAATGGTTTTGAATGAGCGGTTTAAGCGGAAAAAGGCGATTTTTTGAGATTTTAGAGAGAGGGGAATTTTGAGGTTTAAAGTCTATTTGTTTAAAAAAGCGGAGTCAAATTGACGGAATCTACAAAAAAGTATTGAAAACAATAGAAAAAGATGTTATAGTTAAGATGTGAATTTATATTTAGGTGTTTTTAAATTATTCTAGAAT
>CASDOS010000003.1 GCA_949282205.1 uncultured Alphaproteobacteria bacterium | reverse complement strand
TTGTGGAAAATATGCTGTAAAACAGGGTTTTACAACGGAAACTTTTTGGAAGGGGACAAGCGAAGGAGGAAAAACCGCACATCTATATATACGGGCGTACGCGATTACATTTATTTATGCGGCACAAACACGGGCAAATTTCTACCCGAAAGAACGAAAATTTCTATTCGGAGCGTCAACCGTCCCATGCGGTAGGAACAGGCAACGCTTCGGCTTGCGTTTTTGGAAGTGAGAAAACAGGGCATAAAAAATGCCTCTTCAGCGGAATTTTACCGAATGAAGAGGCTAAGAACTTATTTAAATTTTCTGATTAAGTATTTTTATCGGCTTTCGTGTGAGCTTTGGACGACAAACTAAAAACAGACTTTCACTCTTTTTCACCAAAACACAAATCACCTGCATCGCCCAAACCGGGTATAATATAAGAATGTGCATTCAGCTCCGGATCGACCGCCGCACACCATATTGTTGTTTTATCCGACGGGAAAACTTTTTCAAGATGATTCACAGCCTGACGGCTTGCAATGACCGACGCTATATGAACATGAGCCGGCTCACCTTTCGTAAGCAAAGCCTCATACGCATATTCCATCGAAGCCCCCGTAGCCAACATCGTATCGGTAAGTATCAATGTTTTTCCATCCAAGCGGGGCGAGGCTATATACTCAATATGAATATCAAAATGCTCTTCATCCTGATATTTCCGGTACGCCGAGACAAAAGCATTTTCTGCGTGGTCGAAATAATTCAAAAAACCTTGATGAAAAGGCAGGCCGGCACGCAGGATAGTAGCTATAACAGGACGAAGGGCAGGCACTTTAACAAATGTTTCGGATAAAGGCGTCTGTACTTTTAACGGTTGATAAGAAAAAGTACGACTAATTTCGTAAGCCATAATCTCGCCTATCCGCTCGATATTCCGGCGAAAACGCAGGCTGTCAGTCTGTATTTGTACGTTACGTATCTCGGCAATGTACTGATTTAAAATAGAATTGTCATTGCTAAAATCAACAATCTTCATAAACTGTTTAACTGGTTTTACATTAAGAATTAAGTGTTTATCAGGCGCAAAGAAACAAAATAAAAATGGATTTGTAATGTAGAATTTACAATTTTGTTACACAAGTATAAATCTTTTCCAATTACGGAATTTTTTCTCTAATAACTTCTTTGATTTAAAAATAAACCACTATTTTTGTAGCGCAAAAAGCAAAAGAGATGTTGAAGGACATCTTTTAAGGATAACAAAAACGATATTACACATTTGATATAATAACCAAATAATCATTTGAACAATGGCAAATTTAGATCTTACTAAGTACGGTATCAATGGAACCGTAGAAATCGTACACAATCCTTCTTACGACGTATTGTTCGCTGAAGAAACAAAAGCTGGTTTGGAAGGTTTTGAAAAAGGTCAGGTAACTGAACTGGGTGCAGTAAACGTAATGACCGGTATCTACACGGGTCGTTCTCCTAAAGATAAATTCTTGGTAAAAGACGCTACAAGTGAAAACACTGTATGGTGGACTTCTGAAGAATATAAAAACGACAACAAACCTGTTACTACTGAAACTTGGAACGTATTGAAAGACTTGGCAGCTAAAGAACTTTCAAACAAGAAGTTGTATGTAGTTGACGGTTACTGCGGTGCCAACCCTGCAACTCGCCTTTGCGTACGTTTCATCATGGAAGTTGCTTGGCAGGCTCACTTCGTAACTAACATGTTCATCCGCCCGACAGCTGAAGAACTGGAATCATTCGAACCTGACTTCGTGGTTTACAATGCTTCTAAGGCTAAAGTTGAAAACTACAAAGAATTGGGCTTGAACTCAGAAACT
>CASDOS010000002.1 GCA_949282205.1 uncultured Alphaproteobacteria bacterium | reverse complement strand
CGCACCGATAAGCACAGCTAAATGCCACACCAGTAAACACATCTATAAAACGTCGCACCGATAAGTACAGCTAAATGCCACACCAGTAAACACATCTATAAAACGTCGCACCGATAAGCACAGCTAAATGCCACACCAGTAAACACATCTATAAAACGTCGCACCGATAAGTACAGCTAAATGCCACACCAGTAAACACATCTATAAAACGTCGCACCGATAAGCATAGCTAAATACTACACCGATAAGCACATCTGTAAAACGCCGCACCGATAAGCACAGCAAACAGAAAAACAGCTTTATTCTAAAAAGAAATCCGTTATTACATAATAGTCACAAAAATAAGGTTACACTTAAAAAGTTTAAAACCCAAAAGTTTAAAACCATATAAAGCAAATTCACTAGTAATTCACTTTAGCAATATAACATCGCATCACTTATCATTCCATAGAATTAAGAACCAACTAAACGTATTTACTAACAAAGCTACATTTAAGTAATCTTAATTCAATAAAATAATACAAAGTGCTATCATCAGAGAAAATATAGAATTTTGTTTATTACAAAGTCTGTCGGTTATACCATTCACACTTCAATTATCTGTTGGTTATACCATTCACACTTCAATTATAAAGTACAACTCTGTCAGCCTCTCATCTCATAACATGAGGGAACCTTATTAGATAAAAAAGTAAAAGACAACAAAATATTTTAAGAATTTTTAAATAAAACAGCTTGACAAAGATTCTTTGAGAGATTCGATTTAAATGCATAAAAAACAACAAAAAAACGCAAACATCACCTTAACACAAGAGATGTCTGCGTATTAATAAAAAGCAAGAAAGAATTACAGAGATTTAACTTTTTGAGATAAGCGAGAAATTGTTCTGGAAGCCTTATTCTTATGGAATACACCTTTTTGAGCGGCTCTCATCATTTCACTTTCTGCAACTTTCAAAGCAGCGGTAGCAGATTCTTTATCACCAGCCAAAACAGCTGCGATTACTTTTTTTACAAAAGTTCTGACTCTACTTCTGCGAGCACCGTTAATGATACTTCTTTTGTTGTTTCTGTTGATTCTTGTTTTTGCCGATTTATGATTGGCCATATTATTTATCCTGTCAAAAATTTAAGTTAAACACAAATAAAATTCTGACACACTTATACTCTATAATCAGCGATAGTCAACAAATTTTTTTAAAAAACGTCAAAATTAGTTTCTATTTTTCAAACTGATACTGATTTTCAGAGGGTTTGAAGAGATTTTATTGATTTCAAGGATGTCGGTTTCTCTATAAAAACGCAAGAAAGAAGCCGAAGATTCCTGAAGTATCCACCCCAATTGCGGCAGAGTCTTGATATAAAAATTTTTTATATCCTGAAAGTTTTTCTTTCTGACCGCAACGAGTTGAGCTTCCAGATAACGAGTCTCTTCATTACCAAAAGCAACATCATCACTTTCAATTTGCTTCAAGCCTTCCATTAACGGAATATCTTCAAATCCGGCAACAAAGTCCATAGCAAAAGCCTGAAGAGTTAAAAGAATACTAAATAAAGAAGCAGAGAGATAAACAAATATTTTTTTCATAAGGATTCCTCATTTCTGTAAATAATCGCAATAAAAGGTTGAACGACCGGCTTGTACAATTTTTTTAATTCCGCCGGAAAGAGAACAGTCACAAGTGCAATCAGGACAACGAAGTCCTTCTTTCCCATAAACGGCATGCTGCATTTGGAAATAGCCCATACTCCCGTCTGGTTGGCGATAATCTCTGAGAGTCGAACCACCGGCGCGAATAGCTTTTTTTAATATATCTCTCACAGCTACTACCAATGTTGAGCATTCTTCAAAAGAAACAGCACAACAGAGTCTGAGAGGAGAAATACGCGCCAAATATAAAGCCTCTGATGCATAAATATTTCCGATTCCACAAATAATGGATTGGTCTAACAGTGCCACTTTAATCGGAATATGCTTATATTTTATTTTAGAAAAAAGATATTCTCCGTCTAATTGAGGATCAAAAGGATCGATTCCGACATGAGCAAAGATGGAAGAATGTTCAAGATCCTGTGACGACATACAAGTTATTAAGCCAAAGCGCCGTGCATCATTAAATACCAAAGTACAATTATCCGTACAAATCATAACATGATCATGTTTTTCTAATGATACTTTTTTCTGAGAAATAATGCGAACGCGCCCACTCATACCGAAATGCCAAACAATGCTTATCCCATTAGTAAGATTAATAATGACATACTTAGCGCGTCGATAGATTCGAGAAATGGTTTGTCCGGTTAATAATTTCTCAAAATCGTCTGGAATAGGAATACGAAAATTCCTATTAAAAACCGAAACGGACCGTATAACGGAATGGTCAACCGCTTTAATCAATGCTTCTTTTATGGTTTCAACTTCTGGCAGTTCGGGCATTTCAATTCCTTTAAAATAACTACAACTAAGCATAGAGATAAAAAAAAGAGGAAGCGAATACAAACTTTTGTTTATACACTAACTTTTTTGTGTTTGACTGCAAGCAAAGTTTGTAGTAACATCGCAAGAATCATAAATAAAAGAGGAATGAAACGTGATAAAAGGGGCAACCACCAAAAAAAGAACCAGAAAATATTTTGCCCCCCAAAATGAGGGGGTAAAGCACAAATGCGATTATCCCGGATGCAACAAGGAAGGAGAATTTAAAGCTCCTAAAGATAAAACGCTAAAGGATTACTATTGGTTTTGCTTAGAGCATGTACAAGAATATAATTCCAAATGGAATTATTATGTAGATGAAGATGGGGCCTCCGAACAAGAAACTTTTCGGAGAAAAACAAGGTTTAGCGGTTTTCACTCAAAAATAAAATACAAATTTGGGTGCGACTTAGATGAAGAATTAGAGTTTCTGCATGGATTCTCCGGTTATGACAAAGTAACGGATAATGTCTATTTTAGCCGAGAAGATAGAAAAGAAATGGAGCATCTGGAGATATCTTCGGAAGACTTCAATATTGATAATTTGAAAAAGCAATATAAGAAATTAGCCAAGACCTGTCATCCGGATTTAAATCCTAACGACAAAGAAGCGGAAGAAAAATTCAAACGCCTGACAGAGGCATATAAAAGATTATTGGAAAAACTTTCATAAAATAAATTAAAGAGAAAGTTCATACAATTTAGCCACATATTTTTTGATAATTTCTAACCGAAGTTTATAAGAGGTTAAATCTCTTTCAATAAAAAGTTTTTGGTCGGGACGAATTTTAATGGCTCCCAATTGTTTTGAGATGAAATCCATAAGTTTATCAACATTTTTAAAAGTGTTGTTATGAAAAGCAATTAAAACACCACGAGCGCCGGCTTCAACTCTATCGATTCCGCAGAGCATACAAATTTGTTTAATTTCAACAGTTTTAAGAAGATTTTCAACTTCTTCGGGAATAGGGCCGAAACGGTCAATTAATTCCTCGCGCATATCATTAATATCCTCGACTGTTTTAAGCGAGCCGATGCGTTTATAGAGTCCCAAACGAACCCCTAAATCAGCAACATATTTTTCAGGAACAATAATCGGAACCCCTGTTAAAATTTGAACAGACCAATCGGTTGAATGAGAGATTGTAGATACGTCTTCGCCGGCTTGTCTTACTTTAATCCGATTAATTTCCTCTTCCAATAAATGGTGATAAAGAGCGATTCCGACATCTTTAATATGCCCCGATTGCTCAACACCTAAAATATTTCCGGCACCGCGAATATCTAAATCATGATTAGCTAAAGAGAATCCTGCTCCAAGTTGATTAAGAGCTTGTAAAATACTTAGTCTTTTTTCGGCAACAGGTGTGAGGACTTTTTGATTAGGCACGGTAAAGTAGCAATATCCTCTTAATTTAGAGCGTCCGATTCTGCCTCGTAATTGATACAACTGCGCCAACCCAAACATATCGGCACGATAAATAATCATCGTATTAACTTTTGGAAGATCAATACCGGATTCGATAATTGTAGTAGAAAGCAAGATATCCGCCTTACCATCAGCAAAGTCACACATAACTTCTTCAAGATGAGTAGGAGACATTTGTCCATGTGCGACGGCAATTTTAACATCAGGCACAAGTTCTTTCAGTTTAGGCTCTATTTGGATGATATCGGAAACTCTGGGGCATACGAAAAAAATCTGACCGCCGCGATATTTTTCACGATAGATAGCCTCTTTAATCATCACTCTGTCGAAAGGCATAACAAACGTACGCGCCGCTAATCTATCAACCGGAGGAGTCGCTATAATGCTCAATTGTTTAACGCCGGTTAAAGATAATTGAAGTGTTCGAGGAATAGGAGTTGCACTAAGTGTCAAGATGTGCACATCGGATTTAAGTTGTTTAAGTCGCTCTTTATGAGCCACGCCAAAATGCTGTTCTTCATCAATAATCAGCAAACCGAGATTACAAAATTCAATATCTTTTGCCAACAAGGCGTGCGTACCGATAACAATTTCAAGACTGCCGTCCTTAAGTTCTTGTTTAACCTCTCGAGCTTCTTTTGGGGTAACGAGTCTTGAAAGCATTTTAACTTTAATTGGAAATCCTTGAAAGCGCTCTTTGAAATTCAAATAATGTTGTCGAGCCAGAAGGGTAGTAGGGACAATAAGCGCAACCTGAGCCCCGCTTGAAGCAACCGTAAAAGCGGCGCGCAAAGCAACTTCTGTTTTACCAAAACCGACATCCCCGCAAACAAGTCTATCCATAGGATAGCCGAGAGATAAATCTTTAAAAACATCATTAACGGCGCTTAATTGATCATCTGTTTCGGTATAGAGGAAGCGGCTGCAAAATTCGTCATAAAGCCCACGTTCCGGCACAAAAATCTCCGCCTTTTTCATTTTTCTTTGAGCGGCAATTTGAATTAGTTTTTCGGCAATATCTTTAATTTTTTCTTTAACGCGAGATTTTTTAGCTTCCCAGGCCGAGCCGCCTAATGTATCAAGCGTAACATTGCTGTCTTCCGCGCCATATCGACTGATAACATCAATATTTTCAACCGGAACGTAAAGTTTGTCGTTGTTGGCATAAATGAGCTTCAAACAATCGTGAGCCACACCGTCTGTTACGATATTTTCCAATCCGTCAAATCGAGCGATACCATGTTCAATATGAACAACATATTCGCCGACATTAAGAGACGAAATATCGGCAATAAGGTTCTCAGCGGAAACTTTTTTATGAGAACGAATATTCTTTCGTTCACCCCAAATATCTTGCTCGGTAGCAATGAAAAAATCTTTACTGACAAAGCCATGCTGTAATTCAAGGACGGTCAGAACAATTTTTCCTTTGGAAGCATTTTTCAGAGCGTCTTTCCAATTTTCGACACAAACCAGATTGGTAAATTTATTTTCTTGCAGAATATTATACATACGGTCCAAAGAACCCTGCGTATAACAGCAAATAATTTTTTTCTTAAGTTTATTTGCATTACAATCATGTGCCAAATTTTCATAGACGGTTAAATTATTGATATTTTTAAGAGAGGCATAAATTTTCTGAGGAACAGCGCCATAGTCAATATTATCATTACCTTCAGGCATAGTTCGTTTTGAAAGTTTGACATAATCCCGAGCATGAATCAATTCCAAAAATTTTTTTGTATTTATATAAAGAGTATCCGGTTCAATAGGGTGATATCTGTCGACATCGGAAACTTCGCGAAATTTCAGCGCTTCCAATCGTGCATCATAATGGTCGGCAATAGTTTCTTCTTTAGCTTTAAGGGCGTTATCGCAATCAATACCCAAAATAACATCGGCACGGGGGAGATAATCGAATAAAGAAGGAAGGGGATCATCATAAAAGAAAGGCAGCCAGTTTTCCATGCCCAAATATTTTTTACCATCGGAAATGCTTTCATAAAGTTCATCTTTCAGCCCATCAGCACCAAAGGCCTCGCGGTATTTAGAGCGAAAAGTTTTGATAGTATTTTTATCCAAAACAACTTCATTAGCGCTATCAAAACTGTAAAATTTCAAATCCTCTGTACTGCGCTGCGTTTCGACATCAAAAAGCCGCAAGCGTTCAACTTCATCATCAAATAAGTCAATGCGTAAAGGTTGTTCCGCCCCGCTCGGAAAAATATCAATAATATCGCCGCGCACAGCATATTCGCCGGATTCCATCACCTGTTCAACACGAGAATATCCGTTAATGGCAACATAGTGTAAAAACTCATCGAAATTAAGTTTACCACCGACTTGGATAGATTTTCTCGTATTAAGAAAGATTTTCTTAGGGGGTAATTTTTGAATAGCCGCTCCGATACTTGTTAAAACAACTTTTCGTTTTTTTACATCATCTAAGACAAGTTTCGCTAAAGTTTCAATACGCTTAGAAAGAATGGTTGAATTTGGCGAAACACGGTCATAAGGAACAGTATCCCAAGCCGGAAAGGTTAACACATCAATTTCCGGAGCAATAAATTTAAGAGTATCGTAAGTTTGTTTAAGAGAAGCTCCATCACTTAAAATGCACAAGATATTTTTAGAAGAAGCCTGTAATAAATCGAGTATGGCAAAAGCCTCGGCATCTTTTGCAACGCCGGATAAATTTTTCTTATTAAAGTAATCAAAATCATTAGACATTTACAGTCACTTCTGCTATTAAGTTACATAATTAATAACCTAAACAGGAAATTTGTAAAGCCTATAAATCATGCGTCCGAATATTTTATATCCTATATTTGCCGGCATAGAAAGCCTAAAAGGGGTTGGTACGAAATATAGTAAGTTAATAAACAAACTTTGCGGAGAAAAGATAATAGATATCTTGTTTCACCTTCCGGTAAGTTTGGTTGACAGGACTTATAATGAACCGCTGATAAACGCAAAAGATGGAAGAATTTGGACAGGTGTGGTAACTATAACGGAACATGTGGTCCCCCAAACAAAGAAGCATCCGTATCGCGTGTATTGTACGGACGGAACAGCTGAATTAGTGCTGGTATTTTTCAAAGTATATGCAGATTCGATAGAAAAAAATTACCCACTTGGCAGCAAAAGAGCAATTAGCGGCAAGTTGGAATATTTTAACGGAATGTGGCAAATGAGTCACCCTGATTATTCCGTATCGGCAGAAATGTTACCTCAGATTATGCGTTTAGAACCGGTATACCCGTTAACAGCCGGTATAACCAATAAAATGGTGTGCCGATTAGTAGAAAACGGGTTAAAAAATGTACCGACTTTGCCCGAATGGCTATCATCGGATTCCTTGGGAGATTTAGAGTATATAGATTTTAAATCAGCATTATATCGCGTTCATCATCCTAAAAATCCGGCAGATTTATTAGCATCATCAACAGCTCGAAGAAGATTGGCATACGATGAGATTTTATCAAACCAACTGGCTTTGGCTTTAATTAGGCAAAAAGTAAGAGGAAAAAATGGGCGTTCATTTATAGGAACGGGAGAATTGTATAAAAAAGCAATAGAAAGCCTACCGTTTAAGCTGACATCTGCGCAAGAAGAAGCATTGGCGGAAATAACCAAAGACCAAAATTCTCCGCATAAAATGTTGCGACTGTTGCAAGGAGATGTCGGTTCCGGAAAAACCGTTGTGGCATTTTTAAGTATGTTAAAAGTAATAGAAGATGGCGCGCAAGCCGCATTAATGGCGCCAACGGAGATATTAGCCAAACAGCACTATGAAACTATAAGCTCTTTAAGTAAAAATTTAGGCATAACGGTAGGTTTGCTGACAGGTAAATTAAAAGCCAAAGAAAAAAGAGAAATTTATGAAAAACTGCAAAACGGTGAAATTAATATACTGATAGGTACGCATGCTTTATTTACCGAAGGAGTAACATTTAAGGATTTAGGCTATGCTGTTATTGATGAACAACACAGATTCGGCGTAAATCAAAGACTATCGCTGTCATCTAAAGGAACAATGAGTGATGTTTTGGTAATGACGGCAACGCCGATTCCAAGAAGTTTATTGCTGACAGCATATGGGGATATGGACTATACGAAAATAGGGGAACTGCCTGCGGGAAGAAAACCCTGCGTTACAGCAGTGATTAACGTAAAAAAGATGCCCGAGATTATTACAGCCTTGCAACGTAAGTTAGCAGAAGGAGGACGAGCCTATTGGGTATGCCCATTGGTAGAGGAGTCGGAAAAATCTGATTTGGCGGCGGCAACCGAACGTAGCGAAATGCTAAAGCAATATTTTGGAGATGTTGTCGGGTTAGTGCACGGAAAAATGAAAGAAGCCGAAAAAGATGCTGTGATGGAGCAATTTAAAAAAGGTGAAAAAAAACTTCTCGTTGCAACCACTGTTATAGAGGTCGGCGTTAATGTGCCGGAAGCAACCGTAATGATAATAGAGCATGCGGAAAGATTCGGACTTTCACAACTACATCAATTAAGAGGGCGGATAAAAAGAGGATATGAAGCGGGAACGTGTGTGTTGCTCTATTCATACCCGATAAGCAGTGTTGCCAGAGAGCGGTTAAATATTATGAAGCAAACCGAAGATGGATTTTATATAGCGGAAAAGGATTTAGAACTAAGAGGCGGTGGAGAGATATTAGGAACAAGACAATCCGGATTTACGCAATTTAAGTTAGCCGATATGAGTGTCCACCAAGATTTATTGATAAAAGCGCGAGACGATGTCCATAATATTTTAAAACAAGACCAAAGTCTAACCACTCCACGCGGACAAGCCTTAAAAATATTGCTATATTTATTTGAGCAAAACGAAGCAGTAAAGACTTATCTCGCCGGATAGATGAGATTCAGGTAAAGTTAAGTAAGGTATGTAAATGAATAACAAAATTAAACAGCCCAAAGCTATTTTATTTGATTGGGATGATACGTTAGCTCATACACGCATAGCCGTAGTGGACGCAATGGAATATGTATTAAAAAAGTATGGAAGAGAAGATTGGAATACAACAAAGAGCAAATATCGAGACACATCTAAATCTCTTAAGGAAAATTTTCCTAACTTTTTTGGAGAAGACGCTGAGTCAGTATACACGGATTATTTGGCATACTATATTCAAAATGCATATAATAAAATTGCACCTTTAGAAGGAGCCGAAGAATTTTTGCAACAGTGCTTACATAAAAACATTAGATTATATATCGTTTCGAATAAAGAAAAATCTTTATTATTAAGAGAGGTAGCTTTCTGTTTTCCAAAGATTCCGTTTACGTCTATCTTGGGAAATGGAGATGCAGTTCATAATAAGCCATATCCGGATTTGGTATATGCGGCATTAGCTAATACAGATTATGAAATAAATAAAGATAATGTATGGCTCATTGGCGATACTAAACAAGACACAGAGTGTGCTTATAATGCCGGAATACAGCCGATATTGTTAGGTAAAGGAAAGTTTATGGATGAAACATATATTAGGGATAAAATAAACACCCAATCGCAACTATGGCGATTTGATAATTTCAAAGATATAGAAAAGGTATTGCATAAGAGATAGCTAGGATAACACGATATATAAGAACAATCACCACTCCAAAAGTGAGAACAGAAATTAGCAAATCCTTTAATAACCGCCCCTTTTAACAATAAATTCAACATTCGCTCTTAAAATACCATCAAAATCAATGGAGAAGAGAAAAGATGAAAAAAATCAGTATCGCCTGCATAATTGCCACAATCATAACCACCAGTTGCTCTTTGTTTAATCTGAACAAGGAAGAAAAATTTGTAAATCCAATCTTTTATGAAAAAATGATTTCTGCATCGCATTCAAATTATGAAGTGCAATTAACCCCAACAAATATTTATATGGTTTCCAGTAAAGACTTTAAGTATAATTATACCTGCAAACTCATTAACAACCAAATGGATACGGTTAGTTTGGAATGTTTTAAATATAACTACAAAAATGAAAAAGAAGAGACACAAGTTTTCACCTATACTCTAAAACCTTGCAATGAAGAAAATATGTGTCTGGATAAGGGAGGCTGGCTCGTTTATCAAAAAATCAGACCTTACCAATATTTTGATGAAACAATTACCTATATAATCCCTTCAAAGTCTGAAAATGCCCCCAAAGATAAATTTGTAAAT
>CASDOS010000001.1 GCA_949282205.1 uncultured Alphaproteobacteria bacterium | reverse complement strand
TCTTCTTTACTAAATCTTATTTTGCTCATTCTTATCTCCTTTTGTGTGAGTTTAACAAAAAAATTCCCCTTTGAATATTTTTTTCAAAGGGGATTTCCTTTTTTCCTCCACTTTCTGGGGTACAGATCAAAATAAGCGGGGATTTTCTTATTGAGTGTCTTTTTGAATTATAGAGGCTACGTCGTGCATGCGGGCAATAAATGTACTCGTATCCTTAAAATAGCGGCTCTTTAAATCATTGCTTTGATGAACTTCTTTAATTCCCGGTGCGCCATTGTACATCCCGAGATATAAAAAGCCCAGTACTCCGGCGATGATTAGCCAAAATAACCTTTTTTCAAGTACAAAGAAAAATAATGCAAAAAAAGTGCATATTCCAATGGTTAAATAACTTGAATATACAGCTCCGCCTACGGAACGGGTCAGTTCTAAATCTTCGGCGAAAAATAAACCGACAACACCAAGGGCCAGAAATTTTAATATGAATATTCCGAGTGTCAGTAAAATAAACATTATTTTTCTTTGCTCCTTATAGGATATTTAAGCACTTTTTTTGGTGGATAGCATTTCTCTGATGCCGTCAACCGAGCTTAAAACGGCACTGGCTTCATAGGGCATGTATACAATTTTGTTGTCTTGACCTGAGGTCATTTCTTTCATCGTTTCTAAATATTTCATGGCGATTAAATATTTGTCCGCTTGGCCTTTGCTGGATAGGGCTTCAATTATTCTTTTTATGGCTTCTTTTTCGGCTTCCGCTTCGACCATACGCGCTTGAGCTATACCTTCTGCTCTTAATATTGATGCCTCTTTTTCTCCTTCAGCTTTGCGGATGGCTGCTTCTTTTTGTCCTTCTGCGATGCGAATGGATGATTCTTTTTCGCCTTCCGCTTCGTATATCATGGCGCGCTTTTCTCGTTCCGCTTTCATCTGCTTATCCATTGCCGATTGAATATCAGACGGTGGGGTGATGTCTTGCAATTCTATGCGGTTGACTTTTACTCCCCATTTGTCTGATGCAGAATCTAAAATGCCGCGCAATTCTTCATTTATTTTATCGCGTGATACTAATGTTTCTTGTAATTCCATTTTGCCTATCAATTGGCGTAGTGTCGTTTGGGTTAATTTTTCAATGGCTTCGGATAAATTTTCAACTCCATAAACGGCTTTTTCAGGATTGATGATTTGAAAATACAAAACAGCATTTATGGCGATGGATACGTTATCTTTGGTAATCACATTTTGACGAGGAAAGTCATAAACTGTTTCTCTTAAATCTAGTCGTGTACTCTTTTGCATATAGGAGTATGTTCTTCCATCCGGATATGTTGTGCTGACTTTTTTGTAAGTGCTTTTGGGCGCATCGATAAACGGAACTATAAAGTTTAAACCGGCACTTAGTGTTTCTTTATACTTCCCGAGACGCTGAATGATTACGACTTCTTGTTGCTCAACTATAATGCAACCTTTTATTACTATTGCTATTGCCGTGATTACCAGTACAACTAATAAGGTTTCCATTATTTTTTTCCTTTCTTTTCAACAAACATTGTTAAATCGTTGTGGCTGACGATTTTTACTTTTGAGCCTTTTTTGATTTCTGTATTATTATCTTCGCTTGTGCGGGCTTCCCAGTCTTCATCGTAGATTTTTAAACGTCCCGAAAAAGCACTGATGTCTGTTATCGCGGTGGCTGTTTGACCGATATATTGTGATTCAAAACTGTGCTTTTTTTCTTTGTTCGGATTGATGTTAAGTAAAGGACGTAAAAATAGTACGAAAATAATGGATAATGCTGTGAAAATGGGGACGAGTATATTGTAATTTTCCGTAAATAATGCCAATAATGTGCATACAATCCCGGCAACGGCGAAATTTAAAAAAAACATCGTCGGAGTATATATTTCTACGACGAAACATACCAGTGATATTATCAGAAAAATAATCCAAGCAGACATGGGGTAATCCTCTTTCGGTTAAACAATAATTTTGCTTTATATTAAGCGTTATTACTTTATTTTTGGTTAAAGATATCTAATGTTTTTCTGTTCTGCTATTTTACTTGTTTTTTGTGTGCGTTGGTAGATGATGTACAGTAAAAAAATAAATAAACTCATATAAAAAATGCCAAATATCGAGAATGCTCCGGCAAAACTTAATCCGCTGTTTTCATTGTCCGGTGCTATTACAAATTTGAAACAAATTAATGATATTCCCGAAATACTTTGTTGGAGCATGTTGTTTACAGATGATATGGTGGCGCGCGTTTCTTCAAGTGCAAAATTATGTATGTGGTTGATGTTGGCAATCGCAAATGCCAGTTGGAAACCGATGCCGATGCATACAAAAATTAAACAGATAAAGGCAACGTTCGGTTGTTCGAAATAAAAACTTAATATCATGCAGGCAAATGAATATAGGCATAAAAATGTTGTTACAACCAATAGACGGTTGAACCCGAAAAACTTCTTGAGCTTGTTGACATAAAATGAAAATGCTGCTCTTAGGGCGTGATTGATAACGTATATGGAACTGAACATTATCACTGGTGCCGACGATATTTTTAATAAGGGTTGAAAACACCAGCAAAATAGTGATGTTGTTGAGAAAAGTAAGGCCGAATATAATATGTAAACATTGATGTTTTTGTTTTTTATCGTGGCGATGGTGGTGTCTTTTATTTCGTTAAATTTTTCTCTTATTGTTTGTGCGTGCGGACGTGCCGACGGCGGGTTGGGTAATGTGGTCAGTAAAATGATGCTGATTAACGTTAGGCAAAATTCTAAACTTAAAAGTATTACCGTGCCGTATTTGTCATATAGCACCGCACTGAATACCGCGGCAAACATGGCTCCTGATGACATGGCAAAATTGGTGCGACCACATTCTTTTAACATGCGTTTGGTCTTGTTTTCGTTTTTTAGATAATCGTATATGTAACTATCATATACACCCGATAAAAATGCTCGGGAAAGAGCGTTGAAAAGTTCGCCTAATAGAATAATGTATACACCCGAAAAACTAAGCCATACCGCGGCGCGTAAGAAAAAACACAAAAAAGCTAAAATCAGTACTTTTTTTTTGGATATGACATCGGCGATGTATCCGCACGGAATTTCAAAAATGATGCCCGTTAATTGGAATATTCCTTGAAATAAAACAAAATCCGCTATGGTTAAACCGTTTTGTTGATAGAATAATAAAAGTACCGGCGCTAAATATAATTGTGAGCGCAAAAAACATGCTATGTCTAGTCTTTTTAACGGATTTATTTGCTTCATTCTGTTTTCGCTTTACTTTAATTGGTTTCTGGTTGGTTTTAGTCTAGGATTTTATAGCTTAATTTTAAGTAAAGAATAAGTGATGTTTGTGCTGTTTTTTATGTTTTTCATATAAAAAAACCACCCTAATTACAGGTGGTTTTTTTATAAGGTCTTCAAAAAAATCTTACTTCTTAGATTTTGTTTTAGAAGAAGATGTTTTTTTGCAGGAAGAAGCTGTCTTCTTAGAAGAAGAAGATGTGCTGCAGCAAGACTTTGTAGCTTTTGAACCATAGATTTGTTCAATTGCCATATTCCAGAATTTTTCATCCTGTCCGAACGGGCAACCAGCATTCTGCCAATTGTAATAAGCAGCTTCTCTAATTAAATTTTCATTGAATGTCATTTCAATTCTCCAAATAATTTGTTATAAAAACAAGGTTAAGTATAAATATAATTTTTATTTTGTAAACACGAATTTTCTTCGTTTTGGTTGTTAGTCATTGTATATACACAAATAGATTAAAAAATCATTAAAAAAATCGGGCTAAATGAAATTTTTTTTTAGGGGTGAAAAAGGTGAATTTTTGAGGGGATTTTGTTGCGCGAAAATGTATACAAACTCTTGTTTTTCTTGTATTTTTTGTGGACGCACATCGTCGGGGAAAAATGCATTTGCAGTTTGAAAATATGTCAAAAAAAATGATAAAAAAAATAAAAAAAAATTTTTTTGTTTCTTGTGCAAAAAAAATGAAATGTAAATGATAGCCAAGTGTATTTCTTTGTGATGAAAGTTTTTATCAAATCATAAATGAAAAAAATAGCAAAAATTGTATGCCTTTTTTATATGGTTTCGAAAGGTGTTTTTTGCTTTTTGTTCGGGCTTGAAAATTTCTGTCTTGCTTTTCTTTCTGACAGAGATTCTTGGGGCCTTTGTGATACGCCTAATCTACTTGTTTTTAAAAGGAAATTAAAGGATGCTCTTGGTGAAAAAAATAATAAAATTCTTGCAATTTTTTTGATTTGTTTTTATATCTATTTCGTAACCTGTTTTTTGTTTATATTTTGGAGTTATAGTTATGGCCAACACAGTTAAAAGTAAAACTGTAAAATCAGAGAATAATAATACCCCGCATGACTTTGCGGTTTTGAGTTCCTGTAGTGAGGGAGAAATGAAAAATTTATTGTCGAAAAATGAGATGGACTGCATTATTAACGGCGATTATGAAAATGTGATGGCGGTGTTGGGCATTCATCGGGATAAAGGTAGTAAAGAAGTTTTTATTCGCACTTATAAACCTAAATCGAAATCAATCGAATTGTTAGATGCTGACGGAAATTCTCTCGGCTTGATGAATATGCTGGATAAAAGAGGGTTTTATCAGATTAATCTCGGTGTGATGAATGTAGATAACTTCTCTTATAAGTTCAGAATTACTAATGATAAAAATGAAACTTATGAGGAATGTGATGTTTATTCTTTTCCATCAATTTTGGGTGATATAGATGAGTATCTGTTTGCTGAAGGTAATCACTTGGATTTGTATAAAAAATTAGGCGCTCATATTATGGAAATTAATGGAGTTAAAGGTGTTGGTTTTTCCGTATGGGCTCCTAATGCAAAGCGGGTTTCCGTTATCGGCGCTTTCAATAATTGGGATGGTCGTGTTAATGTGATGCGTAAACATTATAATTGCGGCGTTTGGGATATCTTTATTCCGAATATTTCTGAAGGGGAATATTATAAATACGAAATTAAAACTCATGAAGGATATATCTTGACAAAGAGTGATCCAATGGCGTTTTATTCGGAAGTCAGACCGAATACGGCTTCTATTGTTTTTGACCTTAATCACTATAAGTGGAATGATGATAATTGGATGAATTATCGTGCTTCTTATAATAGCTTTGATAGACCAACTTCTATTTATGAAGTACATCTCGGCTCTTGGCGCAGAAAAGGTGTGAATGGTTCTGAATTCTTAAATTATCGCGAATTGGCCGATACCCTTGTTCCTTATGTTATGAATATGGGATTTACTCATGTCGAGTTTTTGCCGCTTTGCGAACACCCGTTAGACGCATCTTGGGGATATCAAGTTACAGGTCTGTTTGCTCCGACTTCTCGTTTTGGTAATCCTGATGATTTTAGATATATGATTGATAAATTTCATCAGGCTAATATCGGCGTTATTATGGATTGGGTGCCGGCTCACTTCCCGAAAGATGGACACGGTTTGGTCGAATTCGACGGAACACACCTTTATGAACACGCTGATCCGCGTAAAGGCGAACATAAAGATTGGGGTACTAAAATCTATAACTATGGTCGTACTGAGGTTGGTAATGTTCTTTGTTCCAGCGCATTGTATTGGCTTAAAGAATATCATATCGACGGACTTCGGGTAGATGCTGTTGCTTCTATGCTTTATTTGGATTACTCTCGTAAAGATGGTGAGTGGATACCAAATATCTATGGCGGTAATGAAAATCTTGAGGCAATCGCGTTTATTCGTAAAATGAATGAATTGTGCTACGGAACTTGTCCCGGGGTTATGACTTGTGCCGAAGAATCTACGGCTTGGCCGATGGTTTCTCGCCCGACTTCTATGGGGGGACTGGGTTTTGGTTATAAATGGAATATGGGCTGGATGAATGATACTCTCCATTATATTAGCAAAGATCCTGTTTATCGTAAATACGAACATGGTAAATTGACTTTCGGGTTGCTCTACGCTTTTAATGAAAACTTTATTTTGCCGATTTCGCATGATGAGGTTGTTCATGGTAAAGGCTCTATGCTCGGAAAAATGCCGGGTGATGAATGGCAGAAATTTGCTAACCTTCGCGCTTATTACGGCTTTATGTGGACACACCCAGGCAAAAAATTGCTCTTTATGGGATGCGAATTCGGACAAGATTGGGAATGGAATTCCGCCGAGAGCTTGAGATGGCACTTGCTTGAATATCCTATGTATAAAGGTATGCAAAATTGTGTGCGCGATTTGAACTTGATGTATAAAGGTAACTCCGCTTTTTATGAAGAAGATTTTGATAGCAAAGGATTTGAATGGATTGATCATGCTAATGCAAATGACAGTGTTATTTCTTATATTCGGCGCGGACATGATTATAATAATTATATGATTGTCATTTCTAACTTTACTCCGGTGGTGCGTCATGGATTCAAACTTGGTGTGCCGGATAGCGGTGCTTATCAGGAAATCTTTAATAGTGATGATAAAAACTATTGGGGGAGCGGTGTTAAAAATGAAGGCGAACTTTATGCTTCAAATGAGAGTGTTAATGGACGTCCTCATTCTATTGAGTTGACACTCCCGCCTTTGTCAACCATCGTTTTGAAACATATTAGATATTAATCTTTTGTCTTATTTTGTAGAGAGGGTATATGCCAGATATTAGAGTGTGGGAAGGTCGTGCTTATCCGTTGGGGGCTACTGCTGATGAATGGGGGGTTAATTTTGCTCTCTTTTCCGCAGCCGCTACAAAGGTCGAACTTTGCTTGTTTGATAAAAGCGGTGTTAAAGAAATTGCTCGCTATGAACTTCCTGTTCACGAAAATAATATCTGGCATATTTATCTTGAGGGCGTAACTCCAGGTCAAGTGTATGGGTATCGTGTTTACGGTCCTTATGAACCGACTAAAGGTAAACGCTTTAATCCTAATAAGCTGTTGTTGGATCCATATGCGAAGAAAATTATCGGGCGGCTTATTTGGCATAAGGCAATTTTTGGTTATGATACCGATAGTATCGAAAAAGATTTATCTTTCTCAACTTTGGATAGTGCGCCTTATGTGCCGAAGTCCGTGGTGGTCGATAATTCTGATTTTGACTGGAGCGGTGATGTGCCACCACAGGTTGATCCGACGAAAACTGTCTTCTATGAATTACATGTTAAAGGCTATACCAGATTGCATCCGAAAGTTCAAGATGCTAAAAGAGGTACTTTCTCCGGTTTGGCCAGCAGAAGTGTTTGCGGATATTTGAAGTGGCTTGGTGTTACTTCTGTCGAACTTTTACCCGTTAATGCTTTTATGGCTGAGAGAAATGCCGGTATGAAAAGTAATTTTTGGGGGTACGAAACTCTTAACTTTTTTGCTCTTGAACCGAGCTATATGGTTAATGGTGATATTAATAACTTTAAACGTATGGTTAAACGTTTTCATGAAAGCGGTTTAGAGGTTATCTTGGATATGGTTTATAATCATACACTTGAGGGAAATCATCTGGGACCGACACTCTGTTACAGAGGTATTGATAACGAAAGTTATTATACTCTTGATGGTTCAAATAAACGTTATTACTATGATAGTACTGGGTGCGGTGCGTCGTTTAATTTGCAGAATCCATATGTCTTAACTTTGGTTATGGATTCAATGCGCTATATGGTTGAGGAAATGCATGTCGATGGTTTCCGTTTGGATTTGGCTACGTCGTTGGCTCGTGTTAAACAAGAATTTAGCCAGAGTAGTGGTTTCTTAATGGCACTGCGGCAGGATGAAGTGTTGCAACTAGTTAAAATGACCGCAGAACCTTGGGATGTTGGTATCGGTGGATATCAGTTGGGGGCATTTCCTCCCGGACAGATGGAGTGGAATGATAGATATCGTGATGTGACTAGACGCTTTTGGCGGGGAGATGAACGTCAAATCGGAGAATTGGCCAGTCGTATTTCCGGATCCAGCGATATTTTTGGTCCGAGCAAAAGAACAATTTGGAGTTCGGTTAATTATTTAACCGTTCATGATGGTATGACTTTGGCCGATTTGGTTAGCTATAATCATAAACATAATTATGCTAACGGGGAAGATAATCGTGACGGTAGTGATGCGAATTGGAGCTATAATTCCGGTTTTGAGGGCGAAACCGATAATAAAGATATTCTTGAAAATCGTAAACTTCGTCAACGCGCTATGATGTGTACTTTGTTCCTCTCTTTTGGTACGCCGATTATTCGCGGTGGTGATGAGTTTTTTAATACACAGTTCGGTAATAATAATGCTTATTGTCAGGATAATGTTATTTCATATATGGTTTGGGATGCGGTTGGAAATGAGGCGATTGCTAATGTGAGATTTGTAAAAAATCTTATCAGACTTCGGCGCAAAATGGGTATCTTTAGTCGGCGAAACTTCTTTACCGGACAGATTGTTGATCCTAAATTGGGAATTAAAGATTTGGCTTGGTATACCGAAAAAGGAACTGAGTTTACAAATTCGGATTGGTATCAGCCGACTAGAAAGTCCTTGTCCTATATTGTCAGCGCTCGTGAAAAATTGTTTATGGTTATTCTTAATGCACAGGCTAGTCATTTAAAATGGAAACTGCCGAATATTAAAAAGTCTTTTAAATGGAATTTGTTGTTGGACAGCTCTTCTAAATTTGAAGCAGATAATATTGCGTGCGGTGCGGAAATTTGGGTGCCGGCTTGGTCTGTCCTTTGTTTTGAAATTAAAAAATAATTTGTGATGATTAACGTGGGAGTTTGTGATGAGTGTGCTTTTGCATCAATTAGCTGAAAAGTTGGGTATTAGTTTGAGTTTTACATATGGTGGCGGAACAGTTAAAACGTCTGTCGTCAGTGATGATTTGTTGCGCTTCTTTATTGAAAGTTTGGGCTATACTGCTAAAAATGATGCGGAAATACAGCGCTCTTTGGAACGCTTGGAGAAAAAACGTTGGCAACGAGCATTGGATGCTATTTATGTTGTTACCGGTGAAAATATGATTATGGATATTGTGCTGCCGCAGAAAGAATTTGATGCAGGTATCGAAGTTTTTATCGCTTCTGAAGGAAAAAATAATTTTCGGGCACTTAATGTTTCTTTGAACGAAGTCGAAAAACGTCAGGAAGGACGTATTCTTTATGTTAAAGAACAGCTGTGTATTTGTGATAGTCTTGAGTTTGGTTACTACGATGTTAAAGTTAAAACTTCTAAAGCCGAATATAAAACGTTGCTTGCAGTTGCGCCTAATAAGTGTTTTGCAATGGATACAAAAGGAAAAAATAAATTATTTGGTTTTGCTGTGCAGCTGTATTCGTTGAAAAGTCAGCGAAATTGGGGCGTCGGTGATTTTTCTGATTTGGAAAATATGATTGATTTATTAGCAGACAGCGGCGGTGATGTTATCGGATTGAATCCTCTTAGTGTGTTGCTGCACGATTATCCCGAAGCGGCAAGCCCGTATGCTTCTATCAGTCGGTTGTTCTTAAATCCAATTTATATTGATGTTGAAAAAGTACCTTTTTATGAGCTTGCAGATAAAGATGTACAGGCAGTTAAAGCCGCTCGCGAAAGTGAAACAATTAATTATACGCTTGTCTATAATGCTAAAATTAAGGCATTGCAGAATATTTTTGACAGGGTTAAGCAAAATCCAGATTCCGAATATGCGAAAGAATTTCAAGCCTTTAAAAAAGATGATGACGGGGAATTGAAACGATTGGCGGTTTTTCAGGCCCTGTGTCATGCAAAATGTACGGCAGATGAAAAAAATGCTAAGAAAATAAACGATTTGTTGGACTCATCTTTGGGGGCGGAAGTCGAGAAATTTGCGCATAAACATACAGCGGAAATTGATTTCTTTAAATTCTTGCAGTTTGAAGCGGATAGACAGTTACGGCAGGTGGAAAAGAAAATTAAAGAGAGAAATTTGGCTATCGGTTTGTATCGTGATTTGCCGGTCGGGGTTTCTAAAGACAGTGCAGAGGTTTGGAGCGATAAATATCTTTATATGCAAGAAAGCGGAGCAGGGGCTCCTCCCGATAGTTGTTTTCCAACCGGTCAGAAATGGGGATTGGGGGCGTTTAATCCGTTTGAACTTAAAGAACGTTGCTATAAACCGTTTATCCGTATTTTAAGAGCTAATATGCGTTATGCCGGTGCTCTCAGAATTGACCATGTTATGGGATTGTCCCGTCTTTATTTAATTCCCGATAAAGGTGAGCAGGGAACTTATTTGGCTTATAATGTGAAGGATATGTTTAATATTTTGGCTTTGGAAAGCTATTTGAATAAATGTATCGTTGTCGGAGAATGCATTGGTAATGTTGCCGACGGTTTTAAAGAAATGTTGGCGGAACGTAATATTTATTCTTTGGGGGTTTTGTGGAATGAACGCGAAAATAATGGGTTCGCTTTCAAAATGCCAAATGAATATGAAACTCTCTATTTCGCATCGGTGGGTACACATGATATGCCTCCTCTTAAGGCATGGTGGTTCGGTTCTGAAATCGGATTGATGAAAGATTTGATGATGTTTACCACTGATGAGGCGGATGCGGCTTATAAATGTCGTGAGCATGAACGTTGGCTTTTGCTTAATGCATTGGATTGTCAAGGTGTGTGGCCCGAAGATAGAAGAAGATACGGTGATTATCTCTTTGGTGAAGGTTATCCCGAAGGTATTGAAGAGGCTGTACATGGGTTTATGGCTAAGTCTAACAGCGTTGTCTTTATGTTACAGCCTGAAGATGTTTTTCAATCTATGCGTATTCAAAATCTTCCCGGGACTGATGTTGATAAATATCCGAATTGGCGGTCGAAATTACCGGTTGATGTTGAAGATATGCGCAATAGTGAAACATATCGTAGAAATATCAATGTGGTAAAAAAATGGCGGGATTTATAAACGTATTGGTAAGTATTTTGTGGAATAATTAATGTCGGGCGGAGGAAATAACTTCTGCCTGATATTGTGTGTTTTAATCGGCTGATTGGTAGGATGGCATTATGCATTTATTGCGGAAATTAAATTGGAAAGTTATGATAGAAAATTTCTTTCAGAAATTTCCGGTTGTCGCTTTGGGCGTGGAGCTTGTTGCCGTTTCTGTTTTATATGCTTTTATGACTGCTCATGTGCCTACGCAAAATGGTGATAATATTGAACATATTCATTCCAGCTTCTTAATTGCTCAGGGACAGATTCCTTATCGGGATTTTTTTCAGCACCATAATCCGTTAATGTGGTATTTGTTTGCGCCGATTGTCAATTTGTTTGCATATAACGCTACCGTTACAGAAGTCGTTTGTTTGATTTCGTTGTTGGTGTTTTTGAAATCGTTGGTTTATGTTTATAAAATCGGTAGCGAGTTTTTGTGCGATAAACGCTGGGCTTTGGTTATGGCTGCGGCAATTGCAGTTCCTGGGTATAAATTATATGCAGTTGATTTTCGTCCCGATAACTATATGGTCTTTGCTTTGATGGGAGGAATTTATTATTATTTTTCGTATTTAAAAGAACATAAAACAAAGTTACTCGTGATTGCATTTGTGTGGTTTTTTGTGTCATTTATGTTTGCGCAAAAAGCTGTCTTTCCGCTGTTTGTTTTGGGGTGCTCGGGACTTTATTTTTGGTTTGTTAAAGAGATTAAAACGTCTGATATGATTAAAGCTCTGATTTTGCCAATTATCGGAGTGATATTGTTTGGAGCGTATTTGTGTTATTATGATATGCTTGAGTTGTATTATGCTTCTAATTTTACTTTTAATCTCAATTTGGTGAATGGCTTTGAAATGCATAAAATCGTGGAGTTGCCGTTCTTTATGGCGGTGCTTATCGGAATTGGTTTTGCGGGGGCTATTGCCGCTTGTTTTTATAAAAATAAATATTGGATTTTGGTGGCGCTTTTGTTTGTGACAGAGTTTCTTCAGCGTAAATTTTATTTCTCGCCTTATTCTTATTACTATTGGCTTTTGGTTTATTTGGCTGCTTTATGCGGTGCGCCTTTGGGGGCTCGAATTTCTTTTAAAAATACTGTGTGGCTGTGGGGGGTGGTTATCGGGTTGTACTTTATTTCTTATCAATCATTTATTTTTTATAGGGAAGTTATTAAAGTGCAAGCGGAGCGTAAATATTTGCCGGATTATATTACCAGAAGTATAAGCCCGTGTGATTATGTGTTTAATGGTGATGGTATGATGTATAATCTTTTTGGAAAAGATCCGGCTTATTATTGGCAACTTATCGGACAGTTGGATGTTATTGGCGAACAGACCGGTATTGCGCCTAAGCCTAATATTAATGAGCTTATTCTTAGGCTTAAACCTAAATTTGTTTATGGTAAAAGCTATTTTAATAAATTTTCGGACGAAAGCGGAAAAATGGAAATTGTGCATTATGTTGATAAAGATGTTATTAATGCTTTTTATGAACCGACAAAGTTTACATCTGTTTATAAATTGAAACCGGAATTTGATAAACGCCGTTGTGTTTATGATAAATTAACGGGACAGTGGCGCTTTGTGACTGAAAAATAGTCTTAATTATAAGTTTTTTTGAACTTTTAAACTTGTTTTAAACAAAAGTTATCTATATTTGCACATATAGTTTTTTTGTGATTGGTTATTGCGGAGGTAGTATGTCTGAGGGTAAACAAAGAAGCGGTATTTTTAAGTTTTTTTATATTGTGCTGAGTGTTATCACTTTTCCGATTTTCGTGATATTGTTTATTTTAAGGCATCCGTTTTGGATTTTGTTTTTCTTGTGTTTTGCTGCGGGCGGAGCGGCTTATTATCCGATTAGTCAAGGGGTTAAACCTGTAGATGTGATTTCTTGGTATCAACAGAAGTATCAGGATCTTAAATTTGATGTGGTGACTAAAGCGGTTGAAAGCGGGGAAACGGAGTTTATTCCTCAGGTGATTGTTGATGAAGTTGTAAAAACGAAGAAGAAAATGGAGGAAGAAAAATTAGAAGCGGCTCGTCCCAAAAGTGAAAATTATAACGAAAATATTAGTAGAGATAAAAAAGTAGAGGCTGTTGCTCAAGATTTAAAGAAACGTAAAAGCGGTTTTAAAAAGCAAAATGAAACGGAGGAACAGTTAAATGAAAATGGAGCCCAAGATTCCTCGAAGGTTTCGTCTGTTCAAAACGCTGATAATAATGTTGAGAGTTCCGGTTTGGCGGAGAATTTGCCAGAAAAATCAGAGGTTGGTGATGTTGTAAACGATAAAGATGGTGCGAAAAATAATGTTGAAAAAGGAAATGTAGCGGTCGTTGAACCGACGGCGCAAATTGTAGCTCCGGTAGCGCAAGTGCAAGATGATGTTACAGAGCAAGTACAACCTCAATCACAAGTTCAACCACAACCGCAAGGGCAGGCTCAACCAGCGGCGGATGTAACGGCACAAGAAACGGAAAGTGCGGCGCAAATTGTAGCTCCGACAGCGCAAGTGCAAGATGATGTTACAGAGCAAGTACAACCTCAATCACAAGTTCAACCACAACCGCAAGGGCAGGTTCAACCTGAGGCGGAAGTAACGGTGCAAGAAAAGGAAAGTGCGGCGCAAATTGTAGCTCCGGTAGCGCAAGTGCAAGATGATGTTACAGAGCAAGTACAACCTCAATCACAAGTACAACCACAATT